>NZ_JAHLLW010000001.1 GCF_019426345.1 Marinomonas lutimaris
AGCCGGTTAATAAAGTGTCCAACTTTATGGGGTCACTTCACTTAGAGGGCTATTTAATTATTGCCTGTTAGGTATAACAATCAGTCAAACTGACCATCACCCATAGCAAGACGAATTTTCTTCATCGCATTCTTTTCAAGCTGGCGAATACGCTCAGCAGAGACACCGTATTCATCAGCCAAATCATGTAAGGTAGATTTAGCATCAGACAACCAACGCTGTACTAGAATATTTCGGCTACGCTCATCAAGATCAGCCATCGCCACTTCTAGACGCTGGTTGGAATCTTCTTCCCAATTACCATTTTCAAGCAAGGTGGCAGGATCTGAACGATGATCTTCTAAATACTGTGATGGCGCTTGGAAAGCACTGTCGTCATCATCGTCGGCTGAAGCATCAAACGCCATATCAGAAGAACTTAAGCGCCCTTCCATTTGACGAACCACCTCTGGCGTCACACCCAAATCACTAGCAACAGATTCAACTTCTGAGTTGCTGAACCAAGACAGAGTCTTTTTCGCACTGCGCAAATTAAAGAACATTTTGCGTTGTGCTTTTGTCGTCGCCACTTTAACAATGCGCCAGTTTTTCAGAATAAATTCATGAATCTCTGCTTTAATCCAATGCACAGCAAAGGACACAAGGCGAACACCAACTTCTGGGTTAAAACGTTTAACCGCTTTCATCAAGCCAACGTTGCCTTCTTGGATAAGGTCGCCTTGAGCTAAACCGTATCCAGAGTAACTTTTCGCAATATGCACAACGAATCTCAAGTGCGACATAACCAAAGTACGCGCTGCCTCAAGATCTTCTTGATAATAAAGACGTTCCGCCAACGCTTTTTCTTCGTCTGCGGTTAAAATCGGAATTCTGCTGACGGCTTGTATATAAGACTCGAGGTTCTGACCAGGAATCATCATATCCGTAGGCTGAAGAGCTTTACCCATCTCTATTTCCACCTTTCTAATTGTTCATACTGTGTATGACAAAATACTAACAAGTAAATTCTGCTTGTGTGTGACATAAATGTGAATAAACCATGGCTATTATCTTAGTAGTGATATTAGCCTTTCATTGTCACTGCAGTTCAATAGTTGTGATATGTCGGTTAACGGCAATCCATGCGCCAAACACACCAACAAATGCACTAATAGTTAAACATAAAACAATTTCATCCGCATTAAAAGTCTGCAGTTGAAAACCGCTTTGATAGAGATCAATCAACCGTTCTGCTGGAGCACTTACCCACCAGCTAAGCACGAGAATACAAAGGCTGGCGAAAAAACCACCCAGTACACCGAACCAAAACCCCATGTACAAAAATGGGCGGCGGATATAAGCATCGGTTGCGCCAACCAATTTCATCACCAACACTTCATCACGGCGACTTTCGACCGCCATGCGAATGGTATTACCGACAATCAGTAGTACAGCGACAACCAACAAAACCGACAAAGCATAGACAAATCGCTGCCCAAAACTCAGTATATTCGCAAGACGCTGTAACCATTGTGCATCAAGTTCTGCATAATCCACTTCTTTTTGCGCCGCTAGCTGGTCTCGCAAGGCCTGCAAACTTGATAATGTTGTGATATCGACCGCTTGTTTAGGAATAACACGTAAAACAATCGGCAATGGGTTCTCTGGTAGAGAAGACATAATCTGCTCATAACCACTCGAACGTTCAAAATATCGAAGCCCTTCTTCCTTAGAAATGTATTCCACCGACGCCACATCCGCTTGCGCAGAAAGACGGTGTGAAAGGGCAAGAGCTTGCGTGTCTTCTAGATTAGGAAAAAGATACAAGGTAATAACAGATTGCTGCTCCCATTGATCCGTCACAGATTGCACGTTTTTCAGCAAAACATACAAGCCACCCGGTAAAGACAAAGCAATAGCAATCACCATTATGGTCATAACGCTCGCCAACGGATAATTTACAAGGCGCATAAAGCTTTCGGTTAGCGTCGTTTGATGCTGACGAAAATATTTACTCGGACTAAAAGACGTTCGCGTCGGCCAATTATGCTTGGTTGCTTTAATTGATTCTCTTGTCGCACCGCGTTGATTTGGCTTCTGAACCATCAACCAAACCCTCCGTCATTGACCATTCGACCCTGATTTAAGGTCAAAACACGATGACGCATACGAGCTACCAGCGCTAAATCATGACTGGCTACTAAGACTGTCACACCAACGCGATTGAATTCTTGAAATAGGTTCATGATTTCTGCTGACAATTTGGGATCCAAATTACCCGTTGGCTCATCAGCCAACAAGAGTTGAGGCTTGTTCACGACAGCTCGCGCAATACCAACACGTTGTTGTTCGCCGCCCGATAATGCCATTGGATTGTATTTTTCTTTATCCAATAAACCGACCTTATCTAATGCTGCACGCACTCGCTTGGCAATTTGCTGAGAATCTGCTCCGCTTACCAGTAACGGCAAGGCAACATTATGGAAAACACTTCGATCTAATAGCAACTGATGATTTTGAAATACCACACCCACGCGACGCCGATGATGAGGAATCGCTCGGCGACTCAAAGTCCGTAAATCGACACCATCAACCAAAATTTGGCCTGAGGTTTGGCGCTCGATCATCATCATGAGTTTCATCAAGGTACTTTTACCCGCACCAGAATGCCCAGTAAGAAAAGCCATTTCACCTTGCTGCAAATGAAAGCTCACCTGCGACAATGCTTCTTGTCCACTCTCGTACTTTTTACCCACTCGTTGAAATTCGATTTCCACGCTAATCCAGCATCCTTAAATTAGAAAGAAGAAAGGTCTAATCACCACTTATTCGCTATCAAACTATTTATTATCAAACTATTCACTATCAAATAAGGCGTCGACAAACTCTTTAGCAACAAATGGACGTAAGTCATCCGCTTGCTCACCTACACCAATATAACGTATAGGAATGCCGAACTGTTTGGCGATGGCGAAAATAATACCGCCTTTTGCGGTTCCATCCAGCTTAGTTAGTGTGATACCGCTCACACCAACCGCTTCGGAAAACAGCTTAGCCTGACTGATAGCATTTTGACCAGTACCAGCATCCAAAACCAACATAACTTCATGTGGCGCGTTTTCATCTAGTTTTTTCATCACACGAACGACTTTAGACAGTTCGTTCATCAAATTCGCTTTGTTTTGTAGACGACCAGCGGTATCTGCAATAACGATATCGATGCCTTTAGCTTTGGCGGACTCAATCGCATCATAGATAACCGACGCTGAATCTGCACCAGTATGCTGCGCTACAACAGGAACATTATTGCGTTCGCCCCAGACTTGAAGCTGCTCAACCGCCGCAGCCCGGAAAGTATCACCTGCCGCCAACATAACACTTTTGCCTTCTGCCTGATATTTTTTGGCTAACTTACCAATGGTTGTCGTCTTACCAACACCATTTACGCCTACCATTAGAATCACAAAAGGACCGTCTTTACTGACAGGCTCAAGTACTTGCTGAGACTGGCTAAGAATACCTTCCATGTCGGCTTTTAAATGATTTAACAATGTAGCCGAATCTTTTAGTTCTTTGCGATTTAGCTTGTCGGTTAGCGCACTAATCAAGGTTTGTGTAGCATCGATACCAACATCCGCCATCAGCAACTGAGTCTCTAGCTCTTCCAGCAGATTATCATCCACTTTTTTATGACCACCGATAACAGAAGACAGACCATTACCTAGACCACTACGTGTGCGAGACAAACCAGATTTAAAACGCTGAGACCAGGATAACGTAGGCTGCACAGGCTCACTTGGTGCTTCTTCAACCGTTTTCGTTGTCGTTATGACGGCTGACTTATTAGCATCCGTGGTTTGATCGTCAGAAGTCAAAGTTTCCACTTCATCAGATTCATCCTGAACTGAATCTGGCGTATCTATATCCTTTTTCTTGGCAGCGGCAATATCTGCATTCATTTTGTTCACAAAACGACGGCGAACAACAAAAGCAATAATGGCTAAAAGTGTTCCAATCGCAATAGGAACATAACGCGCATATTCACCAAGATACGGTGTAAAAAAAGCAATAATTTGATTAACAACTTCCATTAAATCAGTCTCTTTATTTTGACTGATGCGATAAACATCAGTGAAATGCTATGATTAGACACAGCGCCACATACATGGACACTTAAAAACGATTATTTTAACATCATTCTGGCTCGCAAACAGGCTTAGTTTTAACCAAAATACTCTTAACACGCACCACTCAAGGCTCATTATGTCCGATGATAGCAAACCTCTATTTAGCCGACCCGTTCTGGCTGCGGTCATGTTGTTCTGTACTCTGGCTATTTGGTTATTAAATCTAACCGCTCCGAGCAGTAAATTACCCACACCACAAATTGAAACTTGGACGACTAAATCCGGTATTCCGGTTATCTGGTTAAAGCAAGCACAATGGCAAGGCAGTAACAAACTCGAAGTTCGTTTTTCATTTCGTTCGACTACCGACAACCTAGCATTGACCCAAGCGACCCTTGCCATGTTAATGAGTGATTCTCTACCACTTAGCACAGCATCGATAAACCAAAGATTAGCGCCCTTGGCAGCCAGCGCGAGTAGCTATTATGATCATGAAAATCAAACTATTGGTTTAACTCTGAGTAATGAACCTAGATATTTAGTGCCGACTCTTTCTTTGGCAGCCAACTGGCTCAAGCAACCAGATTTCAAACGCCGTACTTTTGATGTGTGGCAAACACAACAACAAGCTAACCCACCGGTTCAACATGAACTCGAGAATGTTTTGTTTTTTGATAAAACTCACGAACAAAATGACTCAACAGTACCTGTAGTATCATTAGACCAAATCGCAGACTACTACCAGAGCTTAAAAGCATCCACCGCTGCGATTTTTGTTGTGGGTGATATGTCGCCAGAAGCGAAACAAACAGTCCAAGATGCGATTAACACCATCAGCCAAGATTATCGACTATCAAACACTTCAGCCGAGGCCATTTATTACGAGTCAGTCAGTTCAACGATTCAACAAAATGAAGGTGAGCTTTGGCAAACCCGCAGCGCCATTGCATTAATGCAAGTGTCTTCAATCAAAGAATGGATCAGTTTGCAAATTTGGGGCGCAGACTTGGTTTCTACGCTCAACCAGCAACAACATATTGATTTTGTTCAACTAGCCTTAACGCTTTCGCCACAACGTCCTTGGGCATGGTGGAATATCCAATACGCCGATAACATCACAGAAACAGCGAACGACCCCAGCGATAATGACAGTCGCTTCATGAATGCTAAAAGCCTTGTATTTGTAGAACAAGTTCCCTCAGCAAACGACAAAAAAACCTTTGACACATTGCTGGATAATTTCAAACAACAACTCGAACAGCAAACACTATCACCAACATGGTGGAGCTATATTGCCACACAAGTCACTCATCAAGATGGCCCGCTCACCGTGAAACAATTCGCCGAAGGCTACAAAGAAGCCGTCGACAGCTTCACCATAGAAGATTATCAAGCGGCTCTACAGCACCTATTAAAGCCATCGTCCTATCAAGAGATTCAGGTTTACCAATGAAGAAGAAAGTTCTAAGTAACGTTTCGAATAAAAGCAAAGCAAAGGCATCAAGACTTCGTATCATCGCCGGTGAATGGCGCTCACGCCAATTGCCGATTCCAGATATTGAAGGCTTACGTCCTACTCCAGACAGAGTAAGAGAAACCTTATTCAACTGGATCAATGCTTACCTTCCAGGCGCGGTATGTGGCGACCTGTTTTGTGGCTCTGGTGCGCTAGGATTGGAAGCGCTATCACGTGGGGCAAAACACATGACCTTTGTCGATAACTCTCGCGTAGTGTCACAACAGATGCAAACAAACTTAGCGACATTAGACGCGACAGATAAAGCTAATGTGATCGCACAAAACGCGGCAGTCTTTCTTGATACGGTAACGCCACATGCTATGGATATTGTGTTTTTAGATCCACCATTCCGCAAAGGCTGGTTGGCACAAATTATTCCTTTACTTGAAACCGGTTGGCTCGCGGACCGTGCGCTTGTTTATATCGAAATGGAAAAAGAAGCCGACCTACCCGCACTACCAAGTCATTGGTCTTTATTGAAAGAAAAAGTTGCTGGTCAATTGGTCTATCGGCTATTTGAAATTTCTAAATAACAAAATCACCAAGCCCTATCCAAAAATAGGGCTTTCTGATTCACCGATACACGCACCGCACCAAAAATACGCAAAACTACCTTTTCCCTCCTATACTGCTTTCATCAAAACAAGCTATATCAGCCATCGTGATTTGAGCACGATACTTGCATAGCCTAGTAAAATATGTGCTCTGAATGAGCACTTCACAAAAACTTCGCCACGCGATGAAGGTGCCTATGCTGTCAAACCTATCCTTTAAGACAAAACTACTCATACTTCTTATCACCGCGATTATGGGATTAATTATCGTCACCTTTGTTGCAATGGAAGGGCTTTCTTCTCAACAAAGCGCTAATAATGAACTGAGAAACCTTTCAAAAATTCAGGCATCTAATGATCAACTCAGCATTCACATGCTAGAAATTGCAGATAGTCTGCGATCTATTTCTGTAGAAAACTATCAAGACTATGTTGCTAGCGCAAAAGAGCAAATTGCACAGAATGCCAACATCATCGCTACGAATATCGAAAAAGCTCAGAGCCAAAATTTAAAGCAAACCCTCGAAGAAAACCTAGTAGAACTCAATGACTATAGCCAAGCACTTATGGCTCTTATTGAAAAACGCTACATTATTGGCTTTGACTCGTCTTCAGGCTTACGAGGCAGCATAGATAAAATGGGCTCAGAGATAAGCGAAGACATTCAAAAGCTTAGCTTATTAAAACGCGAGTTTACCAATGTTCGTAAGGCTGAAGCAGGCTATCTATCAGATCCAACCGAAAGCAATCTAGAAGAATTCACCACAAGCTTCGACCGCTTTGATAATCGAATTCAAAACTTTGGTTTTCAAGATACTCACGGCGTTAAGGCCAACGCTTATCGTGATGCCATCTTCCAATACGGTAAGGAATACGCGTCACTTAGTGATACTGAGAACACGTTTACCACACAAAAAAATCGCTTCACAGAAAGCCAGCTAAAAGCCAATCAATTAATTGAAGACAAGGTTCAGCAAGCAGAAACCAGCGCAGAAGAAAGCTCGGCTCAAGCCAATGCCACCCTATTGGCCGTCAGTATCGCGATCATTCTCGTCGCAGCCCTTCTTATGCTTGCTATTGGCCGCAGCGTCAACAGCACCTTACAAAATATCATTACAGACCTTAATAAGGTCAAAAAAGGCGACATGTCATCGAAAGCGTCTGTTAATACCAAACGCAACGACGAATTCGATCAATTAAGCCAATCACTCAATGAAATGACAGGCGGTTTGGGTGATGTATTAAAAGACGTTGTCTCCACTACAGATAATGTCAGTACTATGTCCACCGATTTGAACAACACCATCAGTAGCATTGCCAGTAGCAACCACTTGGTTAATCAGCGCACACATTCATTAGCGTCCGCCACTGACGATATTTCGAGCCGTTTAACCGAATTGTCTAGCACCACCAATACGCTTCAAGCGCATTCCAATGAAACCTACCAATCAGCTAAGTCTGGTGCTGACACAATCAAGATGGTGTTAAGCAGCATCACCGACACAGTGAATATTGTAAACATGACTAGCCAGCAACTCGATGAACTTGGTCGTTTATCCAAAAATATCGACAGCGTCATTGCAATGATCAACGACCTTGCAAGCCAAACCAACTTGCTTGCGCTAAACGCCGCGATAGAAGCGGCTCGCGCCGGCGAAGCGGGTCGAGGATTCTCTGTGGTCGCAGACGAAGTACGAGCATTAGCAGAGAAAACCGTCGACGCAACATCAAAAATTACGGACATCGTCAATACCATTCAACAGTCGACCCAAACCGCGATAAGCACGATGGAAAGCGGACAAGATAACTTAAGAATCATCGGTGAAAATGGCAGTAAGGCCGAAGAAGCCATGCGTGACATCGAAAACAACGCCATGACAGGATCGAAATCCACAGACTCAATGGCAAGCGCCATTCAAGATGTTGCTAGCACCGCCATCCAAATGAGCACCGAGATGGAAGAAATTGCTCAACAGTTAAATCAAGATACACGCTCTATCGATATTTTAGCGGATAAAACCAAGCAAATTCAGCGTATTTCTGAACAACTTGCTGTTAAAACTCAGGTATTCACTCTCGTTTAACGCCTTATTACTCCATAGATATCAGTAATAAGTAAAACGCTTCTGTCATTAACAGAGACAGAAGCGTTTTACTTTCAGCCTTCTAATGCCATACACAGATTGATGGCGACATCCGCCTCTTGATGACACTGTACACAAACGCTAGACTGTGTAGCATCTTTCATCGATGAGCCTTCCCACGTTTCTTCACGGGAATTCGAGCACTTTCTTTAGGACTTTACTTTAGGATAACAACAAACCTATGCCGGACGTCATTCCAGCCGACTCTGTTGGTATTGTTACGCCACAGATTGCGCAATTCGACACACCGTTGGCGCTTTCCTGCGGACAAACCTTGTCATCGTACCAACTGATTTACGAGACTTATGGAACCCTGAATCAAAGCGCTTCCAACGCTATCTTAATTTGTCACGCACTGAGCGGAGATCATCACGCTGCAGGCTATCATGCCATGTCGGATACCAAACCAGGTTGGTGGGATACGGCAATAGGACCTGGCAAAGCCATCGATACAGATAAGTTTTTTGTTATTGCACTCAATAATTTAGGTGGTTGCTGTGGTTCAACAGGGCCAACCAGCATTAATCCAGAAACTGGACAACGATGGGAAGCCAGTTTTCCTATTGTCACAGTAGAAGATTGGGTTGAAAGCCAAGCACGTTTAGCCGATTTATTAGGTATCCAAACCTTTGCCGCTATCGTCGGAGGTAGCCTTGGCGGCATGCAAGTACTGGAATGGAGCATTCGCTTCCCCACTCGCTTGAAATCAGCGGTAATTGTCGCGTCAGCTCCGAAGCTATCGACACAGAATATCGCCTTCAACGAAGTCGCCCGTCAGTCTATTCGTCGTGATCCAGACTTTTTTGATGGCAACTACATAGACAACGATTCGGTGCCAACTAATGGCCTTGGGTTGGCGCGCATGCTAGGTCACATTACCTATCTTTCAGACGATGCCATGGGTGCTAAGTTTGGCCGTCAGATGCGCCATGACAGCTATCAATACAATTACGGCATTGAGTTCGAAGTGGAAAGCTACCTGCGTTATCAAGGCGAAGCATTCACAAAACGCTTTGACGCCAACACCTACATGTTGATGACCAAAGCGCTGGACTACTTTGATCCCGCCTCACAAACCAATGGCGACTTATCCGCGGTTCTAAGCCGCGCACAATGTGAGTTTTTATTGGTTTCCTTTACCACCGACTGGCGTTTCTCCCCAGAGCGCAGTGAAGAAATCGTCAACGCGCTAGTCAAAGCTGGCAAGCAGGTTTCTTACGCCAAGATCGAAGCGGCAGAAGGTCATGACGCCTTTTTGTTCCCAATACCGCGCTACATGGCCGTGTTAAACACCTTTTTATCCCGTGTTGCCAATAGCCTTACAACGGAGGTCAAATAATGCGCTCGGATTTAGAAATGATCGATGAATGGGTTCAGCCCAATATTCGAGTGCTCGATTTGGCCTGTGGTCCCGGTGAGTTGCTTCACCATCTCATTCAAAACAAACAGGTGAAAGGCTATGGTTTGGAAATCGGCCCTGACGATTTAAATACCTGTATCGAAAAAGGCATTCCAGTTTTAGAGCAAAACATCGACGAAGGTTTGCAAAACTTCGATGACCAAAGTTTTGACTTAGTCTTGATGACCCATGCTTTGCAACAATTTCGTCGCCCAGATTTGTTGATCGATGAAATGCTGCGCATCGGCAAAGAATGCATTATCACTTTCCCGAACTTCGGACATTGGCGAAGCCGTTTGCATTTGGCGTTAAAAGGCAGAATGCCAGTATCGGATTTCTTGCCGTATAATTGGTACGACACACCAAACATTCACTTTTTCACCTTTCAAGATTTTGAGCGTTTATGTCGTGAAAAAGACATTAAAATCTTACGTTGGGCTGCCGTAGACGGCCAACTAAAAGACCATTGGTGGATTCGCTCCATGCCTAACTTATTCAGTGAAACGGCTATCTTCCATATCAGTCGTTAACTCACCAACAGCAAATTAAATAGAACGATCAACAAGGCGGCGAATCAGCCGCCTTTGTTTTAGAAAATGAAGGAAAACCGATGAACAAGACCATCGTACTAGCCAGTAACAATGCTGGTAAAATCAAAGAATTCAATGCGTTATTGGGTGACATGGGCATTGATGTTAAACCGCAAAGCGAGTTTAACGTCGAAGAAGCCGAAGAAACAGGCTTGAGCTTTATTGAAAACGCTATTCTAAAAGCGCGCAATGCTTGTGCTCACACTGGCTTGCCTGCTTTGGCCGATGATTCTGGCATTGAAGTGGATTATCTCGACGGTGCACCAGGCATTTATTCGGCGCGTTTTGCAGGCGACCACGGTAATAACGCAGCAAATAACAAGCTGCTATTGGAAAAACTAGACGGCGTACCTGAACTAGAACGTACAGCTCGTTTCCATTGCGTATTGGCTTATATGCGCCATAAAGACGATCCAACACCACAAGTGTTTCATGGCGTCTGGGAAGGCCGTATTTTGACCTCTACAGAAGGCCAAGAAGGCTTTGGTTATGATCCCGTATTTTATGTACCGGAATGCGCTTGCAGTGCGGCTAGCCTACCAAAAGAAGTGAAGAACCAAATTAGCCATCGTGCCAAAGCCTTGAAACAGCTTTTCGCTGCTTTTCAGCAACAAGGTAAGTCATTTTGAGTTCTCAGTTACCACCACTAAGTTTGTACATCCATTTGCCTTGGTGTGTGCGTAAGTGTCCTTATTGCGACTTCAATTCCCATCAAGCAGACCGTTTTGAAGCCAATGGTAAACTGCCAGAAGAGGCCTATTTGGCGCAACTTTTGGCAGATCTAGATGCTGATCTACCTTATGTCGCTGGACGAAAAATCCAAACCGCCTTTATTGGCGGTGGTACGCCAAGCTTGATGAGCGAAGATTTCTATTATCGTTTAATGGATGCGCTACGCGACAAGCTAACTTGGACTGAAAATGCTGAAATCACCATGGAAGCCAACCCAGGGACCTTTGAGCAAGAAAAATTTCGCCATTTTCGCCAAGCGGGCATTAATCGATTGTCCATTGGTATCCAAAGTTTTCAGCCAAACCTGTTGAAAACCCTAGGAAGAATCCACAACCGTGAGGAAGCGATACACGCTGTGGATAAGTCTAGAGCCGCGGGTTTTGACAATATCAACCTCGATTTGATGCATGGCTTACCAGATCAGAGCCTAGAAATGGCGCTAGAAGACTTATCTCTTGCTATCGAATTGAACCCTGAACACTTGTCTTGGTACCAACTGACTATCGAACCAAACACTGAGTTTTATCGCCGCCCTCCAACACTTCCTGAAGACAATACCTTGTGGGGAATTCAAGACGCAGGGCAAGAGCTGCTAACCAAACATGGTTACGCTCAGTACGAAGTTTCAGCAAACTCGAAAGAAAATCGTCGCGCGGAACACAATCTTAATTATTGGCGCTTCGGCGATTACATAGGAATTGGGGCTGGCGCTCACGGCAAGATCACATTAATTAATGGTCAAATATTTCGTACACGAAAGACTCGGCATCCAAACCATTACCTAAACAACCTACCTGAAGCCTTGGTGATTAAAGAAGCCATCGAGCAAGAAGACCTGCCGCTTGAATTCATGATGAACCGTTTACGCTTGTTCGAAACCTTTGATTTAAAGGACTACGAGCGTTTTACTTATCAAAGCGTGCCAAGTTCTCTGGTCAAAGCCTGTGAAATAGCATTAAAACAAGGCTTGTTAGATGCCGATGAATGGAAAAATCAGCGCGTCAAAACCACTGAAAAAGGCAAATTATTCCTCAATGAATTGCTTGAATTATTCCTCCCGTAGCGCGTCATTTTATTTACTATAATTTGACATCTAAGCATTTAGATGTAACTCTTATTAAGTTAAGAACAAAAAAGGCCATCTTTGATGGCCTTTTTTGTTCACGTTAGCAACACAAAAAACTAGTGACTTTTTAACAAAAACGATCTTTTTAAACGAAAGAAATCGCCCATTGTTTCGTTCTAACTCAACAATTTACAGCATTCTATATCTCGTATTCTCGTTAAATTATTGAGACGCAATAAGGTGCTTACTTAACAAGCAAACTTATCAAACTAGATTATGTAGTAATTGTGAAAATAGGACAAAATACGTCGTATTAAGAACAATCCAGTAATAGGAATTCTTTTACGGTTAGGTAGCGGAATTGTGTAAAAAACGCTCATGTTGATTTTCGTTTAAAAAGATTTGAACAGACCGTTATAAATTCAGTGATCCAGCAAAGGTCTTGGGGAAAGTTTTCACTAATTCGGGAGAATGTTTATGAGTAATAAAGTACCTGACAATGGTCGGGCAGAATACAACACATCGTATAAGGTAGGCCAAGATAACATCAAGTTTCTTGGTCTTGACGTACTAAATCCAGTGTTTAGTACCAGCGCTCTTATTATTTTTGCATTTATCATTGGCAGTATTTTATTCCCTGCCGATGCAAGTGCAATTTTATCTGGCGCAAAGAATTGGTCGATTAATAATTTTGATTGGTTCTTCATGGTTGCTGGTAATATTTTTGTCCTCTTTTGTTTGCTTCTGATCCTTCTTCCTCTTGGTAAAATTCGCCTTGGCGGCACAGAAGCCAAATCAGATCACTCTACTATTACATGGTTCTCTATGCTTTTTGCAGCAGGCATGGGTATTGGCTTGATGTTCTGGAGTGTCGCTGAACCAGTTGCTTATTATACAGGTTGGTACGGAACACCATTTGATGTGGTTAAAAACACGCCAGAAGCAAGAGACTTGGCAATGGGCGCAACTATGTTCCATTGGGGCCTTCATCCTTGGGCCATTTACGCGGTAGTCGGCCTGTCTTTGGCCTTTTTTGCGTACAACAAAGGTTTACCTCTTACTATCCGCTCTGCTTTTTACCCATTATTTGGTGAAAAGGTGTGGGGGGTAATTGGTCATGTAATCGACGTTATTTCGGTTATTGCGACTATCTTCGGCTTAGCTACATCACTAGGTTTTGGCGCACTACAAGCAACAAGTGGTCTGCACTTCTTATTTGATATTCCAAATACGCTAACCACACAAATTTTGGTAATCTGCGGTGTAACCGCTGTTGCGATTTTCTCTGTAGCTCGTGGTCTTGAAGGTGGCGTAAAACTACTGTCTAACGTCAACATGATCATTGCTGCAGTATTAGCTATATTCATTGTGATTGTTGGAAACACAGGCGCTATCCTTGCTGCAATAGGTTCTTACTTCCTGAATTATGTTGAATACATTATTCCCCTAAGTAACTGGATTGGCCGTGACGACACAACTTTCTACCATGGCTGGACTGTGTTCTATTGGGCTTGGTGGATTTCCTGGTCACCATTTGTTGGTATGTTTATCGCACGCGTTTCACGCGGTCGTACTGTTCGTGAATTCATTGTTGCGGTTCTATTAGTACCAACCGTCGTTTCCCTAGTATGGATGGCTATTTTTGGTGGGTCAGCTCTAGACCAGTCTGCTAATGGCATTGGTGCTTTGGCAAACGGAATCTCTGATTCTTCTCTAGCTATGTTCCAAATGTTTGCAAACCTTCCAATGACGTCTGTGATTTCCTTCATCGGTATCATTCTAGTATTGGTGTTCTTTGTAACCTCTTCTGACTCTGGCTCTTTGGTTATCGATGGTATTACCGCTGGCGGTAAAACAGATGCCCCAATGATTCAGCGAGTTTTCTGGGCCGTTCTAGAAGGTATTATTGCGATTGCATTGTTAATTGGTGGTGGTTCTGAAGCACTTGGTGCAATTCAGGCTGCAGCAATCACTATCGGCTTACCATTTACCGTACTCATGTTAATCATGTGTGTGAGCTTGTGGAAAGGCTTGAATAGCGATATGCACCTCTATAAATAAGCGTAGATTTATAGCAATTTTATAGAGATCCATAACAACCCAAAAAACAGCGCGAATGACAATTATAGAGTGTTCGCGTTGTTTTCTTTTTGTAAGTACTCTATTATCAGCACCCTCTTAGGGGAGTAATCTTCTTTGCACATACCCATTGGCGTACTGCAAAGATTCTTTGTCAACATAATCGAGCCTCAAGCTCGTGGCAAAGAAGTCCTGATCCGATAAAGTATCGACAGGGTTGATGAGACTTAAGGCAATGACTTGGCTCAGGTGGGCTCAGGTTCGTTGTCTTTTGTTTATTGCCCACCTAGGACCTATCAAAAATGGAAGCACTACTCACTTCTATCTCTACTGTTGCCCTTGCTGAAATGGGAGATAAAACCCAACTTTTAGCCTTATTCCTTGCTACGCGTTTTGCGTCTAAATCTTCTATTGTTCTTGGTATTCTTGTTGCGACATTACTCAATCACGCACTGTCCGCATGGCTTGGCGTTGAAGTTGCTCAATGGATTCCAGAAAGTGCTATCAGTTGGGTCGTTGGTTTAAGCTTTATCGCCGTTGGCTTATGGTTATTGATCCCAGATAAAGACGACAGTGAAGACAATAACATGCTGAAATATGGTGCGTTTGGTGCAACATTTGTGTTGTTCTTTCTTGCCGAAATCGGTGACAAAACTCAAATCGCAACCGTCTTATTAGGCGCTCACTATGGCAGCGTCTGGATGGTCTTGCTAGGCTCAACAATAGGAATGATGTTGGCAAATGTACCTGTAGTGTTTGCAGGCAATTGGATAATGGAAAGAATCAATGCCAACCGCATGCGTCTGCTTGCTTGTTTACTTTTCCTGATCATGGGAATCGTGACAATAGCGACACCACTGCTTCAATAGGTAAATAGATAGGCATTTCATAAACTGGCTCGTTAAACCGCCTCTAATAAATAGGAATGAAATAATGGATGTCGAATTAACTGAAATACTCGAAGCACTTTGTCAGCACGCGCCATTCAATGAGATTGCTGACGATCCGCAGCTCAATGATATGACAAAAGAAATTGAAATTCGTTATGTTCGTACTGGGGAGTGGGTCATTGCACCGAGTGCGCCGAACAATACTCTTTTCTTTATTCGTAGTGGTGCTATTGAGGTTCTTAGTAAAGAAGATAAGTTAATTCGACGTATGAATGAAGGCGAATTATTCGGCTATTATTCCTTACTACGTGGCGGTAAATCTTCACAGTCCATGCGAACCATCGAAGACAGCTTATTGTATTGTATTCCTGCTCGATGGTTTCTTAAGCTCTATGAAGAAAACGATATTTTTTCTGATTTTTTCGAATTGGCTCGCGAAGTACGTTTGCGCGTTGCGATGGAATCGCAAAACTCAGATGTATCCTTAATGACCTGCCCTGTCGTTAGCCTTCTAAGACGGCCACCAATTAGCGCAGACATCAGCTCAAGCATTCTTAATGCTGCCCAAATTATGGCTGAACACCGTGTCTCTAGCCTGCTAATTACGGATAAAGATGAGTTAATTGGTATCGTCACAGATAGAGACTTACGCACTCGGGCCGTTGCCGAAGGACTTGCCTACGACACGCCCATTTCAGACATCATGACTCGCAATCCGATTGTCATGGACAGCGGAGACTACGCCTCTGAAGCGGTGTTAAAGATGATGGAACGCAACGTTCACCATATTCCCATCGTCAAGAATGGTCGTCCTATTGGTGTGGTGAGTACAGGAGACATCATCCAAAAAGAAAGTCACGGCAGTGTGTATTTGATTAGTGATATTTATAAGCAAACCAGTATAGAAGGCTTACAAAGTATCAGCCGTAAGATGACGCACACCTTCACCCAACTTGTGCTCGCGGATGCCAATACACAAATGATTGGCAACGCGATGTCGCACATAGGCACTGCTTTTGTGAAACGACTGTTGCAACTAGCCGAAGAGAAATACGGCCCTCCGCCAGTACCTTATTGCTTTATCGCCCTAGGTTCACAAGCAAGAGAAGAACAAACCATTAAAACAGACCAAGACAATGCGCTGATTTTGAGTGACAAATACAATAAAAAACTACACGGCGAGTATTTTGAAGCCCTGACAGATTGGGTTTGTAATAATCTTGATAAATGTGGTTATGACTTATGCTCTGGTGACATCATGGCATCGAATCCTCGTTGGCGCCAACCGCTCAGTGTTTGGAAAGATAACTTCAGTGAATGGATACAAAAACCTAAGGCCGAGGCGCTACTACGACTGTCTATCTTTTTTGATCTACGTGGTGTCTATGGCGATAAAACCCTTGCCCTACAGCTAAACCAGCACATACGTAAAGAGGCTCAAGAGCATTCGGGCTTTTTAACCTTTATGGCAAGAAATGCCAACCAACGTAAACCACCTCTAGGCTTTTTCCGGCAGTTTGTGTTGGATGGCGAAGGCGAACAATCACGTACTTTCAATCTAAAAGAGAGAGGCATTGCGCCAATTATCGATATCGTTCGAGTTCATGCCCTAGCTTGCGGTAGCGATAAGCTCAACACCCTAGAGCGCATTGAAGACATCGAGGCCGCTGGATTATTGCCAGGAGGACGAGCCAAAGACCTTACGCTTGCTTTAGAAATGATTGGTATGATTCGTATTCAACACCAAAGAGAACAAATCGAGAATGGTGAAGAACCGAATAACCACGTCAACCCTGAAAACCTGTCCTCCTTTGAAAAACGTAATCTTCGTGATGCTTTTCACATTGTTTCGCGCCAACAGGAATTTATTAAATTCCGTTACGCAGGGAAGCGCAGCTAAATGGGAAAGTTACTCATGAAGAATCAGTCCAAAGAAGGCATTCAAGACTGGCAAGCCATGTTTGCAGAGTGGGCAGAAGAAGCGCCAGAAGGCCCACTGAAACGCTATTATCAAGCGGGAATGATTGCGCCACAAACGGCATTAAAAGATACGCCTTTGCTGGCCTTAGATTTAGAAACAACAGGACTTGATCCGAGCCAAGACGAAATCATTAGTCTTGGGATAATCCCTCTCAACAACAAAACAATACGTTGCCAAGGTGCAAAATACTGGATGGCAAAACCCGAACGATCACTGAACGCCGAATCCGTCACCATCCATGAAATCACTCACTCTGAATTGGAAGAGGCACCACGACTTCATGCCATTTTAGATGAAATTTTAATGGCGCTCACTCATCAAGTCATCGTCGTGCATTGCGTTGCTATCGAACGTCAGTTTTTGCTGGAAGCGTCGATGAAAATCTATGGATTCCCACTGTATTTTCCTGTGCTAGACACCATGGACATTGAACGACAAGCCACTTTTAAACCTTGGTGGCAGCGCTTTGGCAGACGTCCTTCGTTACGCTTAGACGCATGTCGCCAACGCTATAAACTACCTCGCTACAAAGCCCATCATGCACTCACCGATGCTTTGTCATCAGCGGAATTATTACAAGCACAAATTTCCTACCACATGGACCCAAATGCCAATATTTCCAACTATTGGGTTTGAGCACTTTCACTTCGTTGCCAGCCCTATCGGCGTTTGCGATTAAGCAAGCACCGATTCGGCCGGTACGGATTCCACACTATCAGCAACAGATGGACAGCTCTCGCGAATCACTAACTCGGTTTCTAGCACAACGTCTTTGGCCTCTCGCAGCCCTAAAAATACCTCAGCGGCAACACGACCTTTTTCCACTGTGTGCTGGTGAATTGTCGTAATAGAGGGGTGAATGTTAGCGCTTTCAGCAATACCATCAAAGCCAACCACTTGCAGGTCTTCTGGCACACGCAAACCTAAATGCAAGGCGGCTTGCACCGCTGCAATAGCAATACAATCACTCATACAAAGTAATAGTTGCGGGCGCTTAGCCATAGTCAAAGCTTCACGGGCGGCCTGATACGCCAATTTATGGTTGTTCTCAGGAATATTCCAAATATGCTCGGATGCAACTGACAACTGATGCTCTTCCAAGGCTTGAAAATAACCATACAAGCGCTGAATAGAGATGGATGCGGCACGATCAAACAATTCGTCTTCACGTATGCGGCACACGCGATCTGTCGCTAGCAGACTCAAACCCAAAATAGCCACGGCTTCAGGCTTATGCTTTAAAGCATGACTAGCAATTCGATAGGCGCCACTGTGGTTTTCAATGTTGACCGACGTCGTACCAGGAATGAAACTATCGACGGTAATGATGTTCTTATTTGGCATCAGCCAAGGTGCATTAATACATTGCTGTGGTTTGTGACCATAAACAATAAAGCCATCCACCATAGAAGATTGCATACGGCTTTGTGCATCTTGCTCCACTTGATCCGAAGACAGTAGCAACATATTGTATTCGTTAGCTTCAAAGACTTCCGCCATGCCTTTTAGAAACTGATTCGCAACAGGATCAGTTAAGCTGTAACTAAGATCATCCGACAGTACAATTCCAACGATACCCGTGCGTCCCGTACGCAAACTACGTGCGGCGGCGTTTGGACCAAAGTAGCCCATTTTCTCGCATTCGCTCAAAATGTTTTCGCGCAAAGTCGCCGACAATTGATCTGGTCGATTAAAAGCATTTGAAATGGTTGCCGTGGAGACTTCTAATCGTTCAGCAACGTCTTTTAAAGTCAGTTTTTTTATGTTTTTTGTCATACTAACTACTCGCAAACCAAAAGAGCTTCGACAAACAAGCCGATTTACGCAAAACGCAAATCGGCTTGAGGTGACAAAGCTCTATTAAAAAGCTCAATGAACTAGGCTATGACCTAATGCAGCTTAGCAAAGAAAGCTTGATAAGCTGGTAGGGTCAATGCCTCACCATCCAAAGTCGATTCAAAACCATGCCCCTGCATCACTTCTGCAACATCAGCATTTAGCCTTGCTTGCTGTACTTCGCCTGTCATGTTCAAAACAACCAGAAGGCGAGAACCTTCGTATTCACGCACCAAAGCGATTAATTGCTCATTACCAAGATCAAGCTGAGACAATTCGCCATTCATTAAAGCTGGCTGTTGCTGACGCCAATGAATCAGCTGACGCACCTTATGCAACAAAGCCTCAGGATCGGCCTCTTGTTCAGCCACACTCAATGGCAACTGCTCTTTAGAAACAGGCAACCACGGCTCAACCGTAGAAAAGCCACCTAATGTCGATTTATCCCACACCATCGGCGTACGGCAGCCGTCACGACCTTTAAAAACTGGCCATAGCGGAATCCCATAAGGGTCTTGAATACGCTCAAACGGCACCTCAGCCTCAGGTAAACCAAGTTCTTCACCTTGATACAAACAAACACTGCCACGTAGAGACAAAATCAGCGCTAACGCGATTAGAGGATAAGCTTTGCCATCTTCGTCTGCACCCCAACGAGTGCGAGAACGCACCACATCATGGTTCGATAACGCCCAGCAAGGCCAACCATCACCCACAATGTTATTCATGTCCGCCAAGGTTTTGCGAATGTATTCAGGCGAATGTGGCTTATTCAAAAAATCGAAGGTATAAGCCATGTGCAACTTATCGCCACCAGATGTGTATTCCGCCATACGTTTCAAAGGGAAATCATCACCAATCTCGCCCACCATAGTGCTGCCTGGGAATTCATCCATCATGGCACGTAAATCCTTTAAGAAGTCCAAGTTTTCAGGACGACTCAAATCATAAACATGTCGTTGATAAGTGTAAGGATTATCGTGTGGCGCACCCATGGTTTTTGGCTCACCAGCTGGCACAGGTGGATTGTCTTCCAAGCCTTCACTGTGGAAATAGAAGTTCACCGTATCTAATCGGAAACCATCCACACCAAGCTCTAGCCAAAAACGCATATTATCTAAATGCGCCTGACGAACGTCTGGATTATGGAAGTTAAAATCTGGCTGAGACTCTAAGAAGTTATGCAAATAATACTGCAAACGACGGCTGTCCCATTTCCATGCACTGCCACCAAAGATAGACAACCAGTTATTCGGCGGAGAACCATCCGGTTTCGGATCAGACCATACATACCAATCGGCTTTCGGATTGGTTTTGTCTTGACGACTTTCTTCGAACCAAGGATGAACATCAGCCGAATGGCTAATCACCTGATCGATCATGACCTTTAAACCTAGCTCATGGGAGCGATCAACCAAGACTTTAAAGTCTGCCAACGAACCAAACATAGGATCGATGTCACAGTAATCCGATACATCGTAACCAAAATCTTTCATTGGAGAAGTAAAGATAGGCGACAGCCAAATAGCATCAACGCCTAATGAAGCAACATAATCCAGCTTGCTGGTAATACCAGCTAGATCACCAATACCGTCGCCATTTGCGTCCATAAAACTACGTGGGTAAATTTGATAAATAATCCCACCTTTCCACCAGTTCAGATTGGTTGTCATCAGACTCTCCAAAAAAGATAAAACGTGGAGCAATACCCAAAAAGTACTGCCCAATTAAAAGAATAACAGGCTGACTAGCCTATTAGCCTTTACGTAAATAAGACTGCTCGTTTTCATCAAACAAATGCATTTTTTCAGCAGGCGCGGACAAATATACTTTATCCCCACGCTTAATGTTCAATGTACCAGCTTGCTTGGCAATCACCATCTCGTCTGCGCCAGGGATTTTCACATACAGTAAAGTCGCTTCACCAAGGGATTCGACAAAGGATACGTCACCAGAAAAAAGACTTTCTTGCTCAGCAGAGACAACGACCAAATCTTCTGGACGAATACCAAAGAAGGCAGGTTTCGCTTGCTCACTTGATTCCGTCACGATAGGCGTTTGAATAGACGCAGAAGCCGACAAAGACACCAAGGTTTGAGCGCCAGTTTGTTCAATACGACAAGGCACTATGTTCATCGCTGGCGATCCTATAAATTTCGCAACAAAAACATTTGCAGGATGCTCATAAAGCTCCAATGGCGAACCCACTTGTTCAATATCACCGCCAGACAACAATACGATGCGATCTGCCAAAGTCATGGCTTCTACCTGATCATGGGTCACATAAATCATGGTTGAGTCAGGCATGCTGTCTTTCAAATTGGCGATTTCCATACGTGTTGCCACACGAAGTGCCGCATCCAAGTTAGATA
This sequence comes from Marinomonas lutimaris, assembly GCF_019426345.1. GTDB lineage: Bacteria > Pseudomonadota > Gammaproteobacteria > Pseudomonadales > Marinomonadaceae > Marinomonas > Marinomonas lutimaris. The sequence continues at coordinate 21,269 of NZ_JAHLLW010000001.1, forward strand.
AAGGCTCATCAAACAAGAAGACTTTCGGACGACGCACAATGGCACGGCCAATCGCCACACGTTGACGCTGACCACCAGAAAGCGCCTTAGGTAATCGATCTAAATACGGCGTTAATTGCAGCATATCCGCGGCTTTACGAACTTGTTGGTCAATATCAGCTTTACTTGTTTTAGCAATTTGCAAACTGAACGCCATGTTGTCATACACCGTCATATGCGGGTACAAGGCGTAGCTTTGAAACACCATCGCAATACCACGCAATGCTGGCGGCACGTCATTAACCACTACGCCATCAATTTCCAATGTACCAGCAGAGATTTCTTCTAATCCTGAAATCATCCGCAATAACGTAGATTTACCGCAACCGGATGGACCGACGAAAACAATAAATTCGCCCTGCTTGATGTCCAAATTGATGTCTTTTAATACTTCAACATTATTGGAATAAATTTTCTTAACATTGGTGAGTTTTACATCAGCCATGATTCTACTGCCTCAATCTAAATTCATACCTTAGGTGAGGAGCAAACGCTCGACTCACCTGCCTAGGTTTTGTTATTTCACCGAGCCTGCTAACAAACCGCGTACTAAATAACGCTGTAAGCCAAAGAAGACACACAAAGGAATAATGATGGTAATAAATGCAGACGCAGTCAGGATTTCCCAGTTACCGCCACGAGAACCCAACAATTCACGAAGCTGGCCCGTTAGCACCATGTGTTCTGCATCATTACCAAGGAATACCATGGCAATCAGCAAATCATTCCACACCCAAAGGAACTGAAAGATGGCAAATGACGCCAATGCAGGAAAAGACAGCGGTAATACAATCTTACGGAAAATATCAAAATCAGAAGCACCATCAACACGCGCTGACTCAATAATTTCTCTTGGTAAACCAACAATATAGTTGCGCAGTAGATAAATCGCCAACGGCAAACCAAACCCCGTATGCGCTAACCAAATCCCCACGTAAGTTTTCGACCCAACGCCAAAAAACTCACCGATCAAGTTATAAGTTTTCAATAGCGGAATCAGCGACATTTGTAGAGGCACAACCAACAAGCCCACCACAGCAGCTACCAGCAACGCTCGGCCAGGAAAACGCATCCACGCCAAAGCATAAGCCGCAAACGCCGCGACAAGAATCGGAATAATAGTCGCTGGAATAGTGACGGTTAACGAGTTTATAAACGACTTACCCAAACCTTCGGCATTCAAAACTTCACGATAGTTTTCTAAGGTAAAGCGCGGTGGAATCTCGGCCGTATAGAAAATACGGTCGCCTCGAGAACCTTTCCACTCCACAGGAGAAGAAAATGCGTAGTCGCCGTTTTCCATGACTTGCAAAGTCTCACCTTTTTTAAGCTCAGCCACGGTTCCAACCTCAAACTCATCCGGTCGTAACGAACTAGAACCAAATTGAGTGATTACCCCTGGCGCCCCTTCGAATAGGTTTCCGCGAATAACAAAGCGATCACCCTCTTGAACTTGTTTTTTCGGTTCATGGGCACGCGCCACAAGGCGCTGCTCTGAGGTCGCCAGTGCAGTCCACCAGCCAGACGTAGAAAGCTGATTTTTATCTCGAATAGAAGAGATGAACAAACCCGCTGTCGGGATCGTCCAGATAATCACCAGGAACAAAACTGTTGCATGAACTAAAAAAGTTAACGGAGTGCGTTTAGATGACGTAATCATATTAACGCCCCTCCATTTCGGCATTAGCGCGGCGAATATTCCACACCATAATTGGGATAACCAGAACCATAATAACCAACGCAATCACCGCGCCACGACCAAAGTCGCCACCGCCATTAAACATCCAACTAAACATCTGGTTGGCCAACACTTGGGTGCCCCATTGAGCATTCGTCATAGCCAATACGATATCAAATACTTTCAAAACCAAAATGGTAATCGTGGTCCAGACCACCGCAATGGTTCCCCAAATTTGCGGTACCATAATTTTGTAGAAAATCTGAAAGCCATTGGCGCCATCTAACACTGCCGCTTCAATGGTTTCATCTGGAATACCACGTAATGCAGCCGATAAAATAACCATGGCAAAACCGGTTTGAATCCAGATCAAGATGACCATCAAGAAGAAGTTGTTCCAAATCGGAATCGTTAGCCATGTCTGAGGTTCTCCACCGAAGAAGACTACCAAAGCATTTAACAAACCAATTTGATCTTCGCCGCCAGTACGAAAATCGTAAATAAACTTCCAAATAACCGACGCGCCTACAAAGGAAATCGCCATCGGCATAAAGATCAAGCTTTTCGCAATATTGCCCCACCAAATGCGGTCTGTCATGGTCGCGATAATCAAACCAAAAAACGTTGCCGCCGTTGGTACAACAATTAACCACAACATGTTATTACGAAAAGATTCATAGAACTCATCGCTACCAAATAGCCATTTGTAGTTCGCTAGGCCAACAAACTCTTCGCCACTGCGGCCATAAAAAGACAAACGAATAGAATCAATAACAGGATAGAAAAGATAAAACGTCAGTAGTAAAACCGCTGGCCCCAAAAACAACCAAGGACGAATATTGTTCGCTACACGTAAATTACGAGCGACAACAGCAGCAGCGCCACTTTTGGTTGGGAACAGTTTATCTAAAAGGAAATTTGAACCGTAAAAATACGCGGCACATCCCATAACACCTAGAATCATGGTCACTAACGCCGAGGCAAGCTGTCCCATAGAATCTCCAAAATATTAATACAGTGACTATTAAAAACGGTCAACCGCTTTACTTAAAACAAAAAGCCCTAGAGCGAGAATGCGCTCTAGGGCTTTTAAAAGAATTACTTTAAGGCATCCCATGTTTTTTGGATGTCATGAGCCACTTCTTTAGCGTCTTTACCGCCAGTGTAGTCAACCATCCCAGTCCAGAAAGAGCCAGCACCGATTTTACCTGGCATCAAGTCAGAGCCGTCAAAACGGAACGTCGTCGCGTAGCGTAAGATCTCGCCTTGTTTTTTCGCCGCTTCACTTGAGTAAACTTCAGGGTTTGCTTTCAAGTGTGCAGAGATAAAGCCAGTTTGCGCCATCCACAACTCATGAGCGATTGGTGAACGAATGAAGTCGATAAAAGCGCGTGCGCCTTTAGAATCATTCGTCACACTCATCAAGGTTCCAGCACCCAATACTGGGTTACCTAAATCTTTAGACGCATAAGATGGGAAGTAGAAGAAATCAGCGTCTAGACCCAGTTTCGTTCCTTCAGGGAAAAACGCAGGAATGAACGACGCTTGACGATGCAGGTAACATTTAGGCGGAGATTGGAACAAGCCTTTAGGGCTATCGCGGAAGTCAGTAGACGCTACAGCGCCTGCACCACCATCAACAAACTTGTCATTACGAGCAAACCAACCAAATTCTTCGATGGCGCCCACTACGCGTGGATCATCAAACTTAATTTCGTTAGTTACCCATTTATCATAAACCGACGCTGGCTGTGTACGAAGTAGTAAATCTTCAACCCAGTCAGTTGCTGGCCAACCTGTCGCCGCACCAGAACCCAAACCAATACACCAAGGCGTTCCACCGTCTGCGACGATCTGTTTGGTTAAAGCTTTTAAGTCTTCCATGGTTTCAGGAACTTCGTAACCAGCATCTTCAAAGTTATCTGGTGAATACCAAACCAATGACTTCAAATCTGCACGATAGAAAACACCGTAAAATTCTTTTTCACCTTTCTTGTCTTTAAAGGTCGCTAGGTCCACCCAAGACTGGCCCGCTGCGTAATCTTTTTTCACGCCATCTTTTACAGTATCGCTAAGTGGCGTTAAAAAGCCTTTTGCCGCTAAATCTGCTGCCAAACCTGGTTGAGGGAAAACAGAAATATTAGGAGCGCTGCCCGCTTGAGTATCAATAACGATTTGTTGTTCAAAAGAATCAGAACCAGCGTATTTCACTTTGGCGCCTGTGGCTTCTTCGAAGTAAGCAACCACTCGCTCAAAATTAGTTTTTTCGTCACCAGTCCAAGGACCAAAAATAGAAACAGTTTCACCAGACAGCTTGGTAGATTTCAGAGCTTCATAGCTGCTCCAACTAAAACGAGAATCTTCACCAGGCTTAAACAAGAGGTCAGCTGCGTGCACAGCGTTTGCGGAAAGTGTCAGGGCAACAGCCACAGACAAAAGAGATTTTTTCATCATTGCTCCTTACAGGCCCGCTTGGGAAAACCCTAGCACGCCTTTGTTTTTATTATCGTAGGTCGAAACAAGGTAAACATATCTTCTATAAGGATTAAGAAGGAATTAGATTATTAACAAACAAAACCCGCGCTTCAAGCGCTTCACCTCCTTAATATTGACTTAATTATTTTTAAAATTTAGTAAATGTACCAAAAATTACAAATCTTATTTACACAACCCAAACAGTATAAAAAACCAACAAAATCAGGTTTTCATCATGAATTCAGCAAGTTAATGAACAATTTTCAACCAACTAACGCTTCTTTAATTCTTTATTTTTACTCAATTAAAGGGCTTTTTTTAGACATAAAAAAAGCGTGGCTAGCCACGCTTCTTGTTAGTATAAATAGACTTAATATTCTCTTAACCGTTTTACCAAAATCTAAGCAGAACGCGCCTTACTTAAAACTGGCTTAACTGCACTTGTGCTTCACTCAAGGAGGGCAAAGAAGGATACGCCCCCAATTTCGTCACAGAATTCGCACCACACGCTGCAGCAAAGCGCACAATATCCACTAGCTGTTGTTTGGCTAAAGCAGATAACGCAGCACGATCACCACCTTGTTCTGCCAGTTTATAAAGCAAACCGCCAACAAAAGCATCACCTGCCGCTGTGGTATCTTTCACTTCAACTTTTGGCGTAATTACTTCGCTTACGCCATGAGTCGCGGTATAAAAACGAATTGAGTTGCCGCCATCAGTTAACACGAACAAAGTCACGCCAGCAGCAAGAGACTGCTCAATTAGCGCAAATGGATCTTCTGCTAATACAGTCAACTCTTCTAGGCTGGCTTTCACCACATCACCGCTTTGCATCCAATCGATGACGCGTTTTGTATCCACTTGCCCGTTTGGCCAAAGGTTCATGCGCAAGTTTACATCGATACTCACGATCCAATTCGACGCACGAGCCATGCTCACACCCGCCAAAGTAGCCTTAGTAATATCTGCATCGGTCAGAGTGTTAGAACAAGTATGGAACACACCTTTGCTGTCTGCAAACCAAGTCGCATCAAAATCACTTTCGCGGAACAGAATATCCGCAGAAGGGCTACGATAAAATTCAAAGCTACGCTCGCCAGTTTGATCTAAACTGACAAACGCCAGCGCTGTTTTGGCTTCTTTGGTCATCAGCATATTGCTCGTATTGACGCCGTAGCCATCAAGAGACTCTTTTAAGAAATGACCAAACGCATCGTCACCTACTTGGCCGACGAAGTGACTATTGCCACCTAAGCGAGCCACAGCAACGGCAACGTTCGCTGGCGCACCGCCAGGAAATTTAGTAAAAGATTCAAGCTCTCCCGCTTTAGTTGCTCCATTAGAAAGGAAATCGATCAAGGCTTCGCCGAACGCCATTACTTTTGTTGTCATTATTGTGTTCTCTTGTTGATTCGCAGACTAAGCTACGCTGATAAAATAATATTAGGCGAAAAATTATGCAGGGGAGAAAGCATTAAATCAATTTAATTTATTTAAAGGCTATTTCTCTCAAGCTTATTATGGGCAATTGGTTCACTGTAAGTTTCTTGCTAGACTCAAAGCCTACATAACAATTTTTATAATTACTTTCTTATAATAACTAACAGACCTTAACCTTCCACTGAGCAAGATAATGACCAACGCAAAATGTATCTATGTTGTAGACGATGACGACGAGATTCGCTCCCTGCTCAAAACTTACTTAGAAAAACATCAGTTTACGGTGCTAACAGCCGATTCTGGTGAAGCTTTTTTAGCCAATTTTCGAGCTGAGCAAGACGTTGACCTTGTCATTTTAGACATCATGCTACCAGGGCAAGATGGTTTTGCGGTTTGTCGCTCTCTACGAACGCAGTCACAAGTTCCGGTTATCATGCTGACGGCAAATTCCGATGAAATGGATCGCATTATCGGCTTAGAGATTGGTGCTGATGACTATCTTGCAAAGCCCTTTAATCCGCGAGAGCTTTTGGCTCGGATTAAGGCTATTTTGCGTCGTATGGAACACACCGAAGTCATCGAAGCTGCACCGGTTGCTCATCGTTTCTATCGCTTTGCGCAATTTACTTTAGATACGCTGTCGCGTGAACTGCACTTTAAAGACGAAAAAGAGTCGTTATCCGGCGCAGATTACAACCTTTTAATGCTGTTCTTAACTCATCCTGGAGCTGTGCTCACCCGCGAACTTATCGCCGAAAACACGCGTGGACGCGACAGCGCCCCACTGGATCGCTTCATCGATGTCCATGTTAGCCGCTTGCGTCAACGATTACGCGAAGATGCTCGCCAACCACAGTTGATCAAAACCATTCGTGGTCAAGGTTATATATTAACCGCTAGCGTCGAAGCCATTAGTGATGCCCGTTAATACACCGATCAGTAAACGCTCACGGATTAAGCGCTGGTCACAATCGCTTACGGGGCAAATTCTAATCATCATGGCGCTGGGTGTTGCCAGCGCCCAGTTCATCAGTTCAACAATCTGGTTGCGCCAACTGGAATCCGATACCGAAGAAAACGTGCGAGAAGTGTCTAAACACATGGCATTTCGTATCGCCGCGACCGTCAGCTATTTCACCTCTTTACCAACCAATTATCGCCATATTGTCATCGATCAATTGCAAGATATGGGTGGTACGCGCTTCTTTGTAACACTAAACAAAGAAGAAATTCGTATCAATAACATCCCTGATTCTGCGCTTAAAGACATCGTCAAAAATGAAGTTCAGTCGACTTTGATTAAACAGCTGGGAATCCATAATGCCAAAATTGCCTTTTCCAGCCCAAGTGATTTGCATGTTATCAACAACCAGATACGCCTTGTAGACTTGCCCGAACGTTGGGGGCACCACAGTTTATTGGTCAAACCTCTTACGCCACCGATCATTGTTATTCAAATCCCCATCAACGACAAAGATTGGCTGTATTTGGCGAGCCTTATGCCAGATCCGTATTTTCTGGATGGTAACTCAGCGCTAACTGGCGACCGTTTGTTTTCCATGGCAATGTCTGTGGTGACTGTGCTACTTCTTAGCATCATCATATTAAGACGCGTCACTCGTCCACTGGCTACCTTGGCGCGAGCTGCAGAACGTTTTGGTCAAGGTGATTGGAAACCCATAAAAGAAGTAGGCAGTGTTGAAGTGCGTAATACAGCTAAAGCCTTTAACGATATGCAACGGCGTATTCAACGTTATCTCAATGATAGGGAAAGGCTGTTTGCGTCAATATCCCACGATTTAAAAACCCCCATCACTCGCTTACGGCTGCGCGCTGAAATGTTGGACGAAGACGATACTCGTGATGCCATGATCCGTGATCTTGAAGATTTGGATATGTTGGTAAAAGGCGCTCTACAGAGCGTAAAAGAAACCGATATTCATGAAAATCGTATTGAAGTAAACATTTCTAGAATGCTCAGGGACATGCAATCCACAGCGAACTTACACGGCATCACACTAACCGTGGTAGGTGAGTTACAGCACCCTTTTATTGGTAAACCTCTTGCTATAAAGCGCTGCCTTGGCAACCTTGTCGACAATGCCTTGTATTACGGAAAAACGGCCATTGTGTACATTGAAGACGATGAAGATGAAGTCTGTATTCGTGTTTGTGACCAAGGGCCAGGTATTCCGATAGATAAAATGGACAAAGTTTTTCAGCCTTATACACGTCTCACACCAGATCATTCAGGACACCCTGGCGGCATGGGATTAGGATTAAGCATTGCACGAAACATTGCCCGCGCTCACGGTGGTGAAGTCACCTTGAGTAACCATATACAACAAGGCTTAGAAGCCAAACTATGGTTACCAAGACATTGATTTTGAGCCATCAAGGCGACTTGTTTAGTGATCTAAAAACGAAATAAATAGGCATGTAAAAAGCAAACAAAGGTCACGCCAAAAAGCATTCTTGCAAGACTTTGTTACAATTGGTTGCTCTACTTTACCCTCCCTTGTCAAATCCTTTGCTAAATTCAGTAACTCGAACACTCGCTTAAGCTGACCTTCAGGAAGCGAAGTCGACATAAAAAATAACGCGACATCAAAGTCTATAAAATGTCTTTGATTGGATGATATAACAATAACAAAGGTTCCTATCATGAAAAAAATTGCTTTCGGTTTAACCACAGTTGCACTTTCTCTAGCCGCGGCTACTGCTCAGGCTGGTGAAGTAGAAGTTCTACATTGGTGGACATCAGGTGGCGAAGCCGCTGCGATCAATGTACTTAAAGAAGAAATGGTAGAAGCTGGCCACACTTGGAAAGACTTTGCAGTCGCTGGTGGCGGTGGTGAATCTGCCATGACAGTTCTAAAATCTCGTGCTATTTCTGGCAATCCTCCTTCTGCCGCTCAAATCAAAGGCCCAACCATTCAAGAATGGGGTGATTTAGGCTTCCTAACAAATCTTGATGATGTTGCTAAAGCGGGCGAGTGGGACGTTATCCTTCCTCAAGTTGTTAGTAACGTAATGAAGTACGACGGCCACTACGTAGCGGCTCCAGTAAACGTTCACCGTGTAAACTGGATGTGGGCTAACCCTGAAGTATTCCGTAAATCAGGCGCGTCTATCCCAACTACTTGGGAACAATTCATTGTTGAAGCGAAAAAGATCAAAGCAGCTGGTTTCACACCACTCGCTCATGGTGGCCAAAACTGGCAAGACGCTACTTTGTTCGAAGCAATCGCTTTGTCTAAAGGTTCTAAATTCTACAACAGCGCGTTTATCGGATTGTCTGACAAAACCCTTCGTAGCCAAGACATGATTGACGTGTTTGATACTTTCAAGAAAATGCGCGAGTTCGTTGATCCAGGTTTCTCTGGTCGCGATTGGAACATCGCAACGTCTATGGTTATCAATGGTGATGCAGCAATGCAAATCATGGGGGACTGGGCGAAAGGCGAGTTCACGGCAGCAGGCAAAAAAGCCGGCATCGATTACGTTTGTTACCCAGCGCCAGGCACAAGCGGTTCTTTTACTTTCAACATCGACTCTCTAGCCATGTTTAAAGTGGATGGCAAAGACAAGCAAGCGGCTCAAAAAGACCTTGCGCGTTTGATTCTTGAACCTAAGTTCCAAGAAACATTCAACTTGAACAAAGGCTCTATTCCAGTTCGCTTGAATATGCCTCGCGATAAGTTTGATACTTGTGCACATTCTTCAATGGATGCGTTCCTAGCAAGCTCAACGACTGGCAACCTAGTACCAAGTATGGCTCACGGCATGGCTGTGAACTCTATGGTTCAAGGCGCTATCTTTGACGTAGTGACTAACTTCTTCAATGACGAGTCTATGACGTCTAAAGAAGCAGTAGACAAGCTAGCTCGTGCTGTTAAAGCAAGTATGTAATATCTAAATCTGCAAAGTCCTCGTTTGCAGTAAACATACGAGGCTGGCATCTGGTCAGCCTCGTCTTAATACCTCCGAATAGTGAAGCATCAACTATGAATACTAAAGCCGCCAATTCTGGGTCAGGACAGACTCAGTCAGGACGTCCTGCGCGCCTAAGCTTGGCCGATTGGATGCCTAAAATCGTCATGGCACCAACGGTACTGGTTACCTTAGTGTGCATTTACGGCTATATGATTTGGACAGCCGTACTCTCTTTCACTGGTTCTCGCATGTTGCCGTCGTACAATTTTGTCGGCTTCGAACAATACGAGCGCCTATTCAACAACGACCGCTGGATGGTAGCCCTATCCAACCTTGGTATTTTCGGCGGCCTGTTTATTGGCATCTGTTTGTTCCTTGGCGTTACCTTAGCTATTTTCTTGGATCAAAAAATTCGTGCTGAAGGCGCGATCCGTACTATTTATCTTTACCCAATGGCGATTTCCTTCATCGTGACAGGTACCGCTTGGAAATGGTTGCTTAATCCGACCAACGGTTTAGAAAAAATGATGATCGACTTTGGTTTTGTAAACTTCAAGTTCGACTGGTTGATCAATCCAGATATGGTTATTTACTGTTTGGTTATCGCGGCTGTTTGGCAAGCATCTGGGTTCGTTATGGCGCTGTTCTTAGCTGGCCTGCGTGGTGTTGACGGCGATCTTATCAAAGCGGCACACCTTGATGGTGCCAGCACATTTACCACTTACCGTCGTATTATTCTGCCTTCTTTGAAGCCAGTATTCTTTAGCGCCTTGGTTGTTCTGTCGCACATTGCCATTAAGAGTTTCGACTTGGTCGCGGCATTGACCAATGGCGGACCAGGTTATGCATCTGATTTGCCAGCTAACTTCATGTATACCTACACATTTACTCGTAGCCAAATCGGCTTAGGTTCGGCGTCTGCTATGGTGATGCTAGGTTGTGTATTGGCGATTTTGGTTCCTTATTTGTACTCTGAATTGCGAGGTAAACGCCATGAGTAACCTTAATTCTACAAGTAAAAATGCCGTTGGCCGTAAAACGTCTGGCCTAGACAAACTATTACGCGTTGCCTTGTACACTGTACTAATCGTCGTTGCGGCGTTTTATCTGATGCCGTTTATCGTCATGTTGATTACTTCCCTAAAAGACGTTGAAGAAATTCGTACAGGTACGCTACTTTCTTTGCCTGCTTCCTTGCATTTCGACTCTTGGTCAAAAGCGTGGTCAAGCGCTTGTACAGGTAGTAGTTGTGGTGGTATTTCGCCTTATTTCATGAACTCGTTTCAAATCGTGTTACCGGCAGTGGCGATTTCTACTTTAGTGGGCGCCATTAATGGTTATGTTATTTCCCTATGGAAATTCCGTGGTAGTGACTTTTTCTTTGCGGCGATGCTTGTAGGTTGTTTCATTCCGTTCCAAGTTATTTTGTTGCCAATGGCACAAACACTAGGCTGGTTAGGTATTGCCAATACCACTTCAGGTTTAGTCTTCGTGCACGTGGTTTACGGTGTGGCATTTACGACTTTGTTCTTCCGTAACTTCTACCAGTCTATTCCTGGTGAATTGGTAAAAGCGGCTCGCCTAGATGGCGCTGGCTTCTTTACCATTTTTTACCGCATCATTTTGCCCGTTTCTACGCCTATTATTGTGGTAACAGTGATTTGGCAGTTTACGCAGATTTGGAATGACTTCTTATTTGGTGTGGCGTTCTCTGGTTTTGACACTCAACCAGTAACGGTTGCCTTGAACAACTTGGTAAACACCAGCTTCGGTGGCAAGGAATACAACGTCGATATGGCCGCAGCCATTATCGCCGCTCTACCAACACTGGCCGTTTACGTGTTTGCAGGAAAATACTTCGTCCGAGGCTTAACAGCTGGCGCGGTAAAAGGCTAATAACGCTGCTAAGCAACCTAGCGAACATCGATAAAGACAAAATGCACTCGTGCCTTTTTACCTAACACAGTACGAGTGAACTAAAAAATTCGGAGTAATAACATGGCAAACCTAGTCATTGATAATGTTAAAAAACGCTACGGCGAGACTGAGATCTTAAAAGGCATCAATATTTCTATCAAAGCAGGTGAATTCCTGATTTTGGTTGGCCCATCTGGTTGTGGTAAATCCACGCTGATGAACTCAATTGCCGGTCTTGAAGACGTCACTGAAGGCCGCATTCTAATCGCCGACAAAGACGTGACTTACACTAGCCCAAAAGATCGTGATATCGCGATGGTGTTTCAGTCTTACGCCTTGTATCCAAATATGACCGTAGAGCAAAACATCTCTTTCGGTTTGGAAATGCGCAAAGTGCCAAAAGAAGAGCGTGACGTGGAAGTACAGCGCGTCGCCGAGCTTTTACAAATTAGCCATTTGCTAGACCGTAAACCAGCGCAATTGTCTGGTGGTCAGCGTCAACGTGTTGCCATGGGGCGCGCCTTAGCGCGTCGCCCTCAGCTTTACTTGTTTGATGAGCCATTGTCTAACCTAGACGCTAAATTGCGCGTAGAGATGCGTACAGAGATCAAGAAGCTACATAAAAAGCTGGGCACAACCATCGTTTACGTAACCCACGATCAGATCGAAGCCATGACACTGGCGGATCGCATCGCGGTAATGAAAGATGGGCAAGTTCAACAACTTGGTACACCACAAGAAATCTACGACAACCCAGCGAACTTGTTCGTTGCAGGCTTCATGGGTTCACCAGCGATGAACTTCATTCCAACCAAGGTCGTCGAACAAGGTGGCGTACCTATGTTGGAACTGGCCACCAGCACAACCGTTGCACTGCCATTCCCAAAACCAGAATCACTAAAAGATTACGTAGGCAAAACCATCCTACTTGGCTTGCGCCCTGAAATGATCACTGAGCCTCAGCCGCACAAAGAAGGTCAGCCTTTTGTGACAACGACAGATGTCGAAGTCGAAGTGACTGAGCCAATGGGTGCTGACACCATGATTTTGACTCGTGTTAACGATGCCGAAATCAACTGTCGCTCTAACCCAATGTACCCAGCGGATGCTGGCTCAATCATCAAAATGATGTTTGATACGTCCAAAGCGGTTGCCTTTGACAAGGAATCTGGCCGACGTCTGGATCTTTAATCGCTCACAAAGCTAACGGTTAGACACTTTTAAGCAAGCCTGCCACAGAATGTATTTCACTGCGGCAGGCTTTTTTTTGTGAAAAACGTCAGGTTTTTGCACAAATGGTCAAAATTACTGCACAGTCTCTCGAACTTGTCACAAATTTGAGATACATTTTGAGAACTGTAATCAAAAAAGCGACTCCATAGTGGCATTTGGTTATCTCGAATCGAAAAACTGCCGACTAATATCATGTAAAGGAATCAAACCATGAAATTTACCAAGCGTTTTATCACGCAACTGGCCATTACTGGTGTCGCATTATCTGTGACAGCATGCTCTATTATGGGGCCACAAAAGCCAGATTGGAAAGAAGACAAAGAATATCGAGTCACCATCTTACACACTAATGACCATCACGGTCGTTTCTGGCAGAACGACAAGGGCGAATACGGCATGGCCGCTCGTAAAACCTTGATCGATAACATTCGTGAAGAAGTAGCGCTAGACGATGGTAACTCTTTGTTGTTATCCGGTGGTGACATCAACACGGGTGTACCTGAATCTGATCTACAAGACGCCGAGCCAGATTTCCGCGGCATGAAAATGCTCAAGTACGATGCGATGGCGTTGGGTAACCACGAGTTCGACAATCCACTTTCTGTACTGAAGAAGCAACAAGAATGGGCTGGCTTCCCTTTCCTTTCTGCCAACATTTTAGATGCGAAAACAGGCAAACCTTTGTTTGACGCCTATAAAATTTTCCAAGTTGATGACCTAAAAATAGCGGTTGTTGGATTCACTACAGACGACACGGCTAAGCTAGGTAACCCTGAGTTCCTAGATGGCATCAAGATCGAATCTCCTATTACTGTCGCGAAAAAACTGATTCCTGAACTCCGTAAAAAAGCTGACCTAGTCATTGCGGTCACTCACATGGGGCATTACCAAGATGGTAACTACGGCGGCAATGCACCTGGCGATGTAACGCTAGCCCGCACTGTTCCTGGTATTGATGTAATTGTGGGCGGTCACTCACAAAATCCTCTGTTCCAGCCTGACGAACAAAACGGCACCCTAATTCTACAAGCGCACGAATGGGGCAAATACGTTGGCCGCCTAGACTTCGTCTACAAAAATGGCGCGATTGTTTGGTCTCAATACAAACTTATTCCAGTTAACTTGAAGAAAAAAGTCACCAATGCTGATGGCAAATCTGAGCGTGTTTTCATCGAAGACGAGATAGTCCAAGATCCAACCATGCTTGAGATGTTAACGCCATTCCAAGAAAAAGGTCAGAAAGAGCTTAATATCGAGATTGGCTTCTCTAATACAGATTTTGTTGGTGACCGCGATATCGTTCGTACTCAAGAAACCAACTTAGGTAACTTGATTGCTCTAGCAATGAAGCAAAAAGTGAATGCGGACATAGGCGTCATGAACTCTGGTGGTATCCGTGACAACTTAGAAAAAGGTGTCGTTACTTATAAAAGCGTTTTGAAAGTTCAGCCTTTCGGCAACATGGTGTCGTATGTTGATTTCACGGCTGATGAGCTAACGGATTATCTTTCTGCTATTGCAGCGAAACAAGCGGGAACTGGCGCATTTGCTCAGTTCAGCGGTGTCGCTCTGACACTAAAAGATGACAAAGCGACTAACATCATGGTGAACGGTAAAGCGCTAGACGCAGGTAAAACTTACCGCATCGCGATGAATAACTACTCTGCATCAGGCGGTGATGGTTACCCAAAAATCGTGGATCATCCAAACTACGTTAACTCAGGTTATGTAGATGCAGACGTTCTAGTGGAATATATCCAAAAGAATTCACCACTTGATGGCGCTAAATTCGCTCCAACAGGTGCTGTGAAGCGTTAATAGAAAGGCAAAGCCCACAAGAAAGCCCCAATAGGCATCTATTGGGGCTTTCTTATTAGTCACCTTAAGAGAAACGGCTTAGCAAAAGAGTTACTCTTTTTTATAGGATAAGGACCATGTCAAAGGTGTCGGTAGTTTTTCAGATTCTAACTTCACTGTGAACAGCAATTCATCATCACTTACTTGTTTCCAAGTATTGGTGCGTTTACCTCGCTCGGACTCAAGAATCACCACCACGGAATCAGCTGTTTGCTGGTAGGTGCCTGATATCTCAATATCTTCTTCGTCTTTCTTAATCACTTCGCCATTAGCGGTAAGCGGTATGTTATCGGCTTTAGCATCGTCACACTGCCACTGGAACTGTTCGGTTTGCCAACCTAAAGTCCATTGCTGACAAATTTGCGTTTGCTTTTTCAACACAGGTCGCGCCAAAGCACGAATAAAAAAATTCATCTCTTGCGCCACATTTTCAACCGCTTCGTCCAACTTGGCCTGCGTGCTATCTGCGTCTTGCAATATCCACTTCCCTGCCAAAACATCGCCCGATGCTTGCGCACCTGAACTAAGCGCCATAGCGGCAACTATTCCAACACCAATCAGTTTCTTCACCTTGCTTCTCCTTATTTTTATTGTGAATAGATAATCGCAGAGTCAAAGAAGCTTGTAAGGCGCAAAAACGCGCACAATGACTGACATTTAACGCCATTCTTGCTATTAAGCGTTTTGGGACTGCAATGGAAACGTGATATCGCCAGAGAGATATTGTGTTGCAGTGTCGGCTTTTACAGGTTTAGAAAAGAAATAACCCTGATATTTCGAGCAGCCCATGTTTTCCAGAATGTCCTTTTCTACTTGATGCTCTACGCCTTCAGCCAGTACTGATAAGTTCATATGCGTCGCCATAGACACGATTGTATTAATGATCACATGGCTCTGTGGATCGCTCGTTAAATCACGTACAAACGATTGATCGATCTTTAATTGCGTAATAGGAAAGTGCTGCAAATAACGCAATGAAGAATAGCCCGTGCCAAAGTCATCTATGGAAAAACGTATATTGTGTTCTTTGAGTTGCCACATTTTTTCAGCAACAGAAGCAATATTTTCGACCAACATACCTTCGGTGATTTCTAAATCGAGCAAGCTTGAATCAACTTCAGAGCGAGCGATAACATCGCAGACGCTTTCAACAAAGCTCTCCTTAACAAACTGATACGGACTGATGTTTATTGCCACGCCTTTAAAAGTCGGCGGAAGGCCAATATCTTGCCACGCCTTTAATTGCTGACAAACATTGTCTAACACCCAATTACCAACACCATAAATTAAACCGACCTCTTCAGCGACTGGAATAAATCGATTGGGTGGCACTAATCCAAGCTCATCATTAAACCAACGAATAAGCGCTTCGAAACCTATTAATTGTCCGTCTTGGTTTACTTGTGGCTGATACTCCAAGTAAAACTCATTGTTGCCAATCGCGCTGTGTAAGGCTTTTTCCAACTTAGCTCGCTCGGCAACCTGCTGTTGCATTTCTTGTCGATAAAAACGGTAAGCATTACGACCACTTTCCTTAGCTTCATACATGGCAGTATCGGCTTGGCGTAAAATCTGGGCATCGTTCGCCCCCTCAAACGGAAACAGGCTGATGCCAATGCTCGCAGATATAAATAAGTCAGTTTGCTCTAAACGGAACACCTTAGACAACTGTGACAACAAGGTTTCCGCCAACAAAGTCACTTTGCTTTGTGCTTCTTCGAACGTCCTTCCCAACATAGGAATCAATAACACAAACTCATCGCCGCCCATTCGAACCGCAATATCCGCTTCCGACAAACAGGCCATAAGGCGTTTTGAGGTTTCAACCAAAAGGGCATCACCAACATGATGTCCCATGGAATCATTAATGCTTTTAAAGCGATCTAAGTCGATAAACAACAAGCCACCAACATGATCATTATCCTGTGCGGTGGTGATGACATTTTCAATATTCTGATTTAAAAATCGTCGATTTGGCAAATTGGTCAGAGCATCGTAATAGGCCAAAAACTGAACCTGTTCTTGATCTAATTTTCGTTGCGTAATGTCTCGAAAAGACGCCAAGAAATGCGCTTCATGATCCAAAGTAATAATGTTTCCACACACTTCAACCGGGAAATCGATGCCATTACTTCGACGATAGTTAGTCTCATAAACTTTAGCCTCACCTTGAGATCTTTCGGCCCACTCTTTCAATCGCTCCGGTGTATGATCAAAATCGATCTGTTGGATTTTTAACGTCAACAAAGCGGATTTATCATAAGCCAATAATCGACACGCCTCGCCATTGCAGTCGAGAATTTGACCCTTTAGGTTAGCCAGCAACATACTCTCACTAGACTGATGTAAAACAGCTTTAAAATAGGCTTCGCTTTTTGCCAGCTCAGTTTCGACCTTTCGCCGTTTATGCCAAAGTGCAGTAATAGTACGAGCTAAAATCCCCAACTCATCTTCTCGAGCGGTTTGCTTAAATTGCAGTTGAACAGGATCGTTACCGTCTTTTTCTAACCAACTCAACTGATCAATTAGTCGAGAAAGAGGTCGAGATATTTGCAAATAAAAGAGAATAAACATGGCAGCGCCGAGTAGAAACGCCGACAAAAGCGAAGTGCTAATTAAGCGGATATTACGACGTAAGAAAGCATTCGTTACCGCACCGCTATCAATCGAGACTATAACGGTTCCCACAGACAAATGAGCATTCCGCATTAACGTCAGCCGGAAGTCCTGCGGCAATTCCTTAAAGACTTTTTCAGATAAGCCCCGCAGAAACATAGGCTGCAAAGGACGATATGTACTTGCCAACTCATTACCCAAATCATCTTCCAAACGCGTTTTATAAAAACTCCCCGAACGCATCAGTCCTGTAAGTACTTTTTTGGCTAAGCCCTCATCCAATAAATAGGCCGCTTCCGTGGCCGCATTCTCGGCAATGTACAATGTCGACATTACTTGGGATTGAATAGTGGCCTTCTCCTCTTGCCAATCGACAAAAATTTGCAAAGCACTCATCGATAGACTAAGCAACAATATCAGCACTAATGCCCATTTAGCTTGTTTGTAAGATAGACGCTTGCGCAGTGGTAACATAATCCCTCACGATAACTAAACGGCTAATTAAGCTCAGAAGAAATTCCATATCGCTTGAATATTTCATCTCTTTTGCCGCTTTCATCCAATTCTTTTAAGCCTTTATTTAATACATCTCGCCACTTTTCTGCATCTGGGTACTTTTTGCTAAAACAGACCGCATAATAATCCGCCCCGACACCTGCAACATCATAAAAACTTAACTGATCCATTACGCCCATACGTTTTGCCGCAAACATCGCACTATCACGTTCGGTCATAAAAATGTCTTTATTACGGCGCAATATGAGTTTGATTCCTTGCTCTAATCCTGAGACCGAAGCAAAAGGAATTTTAGCGCTTTCCAATATAGACGTTTGCGCCCAACCATTGACTGCTGACACATGAAATTTGTTTAGTATCGCCAAGGTTGTAGCATAACCGTCTAAAAAAGAACGACGCGTTACAAAGGCATTAGCAGAATGACTAAGAGGCGTTGAATACAACGCGAACTTCTCACGTACTGGAAGTCGACGACAAGACACAGCTCCCAGCACCAACCCCGCCTCAACGTCTCGCATAATTCGCTTCCAGGGCGTTAATTCAATTCGAACTTTTACGCCTTGCGTTGCGTATGCGGCCCGTAAAATATCCACATCAAAACCATAAACATCTTCGGCATCTTCAAAATTCGCAGGGGGAGACAACTCAGCGGAATCAATAATGTGCGGAGGCAAATGAATGGTATGAAGAACAATTTCTTCGGCTCGAACGGATGGCAGGAACAAGAACACAAACCCCAAAAGACACGAGTGCAAAAATCGTTGGACTCCTATCATGAAATTCGCTTCTCCTCTCTTCTATTATGAAGATAAAACCATCACCACCTAATTTAACATTGTTCAAATATGCAGCAGAATGCAAGCCGACTCAAGCTTTAAACCGCCACCAGCTTACCTGTTTGCAAATTGTTACATTACACATGCCGACGACAACCTTTCAGGCAAAAAAAATCTAGCCGAAACTAGATTTTATAAAACGCGTTAACGCCTAAAAACAGTAATTACTTATCAAACAAAGCCGCACGTTGTATTTCCATGATTTCAGCAATGCCTTTACGCGCCACAGCCAACATGCCCATCATCTGCTCATCACTAAAGGCTTCACCTTCGGCAGTGCCTTGGATCTCAATGAAACCGCCTTTGTCGTTCATAATAACGTTCATGTCTGTTTCAGCGTTTGAATCTTCTGGGTAATCCAAATCCAACACAGGCACGCCTTTATAAACGCCCACAGAAATCGCTGCAATTTGCGATACGATTGGATTCGCTTTGATTTTTTTGTTCTCAACCAAAACACGCATAGCATCTGCCAAAGCGACAAAACCACCGGTAATAGACGCAGTACGTGTGCCGCCATCGGCTTGAATCACATCACAGTCAATGGTGATGGTATTTTCGCCTAACTTTTTAAGATCCACTGCCGCACGCAACGAACGGCCAATCAAACGCTGAATCTCAACCGTACGGCCGCCTTGCTTACCTCGGGCGGCTTCGCGATCCACTCGACTGTGTGTAGAACGCGGCAACATACCGTATTCCGCTGTAATCCAACCTTGGCCCTTGCCTTTCAAAAAACGCGGCACGCCATGAACCACAGTCGCCGTACAAATAACTTTCGTGTCGCCACATTCGATCAGCACCGAGCCTTCGGCATGTTTGGTAAAATTACGCGTGATTTTCAGGGGACGTAATTGATCTGCTTCTCTTCCGCTTGGACGCATACTTGCTCTCTCTATCGATAAACATCATAAAGGCGCAATTATAACGAACCCACATAAAATTGCGCCCCCAGCGACGGGAAAACATGACATTTAGCAAACCTGTCGAACACAGTCTGGTTAGGCTACAATATCGCCTTTGTTTTTCTTTATTTACTGATCTTTTTTATAGGTACTCAACATGACAGCAAGCATGACCGCCTTCTCACGCCAAGAAGCCGTATACGATTGGGGCACCATCAGCTGGGAAGTTCGCTCAGTGAATCAGCGTTACCTAGAACCCAGCTTTCGTCTACCAGAAAACTTCCGCGAGCTTGAGTTTGCTTTTCGTGACGTGCTGCGTAAAAAGATCAACCGAGGCAAACTAGAATGCCAACTACGCTTCCAAGGCGTAGACAAAGCCGCTACCAATCTGACAATCAATCCAAATAACGCCCAAGCCTTAGCAAACGCCATAGAAACGCTTGGCACATGGTTCAAAGATCTGGATCCTGCCAATCCTCTCGACATCCTGAAATGGCCTGGCATCCTTAGTGATGAAGGCAGCGACTTTGAAATGATGAAAAAATCCGTCGTAGAGCTCTTTAATAAGTCTGTCGACGAAATGATCCAAGTTCGCCTACGTGAAGGTGCGCAACTAAAAGACATTATCGAACAACGTCTTGATGCCATAGACGCCATCGTTGTAGAAGTGCAAGCCAAACTGCCAGAGATCATCGCTGCCCAGAAACAGAACTTACTGGATAAACTCGAAGCCGCCAAAGTCGACCTAGACCCAATGCGCGTCGAAGCAGAAATCGTCTTACTGGCCCAAAAAGCCGACGTGGCCGAAGAACTGGATCGCCTAACGACGCACACCAAAGAAGTCCGCCGTCAGCTACAACAAAAAGGCCCCATCGGCCGCCGACTTGACTTCCTAATGCAAGAACTCAACCGCGAAGCCAACACCCTGTCGTCAAAATCCATCGTCGTGGAAACCACCCAAAGCGCCGTGGAATTGAAAGTTCTGATTGAACAAATGAGAGAGCAGATACAGAATATTGAGTAAATTTTACACTTTAGAAGATGGCCGTATTACACGTTACTTTATTAGAATTTGCATATGTCAAAGTAAAATACTCT
The DNA here is from genome assembly GCF_019426345.1 of Marinomonas lutimaris. Classification (GTDB taxonomy): domain Bacteria; phylum Pseudomonadota; class Gammaproteobacteria; order Pseudomonadales; family Marinomonadaceae; genus Marinomonas; species Marinomonas lutimaris. The sequence goes on from NZ_JAHLLW010000001.1 coordinate 41,815, forward strand.
GTAATATATTAGGTTGTTAGAAAATTTTATTAATTAACCTTTTTAAAATACCGACCAAATCAATAAGGAAGTAAAGCTATGGTAAGCTTTTTTGGTTTAAAACGTTATGACGTTGAGCTGTCTCCTCCAGTAAAAGGAAGAATCACTGATAATGGAAAGCCAGTAGCTGGAATAGAAGTTGAGCGTAGGCTTTTTTATAGCGGATACAGTAAAGAAGCAATATTTGACTATGCAACAACTAATGCTGATGGTGAATTCTCATTTGAAGAAAAAATAGTGAAGTCTCGTGCTCCAGGAGATATTTTTGGACAAAACGCCCCTATTTCTCAAAAAATTTATATAGAAAAAAATAAAAGTATAAACGATGAAAATTATTGCTTATGGAGAGTAAGTAAAGGCCATAGTCCAGTACCACCTTTAAGTCTTTTAATGTCAAAATTAAATGCCGACTTACAAAGTAATGAATTTGAATACACTATCGATACATCAGGATATAATGTAAGAAATGAGCAAATGGTAGTTAGTATCTGTGATTGGACGGATAAAAAAATTCTAGAGAAATTTAATAACGACGATTTTAACGATTAATCTAATACGTTATCACTTCTATTTTAAGGACAAAATATGACAGAACTATCGCCAAGATTGGCCTCTCAGCTAGCTTTACTCTCTTATCAAATAGAGCAAGGCACTACAGATATAGAGGTACCTAGATTTATAAGAAATAATTTCACATTAAATAATGTACAACGAGGAACATCCGGAGGTTTCTTTTATCGAGTAGAAACCGGTTTTGCTTTAATTGGCCATGGTAATGGAGAAACCTATAAGAATGATCATGTTATTGCAATAAGAGGAACAAATACAAAAGCCGATGCAATTACAGATATAACTTGTCACAGCACCAACAGTGATTCTGGAAACTCAGTTCATAAAGGGTTTCAGTCAACATTTTCTTCTCTTAGAGACGGCATTAAAACATACATGGATAAACCAGACGTTCTGAATGGAAACGGCGTTATTCATTGTGTTGGTCATAGCCTAGGTGGAGCCGTAGCAACGCTTGTAGCAGATTGGATCAAAGTCACCTACAACAAAACCGTTTACTTATACACTTTTGGTAGTCCCCGTGTTGGTAAAAAAGACTTTGCTACAAAAGCCAGCACACGTATTGATAAAATATTTCGCTGCGTACATGCCTCGGATCCAGTTACTAAAGTACCTGTTTGGCCTTATTTTCACGCTCCTATCAATGGCACTGAGTTCATATCTTTAAAGGTTCAGGATATTAATCCTGCGACCCATTCTATGGAATTTAATCCTGGATATGTTACAACCGCAGCACATGATCAATGGGATAACATCTCCAGCCAAAAAGGCATATCTATCTCCCAGAGAGTTATTCTAAATTATGAAGATCGCCTTCATGCTTTTTATTCAACACACTGGGCAGATAAAATCATGGCCGCTTTGATCACTGCATTATGTGACGGTGGCTATACAGCTTTAGTTGGTTCACTACAAGCAAGTGCAGCAGCTATAGGAACCGTATATGACCTAATGGCACAAGCAGTTACGAAGGTTGCTGCCTTGGCGGGATATGATGAGCAAGTGAGGGGGCTTTTAGGTCATATGATAGTATTCGCTGGGCTAGGTGCGGGAATTCCAATTAAGCTTACTTATTCTTTTATAAAGTGGGTATTTGAAAATACCATAGCCAGACTACTTAAAACGGCTAGAATTGCATTACAAGCTATCGCCTAGCAGTAATTATGTGTAGTCATACCAACCAAACTAGGTGGGTATGACTACCATTCATCATTGGATTAATGCAAGAACTCAACCGCGAAGCCAACACCCTTTCGTCAAAATCCATCGTCGTGGAAACCACCCAAAGCGCCGTGAAATTGAAGGTGTTGATTGAGCAAATGAGAGAACAGATCCAAAACATCGAATAGGTTTCTGGGTAGAAAGTTACCAATCCAAGAACGTCTTAAAGCCATGTATTACCTTATGAAGAGCATTGAAAATACAGGGCTTTTTTGTTTTTTCCGTCCAAACCGGTTTGCTGATGTCCGTTGCAAACTACCTGTTAAGTGGTAGTCAGCCATTATTGCCCTCCATTATTTCAGCAACTATGAAGTAAACACGGGAAAACTCACAACAAAGCCGAACCAAAAAAAATATTTAGACGGTGAAGAGCTGTACTTTTACGTCAGCAAACGAGGCTAACTTTATTGGATGATCAGCTACACCACAGCCAAATGAAGACGAGAAGCAACTCCTTTAATATCTCTAGCGGCCGCTAGAATTGCTTTCGAAAGGAAGTACGTGACGGCATAGATCCTCTTCTGGAAAAACAGAAAATAGAGTTACCTGACATTGAAACCGTGGATAAGTTGTCCCTCGACTGGTATCAAACAGATATTAGCCGAAGATACTAATAACCTCGATTCCATTCAAATTTAAACGCCATGCCCAACGGACATGGCGCTAGCCGATTCAGATGCAAGATATAAACTTCCTGCTAATCTGTTTCGATCATGATTGCCTAGGCCAACGGCGGGTAGTCTATGTAGCCTTCTTCTCCACCACTGTAATAACTAGAAGTATTCGCAGTTGCCAATGGAGCATCCTGACGGAAGCGTTCCGGTAAGTCAGGATTACCAATGAACAGGGTGCCAAATGTGACGGCATCAGCCAAGCCATTTTGCAGCGCCTGTTCCGCAGACTCTCGGTCATAGCCAACATTCAAAACGAAAATTCCTGAGAATCGCTGACGAGCACCTGGCGCAAAAGCTTTAAGACCTTCCGGCAAGGTCGCTGGCTCCATGAAATGCAAAATACCAACATTTTTCTTTTCCAGTGCCTCCACTGCGTACATGTAGGTCTGCTCAAGATTAGAATCGCCCATATCGTTGTACGGAATGCGCGGTGACAATCTAACCGAGACTCGGGAAGGCCCGAAGACCTTTATTGCAGCATCTGTGGCCTCAAGCAGGAAACGTGCTCGCTTCTCAACAGTACCACCATACTCATCGGTTCGCTTATTCGAACCATCTTCCAGAAACTGCGCAGGCAGATAGCCATTGGCACCGTGGACTTCGACACCATCAAAACCCGCTTCTTTTGCGGCCAACGCTGCCTTTTCATAGTCATTAATGGTGGACTTGATTTCATCAAGAGTTAGTTCGCGTGGAGTCACAGAGGGTTTGACACCTTCTGGTGTGAACGCCTGACTATTAAAGGGAACGGCTGATGGTGCAACGGGAAGTTCTCCACCATGGAAATCAGGGTGAGACGCTCTCCCTGTATGCCAAAGCTGAGCAAAAATAAGACCACCAGCTTCATGAACCGCTTGGGTTACCTTCTTCCATCCCGCAATTTGCTCGGGAGTATAAATTCCAGGAGTATTCGTCCACCCCACAGCTTGAGCACTGATCTGGGTACCTTCAGTGAAAATGAGTCCTGCCGATGCGCGCTGCGTGTAATAGGTTGCAGTCAATTCATTGGCCACTTGATCCTTTGAACGAGCCCTGGTCATCGGCGCCATAAATACCCGATTCTTGAAAGTGAGCTCTTTATTACTCAACGGTGCTAAAAGCTTTAGGTTTTCCATATATTCCTCATAGTCTTGAATTTAATTGATGTACGCCCACACTTGACGATTAGTCAGGTACGGCTTGACTAAAGAGGCTGAGGCTCTTTCAGTCTAGCAAAGCAATGACGAAGTGCAACTCGCTGACAAAAGGGTTAGTTGCCAATAAGCAGGGGCAGATACCAAGGTATCAAATAAACCTAGTATCAATTAGGTACTTTGAGTCGTCCTAGTAGGTTTGAGGAAACCTAGCTCTCCGAAATAAACGTAGAATGTTTGGCTATCGAACTAACGACTAAAGCCTTGTGTGTAAGCAGTACCAAGACTCTGTGTCCCTAAATTGAGCGGAACTACTTATTCTACGAATTTGTTGTTTCGTTCGCAGTCGCGTCGAACGCTTGCCTAGCAGCATCAACCTCTGGCAGCTTAGTGACTGTCCATTCATGCAGCGCACGAAAAGGCTGTTGTAGCGTTTGACCCAGCGGCGTAATTTGATATTGCACTGCGACTGGTGAAAATGAGATCACTTCTCTCGATACTAATCCATTACGTTCCAGCCGTCGCAGGCATTGAGTGAGCGATTTTTGGGTGACACCTTGCAGGCGACGACGGACCGCATTGAAGCGTTGTGGACCATCATCAAGCACAGCCAGCACCATCATCGACCATTTGTCAGCGATCTGGTCAAACAAAGCTCGGCTAGGGCAGTCGGACGAGAAGCAGAGCGGTTCGATTTCAAGCATAATGATCTCCTTTTGAGTACTTAGGCGACCTACAGCGCCTGATTTACCCAAAGTATACAAGATATACCGACAATATCTATCAGCACTATCGAATGCCTTATTATCCCTCATTGCAATACAAGCAAACTGTATAGTCTCTTCACCATCCAGGTAAAACCGAATTATGACAACCTCAACGACACGACACATCGATTCATTCCTGAGAGCATTTCGGGCTCAATCTACTGCCAAGTCGGTGAGTTTAGATAGGCTTATTGCGCACGCCCCACTAACGATTTAGCGTAGCGGTATACTTCGTAAGTGTGTTTCAATTGCTTCAATCATCGCCTTAGTAAGCGGTAAATGCGCTTTTTCTTTCGCCCATATTTCATGGAAACCTGCCACGGTTTGTTTGGCGGTATCCAACACCAATTTTTCTGGCAGCATGGCTTTAGCGGCTAAGTGTGATAATTCATCCAGCGTGAAGTCACTGAACTTTTTGCTACGGCTCACCTTCAGCGACGCACTATCGTCGGGGATATAGGGAATGGTCGAGACAAAGTCATAGGCAGGCGCAATGGATGCGGTGCGTTTGTCTTTGTAAATCACAGACCAATTCTTCAAATGCATATCGGCATTGCCAATGAGTGTATTGAACACCAATCTGCGCGTAAATTCTGCGATGTCTTTGTCTTGACCTTCGATGCCGATAACCTGAGCAATATTACGCATACTGGCTTTTTTGTATTTATCTTGAGGATAAATGCCAAACACTTGCGCAAAGTCTTCAATGTGTACCGCTTGACCATCAACACGGTCAAAGCGTTTGATCGCAAACGCACTAGTGCCGAATTTGCCAATCCCTGCTGGGATATTAGCAATCTGATCAATGGAGAGCAGCTGAGTCTCTGGCACGTCCATGCCCAACATTCGGGCCAATTCCATCATCGAATATTCGTTTTCTGGCACAGCGTCAAAGCGAGACGACGGCAATTTCACAATCCAAGAGCCACCTTGACCCGTAGCAGGGATCGTCAAACCGCCATTTGCCTGCTGCACAGCTGAAAACTTCAATTGCACTCCCGCCAATGAAAAGCGCATGGGGGCTTCAATTTTCGTCTCATCGTCAATGTCTTGATGCACATTAGGCGGCAGCGCTTCACCATCAGCCGGTTCAACCGTGATCGCACCTGCTAAATCCTGTCCAAGTACCCACAATAGAAAAAATTCTCGCGCGGGGTTCACTCCGGCACGCTCTGCCAGGTAATGGCGCATGGTTTCTTCTGGCAAAAGGTTAGAGAAAAATGGCGTTAACTTAGTTTGGGTCGGTTTGAAGTTAGTCAGCAAGCCACCCAGTGTATCTTTAAAACCAAGCCCTAACACGGGCCGTGATTCGTCATTAATGTACGAATCCATAAAGGCAAAAAGTGTTCTATCATTACCCACGTTGGTGATGGTTGCGATGGGTTCACCGTAGAGCAAAACGTTGAGCGTAGAGACATTGTTAGTCATCGTCGTCTTCCTCTAACTGATATGCGGGCGACATCTGCTCATCTTCATCGCTGAGACCTTGGCTGCTTCGAATAATCGACTTAATAGCAGGAACAGACTTTTTAGGCGCAACAAACAGCTCTAGGTCGAGTACACGGGCAAGTGCTATCAAACTGGACATTCTGAGATCAACGCCACCAGACTCGATTTTCGAAATATGGCTTTGCGGTACACCCGAACGCGCACTTAACTCTCTCTGGCTAAACCCCTTTCGTACCCGAGATTCTCGAAGACTTTGTAGTATCTGCTCTGTTACATAACTCATATTGATACGCCTTGATATATCAAGAGATAAATTTTATATATAAAAACATATCACTCCACTACAAAGAGCACAAGAAGCATTATCTACAATAGTAGATCAAAGAATATATTCCGATATATCATTATAGATAAGTGAGCAATTTGCTCACTTATCTTGGGCAGATGGGGGAGTTGAGCCTCGCCTATGCTCCATTACTCACTACCAAGACTTCGTCATTATTCCCTTGGTTTGTTCATGTCTTGGCGCAGTGCTTGTAATTCCTGTTGAAGCTGCTGCATTTGCTCTAGTAACTGTTGCTGGGTGGCTTTTTCTGTGTCGATATCTTCTTTGTGTTCGTCGTCGTGCATGGTTTGCACGGCGTTAACGATGACAGCGATGAAGAGGTTGAGCATGGTGAAAGTGGCGATGAGTATAAACGGAATGAAGAACGCCCAAGCGTAAGGGAAGGCTTCCATGACGGGACGCGCGATGCCCATGGACCAGCTTTCTAGGGTCATTACTTGAAACAGGGTGTATAGCGAAGCGCCTAGGCTACCAAACCATTCAGGAAAAGCGTCACCAAATAATTTGGTCACCATAACGGCGGCCACGTAATACACCAGCCCTAATACCATGGCGATGGACAACATACCGTTCAATGATTTGATTAACGCGCCGACAATTTTTCGCATGGATGGTACAAAGGTCAGTACGCGTAATACTCGCAATACTCTGAGCGCACGCAATACCGCAAACGGCCCACTGGCTGGTACTAGGGCGATCCCTACGACGACGAAGTCGAACACATTCCAACCGTCTTTGAAAAAGGCAAAACGGTGCACAAGCAAACGAATAGTGAGCTCAATAACAAACACCGCCAATATAGCCTTGTCCAGTGCAATTAAAAACGAGCCAGCTGTTGCCATTACCTCAGACGAAGTTTCTAATCCGAGAATAACAGCATTGACTAAAATCAACGCCAATAGAATACGCTGTATCGTCGAGTTCTCAATAAACGCCTTTAAACGCTGGCGCGTTGAATTTGTTGGAACAACCGATGTACTGGGCATGTATCACCTCAATCCTAAACTATCCCAAGCAGGGTTAAATTGACGTCATTCTATGACAGAGCTGGATAAGGTCAATCTATTTTGCTGTCAATACATGGACCTGCTTAAGGATTTTTCCTATAAGGTTTACAGTAAGCTGGGAATAGAAAACAGTCTGTAAAAAAACCATATATTCTAAGTTAAATCAAAATAGTGGATCATTCTTTACAAAACTTTTTGCTAATCTGTAATGACTCATATTAAAGAGAGGTTTAAACATGAAGTTTCCATTATTAGTCATTGCGGTAACACTTGCATTAGCTGGCTGCGCAAATACTTGGGAAGGCGTGAAAGAAGACTCCTCAAAAGCGTACAACAGCACGAAAGAAACGATTCATGAAGCGACTGAATAAATCGATTTTGTAAGTCATGACAGTATTTTAAAGCCCACTTTTACGTTATGTAAAAGTGGGCTTTTTCACATACAAAGGTCCGCAGAAAACGCATTTTTACAAGCATCAAATAACCATTGGTAAGCGGGGCCGCGATTCGCGCCTTTTTTGGAGACCAAATCCACAGGAACGGACCAAGGCTTGTGGTCAAAAGTCACGTCGATTTTATGAATATCACCGGTTTCGATGAATGGTTGAACCAAGGATAAGGGCAAATACGCCCAACCTATTTTTTGTTGTATCAACTCTAAAACCGCGTAGTTACTTGTACACCACCATGCGTTTGGCGTCATGCTGATTAAGGCTTGCGACTCTTTTTTAAAAAAGCCACGAACGGCTATTTGCCGATAGGGTGCAAGGTCAGATTCCGACAATAAGCTCAGCTCTGCCAAAGGAAAGTCCCAGTGGCAAACAGCAATAAAGTCCACACCGCCCACGTAGCAGAAATCGACTTGCTTGTTCGCTTCTACTTCTGAAAACATAATCCCCATATCAATATTTCCATTCGCCACGGCTTCGGTAATATCGGGAGAAGCAAGGGATACGATGTCTAGCTGGACATAAGGAAATTGCTGAGCAAATAGCGCAAATATCGACGACACATGAGGGGCGATTAACGCATCATCAATGGCAATAGTGAGCGCACTTTCTTCGCGCCGATGAATGGATTCGGCAATTTTTTCAAATTCATGGGACTGGGCTAAAAGCGCTTTCGCACTGCGAATTAAGCGCTCCCCTTCTGACGTTAGCTTTGGACTGCGAGAGGTGCGATCAAACAGTTCAACCCCCAAGTCTATTTCTAAGCTGCTGATGCCGTGGCTCACGGCTGACTGCACCTTGCCTAGTTTTCTCGCGCACGCTGAAAAAGACCCTAATTCAGCGGACAACACCAGCATATTAATTTGTTCAAGACTTAACATATGAAAAATATCGATAGTTAATAACTTTTTATCATCATAAATATCGATACTATAAAAAGCAACTTCGCCCACATGAGTGCGAATATTTTTAGTATGGAGTAATGGAAATGAGTTGGTTGTATTTGCTACTGGCAGGATTAACAGAAATCGGTTGGCCTGTTGGGCTAAAGATGGCGCAATCTGGTGGTTCAAAAGTATTGGGCATTGCCATTGCGGTGGGTTTTATGGCAGTCAGTGGTACCTTGCTTTGGTTGGCACAGAAAGAAATTCCGATGGGTACCGCCTATGCGGTTTGGACAGGAATCGGTGCATCTGGTACGTTTTTGCTAGGTATTTGGTTTTATGGCGATCCGACATCCTTGCTTCGCTACATGGGCGTGCTGCTGATTATTCTTGGCGTGGTGGTGTTAAAGTTTGCCCATTAAGTTGGGCAATTTACCTTGCGTTATGGTGAGTAAAACCGAAAAATAAGCCGACCACTCTTCAGCCTGTGAGCCTATCGAGATGATCCACCGTGTTAACCTAAATTTGTTGCGTTCATTAAAGGTGTTGCTAGAGGAGCGCCATGTTAGCCACGCGGCCAATAAATTGAATCTAACGCAATCTGCGGTTAGCCGTCAGCTTAGCCAGCTTAGGCATTTATTTGCGGATCCATTGCTTATTCGCGAAGGCAATACTCTGATTCCCACACCTAAAGCGCTAATGCTGCAAACGAAGCTGACTCATTGGTTTCTAGAGTTGGATGATTTACTGGTAGAAGAGGCATTCGAACCAGCAAAATGGCATGGCGAGTTTGTGCTCTCATCCAGCGATTATGTGGCGCAGTATATTTTGCCTGATATTGTCGAAGCCTTGGCAACTCAGGCGCCCAATGTATCAATGCAGTATCGTTTATGGCAGCCAGATTTATTGCCTCAGCTTGCCACCTCCGATATTCAGTTGGCATCAAGCATGTCTCCAACGCAACCAGAAGGTGTGTCTTCTGTTAAAATAGGTGAAGACTCCCCTGTTTGCGTGATGAGCCATGCTCACCCTTTGGCAACACAAGACACCCTGAGCATTGACGATCTTCTCGCCTACGCTCATATTAAAGTGATCGGCGGTGGCGATAAAGACAGTTACGTGGATGAGGCGTTAGCCAAACTAGAAAAGCAACGCCGCTTTGCGCTGAAGGTGCCATTTTTCTATGCGGCAGCGCAATCACTGTGTCAAAGTCAGCACCTTTTGGTGATTCCAGAACACATTGCTCGAAATTTAAAAAAACACTTTTCTCTTACCTATAAACCGCTTCCCATCCCCACACCTCGTCATAAGTACTGGCTGATTTGGCATGCAAAATACGATAATGACCCCTCTCATCTGTGGATGAGAAATCTCGTTTTGCAAGTGATGTCGAAAGCCGCTTATTCTATAGGCTATGATTCAAGATCATAAGCACTATGAGAAAAGATGATTTCATTTGATACTAAGGGCTTGCTAATCTGCTTCGATCATTAAGGAGCAGCGTATGTCACTGTCTATTTGGTTTTCCCTGTTTACCATTTGTTTGCTTGGTGCTATCTCACCAGGTCCGAGTCTCGCGATGGTCATTAAACACAGTTTGGCGGGTGGTCGAGCAAACGGTTTAGCCACGTCTTGGGCGCACGCAACAGGCATTGGCTTGTACGCGCTACTATCCATGCTTGGCTTAGCGGTGATTTTTCATCAGTTTCCTTTGCTATTTCATGCCATCAGTTACGCAGGGGCAGCGTATTTGGCTTACCTTGGTGTGAATGCTCTGCGTTCCAAAGGTGGCATTGCGGCCAAACTGGAATCCGGCACTCCCGTTAGTGTGTTTCAATCGGCAAAGGAAGGCTTTCTCGTGTCGATTTTAAGCCCCAAAATCGCCTTATTTTTTGCCGCGCTATTCAGCCCTTTCGTTGCCGAAGTTCATCAGGTAAGTGGAAAAATGCTCATGGTAGCAACGCCTTGGCTGGTGGATGGTCTTTGGTACACCTTGATTGCGTGCCTGCTATCGAATGCGCGCTTCTTGGAAAAGTTGCGCAGCCAAGCCATGTGGATTGATCGCTTATCTGGCTTAGCATTAATTTTCTTAGCGCTGTATATTCTCACGACGATCTAAGCGAACCGTAACGGGCGCTCTGTCATTCCTTGCCCCAACGTTCAATCCGATACTGCCTTGGCGATTTCCCCAGCGCTTTTTTAAAGAAGGTGATGAAAGCGCTGACGGAGTCGTAGCCCAGCTCTTCGGAGATGGTTTGAATGGGCATGTTGATCGCCAATTTTTGCAGCGCGAGAACAATGTGAAGCTGGCTTCGCCATTGACCAAAAGTGAGTTGTACATGACGTTTGATCATCCGTGCCAGTGTGCGTTCGCTCATGGCGAAGTCGCAGGCCCATTCACCTAGGGTGCGTTTTTCATTGGGTCTGGCAATCAGCTCAAGAGCGAGGCGGTTGAGGGTTGGTTCATCAGGGATAGGGAAATCAAACTCTTCTCGCTCAAGTTCAATAAGCTGGTCGATAAGTACGTCGACGAGCCGATCTGTGGCAAGGTCGGTTTCTTCATAGCGTTGTTGCGAGTGCAGATGCAATATCAGTTCACGTACAAATGGCGTAACCGTCAAGGTACAAGCCACTTCTGGCAAAGGTAAATCACTACCATCGACAAACAACATGCAGACATCGGCATTGGGTGATATCTGATTGCGATGCATAACATTGCTGGGAATCCAAACCGCGCAACGCGGTGGAACAAGCCACATTTTGTCGTCAATAAAGCTGGTCACAACCCCAGTTAGCGGTAAAACCAGTTGGCCTTTTTGATGTTTGTGCCAAGGCGTTTCCTCACTATGTGGTACCGATTGCGAGCGCAATACGAGAACGCGATGTGGATAATGATCCGCAAAACAAAGGTCGGTCAGTGTCTCAAAAATGCTTTTGTCTGTATTTCGCAATTTATTGTCCAAGTCGCTTAATTCAGCAAGCAGAGTAACCCATATAATAGCGAATCGACAATATCTCCCGAAAACCTCTTTTTCGAAATGGACGCCATGAAACGATTACTTAAATTAGCGCAACACGACGCGGCCTTTTTACTCTTGTTTATCTTTTTGGTAGCGCTAAGTTTGCGTGGCCCCGTGACAGGTTTGCCACCCTTGTTAGATAGAATCAGTACGGATCTGCATTTAAGCAGCTCGCAATCCGGTTTGCTTACTAGCTTGCCACTGTTGGCGTTTGGCTTTTTTGCGCCTGTGGCATCTTGGTTAACTCGCCACTTTCGTATTGAGCGCATTTTGGCGTCGGGCGTTGGCTTGATTGCCATTGGTATGATTATTCGTACTTTTGGTTCGATCAGCACCTTGTATATCGGTGCGATATTTATTGGCGCCGGAATTGCCATTGGTAATGTCTTGCTGCCAAGTTTACTGAAACGCGAGTTTCCGCATTACGTGGTTCAGCTCACGGCGATTTATGTGCTGATGATGAGCATCGGCGGCTTTTTGATGTCGAGCCTTGCGGTGCCATTGAGTTTATATGCCGAACAGCCAAGCTTTGACCTGCCAATGAGTGGTTGGTCATTTGCTCTGGCGTGTCAAAGTGTGTTGATTCTGTTGCCTTTGGTGGTGTGGTTTAGCTGCAAAATAACCCAGCATCAACCGCCACAAACCGGTAACGTTGAAATATCAACGTCCGTTTGGCGATCTGTAACCGCATGGCAAGTAGCAGGATTTCTAGCAGTAAACTCGCTGGTGAATTATGTGGTCGTCGCTTGGGTTCCGGCTATTTTAATGAGCAATGGCTACACCGACTCGACCGCTGGCTTATATCAAGGTTATTTGCAATTGGCAGGAGCGGTTCCTTCGTTGATTTTAGCGCCGTTTATCCATCGCTTAGGCAGCCATAGACGCTTATGCTTGTTTGCCACTGGATTAACAACGTTAAGCTTAGCTGGCTTTTTATTCATTCCTAGTTGGTCTGGTGTTTGGTCCGTATCTTTTGGTTTCGGCGTTAGTATGGGCTTTATTTTAGGTTTGTCATTCGTCAGTTTGCGAACGAATAGTCCAAAGCAAGCAGCGGCCCTGTCTGGTATGGCACAATTAATTGGTTATACACTTGCGGCCATTGGTCCGGTGTTGATTGGTGCGCTTTACGATTGGCACCAATCCTGGACTGCGCCACTTTATGTCATGCTGAGCATTGGCGTAATTTGGATGGGATTAGGCTGGATGGCAAGCCCAAAACCAAGTCGTTAAGCTTTTAGTCAATTCTTCTCTAATTAAGTAAGAAGCAAGATTTTCTCTACCGCTTACTGATTTTTATCTCGGTATTGGCCATTTATTGAGTGCTATAATCACCAGCAATTTAGGTATTTTAGGATAATCACAATAATGTATCAGAGTCGAATGCGACCTCTTGTGGTCACGTTAGCGATCCAAATATTTTTTATCGTCTTGATATTAATGCTTGGTCGCTATTTTATGCTGCAGTATTTTGCAACTCCTGCGGAGCTAGCAAAACATGGTGAAGATGTTACACGTATGTGGTCTATTGGCGTTCGCTACGATTTTCGTATCGGCAGTATGTTCATGGTTCCCTTCTTCTTAGTCGGCTTATTATTCTGCGCGAACAAAATATCGTGGCGCTTTTTGAAAGCCATTAGCCCCTTTTTAATGGGCTTGATTATGTTCACTGTAGTTATGGTGACCATCAGTAACTTTTATTATTACCAAACGTATCATAACCATTTTGATATTTTCGCTTTTGCTTTAGCAGATGACGATACAAGCAGCATATTGCTCAATATCTGGCAAGATTACCCTGTCATCAAAAGCTTAACAGCCTCCTTATTTTTCGGTTTTATCTCATATCGCTTAGCCAAATACACCCTACGAGATACCCAACGTAAACCTTGGCATCTTAGTGTTTTTATTGTTTATGTATTAATCGCATTCATTGTTTTCTTTATTGCGGCACGGGGCAGTGTCGGAACGTTTCCATTACGCAGGGGTAATGCACAAGTTTCTCAGTTATTGATTCTTAACAAGCTGTCTCCAAATGGCTTTATGGCGTTAGATTGGGCTGTTAAAGACAAGAAGATGGATGAGTCTTTCGCGCCTGTTAGTCGTGAAAAAGGCGAGTCCTTAAAAGCACAACTTGGCATTAATAGCTTGGATGAAAGAACACCAGTCAATCCCTGGCTTGAGACAAACAAACCAAACGTTGTCATGACAGTCATGGAAAGTTTTGGTAGTAACATGTTGGCGTTTGATGACCCTGAAACAAATGATCTTTTAGGAGAGCTGCGCCCGCACTTTAAAGAAGACTTTGTTTTCAAACGTTTTTTGTCTGAAGACAATGGTACTGCGCCATCGTTAGCCGCTCTGCTTTTTCATAGCCCATTTGAAAACATCAGCCACAGCTCTGAGCAAAAAGTGAAACTGCAAGGCGTGCCCTTCAATATTTATAAAAAAGCAGGCTACAAAACTGTCTTCATCTCGCCTGGTAATATGTCATGGCGCAACTTGGTAAACTATTTGCCTTTGCAAGATGTAGACACTGTTTACGATCAAAATACTCTGACGCAGATGTATCCTGAGTCAGCCGCCGAAGCTGGTGCTTGGGGGGTTCCTGATGATTATGCCTATCGCTTAGCTGAGCGGGTGCTTAAAGAAGCGACTGAACCAACCTTCATCACTATTTTGACCATTACAAATCACCCGCCTTATATGACGCCAGCACGTTATAAAGCAGCACCTTTTGATGTGACAACCGAGGTTGCCAAGCACTCTAGCGATGATGAGGCAGCTCAAAAAGCACTGCTAAAAACCTATCAGTTTGCAGCTGATGCTTTCGGGAAGTTTATCACGGCCGTTGAAGGTTCAAGTGCAGGCAATAAGACCATCATTGCGGCCACTGGAGACCACCAGATGCGTCGTTTGAATGCGTTTTATCCTCAAGAACAAGTGTTAGATCGTGCCGTCCCATTTTACCTACATGTTCCTAAAGACATTCTGGAAAATACGAACTGGAAGTATGATTCAAACCGAGTGGGATCACACAAAGATATTTTCCCAACTTTGTACAATCTAAGCCTGTCAGACACGCCCTATCAAGCGATTGCAGGCCGTAATATGCTAGCGCCTATCGATGACGAAAGTCGTGCGTTTGGTTACAACGTCACGCTATGGATTGATAATGACGGAGCTTATCCAATGGTAGGTAAAGCGGCTTTTTATCCGTGGGAAAAAGGCACAGAACTTCGTACAGCAACCAACAGCGAACATCCGAGTCAACAACAGCAAGAGCGTCAAAAAGCCTTGCCTGAGTTACTCCGCTGGCAGTTAAATTCACAAGTGCGTGGCTTTACTGATAAATAATCTGTTCACCTTCTAGGGAAGCTGAAAAGCTCCGGTGACTATGAGCATTGGAGCTTTTTATAAATGATGGTTAAACATCCATTTCTACATCTGCGACATAAAGTGGGATGGTTAGTGTAAAAGTTGTTCCAACACCTAGCTCTGATGTAACTTCTATACGTCCATTCATTAATTTGTTAACCCACTGACTCACCAGATGTAAGCCCAATCCTGTATGTTGCTTAGTTCTACCTGTGGTGAAAAAGGGTTCAAAAATATGCATTTTAATTTCTGGAGAGAGTCCTCTGCCATTATCGCTAATGACCAGAATTAGATGGTCTTGCTCTTTTTTAGCAGTAAGGGCAATCACGCCTTTATCCAGGCGTTGAAAAGCATGATCCAGTGCATTATCGACAAGATTCTGAATGATCTGAGAGATAACGCCAGGGTAACCCAGCATATCAATGTCTTCTGGACATTCACTCTCTATATGAATATCAGCACGTTTTTTCAAGACTGGCTTATAGGTGAATAAAATGTCATTGACGACATTATGAAAGAAAAAAGCCTGCATATCCTGAACGGTTCTATCCGATACAATCCGTTTAAAGCTGGAAACCACATCGAGAGCACGGACGAGGTTTTTTTCTGCAATAAGCAAAGAGCTATCTATTTTTTCTAGACCATCTGAGGGATGCTGTTTAATCTCCTTATCCAGCCATATTTTACATGAAGATAAAGCCATTCTGACGCCGCCAAGAGGCGTATGCATTTCATGAGCTAGCCCAGCAACCATCAAGCCTAGCGAAGACAATTTGCTACTTTCTACCAACTCATCCTGAAGATCCACCAAACGCTTATTCGTTAAATTCAATTTCCGGTTAACCTGTTCGGCTTGGTTTTTTTCTTGTTGCACAAGTTTAAGCAGTCGATAGGTTTCAAATTGCGCTGTCGTTTGACGCCAAATCAACCAAGCTATCAAAGTAAAGAAAATGCTCGCAATACCAACAATGGTTAAAATCAACTTAACTCGCCACGCAGAAAACACCTCAGAATTAGAACGTGCAATAAAATATAAAGACGGTGTTTGGAAGCCTTTTACATCGATTCCCTCTTCGTCTATATGCAGTTTCAAAAGACTCCATAAGCGACCATCATCGAAAATTCGTTCTAACCCGTCCGCGGCATTCATTTCTCGCCAAATAGCTGGAAAGTGCGTTTTGATATTAAAACTCAAGTCGTCAGGGTGCAGGATTCCGCCCCATTCAAGACTTCGATCCGCTGCTAATACCCAATTGCCATTAGTGTCGATTATTTCTAAATACACGCCTTCACTGCTAAAGGTACGCACCAATTCAAACAATTTAGTCAAATCGTAATTCACCACTAAAATCCCAGGCAGATTACCATCGACTCTAACAACACCACGAACCGTTGGCTGAAAAGGTCGGACAATTTCTTTATTTTCAATATTCAAATCCAATGAGGAAATAAACACATCGTTACTGTTATCAGGTACATTTTTTACATAATGCCGATCCGATTTATTTTGTAATTGATCATCAGGTACACGAGTACTGACACCGGCCTGAGAGTTGACTCGAATGTGCTCTTGGCCATTTGGCATAATCCAACGAACTTGTGAGATCAGCTTAGACGTTCGAGCAAATTGGTTGAATTCATCCGCTACCTGAGTCTCCCAATCATCAGGGATGATTGCTTCAGTCTGTGATGATGCCGAATTTTGTGACATAGAGTTTTGAGAGGCTACAGTTTGAGAAGCTGTATTCTGAGCAGACAAACGCACGTTAATACTATTACGCAACAATAAGGTAACACGCTTAATATGCCCCATTTCACGGCTAAAAACACTGGCGCTACGGGACAGTACTTCTGATTCATTCCATGCTAATTGGCTGATTTTATTATCTAAAAAGAATCGATAACTGCCCCAACTAAACAAAATTGTGAAAACCAAAATACCTGACAAATACATGAAAAGTAATGATTTTTGTGACATCCGTTTACCAAAAATCATATTGTTATAAGCCCTTTTTAACCCAACTGATCGTATCGTCTAATGACATAGGCTTAGCAAATAAGTAACCTTGGCCATCCTCGCAACCTAAAACCAGTAAATGCATTTTTTGCTGCTCGGTTTCAATACCTTCTGCAATAACACTGAGCCCTAAGGAATTTCCTAGCTCAATAATCATCTTCAAAATCTCCCAATCTTTTTCTGACTCTTCCATGCGCCATACAAAACTATGATCAATTTTGACTGTTGAAACCGACAAAGTAGATAAATAAGCCAAGGAAGAATAGCCAGTCCCAAAGTCATCAATATTGACTCGTACACCTAATGTTTTTAAAGCTGTCAAGTGCTTGTTAATGGTGCCTTTTTCTTCAATAAATTGAGACTCTGTAATTTCTAGCTCAATCATCTCATTTGGAACATCTTCTTCTTCAAGAAGCTTTTTAAAGTTATCGAAATAATTAGGGCGAATGATTTCATTACCGGCAACGTTCACCGAAATAGGTACATTAATACCTATATTTTTCAACGTCTTAATAGCTTTGCAGGACTGCTTCAACATTTGCTGATCTAATTTATCAATCAGACCGCTACTCTCCGCTAAGGCAATAAATTGATCTGGTGGAATAACGCTACCATCTTTATGAGTCCATCTAGCAAGTGCTTCAAAACCCACCAGCTGATTGTCTTTCAAATTTACCTTAGGTTGAAAATACGCTCTAATTTCATTGTTTAGAATCGCCTCTCGCAGATCTTTTAATAGCTCATAACGCCCAAACATGGCTGATGCCAAAGGCTCAGAAAACGCTAGATAGGATACACCTTCGTATTTGGCTCTTTCTAAGGTGCTTTTTCCTACACTGACTAATTGCTCAGGCTCATAATTAGGGAAATCTGAAAATTTCACTGAGCTTACAGTCAAATCAAGAGAATGTAAGGAGTTTTCAACTTCAATGCTGGTATGGATAATATTTTCGAGCGACGCTTCGTTGTAATCCTGATCGTCGTACACTATCAGCACCAAGGTATCTCGTTCAAGTAGAGCTATATCAACCGTTTTATCAAAGAAGTGACTTAAATAATCATACAAAGAAAGGGTAAGTTGGTCGCAATATTTGGAACCTAATACCGACTCGGTATAAGCCAAATCTTCTACATAAAGCATTAATAAAGTGGCTTTTTCACGCTCCCAAGAAAACATATTGCGTATTTCACGAACCAACCAGTTTTTATTATGAATCCCTAAGGTAGGCTCAACATAAGCCAATTCTGTTAGCTTATTGTGCAAGGCGACATTGCGGAAACCGGCACTAATGTTTTCACAAAATACCTGAAGCAAATTAATCTCATTTGCGGCAAGATTTCGGTCTAGCTTTACTACCACCATGTATTCTCGATCTTCCAACTCTTTATTCGAAAAATACAACACAGAAAAACCATCCTGAAACACATGGCTTTTCTTATTATTCGCCAACTCAACCGCCTCTCTTAAAATACTGTCTTGTACCACAGATAAAAAATATCTATGTATATGTGTCGAAAATTCGCCGCAAGCCGCCACGATTAAGGCTTTTTCTAAATGTTCTTCTTCTGGATGGAAAAAACACACGATACCGCCACCACTAATTTTCAACAGCAGTCCAATTTCCTCCAGAATAGAATGAGTATAATCCGCAATATCGCTCTTTGACGCTATTCTCTGACTCGCGGCAAGTAATAACTGCATACCATGACGAGCTTCTTTCATATCAGAAAGATGTTCCCACGTACGCAAATTACTTAGCACAATTGTCTGTAAATGAGCCTGTGTGAGGTCTGATTTACACCAGTAATCATCAATATCGTATTGGCCAATAAGGTCATCTACAGGCGCCATGCCAGGCTGACCTGTCAATAAGACGATACGAACCAAATCATTGCCAATCACATCGCGTATTGTACGAATTAGACGTAAGCCTGCCACATCGGTTTCCATAACAACATCAAGAAAAATCACCGATATATCAGGGTTGGCCGCAATCACCGTCGCGGCATCACTAGCGGACGACGCAGTTAGAAACTCAACCTGTTTCCCATCATAATTGAGTGCACCAAGGCCATTCATTAGCGCCTCTTGGTAATCAGGATCATCTTCTACAGATAGTACTTTGCAGTAATTTCTTTGTTTGGACATTGCTTGAAGTATTTTTTTGTCGCAGGGTAAATCCATTGCATTTCCCTTCCTTGTTCCATTATTTATCTGTTGATTACTTATCCTTGAAGCTTAGCCTTGTTTATGAAAAAAGCATCTCGAACAATTAAAAACTTTGTAACGAATTATTATTGATCACAAAGCCAATAGAATATGGCCGACAAAACCTGAAAAATTAGACAGTAAGTTTGACAAACATTTCTGTCAAAAAGCGCCAATATCGACAATAATCGCCGACTAAGAACAGGCATTTTGTTTGTGATATAGTAAGACGTTGAAAAAGACAAAGACTGGTGGACCAAACAACCCATGGACAAACACAAAGGCAATTTATTCATCTTATCAGCCCCTTCTGGAGCCGGTAAATCAACTTTATATAAGGCACTTCTTAGCCAAGACAATAACGTGCGGATTTCTATCTCTCATACCACACGTACGCCACGAACTGGCGAAGAACATGGCCGAGAATACTATTTTATCGATGATGAATCCTTCTTGGACATGATTGCTGAAGACGCTTTTTTCGAGCACGCTCAAGTTTTTGATAATTATTACGGCACATCAAAAGAGTCCATTTTTGGTATGCTAGAACAAGGCTTAGATGTGATTTTAGAAATAGACTGGCAAGGCGCTCGCCAAATACGTCAGCTCTACCCTGAAGCCATTGGCATATTCATTTTACCGCCGTCATTACAAGCGCTAGAAGAACGTTTAAGAAAACGCGCCACAGACTCAGATGAAGTCATTCAGCGTCGTATGGCAAAGGCGGTTAATGAGATGTCGCATTATCATGAATATGATTTTGTTATTGTAAATGACGATTTTGATGAAGCACTTTCACAAATCTCGTCGGTTTTTACCGCAATGCGCTCAAAAACCCCTGTTATGCAGGAAAAATATGGCAATCTTATAAATGATCTCTTGTCATTGTGAGAAGCCGTTAAGTAGAATTACCCTTGGAAAAATAGATAACCGAACACAGAGGTCAAAATGGCTCGAGTTACCGTAGAAGATTGTTTAGAAAACGTTGATAACCGCTTTGAATTAGTTATGGTCGCTTCAAAACGCGCCCGTCAACTTGCTACTGGTGGTGAAGACGCAAAAGTGCCTTTAGAGGGCGACAAAGTTACTGTAGTTGCACTACGTGAAATTGCGGAAAACTTGATCAACGCAAAAAATGTTGATCAGCAAAAACGCCCATTGCACGAGTTTTAATCTCTATGGTGTCGCTCATAGCACAGCTGTCGCGCTTCCTTTTTGCCTTAGTGAGGTGAGCGATGTATACCATTGAAGATTTAGCACTGACGTTGAATCAGTATTTACCTTACGAACAAATTGCTAAGGTAAAACGCGCCTACTATTACGCCGAGCAAGCCCACGATGGGCAGCGACGTAAAAGTGGCGAGCCCTATGTCACCCATCCTCTCGCTGTCGCCGAAATTCTGTCGGAACTTCGAATGGATTGTGATGGATTGACAGCGGCACTTCTGCACGACGTTATTGAAGACACAGGCATCAGCCGTGAGGCACTCACCGAACAATTTGGTGAAGGCGTTGCCGGACTTGTGGATGGTGTTAGTAAACTAACGCACCTTGAGTTCAATAGCCAAATCGAAAAACAAGCCCATAACTTCCAAAAAATGGCCATGGCCATGGCCGATGATATTCGCGTCATCTTGGTTAAGTTGGCTGACAGACTACATAACATGCGCACATTAGATGCCATGCCAGCCCATAAAAAACGCCGTATTGCCCGCGAAACATTAGATATTTATGCGCCTATAGCAAATCGTCTGGGTATGTACAATGTTAGAGTCGATTTAGAATCTCTCGCTTTTCAAGCTTATTACCCAATGCGTGCTCGCATGCTGCAAAAAGCCATCCATAAAAAATATGGTCAGCAGCGCATTAAAGACACGCAAAAGCTTGAAGACACTATCCGCTCGGAACTCGCAGCGGATTATATTGAAGCTACCATCAGTGTTCGAGAAAAACACATTTACAGCATTTATCAAAAGATGGACAAAAAGCGTCGCTCTTTAGATGAAATCATGGACGTAATGGGCGTACGCATTGTTACTGATCGCCATGACAGCTGTTATCGAATTCTCGGCGTTATTCATGCTCTGTTCAAACCCATTGAAGGTCGTTTCAAAGATTACATCGCGGTTCCAAAATCCAATGGTTACCAATCACTCCATACTACCGTATTAGGCACCAATGGCATCCCAATGGAAGTCCAAATACGCACAGAAGAAATGGATTTGGTTGCCAATAATGGTATTGCGGCTCATTGGGCTTACAAAGTCAGCGGCACATCAAGTATGCCAAGTAACCATGACCGTGCGACCAAATGGGTGAAAAGCTTATTGGAAATTCAGCAAAAAGCACGCAATCCCGTCGAATTCGTTGATAACGTAAAAAATGATTTGTTCCCTGACGAAGTGTATGTTTTTACGCCAAATGGCCAGATCATTGAATTACCTTCCGGCGCGACGCCAGTCGATTTTGCCTATGGCGTTCACACTGAAATCGGCAATACATGTATCTCTTGCCGAATTAATCGCCGACTTGCACCACTAAGTACACAGCTAGAAAGTGGGCAAACGGTTGAAATCATTACAGCGAAGAATGCTCAACCGAATGTTGCTTGGTTAAGTTTTGCGATTACCGGCAAAGCACGCACCAACATTCGCCATTATTTGAAAGATAAACAACGCGAAAATGCGATATCCATCGGCCATCGTCTGTTAACTCGTTCCTTAAACGCATTTAAAACCAATGTTGAAGAGCTAACGGCAGAACAAATCGCACAAGTATTAGCAAACCACCAGCTCGAATCTATGGATGACTTATTAGAATCCATCGGCAAAGGCCGTCATGTTGGTTATCTGGTAGCTCGCGAACTCTTCCCGAATATTGATGAAGACACCTTGGTTACACCGAAATCCTTTAAGGTGAATGGCTCAGAAGGCATGCTTATTTCTTATGCCAAATGTTGCGCACCAATTCCTGGCGATCCAATTGTGGGTTATGTTCAGGTTGATAAAGGGATCATTATTCACCACCTCAATTGCCCTAACGTTCAAGATCATTTATCCAATCCTGAACGCTTTATTCATATGGCATGGGGCAAAGAGATCGAAGAAGAGTTACACATTAGCCTGATCGTTACCTACATCAACGAGCGTGGCGCCGTGGCGAAGATTGCCAGTTCGATCAGTGATACCGATTTCCAAGTATCGAATCTCGATATTATTGAGCGTGGCAGAGTCAGTCGTTTACGGTTAAGCATTACTATTTCCAGTCGTGTAGGTTTAGCTGATGTAATGCGTCGTATAAAAGCGGTTCGCTGTGTAGAGAAAGTCTCACGCGAAACTATTGTTGGGCGCTAGTCAATTTTCACTTACCTATGTTACTTACTACTTCCAAGATAAAGGATACTTATTATGTCAAAGCAAGTGATTCACACTGAAAACGCTCCAGCCGCTATTGGTCCATACTCACAAGCAGTACGCGCTGGCAACACGGTATATTTGTCAGGTCAAATCCCTTTGGTGCCTGAAACTATGGAAGTGATCAGCGAAGATATCGTTGAACAGACAACTCAAGTATTCAAAAACCTACAAGCTGTTTGCGAAGCGGCTGGTGGTTCTCTAGAGAACGTAGTGAAATTCAATATTTTCATGACGGACTTAGGCAACTTTGCTACGGTAAACGAAGTAATGACACAGTTCGTTAAACAACCATACCCAGCTCGTGCTGCGATGGGTGTTCGTGCATTACCAAAAGGCGTTCAAGTAGAAATCGAAGGTATCATGGTGTTAGAAGACTAATCTCTTCACGCTAATGCGCACAATGAAAAAAGAGGCTGCGGCCTCTTTTTTTATATCTATTTTTTATTTGGCGTTTATCGCTCTGCTGATTTATCGCAAAGCATTAAACTCACGCAACAGCTCATGGTAACCCGCCACATAACTTGGATATTGCAAACGCCAACCTTGTGACAACAGGTATTGGCCTTGAATACGTTTCCCTGAAGTCGGAACAAAACCTTCACTGCTGCTCACAGCAACTTTAGAGCCAAGGCAAGTTGCCAGCCACAACTTCACTTCCCACATAGAAACTGGCGTTTGGTCGGTCACAATAACCTGTGCAGGAATGGTTTTATCGGTTAATGCGGAGTTTGCTAATAATACCAAAGCAGAAACAACGTCGTCGCGATGAATGCGATTAGTCCAGCTGTTGGCTTCCCAATCTTTGCCACTTAAAACCGTTTCTAGTAACCGATAACGCCCCGAACCATAAATCCCAGAGCAACGCACTGCCACACTAGAGAATGCAGCCGATAAAGATTGCTCGGTTTCGAGTAAAATCTTGGCGGTTGCCGAGGTCGGTTGTGCTGGTGTGGTTTCATCAATCCACTCACCTTGGCTTTGCCCGTAGACACTGGTACTTGATACAAAAAACACCTTCGGTTGCTTAGCCATGTCTCTGTAGCGGCGAATCAGCACCTGCGCTGTATCAAAATAAGCCGCACGATACGCCTCTTCATTGCGACCATTAGGCGTCATTATTAGAAACACCACATTCGCATCAGGCAAGGCGTCGTCGCTCATTTCAACAAGGTCACCCGTTATGCCTATTACACCATTCGGGAATTTATTTTTTGTGCGACGAATACCAGTGACAACATGGCCTTGAGCGATCAACTCAGTTGACAATCCTGAGCCTAAATCACCGCAGCCAGCGATTAAAATATTTGCCATTTGTTTTCTCCAAAATACATTAAAAACGAATGTGTGCTTTTAGTATTAATAGGTTCATCCAAGAAGAAATACTCAGCAATAAAAAAGGAACGAGTATACTTTATCAAATTATGTATTATCATAGTTATTAACAATGAATCAGCCTAAGTAAAAGGTGTGCTATGACATTAACGGAATTGAAATACATTGTAATGCTAGCCGAAGAGAAACATTTTGGCCGTGCAGCAGACCGCTGCTATGTATCGCAACCAACGCTCAGTGTCGCCGTGAAAAAGCTGGAAGAAGAGCTTGGCACGGCTATTTTTGAACGCAGCAAAAGTTCAGTTTATATCACACCATTAGGCGAGCAAATCATCACTCAGGCCAAGCGGGTGCTGGATCAAGCCAACATGATTAAAGAGCTGGCGACCTCAGGTAAGAATCAATTAAAAGGCCCACTCAAAGTAGGTGCGATCTATACCATCGCCCCGTATTTATTCCCTTTTATGATTCCTGCATTACACAGCTCGACATCTGGTATGCCATTGATCATTGAAGAAGATCTCACCGAGAACTTACGCCCTAAACTACGTAATGGCGAACTAGACGCCATCATTGTGGCGCTTCCGTTCCGTGAGCCAGACGTGGTGACACAGCCAATTTACGAAGAAGAATTTGTGGTTCTTATGCCAAAGAACCACCCATGGACAAAACTCACACACATAGAAACCGACCAGCTTTCTACCGATAATCTGTTGTTGCTTGGCAAAGGCCATTGTTTCAGTGAGCAAGTTTTAGAAGCTTGTCCTTTGGTAACAGAGGGCGAATTTGGTGATGGTCGCACTATTGTTAATGGTAGTTCGTTAGAAACCATCCGTTACATGGTAGCGTCTGGTTTAGGTGTGACCGTTTTGCCGAAATCCGCCGTCACCAATATTAATCACGATATGTTGGAAGTGCGCCCTTTTACTGAGCCAGCACCGAAACGTACTGTTGCCTTAGCTTGGCGAGCCAGCTTTCCGCGCCCGAAAGCCATTGAAGCCGTGAGCCAGTCTATCCGTGATGCTTGCAAACATCTGAATTTATAGAGAACAGCATGATCGACGGATTAGACACTCAGGATGTTCGTGAGCTAAAAGGCGTTGGTGATGCCATGGCCGAAAAACTGGCCAAGCTGCATTTGAATACAGTACAAGATCTGCTGTTTCATTTACCGATTCGCTATCAAGACAGGACGCGCGTTGTGCCAATCGGCATGCTACGCTTTGGTGACGAAGCCGTTATCGAAGGCCAAGTCACAGGTGCTGAAATCAAAATGGGTAAACGTCGTAGTTTACTGTGTCGTATCAAAGATCACACAGGCACCTTGTGTTTACGCTTCTTTCATTTTTCCGCTGCGCAAAAAAAACAACTGGAATCCGGTAAACGCGTTCGCTGTTTTGGTGAAATCCGCCGTGGCAGTACAGGATTTGAAATCTATCACCCAGAATACAAAGTCATTGGTGAAGACGAAACACAGGAAGAAACAGCACAACTTACGCCCATTTATCCGCTGACGGATGGTTTAACGCAAACCAAGATTCGCCAATTGTGCGAGCAAGCTTTAGAACGTTTAACACCCTACAATCTGCAAGAATGGCTACCGGATGAAATCCGCACCCAATTCAGTTTGCCACCGCTGAGCGACGCCATTCATTTTCTGCATCATCCGTCGAGAGAAGCGAACCTCGAATTACTCAGAGCGGGAACGCATCCCGCGCAATATCGCTTGTCCTTTGAAGAACTCATGGCCCATCAGCTTTCTCTGATTGGTAAACGCATGAAAGCCAAACAAGATGCCGCAATTAAGGTTCAAACCGCAGGTGAGTTAAGCCAACGACTGTTGCAACAATTGCCTTTTTCGCCAACCAATGCACAAAATCGAGTATTTCAAGAAATCCTTAACGATCTCAACACAGGTCACCCTATGCTGCGTTTGGTACAAGGTGACGTAGGGTCAGGGAAAACCTTGGTGGCCGCTTTAGCTGCTGCGTCCGTCGTACAAGCTGGCTACCAAGTCGCCATCATGGCACCGACGGAAATTCTCGCCGAACAGCATTATATTAATTTCACCCAATGGTTTGAGCCGCTTGGTTTAAAAGTCGCATGGATGATCGGCAAACTTAAGGGCAAAACTCGCGAGAAAGAGCTCGCTGATATCGCTTCGGGTGCAGCACAGATTGTTGTCGGTACTCATGCCTTATTTCAAGACACTGTCGAATTTGATCGTTTAGCGTTGGCCATTATCGACGAACAACATCGCTTTGGTGTGCATCAGCGCATGGCCTTACGTGAAAAAGGCATGAAGCACGGTTTCCAGCCCCATCAGCTCATAATGACTGCTACACCGATTCCCCGAACTTTAGCCATGTCTGCCTATGCCGATTTGGATTGCTCCATGATCGACGAGCTACCGCCTGGTCGAACGCCGGTAAATACCATTGTTGTATCGGATCAGCGCCGACAAGAAGTGATTGATCGCGTGAAAAGCGCCTGCGAAGAAGGCAAGCAAGCCTATTGGGTCTGTACCTTGATTGAAGAATCTGAAGCCTTACAATGCCAAGCCGCTGAAGACACGGCAATTTTGCTACAAGAGCAATTGGGCAATTTGTCCATTGGCTTAGTGCATGGTCGACTCAAAGCGCAAGAAAAAGCCGACATAATGGCTAGATTTAAAGCCGGAGAAATTCAGCTCTTGGTCGCGACAACCGTCATCGAAGTCGGTGTAGATGTGCCAAACTCTAGCCTGATGGTAATAGAAAACCCTGAACGTCTTGGCCTTGCTCAGCTTCACCAGTTACGTGGTCGTGTTGGTCGGGGGCAAACTGCCAGCCATTGTGTGCTGCTTTATAAAGCACCATTAGGACAACAAGGCAAAGAGCGACTTTCCACCATGCGAGAAACCAGCGATGGTTTTAAAATTGCAGAGAAAGACCTTGAATTACGAGGCCCAGGTGAACTGCTCGGCACCAGACAAACTGGCCTTTGGGAATTCAAAGTAGCGGATTTACAGCGCGATAAAAACTTGCTCGATGATGTGCAAAAAGCCGCTTCTCTATTGCACAGTCGTTATCCTGATCGTGTCTCACCACTTTTATCTCGATGGTTACCTAATCACGATCAATATTTAAACGTCTAAATCCTCTTATCGTCTAAATAAAGGGAGATTTGCTTGCACATGAGCAAATTTTAATCAAAAATCCCTTAGTGATTCCACTCAATCGATTCGCAAGAAGGAACAGATATGAATGCTTTCAATCAAGCACATCTAACAATACAAGGCTGTGGCTACCGAATCGAAAATGACAGAGTCATCGTTACCATTCAACGTATCGCTAACGATAGAGTCGAAGGCAATCTCAGTGGCACACTGCAACTACAGTTATGTGCATTTCAGCAAGGCGTGGGAAACGCAGAAGCAATCGTACTCGCTTCAACCATGATTGGTGAAATGAAAGGACAACATTTTCTTTCCGATTGTCACTACGATCTACTTTTCCAACAACCACCTGCGGGCAACTGGCAACTCGTATTGCAGCTTAATGAATGGAATGGCGTGGATTACACCTTATGTGACTCAGCCTATTTCGATGCTCCTTACCAAATTGAAGCGTCTGCAGATTACTCCGCATCGGCGATGAAAATTAAAGAACTAGAGGGCGAAAAGGCAGCATCTACGCCGAAAATAGCAACAGAGAATCCTATCGTAAAAAAGTCGAAAGAAGTAAAAAAAAACGCCACTGGTTACGCCGATGGTTATCTCGCCATTAATAAATCAAAAGTGGACAAGCTTCTAAAAGTGAAAGGCGTACCGAAAAAGGTTCTTGAAAAACTCGTGGCAGAACGCCCTTTTCGCTCAGAAAAAGCCGTACTTAATGTAAAAGGAGTGGGGCCGGTAATGCTAGGTAAAATAGTCGCAGAATTATCAAGGTAATAAGCCTGCAAAAGCAGGCCATTCAGTAATGGTTATTTTTTATGGGATGTTAACCACAGTCGTATTCTTCACTTCCTCCATCGCTACATAAGTACGAGATTCTCGAACATGTGGCAGAGTCAGTAAGGTTTCACCAAGCAAAAGACGATAAGTGTCCATGTTGGATACGCGTGCTTTCAAAAGGTATTCAAAGTCACCCGCAATCAAATGACACTCCAATATTTCTGGAATCTCAGATACTGCGGTTTTGAATTCATTAAAGCCTTCTGGAGACGTCGTCTTAAGACGAATCTCGACAAACACAAGCAATCCTGCGTCAACCTTCTTTGGGTTAACCAAAGCGCAATAACCCGTAATGTAACCATTACGTTCCAAACGGCGCACTCGCTCTAAACAAGGAGTTGCACTTAGCCCTACACGACTAGCCAACTCTACATTCGATAAACGGCCATTAATCTGCAGCTCTCGAAGAATTTTTTTGTCTAAGCGATCAAGCGGTTTTGCTGAGTTATCCATCTGATGTGGATCTCCTTACATGGCTTCAATTGATACTTAAGTCTACCATGCAGATTACAAATTATGGAAAGTGCTTTATTCAATATATTGCGTATGGGTATTCAAATTAGATACAAGAAATCACAACCAGGCACCAAAATGATGCAAAAAATTCATCCAGCACAAAATAGATCCACTTTTTCCATATTGCGCCCTATATTTGTGCAAAAGAATCAACTGAATTCGCTCGGAGAACCTTGTTTTCTCTAGCTTTAATAGAAAAATATATTCAGCTAAGTCACTTAAAACATCTCACTCTTCTCTCCCAAAAAGTGCAAAGAACGAGTATTACACGCATCTTTCCTGACATTTTATCCTTGACTACTCCTCAAAAGAGTAATTCTATAGGGGTATGTGATGATCTTTTAGAGGAATCGTCTACATATACCTAACAACAAGAATAATTAAATGTTGGCACTAACCTTGCTAAGTTTTAATGCACAGATTTTAAAATCTGAAATATAGAATCAAGCAAGATAACAACATATATAAAACGCCTGGGAGGCTCAATATAATGAAATCGAATGTTGGTAAATTACTTTCGACCGCTGCAATCGCCGCTACAATCAGTGCTGGTGCTGCTGCGTCAACACTTGAAGATGTTAAAGCAAAAGGCTTCGTTCAATGTGGTGTCAGTACAGGTGTTCCAGGATTCTCTAATGCCGATGACAAAGGTAACTGGTCAGGTATAGACGTTGATGCTTGCCGTGCTGTTTCTTCTGCAATTTTTGGTGATGCTCAAAAAGTAAAATTCACCCCACTTTCTGCTAAAGAGCGTTTCACCGCTCTACAATCTGGTGAAATCGATATTCTTGCTCGTAACACAACTTGGACTTACACACGTGATGCGTCTTTGGGTCTAGACTTCACTGCAGTTAACTTCTATGACGGTCAAGGTTTCATGGTTCGTAAAGACCTAGGCGTTAAATCCGCGTTGGACCTTGATGGTGCGACGGTTTGTACAGAACAAGGCACAACGACAGAATTGAACATGGCGGATTTCTTCCGTAAAAACAAACTATCTTATGTGCCAGTTGTTGTACAAAAAGCAGACGAAGCACTAGCAGCTTATGACTCTGGTCGTTGTGACGTATACACGACTGATAAATCAGGTCTAGCGGCTCACCGTACTAAACTAGCAGATCCATCTGCTCACGTTATTCTTCCAGAAACTATTTCTAAAGAGCCATTAGGTCCAGTTGTTCGCCACGGCGACAACCAATGGAAAGATATCGTAACTTGGGCTATGTATGTTCAAGTTAACGCTGAAGAAATGGATATCACATCTAAAAACGTTGCTAAGATCAAAAGCGAAACCAATGATCCAGGCATCAAACGTCTACTAGGTGTTGAAGGTGATATGGGTGCTCAACTAGAGCTTCCTGCTGATTGGGCCTACAACATCATTGCTAACGTAGGTAACTACGGTGAAGTGTTTGAGCGTAACGTTGGTCCATCTACTCCTGTAGATTTACCACGTGGCCTTAATGCTCTATGGACTGAAGCTGGCGGCATCATGTATGCGCCACCAGTTCGTTAATACCTAAAGCAAACAAACTGCTTGGGTATTTACCCAGCGACTAGAGAGTCGCTGGGTTTCTCCCCCCTTTCTTACACATCTGACGAGCATTTCATTGCCTGAACCAAGATGAGCGATAAAACAACTCCGAGCAATAACAGCTTTTTGAACGACGCGGGTAATCGTGCCTTAATTTTTCAAATTTTGCTGCTAGCGATGGTGGTCTTTGCGGGTTATTACTTATTTAGTAACCTTCAAGCCAACCTCGATAACCGAGGGATTTCCACTGGTTTCTCATTTTTTAATGAGCCTGCTGGTTTTCCAATTCTTATTCACCTTATTGAATACACCGAAGCTAATACTTACGGACGAGCGTTTGTTGTTGCTTTAATCAACACCTTCGTAATCTCTCTATTAGGTATAATATTAGCCACCATTATTGGTGTAATAATGGGCCTAGCCCGTTTATCAAAAAACTGGTTAGTGGCACGTTTAGCAACTGTCTATATTGAGACATTGCGTAACATTCCATTATTGTTGCAGATGTTCTTCTGGTATTTTGCCGTGCTTGCAGCACTACCAGCACCACGTGATAGTTATGAATTTGCTGACTTCCTACTAAACAAACGTGGTATCTATTCGCCTAATCCAATGATCCAAGATGGTTTTGGGTTGGTGATATTCGGTTTCATTCTGTCGATAGTCGCTTCTATTGGCTTAATTATGTGGGCTAAAAAGCGCCAAACTAAAACAGGATTATGGTTTCCAGCTTATTGGTCTTCTTTGGGTCTGATTGTTGGTATTACCTTCATTTTCCTTGCTATTGCAGGATTCCCAATAGAGTTTGATCTACCACAAAAAAGTCGCTTTAACGTAACAGGCGGCATGGTACTTCCACCTGAATTTGTTGCGGTATTAGTTGCTTTATCCACTTACACTGGCGCTTTTATTGCCGAGATCGTTCGTGCTGGTATTTTGTCCGTAAACTGGGGGCAAACCGAGGCTGCTCGCTCTTTAGGCTTACGTGATAGCATGACACAGCGTCTAATTGTCTTGCCTCAAGCGTTGCGCGTTATTATTCCGCCACTCACCAGCCAATACCTTAACTTAGCGAAAAACTCTTCTTTAGGGGCTGCTATTGCATATCCTGAATTGGTAGCTGTCGTGATGGGTACAACGCTGAACCAAACTGGTCAAGCAATTGAAACCATTGGCCTTTGTATGTTGGTTTACGGTTCATTGAGTCTATCGATTTCGGTATTCATGAACTGGTACAACAATAAAATGTCATTAATTGAGCGCTAGGAGGCAGATCATGGCTATTATCTTTAAACCATCACCAAGCCTCCCACCACCGGTTACATCGGTTGGTGCTGTGGCATGGGTACGTCAGAATTTATTTTCGTCCCCGCTTAATATTTTTCTAACATTATTTAGCATTTATATACTGTATTTACTGCTTCCACCCGTTATTGAGTGGGCGTTAATTAACGCTACTTGGGAAGGTTCCTCTAAAGCGGCCTGTACTGCTGGCGGTGCTTGCTGGGCTTTTATCGGTGTGTACTTTGATCAGTTCATGTACGGTTTGTATCCAGAAGCAGAAACATGGCGTATTAATTTAGCCGTGATTCTATTAGTGGTTATGGTTGGTGCTTTTGCCATTAAGACGATTAACAAGCTGTATCTTTCTATCGCTATTATCGTCGCTTATCCCATTGTGGCTTACTTCTTGTTTGCCGGTGGTGTATTTGGTCTAGAAGTAGTGGAAACCTCTTTGTGGGGCGGCCTTTTCCTTACTGTACTATTGGGTGTTATCGGTATTGTGGCATCTTTCCCATTGGGAATCGTGCTAGCTCTCGGTAGACGCTCAGAAATGCCAATTGCGAAATCAGTTTGTGTGGTCTTCATCGAAACCATTCGAGCTGTACCATTAATCACTATCTTGTTCATGGCATCCGTAATGATTCCATTGTTTTTGCCGGAAGGTTTAAACTTCAACAAGTTATTACGTGTTCTCATTGGTATTACTTTATTCTCTGCTGCTTATATGGCTGAGGTTGTTCGTGGCGGTCTACAGGCAATTCCTAAAGGCCAATATGAAGCTGCTGATGCAATGGGGTTAACCTACTGGCAGTCGATGATTCTGGTTATTTTGCCACAGGCACTAAAACTGGTTATTCCGGGCATAGTGAACTCCTTTATTGCTTTGTTTAAAGACACGACCTTGGTGTACATCGTTGGCATGTTTGACTTCTTAGGTCGAATTCAAGCCGCTAACCATGATTCAAACTGGTTAGGTACCACGGTTGAAGGTTATGCCTTCGCAGCCTTGATTTATTGGGTTATCTGCTTTGGTATGTCACGTTATAGTATGGCTCTAGAGCGTAAGTTAGAAACTGGGCACAAGCGAAATTAGTTAGGAATTTGAGGTCTTTATCATGACAGATACAAATATGGCTCGTGCCCAACTTGCGCAGGGCGAAGAAGCAATCATCGAATTTAACGATGTAAACAAGTGGTACGGTGATTTTCACGTACTAAAAAACATCAATTTCAGTATCAAGAAAGGCGAACGCATCGTTGTGTGTGGTCCTTCTGGTTCTGGTAAGTCAACGATGACGCGTTGTATCAACCGTCTAGAAGAACACCAGAAAGGAACGATTCTAGTTGATGGTGTTGAGATGAACAATAACTTGAAGAACATCGAAGCGATCCGTAAAGACGTGGGCATGGTGTTTCAACACTTTAACTTGTTCCCTCACTTAACCATTTTGGAAAACCTGACATTGGCGCCAATCTGGGTGCGTAAAACACCTAAGAAAGAAGCGGAAGAAATGGCAATGCATTATTTGGAACGCGTAAAAATCGCTAACCAAGCATTGAAATATCCAGGTCAGCTATCTGGTGGCCAGCAACAGCGTGTAGCGATTGCTCGTGGTTTATGTATGCAGCCTCGTATCATGCTATTTGATGAACCGACATCAGCGCTTGACCCTGAAATGATCAAAGAAGTATTGGACGTAATGGTTCAGTTAGCAGAAGAAGGCATGACCATGGTGTGTGTAACGCACGAAATGGGCTTCGCTAAAACTGTTGCTGACCGTGTTGTTTTCATGGATGCCGGCGAAATCGTTGAAGCCAACGAGCCTCACGAGTTCTTCGACAACCCTCAACACGACCGTACCCAGATGTTCCTAAGTCAAATTTTGAATCACTAATCGTTTAGTATTCAGAACTAGAACTTAAAATCTGTTATATTGACAAAGCCCCGTATCGGGGCTTTTTTATGTCCGTCTTTTTAACAGGAAAATGTATGGAATCTTCCGTAGACCTTCAAACAAGTCAAAGATTACGCGTGGTACATTTAGCCGACCACACAGGTCGTTTGCAGGTTATTTTCCCTGAAAGCAACATGCTGGATATTTCTGCGGTTTCCCGTATTACTAAGCGTCGTTTTGAACCTATCAGTAATTTTCAAAGCACAGGCGACCCGCTTATTAAGCCAAACAGTATCACAACCATATTAGAAGCCAGCATGCTAAAGAATGCGGTGTTTTCGATTAGAACTAAGGCGGATGGACAATATCACGATATTAGCTCTACAGAATTAGCTGAGATGTTCTCCGGTCCATTGAACCGTTTTGAGAGTATTTCAATCCACACTCAGCTCATACCACACCCTGTAGATAACCACGAAGACGATGAAGAGCAAATTCTTAAAGCGCTTGGACGCTTTCAATCTATTCGGCTCAAACAGCGTATTGAAGAAACATTAGAGATTCCACCTTTACCAGCTTCCTCTCATCGTATTATTCGTCTTTCGACAGACAAAACTGCGGGTACAGATGAGCTGTGCGAGGTTATTGCGTTAGACCCGAGTCTGGCAGCTCAGGTCATCAGCTGGGCATCATCCGCCTATTACGGCGCACCTGGCTCTATAGAGTCAGTAGAGGATGCAATCATTCGCGTATTAGGCTTCGATATGGTGATGAATTTAGCCCTTGGTCTATCTATGGGGAATGCATTTCAAACACCTGAAGACGGTCCGCGTCACTATGAAGATTTTTGGCTCGACTCCGTATCAAATGCCGTCTTGATGGAAGCCTTAGTAAAAGCCATGCCTATTCCTAACCGTCCAAAGTTAGGCCATGCTTACCTTGCTGGATTGCTGCATAATTTTGGTTATTTGGCGATTAGCACTATTTTACCACCGCATTTTTCGATTCTTTCCCGCTATCAAGAAGCCAATGCCCACTTGTCTTCTGAATTAGTCGAAATGCAAATACTACACTTTACCAAGGAGCAATTAGGCTCTTGGTTGTTACGCTACTGGAGTTTGCCTGACAACATTTGGACTGCCATTCGTTATAGCAAAAAGCCGCATTATTATGGCGAACATGTGACTTTGGCAAGGCTGCTGTATGTCTCCTATCAACTGCGAAATAACGCAGCCATTGAGCCATCCGTGTTGTTAGAAATTGGTTTAACCCTAGAGGAAGCCGAAACCTGTAGAGATACGATTTACCAAAAGTCTACCGAGCTCCATAAGATGGTTGATTTAATTAATAAGATGAATACCTAGTTAATTATGACGTTAATGAATTCCTCTGCTGCTCAACAATTTGACTACCGATGGTCGCCCGTAGATCAAATTAATAAGGTAAAAGTACCTAAAAACCTATGGCCTTGGCTCGTCACTCAAGAGTCCTTGACGGCAAAACTTAAAAGCATGGGAACATTGACGGTTGAAGTACTTGAAGATACTTGGAGAACCCCAACAACAAGGGAGCGAAAACGCCTAAAGTTACGACCCCGAGAAGCCGCGCGTATTCGTACAGTGTTGCTAAAAGTCGATGGTGTTGCCGTCATTTATGCTCGCTCAATTATTCCGGCTAGGTCATTGAAAGGCCATTGGCGACAAGTAAAACATTTAAAAGACAAACCATTGGGCGGCTACTTATTTCAACATAAAGGGCTTTCTCGAAGCCGTATTGAAGTCACTCAGCTGCCCAAACGCATGTTTCCAAACCAACCTAATGCGCTGTGGGCAAGGCGCTCTGTGTTCCACCATTTTGGCCCTGGAATATTGGTCAATGAAGCTTTCTTTGATGAGATTAACCAACTAAAAACGCCGTTTGGATTGTTATGAACAAACTTAAAGACTACACAGAACTCACTCGATTCAACCGCCCTATCGGCTCATTCTTACTTATGTGGCCAACATTATGGGCACTATGGCTTGCCGCCGATGGCATGCCTCAATGGCATTTAGTGGTTATCTTTATCTTAGGCGTTTTCAGCATGCGTTCAGCGGGTTGTGTCATTAATGACTACGCGGATAGAAAAGTCGATGGCTTTGTTGATCGCACCAAAAATCGACCTTTGCCTTCTGGCCGCGTATCCGAAAAAGAAGCGCTGATGCTGTTTGGTGCCTTATCGATTTTAAGTTTCATCCTAGTGCTGTTTACCGATCTGAAGACTATTTTACTGTCATTCGCAGGCTTAGGTCTTGCTGCGCTGTATCCCTTTATGAAGCGGTACACACACCTGCCCCAGCTGTTTCTTGGCTTGGCTTTTTCTTGGGCGATCCCTATGGCCTACAGCGCACAAGGTGGGGATTTAATGGATCCTGAGCTATGGATGTTGTTTGTCGCAAATTGCTTTTGGACGATTGCTTATGACACGTATTATGCGATGACAGACCGTCCAGACGATCTTAAAATAGGCATCAAATCCACTGCAATTTTATTTGGCCGATACGATTTATTCGTCATTGTTTGCCTGCAAGGACTAACCTTATCTTTATTGACTTGGATTGGCTTACTAGCAGGACTGCATTGGCCGTACTTTGTGTCATTAGTCGTTTGTGTTGGGCTCTTTTATCAGCAATTTAAACAAGCCAAAGAGCGTGATCGACAAGCATGCTTTCGCTCATTTTTAGAC
This sequence comes from Marinomonas lutimaris, assembly GCF_019426345.1. Classification (GTDB taxonomy): domain Bacteria; phylum Pseudomonadota; class Gammaproteobacteria; order Pseudomonadales; family Marinomonadaceae; genus Marinomonas; species Marinomonas lutimaris. Next base: position 77,671 of record NZ_JAHLLW010000001.1, read on the forward strand.
AATAACCGCGTTGGCTACTGTGTTTTCATCGGTCTAGTTGCAAGCTATTTTATCTAATATATGGCAAAGTTGTGACAATGTAACCGAATTGTCACATTAGATCGCTTTAATGAAACCGTTCCTGAGATGAGGATAAATCCTGTGACCGGTAAAAAAGTATTAATTATTGACGACGAATCTTCCATACGCGAAATGATCGCCATTGCACTTGAAATGGCAGGCTACGAGTATTTGGAAGCAGAAAACATTCAGCAAGCCCATGAAATCATTGTGGACCACCGTCCAGATCTGATTCTTGTAGATTGGATGATGCCTGGTGGTAGCGGTATTGAGCTGACTCGTAGATTGAAAAAAGACACTACGACGGCTGAAATTCCGGTCATCATGCTGACGGCGAAAAGTGAAGAAGACAACAAAATCCAAGGTTTAGAAGTGGGTGCGGATGATTACATCACCAAGCCTTTTTCACCACGCGAGTTAGTTGCACGACTCAAAGCCGTATTACGTCGCGCGACGCCTCAAGGGGTTGATGAACCAATTGAAATCGAAGGCCTGACCCTTGATCCAATTAGCCAACGAGTTACTATAGGCAGTCGTCCTTTAGACATGGGGCCGACAGAATACCGTCTACTAAAATTCCTTATGACCCATCAAGAGCGTGCCTATTCAAGAGCGCAATTGTTGGATCAAGTATGGGGTGGAAATGTCTACGTTGAAGAACGTACCGTTGATGTTCATATACGTCGTTTACGCAAAGCCATTGGTAGCACTCATGATTTCTTAATACAAACCGTACGAGGAACAGGCTACCGCTTCTCAGCAAAAAGGTCCGTATGAAAACAGTTTGGCGAAACACCATTATTACTTGGCTCGCGGGGCTAGCAGCCTGCATTGTAATAGGTCTAATAATTGGTCAATTATTGGGTGTTTTGCTGCTGTACACTTTAGGTTCTTTATACTGGCAGCTTTATCAGCTATACCAATTTCATAATTGGCTGCGTCATTCTGGTCGTGCAGCCCCGCCGGAAGCCAGCGGTATTTGGGGCGAAGTGTTCGATGCTGTTTATCGTCTGCATAAGAAGCAACGTAAATCTAAACGCCGCATGCGCCAAGCCCTAACAAGAATTGAAAGCTCCACAACCGCCTTAAAAGAAGGCGTTATCATGGCAGATAACCAAGGTAACTTGGAATGGTGGAACAACTCGGCTGCCCACTTTCTCGGCTTGATGCGACCTGTCGATCGTGGTCAAATCATCACCAATATTGTTCGTAGTCCAGAATTTTTCCGTTACTTTAGTCAAAAGCGCTTTGGTGAACCTTTGGTCATCAAGTCTCCAGCCAAAGACGGTGTGTATTTAGAAATTCAAACCACACTATACGATAAAAATGATCATCTCATTTTTGTTCGTGATGTCACGCGTTTACACTTGCTAGAGCAGATGCGAAAAGACTTTGTCGCCAACGCTTCCCATGAATTAAAAACACCACTTACCGTTATTAAAGGCTACTTAGAAACTCTCGACATGTTCAAGGACAGTCTGCCTAAAAGCATGCAAAAAGGCATTGTAAATATGTCTGAGCAATCTGAGCGAATGGAACAACTCATCGAAGATCTGCTACTGCTATCTCGTCTAGAAAGCAATGATAAGCGCGAAGAAAACCAGTGGCATAAAGTCTCAGATCTAGTTAAAACCATCACCAATACGACCACGCCTATCTTGACGGACAAGCACACCATTGCTTTACAAGTTCCCGAAGAAGCTCGTCTATACGGTTCTTACAAAGAACTATACAGTGCGTTTTCAAACCTGATTTTTAACGCCATAAAATATTCACCGGATGGTGGTGAGATTGAGATAAAATGGGAATCCAGTGAGTTTAACGGTGTTTTCTCAGTAAAAGATTCAGGACTAGGCATAGAGCCAAGATACATCCCTCGCCTCACAGAACGTTTTTTCCGTGTCGATAAAGGAAGAGGCTCCAAAACAGGCGGTACAGGACTTGGCTTAGCTATCGTAAAGCATGTGTTATTGCATCACGACGCCAAACTGCAAATACGCAGTCAACCAGGTTTCGGCAGTACCTTCTCTTGCCACTTCCCCGCGAATCGAACCAGAAACGATACGATTCCGGCGCTACCTATTCCTACAGACGATAACCAAGATTCACCAAGTCATTAAATCCCATCCCCTTATCTTCAAGGGGAGGGTTAGGGAGGGGTTGGTAACGAGATTTATAAACTATCAAACAACTGGCTAATAAACGCCTCTTTCTCGCTATCCTGATCGATCAAACTCAAGATAACCGTCAAAAAGGTCGAGTCGTGTTTTTTCTCTGTGGTAGCAACGGATTGGACATAATAATTCAAACGATTCACTGCGCCTTTGTGTTCAAGATCCAATACCGCCTGCCCCAAGACTTGTGGCACAACATCATCACTCTTAATAAACATAGTCGCTTCCGTTTTACTAAACTGAATAATCATGCAACGAAATTGCTTGTTTTCGAAGCGTACCATGGTCGGGATTTTAACATCCTTTACTAGCACAGCAGGCGCATCGGGGTTGGTGAACTTGGTAGCCTTCACAGGAGTGCTTTTGCCTGCGCCCATTAAGACATCTAACGATGCAGAGCTTACGCCACCAGGAGAGACAGATTCACGGGCTTTTTGAGACGTCAGCTTCTTATCAAGGCCATGCTTTTTCGCAGCCGATATGACTTTGTTAGCGAGCTGTTCACTAGAAAATGGTTTGCCTAGATAATCCGTCACACCTGATTGAACAGCTTCCACCACATGGCTTTTATCACCACGGCTAGTAATCATCAAAAATGGCACGTCTTCTTTTTTGTATTTCGGTTGTTCTCGGCACCACTTAAGCAGCTCGACGCCTGTCATTTCAGGCATTTCCCAATCGCACAACACCATATCAAACTGAATTTTATTTAACATTTGTTGTGCTTTACGTCCATTCACCGCCTCTTCAATTTCAACCGCAGGAAACTGCTTACGCAATGTGCGCCGAATCAAGTCACGTGTAAAAGAGGCATCATCTACTACCAAAATTTTTAACGACATCACAAAGTTCCATTAGTACGATCTAACAAGGCAGAAAAATCCCCATGTTGTGATCTGAAAACCGAAATCCACAATAATGTGGCAGCTACAACAGCAATCGGCATAACGAATAGGTTAAAGAAAGGAATCGTCAAACCAACCATTACTATGCCGCCAAATGTCCAACATAACAAAGGTTTGGAGCGTAATGCCATTCTCATGTCATGAAATTTAACCTTATTATTATCAAAAGCATAATCCATATATTGCAGGGATAACATCCAAGCCGAAAACAATAGTAATAATACTGGAGCAATAACATTAACAAGAGGGATAAAAGACAATAACAGTAACAAAATAAAACGAGGTAAAAAATACAATATTTTCTGGCATTCTCGCTGTAAACTGCGACCAACTATCGCGATAAGAACGCCAGCCGTCAGCGTTTCATCAAAAACCTTCCCTGTTTCCTTTTCTTCTACTTTTTCTGCTAGAAACGCCATAAAAGGCGCCGCCAAAATATTCACACCTACTGAAAAACTATAGAACAAAAGTACACTAATAATAGCGGCAAATATCAAATAAAAAAGCCAATTCAAAAAGGATACCCATTCAGGTAAATACCCCATTGCTGAATCCATTAAGGTCTGAAAATAGCTAAAGGCGACCATATACAATAGGCCCACCAAAACAAAATTCGCCAACAAAGGCGCTAATATAAACAGCCTTAAATCTTTCGAAAAAACCAAAGGAAACGCTTTTAAAAAAGCCCCGGCGGCTTTAAATGGGTGAGTGATCACGATGCTGCATTACTCCTAAAGTTAGACCCTTCGATCAAATTTATCTAAGAGCTACAGAATATCATGACGACTTTCTCGGCTCCACATAGCCTTTCAAATTGAAGACTCATAAACGTAATGAACAACAGCTTCAAGCCTTGTAGACACTAAACATGCAATTTTCACTGCTCTTTTATAAAGCTTACATTTATTAGACGCATGACCTGATACGCAATTTCGATTGTGACCTTTAGCGAATTGGTGAACTATGAAACCGTAAGACGAATACGAACCAGTGCAGGTATCGCGTCTGAATATAAAAAGCACATTCACAAAAGTTAACTCACAAGGGACACTATAAAGATGAAAATGACATTACTCGCCAGTGCCATCATGGCAACTTCTTTCTTCGCTCTGCAAGCTCAGGCGGCAGACGTACCAGCTGGCGTAGAACTAGCGGCTAAACAAGAACTTATCCGTGGCGGCGGCTCAGAGCCTGCAACTATGGACCCACAGAAAATGGAAGGCACACCCGCTTCCATTCGTTCTAAAGATCTCTTCGAAGGTTTGTATAACCAAGATGGTGATGGTAACCAAGTTCCAGGTGTCGCCAAAAGCTACGATGTAAACGACGACAACACACAATACACCTTCCACCTTCGTAAAGATGCGAAATGGTCTAATGGCGATCCTGTCACCGCAGAAGATTTTGTTTTCGCTTTCACACGTGCTGTCGATCCTGCACTCGCTTCACCATACGCATGGTTCATGGAAATCCCATCTATTGTTAACGCAACTAAAATCATTGCGGGTGAAGCAAAGCCTTCAACACTGGGTGTAAAAGCCCTAGATGCTTATACATTCCAAGTCACGCTTGAACGTCCAGTACCTTACTTTGTAAAAATGACCTCTCATCAAACTATGTTCCCAGTGCCTAAAAAAGTGGTCGAAAAATGGGGCGATGATTGGACTAAACCAGAACACATGGTGTCTAACGGCGCATATAAAATGGACGAATGGGTTGTTAACGAAAAAATGGTTTTCACCCGCAATAAAAACTATTGGAATGATGCAAAAACAATCATCAATAAGGTTACCTATTTACCTATTGAATCCCCTAATGCTGAGCTAAAACGCTTCCAAGCAGGTCAAATGGATCTTAGCTATGAAATCCCCAATGACCACTTCAAACAGCTTATGCGAGACATTCCTGATGAAGTTGTCGTAACACCAAAACTAGGTACCTATTACTACGATTTCAATAAAACCAAAGCGCCATATAACGATGTTCGAGTTCGTAAGGCCTTGTCTTACGCTATCGACCGCAACGTGATTACTCAGTTTGTGACGGGCACAGGTGAACTACCTGCGTATTCTTTCACACCAGAAGTAGTAAACGACTTTTCACCGGCAACACCTGAATACGCAACTTGGTCACAAAAAGAACGTGACGATAAAGCCAGAGCCCTATTAGAAGAGGCCGGTTATGGGAAAAGCAATCCACTGTCTTTCAGCTTGCTTTACAACACCAACGAAAACCATAAGAAAATAGCCATTGCGATCGCTTCAATGTGGAAAAAAACCTTGGGCGTTAACGTTACTCTAGAAAACCAAGAGTGGAAAACCTACCTAGAAACGAAAAAGCATCAACAATTTGATGTAGCGCGTGCAGGTTGGATTGGTGACTACAACGAAGCCTCGACTATGTTAGATCTTTTAACCACTACTCACGGTAATAACGACGGTAAATACAGCAACGCAGAATACGACAAGCTATTGCACGATGCGCGTACCATGCAGCACCCTGCCGAGAACTACAACAAGGCAGAAGAAATCGCCATTGAACAAGATATGGCCGTTGCGCCTATTTATCAATATACCGAAAAGCGTTTAGTAAAAAGCTATTTAGGCGGTTACATGCCTAACCCAGAAGACAACGTTTACGTGCGTGACATGTACATCATCAAGCACTAAGCCACTGTTTTATATATTGAGTAGTACGTTTTTATATATTGAGTAGTACGTTTTTATATATTGAATAGTACGTTGTAAACCATGCCCAGCGCAAAAGCGCTGGGCATCTCTTGAACTCCCTACAGGTTCCTAGTATTAGCCGCCCTTTATAGCGCCTAATCCGGTAATTTTTATGCTGACATTTATTTCAAAACGCATTTTAGAAGCCATTCCAACATTGTTGATTTTAATTACGGTTTCTTTTTTCTTAATGCACTCTGCCCCCGGCAGCCCATTTACCAGCGAACGCGCTTTACCACCCGAGGTGTTGGCAAACATTAACGCTAAATACCATTTGGATGAGCCAGTCATTAACCAATATTTTTACTATCTTGGTGGCTTGCTTCAAGGTGATCTAGGACCTTCTTTTCGCTACAAAGATTTCACTATTAATGAACTGATTGCACAGAGTTTCCCTGTCTCTGCTGAGATTGGTATCTGGTCTTTTCTTGTCGCTCTACTTATTGGCGTGGGTTGCGGAATAATCGCGGCACTGCGCCAGAACTCGTGGTTAGATTACAGTGTTATGGGCTTTGCAAACCTTGGGATCGTGCTGCCGAATTTTGTTTTGGCTCCGTTGTGTATCCTGTTTTTCTCTATTTATAATCATTGGTTACCGCCCGGTGGCTGGAATGGAGGGGCTTGGCCTTATTTGGTGATGCCTGTTATTGCCATGTCCACTAGCTATATTGCGCAGATCGCACGTATTACTCGCGGTAGCATGATAGAAACCATGCACTCCAACTTTATCCGTACCGCACGAGCAAAAGGCCTACCGAAGTATCGCATAATCTTTCAGCATGCTTTGCGCCCCGCCATGCTGCCTGTTGTTTCCTATCTTGGGCCTGCATTCGTCGGCATAGTGACAGGTTCTGTTATTGTCGATGTGTATTTTGGTACAGGCGGTATTGGTCAGCACTTTATCAATGGCGCATTGAATCGCGACTATTCCATGGTCATGGGTGTCACCATTTTGGTCGGTACATTGACGATTCTATTCAATGCTATCGTCGATATTTTATACGCTGTTATTGATCCGAAAATTCGCTACTAAGGCCTCGCTATTATGATTACTACGAAAGACAAAATTCAGGCCGTCGAACAGTTCGCCGAAAAAGTGGTGGAAGTCGAAGGTCGCAGTTTATGGCAAGACGCCCGTCGTCGATTTTTTTCTAACCATGCCGCAGTGACTAGCTTAATTATTCTGCTGCTTATTACCGCCATTGCTTTGCTTGGCCCGTTTTTCAGCCAATGGAATTACGACGATATCGACTGGGAAGCACTGTCTGACATTTCCACTTTAGGTCGTCCAAACATTGAAAACAGTCATTACTTTGGTACTGACACCCTAGGCCGCGATATTTTTGTTCGTACCATGCAAGGCGGACAAATCTCGTTATTGGTTGGCATCATGGGCAGCGTAGTGGCTATCGTTATTGGTACGCTTTACGGCGCGGCATCAGGTTACATTGGTGGACGCGTTGACAGTGTGATGATGCGTTTCTTGGAGATTCTGAACTCTTTCCCTTTCATGTTCTTTGTGATCATCCTGATGACCTTATTTGGTCGCCATATCTTCTTGATCTTTGTCGCCATTGGCGCGATTTCATGGCTCGATATGGCGCGGATAGTTCGCGGTCAGACCTTGAGCCTGAAAAACAAAGAATACATCGAAGCAGCTTACGCTTGCGGCGTGTCGACACCAAAAATCATCTTGCGCCACATTGTGCCAAACGTACTCGGCATCGTGGTTGTTTATGCCACGTTGTTGGTACCGAATATGATTTTGCTTGAGTCTTTTATCAGCTTCTTGGGACTCGGCGTTCAAGAGCCTATGACCAGCTGGGGCGCATTGATTTCTGAAGGCGCTCAAAATATGGAAATTGCTATTTGGCAATTGGCTTGGCCGCTTGGTTTCCTAGTCGTGACTCTGTTTTGTTTTAACTTCCTCGGCGATGGCTTACGCGATGCGCTTGATCCAAAAGACCGCTAAGGAGGCTTTATGAGCTTATCAAGTCAAAAGAATTTATTAGAAGTAAATAACTTACGAGTGAATTTCAGAACGCCCGATGGTTTTGTAACCGCGGTGAATGATCTGAACTTCACCTTAGCCCAAGGTGAAACCCTAGGCATCGTTGGCGAGTCTGGTTCTGGTAAAAGCCAAACCGCATTTGCTCTCATGGGCTTATTGGCTGGCAATGGCATTATTGAAGGGGAAGCACGCTTTAACGAGCAAAACATTCTGACCCTGAATGAAAAAGCCATGAACCGCATCCGCTCCAAAGAAATTGCCATGATCTTCCAAGATCCAATGACCTCATTGAATCCTTATATGAAGGTCGGCAAGCAGTTGATGGAAGTCTTGATGCTGCACAAAGGCATGAGCAAAGCCGAAGCGTTTGAAGCATCAGTCAAAATGCTCGACGCAGTGAAGATGCCAGAAGCGCGTAAGCGCATGAACATGTATCCGCATGAATTTTCTGGCGGCATGAGACAGCGTGTGATGATCGCTATGGCGTTATTATGCCAACCTAAGCTGTTGATCGCCGATGAGCCAACCACCGCCCTAGACGTCACCGTACAGGCTCAAATTCTGACCTTGCTGAACGAATTAAAAGACGACTTCAACACCTCCATCATCATGATCACTCATGATTTGGGCGTGGTCGCTGGCTTATGCGACAAAGTGTTGGTGATGTACGCCGGACAAACCATGGAATATGGCACCGCAGAAGATGTGTTTTATCGCCCTACGCATCCGTATACGCAAGGTTTATTAAAAGCCATTCCTCGCCTTGATGGCAATGACGAAAAACTCTCCACCATTCCAGGCAACCCACCTAACTTGCTGCATATGCCATCAGGCTGTCCATTCCAAGCCCGTTGTGAGTTTGCCAGAGAACGCTGTGGAGAAAGCATGCCTGAGCTAAAAGAGTTTGCACCGGGTCAACTACGAGCTTGTCATAAATCCGTTGATGGATGGGTCGCCTAATGAACACTTCAAATAACGTATTAATGGAAGTGAACAACTTAAAAGTACACTTCAACATCAAGTCAGACAATGCATGGCCATGGGAAAAAGGCCAAGCACTAAAAGCCGTAGATGGCGTTAATTTGACCATTTACGCTGGCGAGACACTTGGCGTGGTGGGTGAATCTGGCTGTGGTAAATCTACGCTTGCCCGCGCTTTACTTCGCCTTGTGCCAATTACCGAAGGCAATGTGGTTTGGCTTGGACAAGATCTAACGGACTTAGACAAAAAACAAATGCGCAGCAAGCGTCAAGAGCTGCAGATGATCTTTCAAGACCCCTTGGCGTCGCTTGATCCGCGTATGACGGTGGGCGATATCATTGCAGAACCACTTAGAACCTTTCGTCCAGAATTATCAAAAGAAGCGGTAAAAGCCGAGGTTCGCGCCATCATGGATCGCGTGGGGTTATTGCCTAACGTGATTAACCGTTATCCTCATGAATTTTCAGGTGGCCAATGCCAGCGCATCGGCATTGCTCGCGCTTTGATTCTCAAGCCTAAGTTAGTTGTATGTGACGAGCCAGTTTCTGCGTTGGACGTTTCTATCCAAGCGCAAGTGGTTAATCTATTGAAAGAGTTACAAGCGGAAATGGGCTTGTCTTTGGTATTTATCGCCCACGACTTAAGTGTGGTAAAACACATTTCAGACCGGGTTTTGGTTATGTACTTAGGCAATGCGGTTGAATTAGCCAGCAAACGCGCACTGTACGAAAATCCTCAGCACCCATACACCAAAGCCTTGTTGTCAGCGGTACCTGTTCCTGATCCGAGAGTAGAGCGTGGTAAAAAGATCCAGTTATTGACTGGCGATTTACCATCACCAATCAACCCACCGTCAGGTTGTGTTTTTCGTACTCGCTGCCCTCATGCCAATGAAGGCTGTGCGCAACAAAAACCGACTTTGCAAGTGTTATCGAATGAGCACCAAGCCGCTTGCTCGCGACTTGCAGACATAGCTTGATACATCCTATTTAAGTACGAAGTAGATACAGGTAAAAACATTAAGCCGTTTTGTGATTTCTCAATTAAGAAAGCCCAAAACGGCTTAATTGTTACTAAACCTTCAGTTCTTTCATTTCAAAGCGAGTATTCATCACACAAGCCCGCTATTTTTGTCTATCATATAGATCTGTTAAATTAGGCAGCATTAAGGCTTTTATTTATGCGTTTATACTCTTCTTATACAAATCTAAATCCTCTTGTATTACTGTTTTTATGTGTTATGTCTATCGCGTCCTACGCGGCAGATAAACCAAAAGGAAGAGTTTTACTCACTGTATCGGGTGCAATCGATACTGCAAATCTACAACCAGAATCAACGTTTGATTTAGCGATGCTAAACAGCTTGCCTCAATACACCATCACTACGCATAATCCATGGACAAAAGGTATTCACACTTACCAAGGTTTTTCTGCCGCTGACCTACTAAAGCAGTTAGGTAGTACTGCTACATTTTTACAAGTCACAGCTCTTAATGAATACATGACGGAGATTCCTCTCAGTGACTTTACGGAAAACGGCGCGATTTTGGCAACTCATCTAGACGGAAAGCCTATGAGTGTTAGAAACCTCGGTCCTATCATGATGATTTATCCATTTGACGAACACGAAGAGCTTAAATCTGAAATGTTTTATGGCCGTTCTATTTGGCAAATTGATCGCATCAAAGCGATTGTAGGAACCGAGTAAACATGGAACGCTTGTTTAAAGGAAACACTTGGCTATCCAAATTCAAGCTATGGGTTCTGTATGGCTTTATTGCTTTCATTATTGCCATCACCATCGCTGTATTTGGCATTATTACTTACACCAGTGATAGCTCAAAAAACAACAGTCGGCGCGTATTTGAAAGCTCTTTGTGGAATACCCTACAGCTACAAATACAGTCATATCGTTTTCTCAATTACTTGATAGAATTGGACGAAGCCGATTACCCCCTTAACGGTAATGCTTTTTTTGAGTATGACCTGTTAATGAGTCGAGTAGACTTACTTAGACAAGGAGACGTAGGCTCTCTGATCCGCACCTTTGAAAGCGGCCGCACTACCAGACTGTTGAATATTATTAACGGTGAATTAGAACTACTCAGTTTCAATTTATCTAAAATAGAAAGCGGCGATACTTCCTACCTACCAGATTTAATTGAACGCATTCAGCGCATCGAAGAGCAAATCAATGAGTTTGTCACCTTAGTGAACAAAGGCAGCAATGAATTCATCAGCAACCAGCATAAAACATTGCAGAAGAATTTAGATGATATTCAACTACTCTCAATGGCGCTTCTAGCATGCCTATTATGCTTGTGCTTTTTTACTGTAAAAGGATTAACCGAGCTTAGAAACGTCATTAAGCGCAATGATGAACTTAAACTAGGAATTCAAACTGTCCATGAAGACAAAGCCAATCTGCTGTCTTTTATTAGCCAAGAAATACGTTCTCCGATTAATGCCATTTTGGGAACCGCTAAAACACTGAATTGCACAGAGTCAAAAAATGACACAGGGGTGCTATCAAAGCATATTGAAGAATCAGGTCATCAGTTACTACAAACTATCGAAATGCTTTCTGACCTAGCGCTCATTGATGCCAAGCAGCTAACACTTAACCCAACGACCGAGTGCTTACAAAAGAGCATAGAAGATTACCTGGCTATTTTTGAGCCGCAGATGACGCGCAAAAATTTGCAGAGCATCCTCTATATTGATCCTCTTCTACCTAAAGATATCAGTCTAGACTTTATCCGAACCAAAGAGATCATCGTTGCTCTGCTACAAAATGCGATTACCTATACCTCATCAGGTAGCATAAGTTTACAAATTAGGCCTTCAGCGCTAAACGCACCTCAACTACCACTTGTTCCAGACACAAAAGAAATCAGAGTGATGCAAATAGCCCTTAGAGACACTGGGCTAGGTATGCCAAATGAATTACAACAAAATTTAAGAATCAACCCATCTTTGCCAATGCAACAAGAAGGTCCTTTGCCCAGTAAAGTGGGCTTGAGTCTGGCTTTGTGTCACAAATTGGTTTATCTCATGCAAGGCGAGATGCATTTTTCCTGTGCGCCACAAAAAGGCTGTGAGTTTTGGGTCGATATTCCATATTACGTTCCGAGTACCAACTTACCGACATCGTCTGCTTTTCACTGTACTGAGCAAACACAAGCATTGGTCATTGAAACGGACACGCATCTAGCCAAAATTATTGGCTTACAACTTGCCACGTTCAATATTGATGCTATCTTTTCAAAGGATGGCAGCCTGCAAGAATACAAAGATTACGATCTAGTGATTCTAGGGAATACACCGCGATTTGAACGAGATGGCAATGATGCACTGCAGCAATGGAAAGCAAAATCTTGCCCTATTCTTGGCTATAACCCCCAAGCGATTAGCCACCCAGAGCACTCAATCATACCATTACATTTTCCGCTCACGCAGACCCAACTAGAGCCACTTATAGCGGGACTCTTTTCACCGAAAAAAACAACATACAAAGACATATCGTCAAAGGCTCATAAAAATGATTGATCACGCCCATCTAGACTCTCTAATTCAACTGCTAGGGAAAGACACAATTAACGCTATACGCTTGGAGTTTGTTGACGACAGCACCGAAAAAATGGTGCAGCTTAAGCAAGCTTGGGAAAAGAGAGACTATCAAGAATTAAGGCATGTGAGCCATTCACTCAAGTCCGCCAGTTTAAACATGGCAATGCAGCTATTTGCCAAACAATGTCAGTTGATTGAAGAAGCGGCAACACAACAAAGTGATCAAGACATGCAAGCCATCATCGATGGCCTACCTGCCGTTCATCAAACGTCATTAGACGAACTTGAAGTGCACTTTTTATAACAAAAGACTCAACAAGGTTGAGTTAGATTGACCAACTGAAATCTGTGGCTTCAATAAAAGTTGCCACAAAAGACTCCAATCCAGCTTGATCAATCTCAGAGAAACGGCCAACCTTCGGGCTGTCCATATCAAACACTGCCATTAATTTACCACCAACGACAACAGGAATAACCACCTCGCTCGCCGACGCGGCATCACAAGCAATATGACCATCAAAGGCGTGAACGTCTTCAATACGTTGCGTCTGTAAAGTAATCGCCGCCTTACCGCATACACCGCGACCGAACGGAATGCGAGTGCAAGCAACCTTGCCAACATAAGGTCCAAGCACTAACTCTTCGCCACGAGAAAAATAGAAACCCGACCAATTCAGATCCGTCACCGTTTGCATAACAAACGCCGAAAACTGCGCGGCATTACAGATAAAATCGCGCTCTCCACTTAGCAAAGCCGCTAACTGAGCATTAAGCTCTTGATAAGACTCTTCAAGCGAGCCAGTAGAATGAGTTTCTAAGTTAAACATCGTATTTCACACCCGTTAAAACGAAAAGCAGATGATAACAAAGTCAATGAAAAGAAGAAGGTAGGAAGCGTAATAATAGAAAGAGAGAATCGGCAAAAATCAACCTCTTGGCTCATCAAGAGAACCAAGAGGTTGATAACAACACTTATTTTTTATTCAAATCAGCAGAAAGATCATTCACATTGACGTGGCGAACATCAACGCCTTTCACCATGAAGATTAAATGCTGGCAAGTATGACGAGCGTGATCGCCAATACGCTCTAAAGAACGTAATACCCAAATAACGTTGATCACACGAGAAATACTGCGAGGATCTTCCATCATGTAAGTCACCAATGAGCGCATTGCCGTATTATATTCCTGGTCTACCGCACGGTCTTGTTTCGCCACCTTGATAGCCGCTTCAATATCCAAACGAGCATAAGCGTCTAAAGAGTCATGAATCATACGAGACACCATTTGACCGATACGGTTGATCTCAACGTAACCACGAGGAGATTCACCTTCATTGATCAGATTCAATGTCAGGTTGGCGATTTTTTTCGCTTCGTCACCAATACGTTCAAGCTCACTGACTGCTTTGCTGATCGACAAAATCATGCGCAAATCAGACGCTGCAGGTTGGCGCTTAGCCAAGATACGACGACACTCTTCGTCAATTAAACCATCTAGCTGATTCACCGTTGCGTCTTGGTTTTTCACGTCTTCCGCCAAAGAACCGTTTGCATCTAATAAAGCTTGTACCGCGTCTTGCACTTGGTTTTCAACAACACCACCCATGGTTAAAAAGTGTTGGCGAAGCAGTTCCAGCTCGTTGTTAAACTGCTGAGAAATATGATCCGTTGTTAATTCTTTCATAATGCGTCCTCCGCCTAGCCGTAGCGGCCCGTGATGTAGTCTTCTGTTTGTTGTTTGCTTGGGTTAGTGAACAAAGTGTTCGTGTCGCCAAACTCAATCAAATCACCCATGTACATAAACGCTGTGTAATCAGATACGCGCGCTGCTTGCTGCATGTTGTGTGTCACAATCGCGATGGTGAACTCGCTTTTCAACTCATGGATCAATTCTTCAATCTTCAAGGTTGAAATAGGGTCCAACGCCGATGCAGGCTCATCAAGCAATAGCACTTCTGGTTTTACCGCAACGGTACGAGCAATAACCAAACGTTGCTGCTGACCACCAGACATTCCCAAAGCGCTTTCGTGTAGACGGTCTTTTACTTCGTCCCACAAAGCCGCAGAGCGAAGTGCCCATTCAACCGTTTCATCAAGTAAACGTTTTTTGTTAATGCCCTGAATACGAAGGCCATAAGCGACGTTTTCATAAATGCTTTTTGGAAACGGGTTTGGCTTCTGGAACACCATACCAACACGACGACGTAGCTCAGCAACGTCTGTGCCTTTCGCGTAGATGTTCTGATCACGTAAGTTGAGTTCACCCGTAATACGGCAACCATCAACCAAATCATTCATGCGGTTGAAACAACGCAATAACGTCGATTTACCACAACCAGAAGGCCCGATAAACGCTGTTACCTTTTTCTCTGGAATGACCATGTTTACGCCTTTCAGCGCTTCTTTTTCACCGTAATACAGGTGCAAATCGTTTACAGATAGGCAAACGGTTTCATCTTCAATGCGCAATGCCTGTTGGCTACGCTGCATTGCTGAAATATCAATTGAGTGTGTTTTAACGTCGCTCATAATAATCTCTTCTCCGCCGCTTACATTTCCAGCGATTTGTATTTTTCACGTAAATGATTTCGGATAGTTACTGCTGACAAGTTTAACAAAGCAATAACTATCACCAGCAATAAGGCTGTTGCATACACCAATGGTCGTGCGGCTTCTACGTTCGGACTTTGGAAACCCACATCATAAATATGGAAACCTAAGTGCATGAATTTTTGATCCAAATGGATGTAAGGATAGTTACCATCCAATGGCAACGATGGCGCTAATTTCACCACACCCACCAACATCAACGGTGCTACTTCACCCGCCGCTCGCGCTACCGCCAAAATAACCCCAGTCATAATAGCTGGACTCGCCATAGGCAGAACAACACGCCATAAGGTTTCAAATTTCGTTGCGCCTAATGCTAAGCTGCCCTCACGGACGTTGCGAGGAATACGCGATAAACCTTCTTCGGTTGCCACAATCACCACAGGCACAGTCAATAGCGCTAGTGTGATAGACGCCCACATCAAACCGCCCGTACCAAAGGTTGGCGATGGCAAGGCTTCTGGGAAGAACGCTTGGTCAATACCGGAACCTAGGAAGTAAATAAAGAAACCTAAACCAAATACACCGTAAACGATGGAAGGTACACCAGCTAAGTTGTTTACCGCGATACGAATAATACGAGTTACCCAACCTTGAGACGCATATTCACGTAGATAAACCGCCGCAACCACACCAAATGGCGTTACCAGAACTGTCATCAGCAGAACCATCATGACAGTACCGAAAATGGCGGGGAATACACCACCTTCTGTATTGGCTTCACGTGGCTCGTCTGACAAGAACTCCCACAATTTAGTGAAATAGAAACCCATCTTCTGAGGCACACTCATCGCATTAGCACGGTAAGCATGAACGATTTTCGCCACAGGCATTTCATGCTCAGAGCCGTCCATCACTTGCACAACAAAGGTATCGCGATTGATTTTGGCGTAAAGATCAATCAGGCTTTGCTGAAGACCTTTGTACTCTTCATCGTATTGACCACGCTCTGCGGCAAGATCTGCCGCTGCCGCAGGTGTTAGCTTGTTTTCTAGCTCTAAACGACGTTGCTCAAGACGAATACGCTCAAGTGCGTAGTT
This sequence comes from Marinomonas lutimaris, assembly GCF_019426345.1. Lineage (GTDB taxonomy): Bacteria > Pseudomonadota > Gammaproteobacteria > Pseudomonadales > Marinomonadaceae > Marinomonas > Marinomonas lutimaris. The sequence goes on from NZ_JAHLLW010000001.1 coordinate 93,754, forward strand.
GATCTTACCAATGTCTTTTTTCTCAATTTCATGGATCTCATCGAAAATAACCGCTGCACGTTCGATGCTTTTTTCGAAAGTATTCCAAGTCGCCATAGCAGAATCAGTTGGCGTCAGATCCGTGGTTTCAGAAACAATCTTGCCATCTTCTTTCACCGCTTTCAGATAACCGTATAAGTTACCCCACTCACGACGTTCCGCCGTGAATAGCATCTCTGGACGCTTAGAGTCTGTTAGATATTCATCAATGACCCAACGGAAATCCGAACCATATACATCACGGTTACCGGTTTTCATCAGAGTACGTTGCATCAACTGATGCTCATCAGGAATATTAATCCCCGCTTCACGTAGCTGAGCCGCTGGCACTTCAACACTTTCCACACGTTCTGCAACAAGGTTGTATTCAGAGTCACCAGGCAAAGCATAATGCGTTTCCACTACATCCGCAGGCCAAAAATGCCCTAGACCACGAACGGCAATCAGTAATAACAAACCCACAACCATGATGACAGAAATAGCCACAGCGCCCGCATTTAACCACACCCATGGATCACCAGATTTAACCCATTCGGATACGGATTTTTTCTTCATTTTCATTTCAGTACTCATTATAGCGACCCGTATTTTTTGCGTAGGTGCTGACGCACGGTTTCAGCGATTGTGTTCACCACAAAGGTGAAGATAAAGAGCACAAACGCCGCTAAGAACAAGATGCGATAGTGAGAGCTACCCACTTCAGATTCAGGTACTTCTACTGCCAAGTTGGCCGCTAGCGTCCGCATACCTTCGAAGATATTGAAGTCCATAATCGGAGTATTACCCGTAGCCATCAGTACGATCATGGTTTCACCAACGGCACGACCCATACCAATCATTATCGCCGAGAAAATCCCAGGGCTCGCTGTTGGTAAGACGACACGAGTCATGGTTTGCCAGTAGGTCGCACCCAATGCCAATGAACCTTGAGTTAACGCTTTTGGTACACTAAAAATGGCATCTTCGGTAATCGAGAAGATAGTCGGGATAACCGCAAAGCCCATAGCAAAACCCACCACCAGCGCATTACGTTGGTCAAAGGTGATACCAAGGTCGTGAGTAATCCAGCCGCGAATGTTGCCACCAAAGAAGTTCAATTCAATAATTGGACTCATTGCCAAACAGAACCAAGCTAAGAAGACGATGACAGGAATAAGCAGCAATGGCTGCCAGCCATCAGGTACCAACCAGCGGATTTGCTGAGGTAAACGTGACCAAATATAAGCAAACAATAGAATTCCAACCGGCAGGACGACGAAAATACTGAACGTCGCCGCTAGGTTTTCTTCTAAGAAAGGCGCAAAGAACAAACCCGCTAAGAAGCCCAAAATTACAGTCGGCAAGGCTTCCATCAACTCGATCACAGGTTTAATCTTACGACGTAGCGCTGGCGCCATGAAGTAAGCCGTGTAAATCGCACCACAAATTGCCAATGGTACCGCCATCAACATCGCGTAAAACGCCGCTTTCAAGGTACCGAATGCTAATGGCATCAAGCTGTATTTAGGCTCGAAGTCATTATTTGCCGCAGAAGACTGCCAAGTGTAAGTCGGCTCTTGATAACCTTCGTACCACACCTTGCCCCACAAAGAAGACCAAGAAACTTCTGGATGTTCATTATCTACATTGAAGAAATGTAAACCTTTGCTGTCTTCCAACAACAAACCATTCGCACGCGGTGCAAAGCTAATCAGACGAGCCGTGTTATCGCTCAATTTTTCATTAATCACTTGGCGAGTCGATGTTGCGTTATAGATAGCAACCAAACCGCGCTCATCAAGCGTTGCAAAGCCTTTACGACGTTGCTCCATTGCCAAATCAACTAAGGCAACAGGTTGTTTAACATCACGAATGAAGGTCAGTTTTTCTTCGTTTGTGTCATTGTTACGAACGTTAAACCACTGGCTCACTCGACCAGAAGAATCTGCCACCATGATAGACGATTTACCTAATAGGTAACTCATTGAAATAAGTTTGGTGTTGGCGTCTTTGAACAGCGACATTTCATCTTTGAGTGCAATGTTATCGAAGTCACGTAGATCAAATTCACTCATAGCACCAGAGCGTGTCGCAACGTATAAGTAACGCTGATCACCACTAAGTAACATGCTGGCCACATCAGGAACGAAAGGTAATGGCTCGCTTTGCTCGCTCAATTCCACTTCTTCGGTGATGAAGTTCACTTCTTTCGATACTTTAGTGATGGCGCTGCTTGAATCGCCAATCGCCGCCATGGTTAGGCTGTCGCTGCCATCACGAAGGGTTAACTTCTTGATGGCAAAATCTGCCACATCGACTGGCTCTTCGCCATAAGGGTATTCAACCACTGGGGTGATTTTACGTTTGCCATCAGGGTAAGACGTTTTGTAATCATGCTTCACGATTAATGCTTTACCATCTTCATAACCAAATGCCATCAAATGACTGGTATCAGATTCAACAGCAAAGGCAGTGACTTTTTCAGTACGAAGATTTTTAACGGTGTCGATCACACTGCCATCAGCAACAGAGAAGAAGACGATACTGCCATTACTCGCTACTCGCATACCGATTTCAGTTTGTTCTTCGGTCGTTAAGTAGAGGCTTTCACCTTGGTCCTGTGCAGGCAAGGTGTAGCTTGCCTTAGGATCAATACTGGCGCTTGAAAACAATGGCGCCACTTCATAAAGTAAATAGAAGCAAATAAGCAGTACAGCCAAAATAACACTGCTACCGCCTACCGCAATACCCATTCCAGCCATACGGTCTTTCAGGGCGCGAATTTTACGATGACGCTTTAAAGCTGGCGTATTGAAATCCAGTTCAGGCATCTGATGGTCAGTTAATTTAGTCATCCGCATTCATCTTTGTTGTGTGACATTTTTTATGTGACAGTAGTGTGACAGCCGTGGAACAGAGAAAAGTAGGAGAGCGTTTCGGCCCTCCTACTTTAAGCATCTCGTCCGTAGCTCGCTACAAGACTACTTAGTTAATACCTAGATCTTTCAAGTACTTGCTCGCTACTTTCGCTGGAAGAGGAACATAACCGTCTTTTACGACAACCTCTTGACCCATTTTAGAAAGTACCATTTTAACGAATTCACGTTGTAGTGGTTCAAGCGGCTTATTAGGCGCTTTGTTTACGTAAACGTAAAGGAAACGAGACAGTGGGTATTTACCAGTCGCTGCGTTTTCAATCGTTGCATCAATAAACTCGCCACCTTCTTTCTTAGTCAAAGGAACAGCACGTACAGAAGACGTTTTGTAACCGATACCAGAGTAACCAATACCGTTAAGAGAAGTAGAGACAGACTGAACAACAGACGCAGAACCAGGTTGCTCGTTTACACTGTTTTTGTAGTCACCTTTGAAAAGGGCGTGCTCTTTAAAGTAGCCGTAAGTACCAGATACTGAGTTACGACCAAACAATTGAATGTCACGTTTCGCCCAAGCGCCGTCTAGGCCTGCTTTCCCCCAGTTAGTGATGTCTTCTTTGTGACCACCTTTACGGGTAGAAGAGAAAATCGCATCTACTTCAGGAAGAGACAAACCTTTGATTGGGTTATCTTTATGAACAAATACTGCTAGCGCATCGATAGCCACTGGAATAGCAGTTGGCTTGTAGCCGTATTTTTTCTCAAACGCTGCGATTTCTTTGTCTTTCATTGTACGAGACATAGGACCGAAGTTTGATGTACCTTCAGTTAGTGCTGGTGGCGCAGTAGAAGAGCCAGCCGCTTGAATTTGAATGTTTACATTTGGGTATAGACGCTTGAAGTCTTCTGCCCACATGGTCATCAAGTTTGCTAGGGTGTCAGAGCCAACACTTGAAATATTGCCAGAAACGCCACTTGCTTTGCTGTAAGACATCAAATTTGAATCAACATCTGCAAAAGCGTTAACAGAAACGCCTACTGCCGCTGTCATCGCTAAACCTGCAACTAGTTTTTTCATCACATAAACCTCAGTGGTTGTAGTCAAATATTTATGAGCGACTGCCCATAGCTCGTTCGATGGTTTGTACTATAGGAGAGTTATGTGACAGAAATGTTAAACAATGAAATATTTCAAAAATAAATTATGAGTCCTTACAAAAAGAATAGAAAAACGACATAGCATTAAAAACAACAACCCGCTCTTTTTTATTGCGTTTCTTATCAATTTTGTATCAAAGAACCACCTAATTTCCGTTAAATGTCTTCTAACTTACCATTCACGACGTCTGTAATATTCCCAAGAGTGATGTTATCCAATAGACTAACCGTCCGGATTTTATAGGCACTGTGGCCTCGCTAAACTTCCGATAAAAATGATTAAAAACTGTGGGTATTTTAATGTTAAACAAACTGGTCAGTTCAGCTGAGGCGATTTCCCATTACATGGGACGATGCGTTGCTTGGCTTACGTTAGCGATGATGCTGCTTACCTGCCTCATCGTGCTGCTGCGTTATGGCTTTGATATTGGTGCAATCGCGCTGCAAGAGTCTGTGCTTTATATGCATGCCATGGTCTTTATGTTGGGGGCGGCGTACACCTTTAAAGACGACGAACATGTTCGCGTTGATGTTTTTTATCGTGATTTTTCTGTCACTAAAAAAGCCTGGGTGAATATCATTGGCGGTCTTTTCTTCCTTTTGCCATTCACGCTTTACACCGCGTATTTGAGCTTTGATTACGTGAGCGCTTCGTGGCGAGTATTAGAAACCTCTCCTGAACCTGGCGGCTTGCCTTTTGTGTATCTGCTAAAAACGCTTATTCCCATCATGATGATTAGCCTGATCATTCAAGGTGCAGCCGATATTTTGAAAAATATTGGCGTTGTGACTGCGGCTCGCTCCCTCATTAATAGACAGGCTAAAGGACAAAACTAATGGCTGAATTTATTCCTTTATGGCTGTTTGCCGGTGTTTGTGTCTGCTTACTGTTTGGTTACCCTGTGGCGTTTTCTTTGGGCGGCACCGCGCTGATTTTCGCAGCGGTTGGCTCTATGTTCGGCACCTTTGATAGTGTTTTCTTAGAAGCCTTACCAAACCGTTTATTCGGTATTGTCGGCAATGAAACACTAATCGCGGTGCCACTATTTGTCTTAATGGGCGTTTTGCTCGAAAAATCCAAGCTGGCTGAAAAGCTACTCGACTCCATGGCCATGCTGTTTGGCACCCTGCGTGGTGGTTTAGGCATTTCGGTTATTTTGGTAGGTATGTTGTTAGCAGCAAGTACCGGTATCGTTGGTGCCACCGTGGTGACCATGGGCATGATTTCGTTACCAACCATGTTGCGTCGTGGCTACGATCCCGCATTGGCCGCCGGTACTATTTGTGCGACAGGTACCTTGGGACAAATCATTCCACCCTCTATCGCTTTGGTTCTATTGGGCGATGTGATGTCCAATGCTTATCAAAAAGCACAATTAGAAATGGGAATTTTTTCACCTAAAACCATCTCTGTGGGAGATTTGTTTGTTGGTGCGTTGATTCCTGGCTTAATCTTGGTTGGGCTTTATATCCTTTACGTCATCATGGTGGCTTGGTTACAGCCGCACAAAGCACCAGCTGTGCCTCGTGAAGAATTACGTAATGGCTCAAACGAATCCTTAGCCGTTCAGCTTTTTAAAGGATTGGTTCCGCCTTTAGTGCTTATCTTCGCGGTATTGGGATCGATTCTTAGTGGGGTTGCAACACCAACTGAAGCAGCTGGTGTCGGGGCCCTTGGCGCAGCACTGCTAGCGCTAGGAAGTGGTAAGTTGAGCCTTCCAACCTTAAAAGACGCTGTGTATTCGACGACTAAAGTCACCTGCATGGTGTTCATGATCCTGATCGGCGCCTCTTTGTTTTCTTTGGTGTTCCGTGGTTTTGGTGGCGAAGAATTGATTCAAGACTTCTTCTCGCAACTTCCTGGCGGCGTTGTTGGCGCAATGATCGTCGTGATGCTGCTAATGTTCTTCCTTGGCTTTATTCTAGACTTCATTGAAATCACCTTTGTAGTTGTACCAATTGTTGCGCCTGTATTGTTAGCAATGGGGTTAGATCCTGTGTGGTTGGGCATTATGATGGCAATCAATTTGCAAACATCATTCCTAACACCACCATTCGGATTCGCGCTGTTTTACCTGCGTGGCGTAGCGCCTCCAGAACTGAAAACTCAGTCTATTTATAAAGGCGTAATACCTTTTATTCTTATTCAGGTTTCTGTGTTAATCATGTTATCTATCTGGCCAGATCTAGCCACTTGGCTACCTGAACAAGTCTATGCAGACTAAGGACCTCAATATGAAAGCAATGCAAATGAGAGACTACGGTCCAGCCAGCGATTTGTCGCTGGTTGAGGCTCAAAAGCCAAGTATTACTGCAGACCAGATTTTGGTTCAAGTAGGTGCTGCTGGCGTGAACCCAGTGGACACTTACATTCGTTCAGGCACCAATAATTATTCAGCCACTTTCCCGCACACTCCAGGTTCTGATGGAGCAGGTACGATTGTGGAACTGGGTGCTAATGTAACTGGCTTCGAGATTGGTCAAAGGGTTTATTTTAGTCGTAATCTAAGCGGATCTTCTGCTGAGTTCGCCGCTTGTGCAGCGACTCACACGTATCCGCTAGCGGATGCTTTGTCTTTCGAAGAAGGTGCTTGTGTTGGTATTCCTTACACAACCGCTCACCGAGCTTTATTTGGCCGAGCCAATGGCAAAGCTGGCGACAAGGTATTGGTACATGGTGCAACGGGCGCAGTCGGCATTGCCACGGTGCAATTAGCATTAGCAGCAGGAATGGAAGTAGTTGCCAGCTCTGGCACCGCAGCTGGCGCCGATTTATTACGCCAGCAAGGTGTGACTAACATTATTATGCACAATGAAGCAGACCATCTTGCACCTTATCAGTCGTTAGAGACGGGTTTTGGTATCGTTATCGAGATGCTTGCCAATCACAACTTGGATCAAGACTTAAAAGCCTTAGCCTTTGGTGGTTGCGTTGCAGTCGTGGGGAACCGCGGCACGATAGAAATTAATCCTCGTGACTTAATGGCTCGAGATGCTTCTGTAGTCGGTGTAGCATTAGCCAATACCAAACCAAACGAGCTTGCATTGATTGCAAAAGCCTTACGTCCCTTGTTTGAAAAAGGCGTACTCAAGCCAGTCATTCGTCATAGCTACCCGCTTATCGAATTAGCTCAAGCGCACGAAGATGTCTTAAAATCTGGAGCTCTGGGTAACCTTGTTATTCGTATAAACTAGAAATCAAAAATTCAGCTCAAACACGGTGCTTTAAAAGCTTTTTAGAAGCTCTTTTAAAAGTAAAGCACCATGTTTCTTTTCCCTTCAATCTGCCTCTATATGCACTCCAAGCTCCCATTTATGCCGTAAAATCCTATATCTTCAAAAAAATACGCTACTAAAGCCGCCTTAAGGTCGCTATACTTTCTCACTTATGTTTATTCAAAAGGCACATTTTGACTCAGTCTGATTCCGATGTTTTCAGCCTACCTACCGAAGCGGACGCCCACGACCATGATTACCATCAACTGGTGGTTGTGCTAGATGGCAATACCGATTTCGATATAGAAGGCAAAGGCAAGCAATTGCATACTGGCGAAGGTTGTATTCTTCCGTCAGAAAATAGCCATGCATTTGCGGGTCTGGGTGAAAATCGCATCATGGTGGTCAACCTGCCCATTCCGCCGCAAAAAGGCATTACCGACGAAGAATACGAAGTCGTATCGCGTTTGTTTGATCAAGCGGCGTATTTTCAGCTTAACCCTCGTTTACAGATACTGGCTTCGGCTCTATCTGGTGAATTACAGCAATACCCAAATGATATGATTCTTGCTCGCGCTTGCGGCAACACCTTGTTAAGCGCTATTCGCCATCAGATCAACAATAAAGATGTCCGTTCCCGTGGCAACCATCTTGATATCGATAAACTCGACCAATTTATCGAACTGAATTTATCTCGCCGTGTTCATATCGATCAGTTGGCAAACTTCTGCTTTTTAAGTGTCAGCCAGTTTCACGAGCGCTTTAAAGATCGTACTGGCATGACACCACATCAATATCTAATGCGTAAACGTTTAGAACGCGCGCAAAGCTTACTCGCAGAAGGTTTCCCGCCTATTCAAGTGGCCGAAATGTGTGGCTTCTCCAGCCAAAGCGCCATGACCAACGTCTTCTCCCAAACCCTCGGTATTACACCGCTTAAATACCAAAAGCAATTTGGTAATCGCTAATTCTATTTGTTCATAAAACACCAAAAATCGCCCCATTTGTAAGCATTTCAATCTATTACTCAAAACTTCTGCACAATAATAAATCAGCGCCAAATTTATTATTGTGGAGTCGGACTTTCTTATAAAAAAAAACGATTTTTTCGAAAGACAATTTATCCCTTCTGTCACTAAAGTGTCAGCATTATCCAGACATGCATTTTTTTGATTAAGCAGAGTGAAAAGTAGTCAAAATAGTGTTAACTGCTCTATAACAATATGCGGCCTTAATAAAAAACCATTTGGTTTTTTATGTTAACGCGGGAGAATCCAACCATGTTTAAAGCGATTGAGGTGTTACAGCCTAACTTCATTCAGCGTCCACTCAATGAATTGTGGCAGCTTATTTCCCCTCTTTATAATATGGATGAAGAGAAGTGGTTAAATGAGTTATTGCCTTTGGCCAAACCTACCGAAGGTGAGCTAGAAACCCAAACCAATGCCGCTGCAAACTTGATTGCCGAAGTCCGCAAAGACGACGATAGCATGTCAATGATTGACGCTTTGCTATTGGAATACAGCCTAGACACTAAAGAAGGCATTTTGCTGATGTGTTTGGCAGAAGCGCTAATGCGTGTGCCAGATAAAGAAACTGCCGACGCCTTCATCAAAGACCGTTTGAGCGTTGCCGATTGGGCATCTCACGCTAAAAACTCTGACTCTTTCTTCGTTAACGCTTCTACTTGGGGCTTATTATTGACGGGTAAAATCGTCACCATGGACGAGAAAAAAGACGGAACGCCAGCTAACTTGGTAAACCGCATGGTAAACCGTGTTTCGGAGCCTGTGATTCGTAAAGCGATGAACCAAGCCATGAAAATCATGGGACATCAATTCGTTCTAGGCCGCAGCATTGAAGAGGCCTTGTCTCGTGGTAAAGGCTACCGTGACAAAGGTTACACTTACTCTTTCGACATGTTGGGTGAAGCGGCACTAACGGCTGCCGATGCTGACAAATACCTAAAGTCTTACCTGCAAGCGGTTGAGTCTGTCGGCAAAGACACCTACAGTCAAAAACATCGCCCAACCATTTCTATCAAGTTATCTGCGCTACACCCGCGTTATGAAGTGGGTTGTGAAGAACGCGTAATGACAGAACTTTTTGAAAGCGTTAAAGGTCTGATTACCAAAGCTCGCTCGTTGAACGTCGGTATCACCATTGATGCGGAAGAAGCAGATCGTCTAGAACTGTCTTTGCATTTGTTTGAAAAATTGTTCCGCGACGAATGCACCAAAGGCTGGGGCTTATTTGGCCTTGTGGTTCAGGCTTACTCAAAACGCGCTCTACCGGTTTTAGTTTGGTTGGCAGCACTATCTAAAGAACAAGGCGATCGCATTCCTGTGCGTCTTGTGAAAGGCGCTTACTGGGATTCTGAAATCAAAATGTGCCAACAGCGTGGCATCAATGGCTACCCAGTTTACACTCGCAAAGAATCTACCGACGTTTCTTACTTGGCTTGCGCTCACTTCTTATTAAGCGAACATACTCGTGCAAATATCTTCCCGCAGTTTGCGAGCCATAACGCACACACTATCGCGACGATTAGCTGCATTGCTAAGCAGTTAGGTGCAACGACAGAAGAATTTGAATTCCAACGTCTACACGGTATGGGCGATGCACTTTACAACCGCTTGATCAAAGACAGCGACATCTGCGTGCGTATTTACGCACCTGTCGGTAGCCATAAAGACTTGCTTCCATACTTGGTTCGTCGTCTGCTAGAAAACGGCGCAAACAGCTCATTCGTTCACCGTTTAATCGACGCTAGCTACCCGATTTCTGAGTTGATTGGTCACCCCGTTACTACGCTCGAAAGTCGTAAAACACTAGCAAACCCACACATCAGCTTGCCTTCTGGTTTATTTGACGACCGTAAAAACTCATTCGGTCCGAACATCGAGATTGATTCTGAGTGGACGCCTTTCAAAGCGAAAATCGATGCTTTCATGGGGCAAGACACCCAATGGCGCGCCTTTCCTATCGTTGGTGGCGAGAAAGTAGCAACAGGTCAAACGCATTCTATTGAAAGCCCTTACGACCACAGCCAAACTGCAGGTCAAATTGACTGGGCAGACACAGCGACCGTTACCAAGGCAATTGACCTTGCTGAAGCCGCTTTCCCTGCATGGTCTGCGCGTCCAGCAACAGAACGTGCTGATTGCCTAGATAAAATGGCCGACTTGATGGAAGAAAACTACGCAGAATTGATGGCACTTTGCCACCGTGAAGCTGGTAAAACCATTCAAGACAGCATCGACGAAGTACGTGAAGCCGTTGATTTCTGTCGCTACTATGCTCAACAAGCTCGTAGCCACTTTGCCAATCCAACCAGCTACACAGATTTCTTAGGTCAAGAAAAACAAGCCAAGCTAAACGGCCGCGGTGTGTTCACTTGTATCAGCCCGTGGAACTTCCCATTGGCAATCTTTACAGGCCAAGTGGTTGCCGCTCTTGTAGTAGGTAACACTGTGGTTGCGAAGCCGGCTGAACAAACCAGCTTAATCGCTTTCCGTGCCATTGAAATGCTACATCAAGCAGGCGTTCCGACTGACGTACTTCACCTATTACCAGGTGACGGCGCAACGGTTGGTGCCCCACTTACTAGCGACAAACGCATTGCGGGTCTTGCCTTTACAGGTTCCACTGGAACAGCCCAATTGATCAACCGTACTCTAGCGGCTCGTGGCGTTGCACCAGTACCAGTGATTGCGGAAACTGGTGGTCAAAATGCCATGCTGGTTGATTCCACCTCTTTGCCTGAGCAAGTAGTACGTGATGCGGTGCGTTCCGCCTTCGCTTCTGCAGGACAACGTTGTTCAGCATTACGCGTATTGTTTGTTCAAGCGGATATTGCAGACCGTGTTATTCCGATGATCAAAGGTGCTATGCAAGAACAAACAGTTGGTTTGCCTTATCTACACAGTACAGACGTAGGTCCGGTTATCGACAAGAAAGCCCAAGACATGTTGCTTGAGCACATCGAACGCATGACAAAAGAAAGCAAACTGATTGCCCAAGCAGAGCTTCCAGACTTCGCTAAAAACGGCACGTTCGTTGCACCAACGGCATTCGAAATCAGCAGCATTGACCAGCTAACAGATGAGAAATTTGGCCCTATCCTTCACGTTGTACGCTACAAAGCACGTGATTTGGATAAGATCATCGACACCATCAATAACTCAGGCTTTGGTTTGACTATGGGCGTTCACAGCCGCAACGAAACCACCTGTGCACGCATAGCTAGCCGCGCTCGTGTTGGTAACCTTTACATCAACCGCGACCAAGTCGGTGCGGTAGTTGGTGTTCAGCCTTTCGGCGGACAAGGTTTATCAGGCACAGGACCAAAAGCTGGCGGCCCACATTACCTTCAACGCTTCGCCATTGAGCAAGACCTTTAAGGGGAGACATTACTATGACAATCGTACAACCTATCCAAATTCAGGTCTCTCAAAAAGTCTTCGAAGCATGGGACAAGCTTGGCGTAAACGCTCGTGCAGAAAAACTGCAGAAAGCCCTTAACGCTTTTCCTAACGAACAAAGAAAAATGGCCGCTTGGCAGATCGATAACGCCAAGCAATCTATTGCAGAAACACGTGTAATGCCTGGGCCAACAGGCGAACGTAACGAACTATCTAACCAAGGCCGTGGCGTGTTTCTTTGCATGTCTTTTATCGAAGGCGATAAAGCAAAAATAGGTTTAGTCGGTCAAGTATTTGCTGCACTTATTGCGGGTAACCCTGTCATTACTGTTGGCCCAACGGGTCAAGAAATCATGGATATGATTTCTCCATTCGTGACTGAAGGTGTCGTGCAGAACATTGCAGAATCGGCTCAAGATTCTTTGATCGAAGCCAACCACCTTGCTGGTATTGCAACACTTTGCGACCCTATGCAAGCGCAACTGCTAAGCCAACGTCTTGCAGCGAAAAGCGGCCTAATCTGCCAATTGGTTGAAGAAACTGATGCAGAAAACCTAAGTGTCATTGCAAAGCCGCATTACGTTCTGCGCTTTGTCACTGAACGCACTGTGTCTAACAACACAACAGCGATCGGTGGCAACGCAACACTGCTTGAATTAGGCAGCATGAACGACTAATACTCGTTCATCATAGATACGCTGTAAAAAAACAAAAGGGCCCTTCTTGGTAGCAAGAAGGGCCCTTACTTTTATTCATTGCTCAAAAACGCTCTGTTACTCAAGCTCACGAGCATTAATAAAAGCCCGCTCAGACACTTCGTGCCATGCTCTGACTTTACTGTTGAACTCTTTGAATGAGTTGTAGACTTTTTGGCTCATAGGATCCGCAGCTGCGACTTCATCTAGTGTCTCAGCCGAGGCTTTTTTCAATGCCACTAACACTTCTTTTGGAAATGGTTTCAAAACCACATGATGCTCATTCACTAACGTTTCTAACGCGGCGTTGTTACGCGCGGTAAACTCATCCAGCATATCGGCATTCACTTGGCGAGTCGCCGCTCGAACAATCAGTTGAAGATCGTTTGGTAAGGCTTCAAACGCTTCTTTATTGTAGATCGCTTCCATGGTTGAACCTGGCTCATGCCAACCTGGGTAGTAGTAGAATTTGGCCGCTTTGTACAAACCAAACGCTAGGTCATTGTATGGGCCAACCCATTCTGTCGCATCAATGGTGCCGGTTTGCAGTGCGGTGAAGATCTCACTCCCTGGCAAGTTAACTGGTGTGCCACCTACCTTTTTTAATACTTCGCCACCTAAGCCAGGAAGACGCATTTTCAAGCCTTGGAAGTCAGCAAGAGAATTGATCTCTTTGTTGAACCAACCCCCCATTTGTACTCCAGTATTGCCTGCTGCCATCGGGATAAGGTTAAAAGGTGCATAGGTTTCTTCCCACAATTTCAGGCCGCCACCATAGTGGAGCCATGAGTTCATTTCTTGTGCAGTAAAGCCAAACGGTACGGCAGAGAAAAACTGAGCCGCTGGAGCTTTGCCTTTCCAGTAGAAAGCACCACCATGACCCACTTGAGCAGTGCCACGTGATACCGCATCAAACACTTCCAACGCAGGTACTAGCTCGCCTGCAGCGTATACTTTTACCACTAAGCGCCCATTCGACATTGCGGTAATATTTTCCGCTAAATGTTCTGCCGCTGTGCCTAAACCAGGGAAATTTTTCGGCCAAGTAGTGACCATTTTCCAATGAATGACATCCGCCGCTTTTTCCGCCTTGGCTGTTTCTTTTTCTTCTGATCCACCACAAGCCACCAAGCTTGCCGCTGTCAAACCAACCAACGCCAGTTTTCCCCACATTTTTATTATTTTCATTAATTATCCCTAAGAGACTAAATTACTTTATTTTTATAAAAGCTTTGCTTGATACTACGAACAAAGCAAAGGCGAGTCGACCAACCAACTCTATAGTCATAGCTTATTTGCTAAGTATTTTTAATAGTATGAATTGTAATATTAAGGCTCAAGGTTTTTTTGGTTTTATTTTTAGACAGTATTTATCAGTCGAATAAGTAAGTCCTATAAATAAAAAAGCTCCGTTATCATAGATAACGAAGCTTTTACTGATATTAACCAGCAATCAACAACAGGCTTTTAAAAAATTAATCGTCTGCTCGCGCATTAATATAAGCACGTTCAGAAACATCATGCCATTCACTTACTGGAGCTAAAAAGTTCTTGAACGACTCATAGACTTTTTTACTCTCAGGGTCACCCGCAGCCACTTCGTCTAATGTCTCGTGAGAGGCTTTCTTAAGTGCCTCCAACAAGTCGCGAGGGAAAGGTTTAAGAATTACATTATGCTCATTTACCAAGGTGTGAAGCGCGGCGTTATTACGCGCGGTAAACTCATTAATCATGTCTAAATTGGCTTGTTTTACCGCAGCTCGGGCAATCGCTTGTAGGTCTTTAGGTAGAGCTTCAAAAGCCTCTTTGTTAAAGATAACTTCAACCGCAGAACCTGGCTCATGCCAGCCTGGGTAATAATAATATTTCGCGGCTTTATATAAACCAAATGCCAGATCGTTATAAGGCCCAACCCATTCCGTCGCATCAATCGTGCCTGTTTGAAGAGCATTGAACACTTCACTACCCGGCAAATTAATTGGTGATGCACCGACTTTTTTCAGTACTTCTCCACCTAATCCAGGCATGCGCATTTTCAAGCCTTGGAAGTCAGCTAATGAATTGATCTCTTTATTGAACCAACCGCCCATTTGTACGCCAGCGTTACCAGCTACCATTGGGATTAAGTTAAATGGCGCATAGATCTCTTCCCATAACTGTAAGCCACCGCCGTAGGCAATCCACGCGTTGAATTCTTGTGCAGTAAAGCCAAAAGGAACCGTAGAGAAAAACTGCGCTGCCGGCACTTTTCCTTTCCAGTAATAAGCAGTGCCATGGCCCATTTGCGCGGTACCACGAGATACAGCATCAAATACTTCTAATGCTGGAACAAGTTCGCCTGCAGCATAGACTTTAATATCCAAACGACCGTTGGACATCTCTTTAATATTATTCGCAAGTGCTTCTGCACCCGTTCCCATTCCTGGGGCGTTTTTTGGCCAAGTTGTCACCATTTTCCAATGAATAACATCGATTTTTTGCTCAGTCTTTGTGGTTTCTTTTTCTTCAGACCCACCACAGGCTACTAAAGCCGTAGTAATTAAACCGACAAAAGCCACTTTTGCCCATATTTTTATTTTGTTCATTCACTTTATCCATTAAGAAACGAATTGCATTGATAATCATCGCTTTACCTAACACTCTGTCAATAATAGTGAGTGAAGCCAAAACGATAAAATAAGCCCTGTTATCAATCGACAGCAGGGCTTATTCGTATAGCTAGTTTTTTATGCCATAAAAAAATGACGTATTAATCTGTCGCACGAGCGTTAATAAACGCACGCTCAGAAATATCATGCCACTGACTAACAGAGCTCAAGAAGCTAGTGAAAGAGTCATAGACTTTTTGGCTCATTGGATCATTAGCAGCCACTTCTTTTAGTGTTTCATCAGACGCAACACGCAAGGCTTCCAAAAGATCTTTAGGGAATTTTTTCAAAATGACATTGTGATCGTTAACTAAAGTGGTTAACGCCGCGTCATTTCGAGCAGTGAACTCACTTAACATACCCAAATTGGCTTGTTGTGCAGCAGAACGAACAATCTCTTGTAGATCTTCAGGTAGCTTATTAAACGCATCTTTATTAATCAGCGCTTCGACAGCAGAGCCTGGCTCTTGCCAACCTGGGTAATAGTAGTATTTCGCCGCTTTGTACAAACCAAACGCTAGGTCATTGTAAGGACCTACCCATTCCGTTGCATCAATGGTTCCAGTTTGTAATGCCGTAAATATTTCGCTACCGGGAAGGTTAATAGTAACAGCACCTACTTTTTTCAGTACCTCACCACCTAAACCAGGCATACGCATTTTTAGGCCTTGGAAATCCGCTAGAGAATTGATTTCTTTATTAAACCAACCGCCCATTTGCGCACCAGTATTACCCACGGCCATTGGAATAATATTAAAGGGTGCGTAGACTTCTTCCCACAGTTTTAAGCCACCACCGTATTCAAGCCAAGCATTGAATTCTTGTGCCGTCATACCAAAAGGCACTGATGAGAAAAACTGTACCGCAGGAGCCTTACCTTTCCAATAATAGGCCGTGCTATGACCCATTTCTGCCGTACCACGAGACACAGCATCAAACACTTCTAGTGCAGGAACCAACTCGCCAGCGGCGTAGACTTTTACATCCAAACGACCGTTAGACATTTTAGTAATATTCTTCGCTAACTCTTCAGCACTTGTGCCCAAGCCAGGAAAGTTTTTTGGCCAAGTCGTGACCATTTTCCAGTGAATTGCTTCTACTTTCTTTTCTACTTTTGCCGTTTCTTCCGCTTTATCTGATCCGCCACAAGCGACCAAAGACAAAGCAAACAAACTGGCAAACGCCAATTTGCCTAATACCATTAAATTACGCATCATTTTCCCTCAGAGAGCCAGTTACTTGATTACTATCAAAACCCGTGAGTCTCAATAGAATCTATCTGTGATATGAAAATAGGCGCCATTAAAACATCCGCTAAATGTCGCCAATTTCTGTATTTTTATAATAAATCAGACAGAAAATTGCCCTTAATATGCAAGAAACATGAAAAGGGCAAAAGATGATAAGAATTGTAGGAATCTTGCTCAACTCTTTTTTACGATTTCTTACGACTAATTCACTTCACGGATAAGTTTGGCGTATATCCCCAAGACATACGCTGACCACTTTCTGCCGATTGTTCCGCCAAACAGATCAAATAAATCAACTGACAAGCCTGCTCCATCGCAACCGGAGCCTCACCTTTACCCAGAATCGCATCGCGTAATTGCGCATAAAACGCCGCATAATCGCCTTGTGTTGCAGCCTCTTGAATGCTTTCAATATCATCTTGAGAATGCGCGACAAAACGAGTGTTTTTTTGCTGGGCGGCTTTCGAAGGAAACTCATCCTGCCATGGCATTTGCCCAGCTCGCAGCGCTTCTTCTTGAGGATCTAAACCCACACACTGCCAGCTACCTTTAGTAAATCTTGCATTAAAGCGGCGCATTTCACCGGCTTCAAACGGCGTCGATGCTAAACGCACGCGTTTATCGTCGTAACCAAACTCCACTTCAAACCAGTCATGGGTTTGACTACCGTCGCGTAACTTATCGATACTCGCATGCAACCATTTAGGCGGCCCAAATAAACTCAATGCCTGATCCAGAATATGCGGCCCTAAATCCCAAAAAATCCCCGTACCAACACCCGGCTCTTCGCGCCAACGGGCTTGTGCCGTCGGACGAAAACGATCAAAGCGAGAATCAAAATGCTTCAACTCACCCAACTCACCACTTTCAATTAATGTTTTAAGACGCAAAAAATCGCCATCAAAACGACGATTCTGATAAACACAAAACACCAAACCTTTTTGCTTCGCCAAGGCACACAACGCCTCTATCTGAGATAAACGGGTGACAGAAGGTTTTTCCAACAACACATGTTTACCGTTTTCCAACGCCAGCTTTGCCTGATCAAAATGCAACATATTCGGCGTCGTAATCACCACCAAATCCACATCCGGCGCCGCAAACACAGATTCAGCAGACGACACCACCGACACATCAGGCAGAACCGCCCTAACCTCATCTGCTTTCGAGCTGCAAACATACGCCATTTCCATGCCAGGATCATTCATCACAAAAGGCGCATGAAACACCCGCCCAGACAAACCAAAACCAATCAAACCAACACGAATCGCCATGCCCCACTCCTTTTCAACTAAATCATTACAACTCTAAATAGTTTACAACCAATTGAAAAAATTTGCTGCAATTAAAAAAATACAAACTAAACTATGATGTATTACAGTGTATTTTTTGTATTATAGATTATAAATGAGAGTATAAATGATATGAGCGTCACAACAGTAAGACTACAAGATGATACTGAGCAGCGCTTAGAGATAATTGCTAACAAACTACAACGCAGCAAAGGCTGGATAATCAATCAAGCTTTAATTGAGTATCTTGAGAAGCAGCAGCTAGAACAAGAACGTTGGCAACAAACTCTAGAAGCGATGGAATCCGCTGCACAAGGAAAAGTGGTCGCGGGCGAAGAAGTTCACGAATGGCTAAACAGCTGGGGAACAGATAACGAACAGGACGCACCGAGGGTAAAATAATGAAACTGGTTTACACGGAAGAAGCCATTAACGACTTAAAACGGTTGCGTGATTTTATAGCCAAACATAACCCAAATGCAGCGTTACGAATAGCACAAGAACTCATTAGTAAAATAAACCTACTCGTGGATTTCCCTCATGTCGGCACTACCGTTAAATTAGCACCGTCACCAGAAACAGTTAGGGACATGATTTTTGGCAATTACATTGTGCGTTACTCAATCCACAAAGAAACAATCATAGTACTTCGTATCTGGCATGGACTTGAGGGTGAACGTAAGTGATCACAATTCCAAACCTATAAATTGGGCATTAAGCAAATCCACTTCTTTAATTATTTTGGGAAGTAATTCAGATTGACGGTCATATTCTCGTTCTATGAATTTCATAACTTCCATCTTTGGATAAGAGTTTCCAGAATAGACAAAAGGCTCAAAGTCCCAGCTGTAAATACCACTATCAACTTCTTTCAAGTTGTACGTTAGCTGACATGTAATATTTGACCAATGTTTCGTGTGATTTCCCCAAGCAAAAAAATATTTATAATCTTCGCTATCAGTATACTTAATTAGCAAGTTTTTTAGAGAACTATACTTCTTACTGTCGACGAGCTTTTTTACTAAAGTTGATAAGGAAATACTACGTTGATTAAGTTTGAGTTCATTATCATGATCAAAATCGAGGCAAAAATACACTACATGGGCTAACAAATCAGTGCCACTATGCAGGTTTCTCAAAAAGGCATTGATGTGGGCTTCACAAGCGACTTTAAAAAACTGCTCTTTCTCATCAGGGATTAGCACTCTATTGACTAATCCTCTTGCCCCAAGCCCTTCATTTTTGAATGCTTCTAAATGTTCTTGGTTAAGGCGCTTGTACTCTTTGTAGTGATAACGGCAATACATTTGATTCTGTTGAATCGAATTTAAAGGGGATATCGCTTTTCTATAGTCAGCAGTTTCGCATCGTGCTTTGATTCTTTTATCTAACGCCGACCAGTCCCAATAAGCAGCCATGATATTCCTTATAAACGTTAAAATTTATCAAACAATGACATATACAAATTTCGTAATCGAAAACTCTAGCATCAAGTAAATACACAATTAACGGAACAAAGGTAAGCTGAGTCTAATTCCTGCCGACGCGCTGAGCTTGCGAAGCAGGCGCAAAGGAATAAGACTCAGCGTCCTTGTTAGCAAATATCCACACAAAAACTACAAAACTTCCAGTTTAGCAAACGACAACACCAGCCATTTAGTGCCTTCGTCGTCAAAGTTCACCTGTACACGTGCTTGTGGGCCTTGGCCTTCGTAATTGATGACTAAACCTTGTCCGAACACAGGGTGATTCACCCGGTCCCCCATGTTCACGGTAACTTCTGGCGCTTTGTAATTATTCAACACACTGCTGTTTTGCAGTTTGTTCTTTTCAAAGTTGTAATCAGGGCGCTGCAAAGACACAGGACGGCTTACTTGTGAGCGAAGACGTACTTCTTCCAAGCATTCCGGTGGCAACTCTTTGATAAAGCGAGATGGACTGTTAAACGATTCGCTACCAAACAAACGACGAGATTCAGCGTATGTGATGTAAAGCTTTTCCATTGCTCGAGTAATACCCACGTAGCAAAGGCGACGCTCTTCAGCGAGTCGACCCGGCTCTTCGAAAGACATTTTGCTTGGAAAGATGTTTTCTTCCACGCCGGTTAAGAACACCAATGGGAATTCTAGGCCTTTCGCCGAGTGCAATGTCATCAATTGCACCGCGTCTTGGTATTCATCCGCTTGCGCATCGCCAGCGTCTAATACAGCCTTGTCCAAGAACGCCATCAGCGGAGAGCTAAACTCTTCGTCCTCATCGCTCCAGCTGAATCCACCTGCCGCACCAACCAACTCTTTTAAGTTTTCGATACGCGCTTCGCCCTTCTCACCTTTCTCTTTTTCATGGAAAGGAATCAAGCCCGCTTCTTCGATGATCTGTTCGAAAATATCGTTCAAGTTCAAATCAGGTTGTTGAACAGTGGTACTTAAACCTTCAATTAGATGCAAAAACGCCTTGATAGCATTGGTTGCTCGCCCCGCCATCAATGACTGTCGTACTACTTCTTGCGCGGCTTGCCACATAGAGCACCCATTATCACGAGCAATTTCACGTAGCGTTCCGATGCTACGTTCGCCAATACCACGAGGCGGTACGTTGATAACTCGCTCCATCGCGCCATCATCATTCGGATCGAGAGCCAAACGGGCGTAAGCCAAGGCATTTTTGATTTCTAGGCGGTCGTAAAATCTGTGTCCACCATAAATTCGATAAGCTATCTGTTCCCTAACTAGGCATTCCTCAATAACACGAGACTGAGCATTGGAGCGATACAAAATCGCCATGTCCGTCAGAGAAGTTCCTTTATCACGCCATTGTTTGATGATGCCAATGATAAAACGCGCTTCGTCTTGTTCGTTAAAGCCTGCATACAGCGAGATTGGATCGCCTTCGCCGCTGTCGGTCCAAAGCTCTTTGCCCAAACGATCATCGTTGTGTTTGATCAAGCCATTGGCCGCATTCAGGATATGACCGGTTGAACGGTAGTTTTGCTCCAAACGAATAGTGCCAACATCTTTAAAATCTTTGGTAAAGTTTTGGATGTTTTCAATTTTCGCGCCACGCCAACCGTAAATCGATTGATCATCATCACCGACAGCGGTAATTGTGCCTTCGCTGCCCACCATAATTCGTAACCAAGCATATTGAATAGTGTTGGTATCTTGAAACTCGTCCACCAGCACATGGCGGAATCGATCTTGATAATGACGCAACAAAGCTGGCGTACTCAGCATCAGTTCATGAGCGCGCAATAGCAATTCGCCGAAATCAAGTAAACCTCCGCGTTCGCAGGCTTCTTCATAGTGGTAATACAGCTCACGCATGCCTTTGGAGAAAGGATCGTGACTGTCTGGTACATGGGCCGCACGGCGACCTTCGTCTTTTTGCGCGTTGATAAACCAAGACACTTGTTTTGGCGGCCAGCGAGTGTCGTCAATATTCAGCTCGCGCATAATACGTTTGATTAATCGTAGCTGATCATCGCTGTCCATAATCTGGAAGTTTTCTTTTAGTCCCGCATCACGCCAATGAGCACGTAAAAGCCTATGCGCTAAACCGTGGAAGGTACCAACCCACATGCCTTGTGGAGGAACGCCCACTAACTGTTCAATACGGCCTTGCATCTCGCGTGCCGCTTTATTGGTAAAGGTTACCGCCATCAGGCTGTAAGGCGACAATTCGTAAGCGTGCATCAACCATGCGATACGGTGCACTAGGACTCGGGTTTTTCCTGACCCAGCGCCAGCCAAAACAAGGCTATTCTGCAAAGGCGCTGCGACGGCTTCACGCTGCTTGTCATTCAGTGAGTCGAGGATAAAAGAAACGTCCATTACATTCCGCCATAATAATTAATAAATTTGTAACAAAAAACGCGTAAAAATAGGTTGATTTTCAATCTATTTGGGTTTTTTATTAGCTTGAAATAAGTTGTCTGTCTATTTTGACTTTTTTTAACTGTCGATGACAGTGATCTATGCACTTGAATGTCGTCGAACGTCCAAAAGGGTATAACGATGAGTGATTTTGCTGAAACACTAACTGAAGTAAAAACCGACATAATGCACGCTTCCATAAGCTTGGATAATGAAACAAAGGATCGGAATCAAAAGGAAGACGCGGCACGTATGTTAAAAGCCAGACGTGCAATTGAACAGCATTTAGAAGAAAAACGTTTAAACCATGATATCTCAAATGGTTGGGACGATTAATTCCTTCTAATTAGCTGATCCTCAAAGTAACCTAAATACGACCTAGCTATCTAGTTAGGTCGGAATATTTTTTTAACTCAAAAATTCTCTTCCCATCAACCCAAGTGTTGTTACTTTTTTCCTATCGGCTTCAAAAAGCGGCTTTATTTGGCGTAAGCAGCTACATTTTTATACAGTTAATTCTTGCCCTTTTCCGTCAACTTATAGCGGTTACTCACGTGTTGGAGTACCATACGGTCTGATTTTTATATCTTCTAATCCATAATAAAAAAAGAAAATAACCCTCTTGGGGGAGTTACCATGTTTGAACATATCCAAGCTGCTCCAGCAGACCCAATTCTTGGCCTGAATGACGCTTACAAAAATGATCCAAATCCCAATAAAATTAACTTGGGCGTTGGTGTATACAAAGATGAACAAGGCAATACACCGATTTTAAAATCGGTGAAACAAGCAGAAGAACGTTTGTTAGCCCAAGAAAAAACCAAAAGCTACCTAAGCATCGAAGGCGCACCCGCTTATCGATCTGCCGTGCAAACGCTTTTATTTGGTAAAGAACACAATATTATTGCCAAACAGCTTGCTCAAACAGCCCATACCCCTGGCGGCACAGGCGCATTGCGCGTCGCAGCAGAATTCATTAAAAAACACTTACCAGAAGCGACTATTTGGGTAAGTAACCCAACATGGGCAAACCATCAGTCTGTTTTTCAATCCGTTGGCTTAGAAGTTGGCAGTTATGCTTACTACAATGCCGATAACAAATCGCTAGACTTTGAAGCCATGCTGGCCAGCTTGTCTCAAGTTCCTGAAGGAGATGTAGTCTTGTTTCATGGCTGCTGCCACAACCCAACTGGCATAGATCCAACGCCAGAGCAGTGGTATCAATTGGCTAAGCTATGCAGTAAACAAGGTTTCTTGCCATTGTTTGACTTTGCTTACCAAGGCTTTGGCCAAGGTTTGCAAGAAGATGCTCAAGGCTTACGTACTTTCTTAGAGCACGTTCCAGAGATGCTGATTGCCAGCTCGTTTTCCAAAAATTTCGGTCTCTACAATGAACGAGTTGGTGCACTGACGATTTTGTGTGAAACAGCTGAACAAGCTGAAACAGCGTTCACGCAGATTAAACGCTGCATTCGCACAAATTATTCAAACCCGCCTTCTCATGGTTCTGCGGTTGTTGCCGAAATTCTGAATGATCCTGAGCTATTTGCTCTATGGGAAAGTGAAGTCAAAGCAATGCGTACTCGCATTCATGAAATGCGTAGCTTGTTTGTGAATACACTACGAATCAAAGGCGTCAGCCAAGATTTTTCGTTTATTTCACATCAGCAAGGCATGTTCTCTTTTTCTGGCCTGACACCAGATCAAGTGGCACAGTTGCGTAAAGAGTACGGCATCTACATTGTTGGCTCAGGGCGTATTAGTGTTGCTGGTATGACTCATGAGAATATGGATCCGCTTTGTGATGCTATTGCCGCTATTTTAAAGGGCTAAGCTAACATTTAGTCGCTACAGCACAATTCAAAAAAACGGCTTCAATTTTCATATTGAAGCCGTTTTTTTATATCGGTTGTTTTTGTTTGTTGTTTTATAGCTAAAGAGGCTGTTACCTTATGGCCTCGCTTTTTTCTATATTTACAGGAGCTATCCATGACCGCCACACTGATTTACTGCTACGACCCTATGTGCAGCTGGTGTTGGGGATTCCGCCCTACTTGGACCAAGCTACAAAAAGCCTTACAAGACTTGGTCGATGCGGATCAATTAACCATTCAGCCCATGTTGGGTGGTCTTGCTATTGATTCTGATGTTGCCATGTCAGATGAGATGAAAGGCAAGCTAGAAGCCACATGGAAAAATATTCAAAGCACTCTAGGCACAGAATTTAACTTCGATTTCTGGAAAACCGCGTTGCCACGCCGTTCGACTTACCCAGCATGCAGAGCCTGTTATGTCGCAAGAGACACAGGATTGGAAGAAGAAATGTATCACGCCATCCAAGAGGCGTATTACCTGAATGCTAAAAACCCATCAGACTTAGACACTCTCATTGAATGCGCTGAGCAAATAGGCATGAATGCAGACGGTTTTCAAAAAACCATGCAACACGTTAAAAATAAGCGTTTATTGGAAGAAGAAATAGAGCAAGCTCGACATCTTGGCTTGAATTCTTTTCCCTCTTTAGCCTTGCTAGTAGGCGATAAACTTACGCCAATTCCACTAGATTACAAAGATCATTCAAGCATGCTAAATGCGATAAAAAAGGCGCTGTCGTAGCGCCTTAAATCACTTTTCACTCAGTTTAACCAAAATCGTGATTGATGAGATCCAACATCGGGTTATAAAGCGGTTCAGTTGTGGCATTACGAGACTTTTTAGTTTCCTTCTCAGGCTGCGTTAAATCACTTTCTATCGCTTCGACAAGCTCTTCAGCTTGCTCGTTTTCTTCCACTGGCTCAAGAGTCTCTACAGCTTGCTCATCGGCCTTTTCAATGCTTGGTTCTTCCGGCTCAATAATCGGCTTAACTTCATCAACAACCAAATGCTCAGCCAAGGCTTTTGCTAGAGGCTCCACATCATCCAAGGTTACATTCACTGCCAACCAATGATTGGCATCTGCTTCATGGCTAACCAAGGCGCCGGGCACAATCGCGTGGCGAAAACTGGCTAACAAGGCGGTCATGCTAGCGACTTCTAATGGCTTGGACAGATGCATCCAAAGCGACATTCCGCCTTTGCTGGCAGCAAAACTAACATGCTCGCCAAGACGTGTTTCAAGATGCGCTTTAACACGCTCCGAATTCGCCCAAACCTCTCGAGCACGTTTCGTTAATGAGCGCTTACTATTAGGCTGTAATGCATCGCTCAAGGCCATTTGTTGAGCATCACTCAACGCCATATCTGCGCCTAAGAAAGCGCCTTCCAACAAGGCTTGATGCTTACCAGGCAAACACCAGCTTGCAGAGCGATCTACGCCTTTTGATTCCACTCCGCCGATATAAACAATCTGATCAGACGAATCCAGTGACTTGTAGGTCATCATGGATCCCGCTCGATATGCCAAATGCGAACATAAGTCCCACTCGATCACTGGCAATTTGGTTTCTTCGATAATCGCCAACCAACGACGCAAACTTAAATTACTCACCAACTGGCCAGCAGGAAACGAGAACTGCCCCGGCAAGACAACCAGACGAATGGATTTATCACGTAAACAACGAATTGCTAAGTCTAAGTCAACACCACGCTCGCCAGCCGTCAGGGCAATCACTTGTCGCCCTAAGCTCTGCAAGGTGGTGGTAATTCTAGGATCGCAAGGCGTTAACACCAATACACTGTCGCCACGTTGAGTCAGTGTTTGTACGGTTTGGGTGAAGATTGCTAAAGGAGAGCGCCCTAACCAAAGATGTGATGCATGAGCTTTAATACCAAGCCCTTTTAAATGCACACTAACAGCTTCACGGGCTGCCAAATGACCTTTACCTAAGACAGGAAGGCTTACTTCTTCCTGACGTGTTGCTGGGCTTAAAAAAGCGTCGCTTTGATCAACCAAGGCCGCTCGATGTGCAAGACATGCCCAAGCCGGTTTAGTACCGTCTTTGGCGAGTTCACGTAATTCGTCGCCAGCCAATAACAGCGCAGGTTTTGTCTCACTACGGTGACAAACAAAGTAGCCAGATTTGGGGCGAGACTCGATCCAACCATCTTCGCTTAACAACTCATAACCATGTATGACCGTATTTAAGCTCAGGTCCAATTGTTTCGATAAAGCTCGTAAAGACGGCATTTTATCACCAGGCACAATGGCCTCTTGTGACATCTGATCCAAAAACCAATCCACCACACCTTTATATAAAAAATCCGCCACCGTTTTGTACCTTTTCTAGTTTGTCATCTAGTATCTGTTATCAATCATTATAGTTGTCTTAAAAAAACGCAAGTAAAAGCCCAATAATTCACGATTTTGATGGAAGTTAAGGTACAATTTCACCAATTTAGCGCAGATTTCATGACTTTTGGTTCAGACTTTTAAGCCACTAGCATCACCAATTAAAATCCGCCCATTGTTCAAAACCAAAGTAGACAACCCCAAAGTAGAGTATCCATGGCTTTTGACCCCTCCTCGCTTCGTCACCTATTCCCAATTTTGGCGCAGTCAGCCTATGATCATCCGCTAACCTATTTAGATAATGCGGCGACGACGCAAAAGCCGTTGCCAGTATTGGATGCAATTCAGGACTATTACCGAAGCTTTAACGCCAATGTTCATCGTGGCGCGCACTTCCTTAGCGACCGAGCAACCAACCGTTTTGAGCAAGCCCGAGACACGATCGCAAGCTTTATTAATGCGCCAGAACAAAGCCATGTGATTTGGACAAAAGGCGCGACAGAAGCCATCAATACGGTCGCTTTTGGTTTAGAGCATCTGCTCGAAAAAGGCGATGAGATACTCATCACTAGTTTAGAACATCACGCCAACCTAGTGCCTTGGCAGCAATTAGCCTTTCGCACTGGCGCTCGATTACGCATTCTGCCATTAACATCCAATGGCAAATGGGAGCCGGAATTCAGCCACTACTTCACGGATCGCACGCGTATTTTTGCGGCGACGCAGATTTCCAATGCCATCGGCGTAAGCACACCGCTGCAAACAATGCTCGATCATGCCAAGCAACAAGGCGCTTTTACCCTTGTCGATGGCGCTCAAGCCGTGGCGCACTATCCTATTGATGTGCAAATATTAGACTGTGACTTTTATGTCTTCTCTGGCCACAAGATGTATGGTCCAACAGGTATTGGCGTGTTATATGGTAAAAGCCACGCTTTGGAAGTTCTGCTGCCCTACCAAACGGGCGGCGAAATGGTGCGTCATGTTTCGTATCAAGCCACAGAGTTCAATGTGCTTCCTTATCGCTTGGAAGCAGGAACGCCACACATCGAAGGCGTTATTGGCTTGGCGGCGGCCTGTGATTTTCTTAACGCTCAGGATCGTCTTTCATTATTAGCTTGGGAACAATCCCTCGCTACACATGTGTATTCTCGTCTTCATAAAGAAGGTGGCATCGAAATTTATTCGCCCGAGAAAAACACTACTTTGGTTTCACTAAGTGTACCCAATATTCATATCTTGGATTTGAACGCTTACCTAGATAGCCAAGGTGTCGCGGTTCGAGCTGGCAGTCACTGTGCCCATCCGTTAATGGCACAACTTGGTGTTGCTGGTACCTTGCGCGCTTCTTTTGCTTGTTACAACACCATGGAAGAAGCTAACCGCTTCTGCGATGTTCTTCTAGAAGCCATAGACCTATTAAACGATGAGTAACACTATGACGGACTCTTTAGGACAACAAAAGCCAGTAAACATAAAAGCCCAGCTACAAGCTTGCCGAAGCAAAGAAGAAACCTTTAAGGCTTTAGTGACGTTAAGCAAAACCTTACCGCGACTGTCCGTTGAAGAAAAAACCGAAGACAACAAGGTAAAAGGTTGTGAAAGCGCCGTTTGGCTCATCATGGAAGAAAACGATGGACTACGTCACTTCAAAGCCGACAGCGACGCCAAGCTCATGCGCGGCGTACTTGTCGCCCTACTCAGCTTGGTAGAAGGAAAAACACTAGCGGATATTCAACAAATGGACCTAAAAGCAGAGCTGGCGGAACTTAACTTATCAAGTTATCTAACCAGCTCTAGAACCAATGGTGTGTTGGCGATTTTGAATAAAATCAACACCATATAACATTGAGTTTATTTCTTCTGCATAACAACACAATCGTTATTAAACTCTCGCATTGTTTTAGCGACTTTTTGAATGCTCTGAGTAAAACTATATAAGGACTTATGTTGTCGCGCGTTTGTTGGGTACGCAAGTCCATAGGGGTAATAAATAGCAGGCTCAAAAGGACGAATAACCACACCATTTCCTTCCCATACCCTCGCAGCAAAAGGCTCCAATACCGCCACAGCTAAACCCGCAGCAATCATGGCATAGCCAGTATGTGATGTATCGATCATGATGCGCTGTTTGATCTGTGATTTTACAGAGTTTAATACTCCGCCTAACTCGCTCCAATAGACAGGCGAACTGTCAACCACGGTCAGTACCGTTTCGCCGATTAAATCTTGCGCGCAAATCACTGCTTTTTTAGCTAACGGATGATCAGACCTTGCAGCAAAGACAAATCGAGCATTACCGATAAATTCTCGCTCAATACCGATTAATTGAGGCAATTCCAACCCTATTGCTAAATCAATCGAGTTAGTCTGTAGCTTCATCACCAGCTCAGCCATGCTATCAGTATGAATAGTAACGTGTTCTTCAGGAAAGAATCTTTTATGTTCCTGCAAGGCAAGAGGTAATAAGGAAGTCGCAATCGCTGATGTACTGGCTATTTTTAACTCGCTTGGTGTTCTTGTTCGGATTTTTGACGCTACCGACTCGAGCTTCTCGAGCCCTAAAAAACTTTCTTCTACGGAACGAAAAAATTCTGCGGCTTCATGAGTCGGATGCAGTCGCCCTTTACGACGGTCAAACAAAGAAAAACCTAACGAATGCTCAAGATCACTGAGTAAACGACTCACTGCAGGCTGAGAAACATGCATTTCAGCTGCGGCTGCCGCTGTTGTTCCGCGCAACATGATGTAACGAAACGCCTCTACTTGCCTGAATTTCATACAGTAAGTTCCTTATTCAATAACATTTGATTATCAAGCATACGATAATATAAGTGGAAGTCATCGTATTAAATAAACATTATGAAAGTAGGTAAAGAATAAGAATTTTGAAAACAACTTAGGTATTTTATCGAACACTCACTTAAGCAGGTTGCTACTTAACTAAAGAGCCTGTGCCAAACGTAAGGATTATTTAGTGACAGACATCTCATCCGCCCCAATACTGACCGTCGAGAATTTATCGGTGGAATTCGGTCAATCTCGCGTTATTGATGATCTTAATTTTTCTGTCATGGCCGGCCGAACACTCGCCATCGTTGGCGAGTCTGGGTCTGGGAAATCTGTTACATCTCAATCTATTATGCGCTTAGCTGAAAGTACCGGCGCTAGCTACCCAACTGGACGCATACTCTTCTCCACTGAAAAGGGCGAAGTGGATCTACTCTCTCTTTCGCAACAACAAATGCGCTCTATCCGCGGCAAAGACATTGCGATGATCTTTCAAGAGCCAATGACTTCGTTGAACCCAGTTTTCACCATTGGCGATCAAATTTCAGAATCCCTGTCTTTACACAAAAAAGTGACCAAAGCCGAAGCGCTTGAAGAAAGCGTCAGATTATTAAAAATGGTTCGTCTTCCGGATGCTGAAGATATGCTCAAGCGTTATCCTCACCAGCTATCCGGCGGCATGAGGCAGCGAGTGATGATTGCGATGGCACTAGCGTGTCGACCAAAGATTTTAATTGCCGACGAGCCTACAACCGCTCTCGATGTCACGATCCAAGCACAAATTTTAACCATCCTTCACGATCTCCAAAAGGAACTCGACATGGCGGTGATTTTTATCACCCATGATATGGGTGTCGTTGCCGAAATAGCGGACGACGTTGTAGTGATGTGGAAAGGTAAAAAAGTTGAGCAAGGCGCAGTAAAAGAGCTGTTTGCCAACCCTCAACATCCTTATACCAAAGCCTTATTATCCGCAGTTCCAAAGCTAGGCAGCATGACAGGAGAAGCCTTTCCAAAACGCTTCCCTATTACCGTGATGGATGGCGAAAACCCACGCTTAATAGGTGAAGAAAAAACACAGGATACCGCTCGATATAATGACGGACCTCTGTTATCTGTACGAGATCTAGTCACTCGCTTTGATAGCAAGAAAGGCTTTTTTGGCGGCGTTACTCATCGTGTACATGCCGTAGAAAAAGTCAGCTTTGATATTTTTCGTGGCGAGACACTCGCTCTTGTTGGGGAATCAGGCTCTGGTAAATCAACCATAGGTCGAACCATTCAACAACTGCAAAAAGCCACCAGCGGCGACATTAGCTTTGAAGGCAACCCATTTGCCACAATGAGTAAAGCCGATAAACAGCGCTTACGTCAGGAAATTCAATACATTTTCCAAGACCCGTTAGCCTCTCTTGATCCACGAAAAACCATTGGCTTCTCTATTGCTGAACCTATTAAAACTCACGACTTAATTCGCGGTGAAAAGAACATTCAGAAAAGAGTCCATGAGCTATTAGAGCGAGTTGGATTAACCGCTGAGCATGCTAAACGTTATCCTCATCAGTTTTCAGGTGGTCAGCGTCAGCGTATCTGTATTGCCCGAGCTCTTGCCTCAAACCCTAAATTAATCATCGCTGATGAGGCTTTGTCAGCGCTTGATGTGTCCATTCAAGCACAGATCATTAATCTTTTTATGGAACTGCAAGAAGAACACGGCATCGCGTATTTGTTTATTAGCCACGATATGGCTGTGGTCGAAAAAATGAGCCACCGAGTGGCGGTACTGTATCTTGGGCAAGTGGCCGAACTTGGCTCTCGCCAACAAATTCTGGAAACACCATCTCACCCTTACACACAACGTTTGCTTAGCGCAGTGCCTATTGCCGACCCAACTATTAAACGTGATTTAGGTCGCCTAAGTGGTGAGATTCCAAGTCCTGTTAGACGAGTAGGAGACGAGCCCCGCATCCTGCCCCACAAAGAAATCGCGCCGGGACATTTTGTTGCTGACGCATCATAAAAATAACAATTTACCCAACTATCACAAAAGAACGGAGAGTTGAAAAATGAACAGTAAAAAATCATTAGGGATGGTATTAAAAACCCTCGCTATTACCGGCAGCTTAACCGCTGCAAGCTTAAGCTTTGCCAGCACATTAACCGTATCTTCACCACAAGATCCGGGAAGTTGGGACCCAATCGATACCTTTTTGGTGAATTGGGCTTCCGTCGCGACCAATATCTATGATGGCTTGACCTATCGTGGCCCAGACCTAAAACTGCAGCCAGGTCTTGCTACCTCTTGGGAGCAATTGGATGACGGCAAGCGCATTCGTTTTATTTTACGCCAAGGGGTTAAATTTCACGATGGTGAAGACTTTAATGCCGCGGCAGTGAAATTTACCTTTGATCGTTTAATGGGCGATGAAGGTAAAAAAGGCCCACAGCGTTCCAATTATTCCGCCATAGATTCAGTCGAAGTCATTAATGACTACACTGTCGACTTCCATCTAAAAGCGGCTGATCCTGTACTACTTACCAAGTTGGCAGGTTATGGCGCCATGATAGTGCCGCCAAAATACATTCAAGAAAAAGGCGAAGACTTTTTCAATACCCATCCAGTTGGCACTGGGCCATTTAAATTTGCCTCTTACGAGCCAAAGGTAGGTATTAAATTAGAAGCCTATGCAAACCATTGGGGTGGCGCGCCGAAGTTAACTAACCTCAACTATCGTTTTATCAGCGAGCCTTCGACTGCGGTTGCTGAGCTACAATCTGGACGCGTTGATTTGGTTATTCCGCCAACTATCCCGATAGGCATGATTACCACCATCGAAAAAGATCCGAATCTTAAAGTGGTCACCACTATCAGCCCTACGGTATACGCATTACGTTTCAATACTAAAAATGGCATTACCAAAGACGAAAAAGTCCGTAAAGCATTGATTTATGGTGTAGATCGTCAGGCAATCATTGATTCCATTCTAGGTGGCCAAGCGGCTCAAATTACCAGTTTCCAAAGTGCTATTTCATTTGGTGACGATCCATCCATGACGCCACTTCCTTATGATCCAAACAAAGCCATGCAGCTTCTTAAAGAAGCAGGTATTAAACCTGGCACCAAGATTCAAATCGATATCCGTGGCAATGACGCCACGTTTAACGAAGTCTCTCAGGCCGTTGCCAGTTATCTACAAATTGTCGGTCTAAATGCCACGATTAAACCTTATGAAACCAATGTGCTACTCAATGACATTATTCCTGCAGGTAAGACTGGCGAAATGTTCCAACAATCTTGGGGTGGTTGGACACTGGATTACGACAATACGGCGTATTTCATGTATCACACAGGCGAAAAGTGGAACCCATACGACAGTGATCCAGCACTAGACAAACAATTAGAGTCTCAACGTTCGATTACTGATCGTGCCAAGCGTGAAGAAATTTTGCAGTCCATCGCTCACTACACAGCAAACCGAGCCCTGGAAATGCCATTGTATAGCCTAAATGCTATTTTCGGTGTATCTAAAAGAGTAAAAAACTTTACACCTGTACCTGATAGTCGTTTGCGCTTAACCGATGTCACTGTCGAATAAGCCACTCTACTGATCTTAACTCACTAAGGTAAACAGCATTGCTCAGTCTATTACTAGCTGAGCAATGCCCATTGTTTTTAAAAGGAAAAGTCATGGCGAACTTTTTAATGAAACGATTTCTGCAAGCAGTATTTGTGCTGCTAGCCGTTACCCTAATCGTTGCTTTTGCTATACGTCTAACAGGAGATCCAGCTCTTATGCTGACTCAAGGCGCAGGCAGTGTGACCGAAGCTGATTTGATGATGATTCGTGAAGCACTAGGCATCAATAAGCCCTTTTTTGTTCAGTATTTTGATTTTCTAAAAGGCTTATTTAGCTTCGATTTTGGTCGTAGTTTCATGGGAGGAACGCCAGTGGCTGATCTTATCAGCAAGTCCTTACCTGCAACCCTAATCCTCGCTGCATCGGTTATGTTTATATCCATTGTTATTTCCATTCCTTTAGGTATCAAAGCCGCTATTTCAAAGGGTAAATGGCCAGACCAACTGATCCGTATTGTTTCTTTAATTGGCTTGTCTTTCCCGAATTTTTGGTTAGCTATCATGTTGGTTTTGATCTTTTCGATCTGGCTGCAGTGGTTACCACCGAGTGGCATGGATGGCTTTGCTAGTTTCTTAATGCCCGCTTTTACTATGGCGATTATCTTAACGGCAACCAATGTTCGTCTGGTTCGCTCGTCTATGCTGGAAACCCTTCAGGCACAATACATTATGGTCGCGAGAGCAAAGGGCCTTAGCGAAAATAAAGTGCTCTATAAACACGCTTTACGCAATTGTGCGATTCCATTGATTACCTATTTTGGCTTGCAATTCGGTGGGTTATTAGGTGGGATAGTCATCATTGAACGCGTCTTCAATTGGCCAGGTCTTGGCACACTTGCCTTCGATGCGGTAAGTGGACGCGACTATCCAGTACTGCAAGCCGTTATCACCATCCTGTCCATGCTTATCGTTAGCGTTAACCTATTGGTTGATATTGCCTATGGCTTGATCGATCCACGCATTCGTACGGAGTAATAAGACTATGTCAGCGAATCGTTTTAGTGCCTCTCTTTCTCGCTATAAAAGCTTGGAATTTATCCTTGGTATTCTACTAACCGGAGGTATTTGTTTTTTAGTCGTGTTTTCCGACTTCTTATTTCAAGGCGCCGATAAAATCAATTTATCTGCTCGCTTATTAGAGCCGTTTACTCACGCAGAGCACTTTTTTGGCACCGATCCACTGGGTCGTGATGTGATGGCTCGCATGGTATCAGGCGGTAAAATCTCATTACAAGTGGGCTTTTTATCTGTGGCAGGCGCCGTGGTATTCGGCGTAATAATGGGCTTAGTCTCAGGTTATTATCGAGGCTTCTGGGATGTCATTGTCATGCGCTTTGCGGATGTTCAGCTGGCGATGCCATTTATTCTTTTGGCTATTACCTTCATTGCCATTGTTGGTGGCGGTTTGGCTAATATGATTTTTCTATTGATTATTTCGCAATGGGTTCAGTACGCAAGATTGGTACGCGGCTCGGTTCTGTCTCTTCGTGATCGTGAATTTATCCAGTCCGCACAAGCCATTGGCGTCAGTCACTTTAGTATTTTATTCCGTCACTTACTGCCTAATCTTATTGGTCCTGTCATCGTTTTAATGACACTGAATGTGGCAAACAACATCTTGCTAGAAAGTAGTTTGACCTTTCTAGGTCTTGGCGTCGATCCATTAACCCCAAGCTGGGGCGGTATGCTCGCTGATGGCCGTACTTATATTCAGAATGCTTGGTGGGTCAGCGTCTTTCCCGGCCTTGCTATCTTGTTAACCGTTCTAGGATTGAACCTTTTGGGTGATTGGCTACGTGACAGCCTTGATCCTACCGGCAGGACTTCACGATGACTCATATTTTCTCCACCACCATTACACCAACAACTCACCAGTTGGTAGAACAATTTGGCAAACCTGAGTATCAGGGACAACTAATTGAAGCTTGGGTCTTTGCCGATAAAATTCATCGCTTACAAGCTGAGGCTGCGCTATTAGATTTAGGGGTAAAAGCCAAACTACGCAGTGCCTATAAGCCACTACTGCACTTCTTTTTAGAAGACATTGATGTGTTATCAAGCCAAATCACACGGATTGAAGTGCATTATCCTCTGCATGAGGCCGCTTCAGAAAAGCGCTTTTTGCTTGAGACTTACCCTATTTCCACTTTGGTCGGTAAAGCAAACATCGATTTTATTGCCAATCCGAAGTCAGCCGATTGTTATGAAGTGATTTTACGCTCAGCAACAGGGGTTCAAACTCAACATAAAATTTTCACCCCCAATCATCTGCACCTAGATTTTATCAGTCAAACTCATCTGTCACCAACGGGTTGGCTAAAAATAACCGATTCGGAAGGTAAACTGTCGACTAATGAACGCCTCGTTACAGATTATGAATCCCTATTTTCAGCAGGAATGAAGGCTATTTCACAATACGCTTGGACAGGCATCGAGCCGTATTTTGAAGAACTAAATATCCAAGTATGCCTACCTTGGCAAGCTCAGCAACTAGCACACAAACACGAAGTGATCAGCCTAAGTGAAGCCTTACATGAAGATTTTTATTTTTCATTGCAGGAATGGTTCAAAACCAAAGCGGGTTATCTTCCAAATGATAGAGAAGGACAACCAGGTCAGATCGTCCCTGAGATAAACCATATCGATGAAAATATTCTCAGTATTAAAGTCGAAACCCGACCTTATCAAAGACAAAATTCAACAGGTCAGCAGACTCTAGAAATAGCCGATGCTCCGATCAGTATGGAGCAAGTAGAGGTAGAGCTGGCAAAAATAACCGGTGATACTTTTACCGCCAACACGATTACTGGACGAAAAGTAACTGCTCGCTACCATAAAGGCACAGACTTTCCGGTCATGATCAGTGGCGGACAACACGCCAATGAAACAACAGGTGTGGTTGGAACGCTGCGTGCTGCTCAAATTCTTAATCAACAAAAAGACAGCCACTTTACTATTTCGCCATTAGAAAACCCTGATGGCTACGCGCTGCATCAGAGGTTGATCAGAGACAACCCTCATCACATGCATCATGCTGCTCGTTATACCGCCTTAGGTGATGATTTAGAGTATCGAGTGAAAGGAGCACTTTATGAAAAAGAAATTCGCCATAAAGCGCGAGAAATAAGCCAAGCACAGTTACATATAAACCTTCATGGTTACCCATCACATGAATGGACTCGCCCGCTTTCTGGCTACGTCCCTCGTGGTTTTGATATGTGGACCATACCGAAAGGTTTTTTCTTAATATTACGTCACAGCGCCGATAAAAAATGGACAGCTTATGCAGAAGAGTTCGCACACCTAGTCACTTTAAAGCTGATTAAAATCCCAGGTGTATTAGCTTTCAATAATGAACAGGTTGAGCTTTATAGGAAGCATGCAGGAAAAACTAACTTTCGTATTATAAACAGCTTCCCCTGCCTGATTTCACAAGGCAAGCCCGAAGACATTCCAATGCAGCTTATAACTGAATACCCAGATGAAACCATCTATGGAGAACATTTCATTACCGGCCATGACGTACAGACAGCCACCGTCTTGGCGGCCTATGAAGTGCATCAGTTACTATCGGCTAATCAATAACAAAGATCTAGGCCGACAAGCGATACTTGTCTGGCCTATTAAATGAACAATGCATCGTCATTTATATATAAAACCTGTTACTTAGCTTTTATTTACAAAGATCAATGACAAACCAAAGCCTATAAATATTCCGCCAGTTAATCGATGAAAGATCCGGTTAATGTTATCTCTCGCTAAATACTGGCTAATTGATGTGGTTGCTAACGCATAAATACTCAGCCCAACAAAAGAGCAACAGGCAAATGTCCCTGCTAATAGACAGAGGCTTGATTTAGATCGATAAACTGAGGAAACACCGCAGTATAAAATGCGATGGCTTTCGGGTTACTCATTCCAACTACATACGCTTCCATAAAAAGCTTTTTGCCGGACCCCAATGACTTAGCATCCGTTTGTGGATCAGGTTTCGTATATCGAGACTTCCAAGCTTTAACACCAAGATATATTAAGTATAAGCCGCCAATAACTTTGATCAGGCTAAACAGTAAATCAGAAGCCAGAATAATAGCTCCCAACCCTGCAGCCGATAAACTGGCTAGCGTCATGACTGCCGCAATATTTCCTGCAATGCCTCGCAAGGATTGCCAAAAACCAAAGCTCGCGGAGTTTTTTATAGCAAGTAACATCGCTGGGCCAGGTGAAAAAGTCGCGACTAAGCAAATCAATAAAAACAACCAATAATCCATTTCCATTTTCCTTCTGTTAACTGAATTAGAACCTATCGTTATCTTCTTGCTTTAGGTTGTTAATCTTCGTCTTGCCCAAGATTTTCAACAACAGATTACGGCAATACCTTAATATAGGGTACAAAATAGCAGCGACTTTTTTGGAGCTAAACAGCCAATAATTCAGGCGATTAAACACACCAGATCGGCCGCTAAGCAAGGCTAAAAGATGAATGGCATCCGAACCATAGTAGAGCTGTCCATCCATTTTCAATACCATACCTTGATCGATGTCCAAACCCTTAGCAGTAACTTCTTTCAATACTTCAGGATTCTCTCTCGCATCAATGAGTACCAACTCTCCGACGCTTTGACGTATACGAACTATTTGACAATAAAAATGGCAAGCGGGACATTCTTTGTCATAGATAAGCAAAATCTGTTTGTCTGTCATGCATCAACCAGCTGATAAGAGATCAAATACAACTGTTGAATCCCTGGGTAAATGACCTGAATCACGTCCCTCAATCCATCCAAGGTCATGTTTTCTTGCTCGGCATGATAATCCGTTAAAGCGTCAAACAAGACCGGTTCGACAAAGAGTATTTTTAATCGACAAAACACCCGACCCTCTTCGAAGGTAGATACGGTTACAACCGAACCGGGAACATAGTGCTTTTCCGCTTCATCTCGCAAAGTAATGGTCTTCTTGCCAGATAGAATATCGGCCTCAAAGCGTTCAAAGAAAGTCATGGTTGTCGGTGTCATTGCTTAATTAGCCTTCTGTGCCAGTTTTTCCAATACTCTCGACACCGCCACAAACGCGAAGGAAGCTGTAACTGCTGTACTAGCACCAAAACCAGTGTCGCAATTCATTTTGGTTTCCGTATCGCCTTTTAAACGTTGATGAGAAACCGTGCCGTCGCCTTGCGGGTAGCGCAATTGCTCGGTGGAATAGACACATTCGATATCAAAGCGGCGCTTGGGATTACGGGTGAAATTGTAATGTCGTCTCAAGAAATTACGTAACTTCGCCGCGAGCGGGTCTTTTTCTGTTTTTGAAAGATCACCAATTAAGATTTTCGTTGGATCAATTTGACCGCCTGCGCCACCGACGGTAATGACTTTACGCTTGTTGCTCTTACTCCACGCCATTAGAGCAGCTTTTGGTTTGATGCTATCAATGCAATCAATAATGTAGTCAAACGGCGTAGAGAGCAGCTCAGAGATGTTTTCAGGAGTAATAAAGTCTTCGATGCAGGTTACTTGGCAATCAGGGTTAATCAACTTAATACGTTCCGCCATGACATCGACTTTTGATTGACCAATGTTGCCGTCTAGAGCATGAATTTGACGGTTGGTATTGGTGATGCAAACATCGTCCATATCAATAAGGGTAATGTATCCAATACCTGAACGTGCCAGTGCTTCTGCTGCCCAAGAACCAACGCCACCAATACCGATGACACAAACGTGAGCTTGATTAAAAAGCTCATACGCGGCATCGCCATATAAACGGCGAATACCACCAAATCGTTGATCGTTTGTCACTTTTCTCTCCTCGCAGAAGGTTCTACCCTGCGCTTTTTATGTCAATGAGTGTATTCTGTGAACTTAGAAAATACAGATTACATTCTATAAATAATTACCATGTACTGTGAGCCGTATGATTCAGCAAGCTTTTGAAATGCTTGGTTTAACACCAAGAGAAACACAACTTTACCAAACACTATTAAAGCTAGGACCTTCTTCCATTCGAGATATTGCCGAACACAGCGGCATCAATCGCGGTACGGCCTATGAGTCGCTAAAACAGTTACAAAGCAAAGGCATCGTTAGCTACTTTCCAAAAGGAAAACGCCGATTATTTACCGCTGAAAACCCAGACATTCTGTTAAACCTAGCGGAAGAAAAACGCAACCGCCTAGACAAAACCATCGAAAATCTGAAGAACACTATCATTCCTAACTTGCATCAACAGCAACCAGATTATCATCAAACTCATGTTCGCTATTACGAAGGCGATGATGGCATAGAATGGGTTTTGCGCGATATTTTAAACGTGGTATCGCAACAAGACCACAAAGAATACTGTGTGTTTTCATCCAAGCCGATTCGTCCATTCTTGTATCGCCCTTTTCCAAACTACACAAAACAACGTGTAAAGCTTGGTATTAACGTAAAAGTTATAGCCCTTGGGGATGGTGGTGAGGAAGCACAGTTGTCGGAACGTAAGTGGATTAAAACGGAAGGTTCGGTCGACGCTAGCTATATCGCTATCTATCCACCCAAATGTGCGATTATTTCTTTGGCGAGTAACAACTTCCCTTCTGCCGTGGTTTTGGAATCTAAAGACATCGCCAAAGCACAGCAGATCATCTTCGATACCTTATGGAAGATGCTTTAAAGAGGCGACTTTTCTATTAAATAACAGGCCCTTAAATAACATACCCTAAATAGCAGACAATAAAAAAGCAGCTCGAAAGCTGCTTTTTTTGACTTCAAACTCAACATTACCGCTTATTTGTGATCGCGGAACTGCTGAATAGTACGCAAGCGGGCCATAGCTTCTGCTAGTTCCACTGTCGCACGAGTGTAGTCGACGTCAGGTTTTTGGTTAGCCAAAAGCTCTTTAGCATGTTCCTGAGCTTTTAGTGCCGCCTCTTCGTCCAGATCTCTTGCACGAGTGGCTGTGTTAGCCAAGACGGTGACGCGGTGCGGTTGAACTTCTAGGAAGCCACCGGACACGAAGATTATCTCTTCGTCACCATTTTCTTTAACCACACGAACAGGACCTGGTTGCAGAGTAGTCAACAATGGCGCGTGACCAGGCATAATGCCCAAATCGCCATAGCTGCCTGCAGCCACAAGAGATTGTACCGTACCGGAAAAAATCTCTTGTTCAGCGCTTACGATATCGCAGTGTACTGTGATAGCCATAAGTTGCCTCTCTTAGTCATACTTAGCAAAAGCGTTTTACAACGCTTTTGCTACGCGTGATGGTTAAAGTTTCTTAGCTTTCTCGACAGCTTCGTCGATGCTACCAATCATGTAGAACGCTTGCTCTGGAAGATCATCGAACTCACCATCCAAGATGCCTTTAAAGCCACGAATCGTGTCTTTCAAAGAAACATACTTACCTGGAGAGCCAGTGAATACTTCTGCTACGAAGAAAGGCTGAGACAAGAAACGCTGGATTTTACGAGAACGGTTAACCGTTTGTTTATCTTCTTCAGATAACTCGTCCATACCCAAGATTGCGATGATGTCTTTCAATTCTTTGTAACGCTGCAATACCATTTGAACGCCACGTGCTACGTCGTAATGCTCTTGACCGATAACTAATGGGTCAAGCTGACGTGAAGTAGAATCAAGAGGATCGATCGCTGGGTAGATACCCAAAGATGCGATGTCACGAGACAATACAACGGTTGCGTCCAAGTGAGAGAACGTTGTTGCTGGAGACGGGTCAGTCAAGTCATCCGCAGGTACGTATACCGCTTGAACAGACGTGATAGAACCAGTCTTAGTAGAGGTGATACGTTCTTGAAGAACACCCATCTCTTCAGCAAGTGTAGGCTGGTAACCTACCGCAGATGGCATACGACCTAGCAATGCAGATACTTCTGTACCCGCAAGCGTGTAACGGTAGATGTTATCTACGAAGAAAAGTACGTCACGACCTTCGTCACGGAACTTCTCAGCCATTGTCAAACCAGTCAAAGCAACACGTAGACGGTTACCTGGTGGCTCGTTCATTTGGCCGTATACTAGAGATACTTTATCGATTACGTTCGAGTCAGTCATCTCGTGGTAGAAGTCGTTACCTTCACGAGTACGCTCACCAACACCAGCGAATACAGAGTAACCGCTGTGCTCGATTGCGATGTTACGGATAAGTTCCATCATGTTTACGGTTTTACCTACACCGGCACCACCAAACAGACCAACTTTACCACCTTTCGCGAAAGGACAAACAAGGTCGATAACCTTGATACCCGTTTCTAGCAATTCGTTGCTAGAAGACTGCTCAGCATAAGAAGGAGCTGAACGGTGAATTGACCAACGCTCTTCTTCGCCGATTGGGCCTTTTTCGTCAATCGGATTACCTAGAACGTCCATAATACGTCCTAGTGTTTTAGTACCAACTGGCACAGAAACTGGTTTGTTTGTATTTTCTACAACCAAGCCACGTTTAATACCGTCAGTGGAACCCATTGCGATGGTACGAACAATACCGTCGCCTAGTTGTTGTTGAACTTCCAACACCAACTGTTTACCCTCAATGGTCAGGGCATCATATACTTTTGGCACGCTATCACGTGGGAATTCCACGTCCATTACCGCGCCAATAACCTGTACGATGTGTCCGCTACTCATGTTCGGATCCTCTTAAATACCTAAATACCTTAAACCGCTGCCGCGCCGCTGACTATCTCAGAAATTTCCTGAGTAATCGCTGCTTGACGAGCCTTGTTGTACACCAACTGCAATTCATCAATGATATCGCCGGCGTTGTCTGTTGCGTTTTTCATAGCAAGCATACGAGCTGCTTGTTCACACGCAATATTCTCAACCACTGACTGATATACTTGAGATTCAATATAGCGAACCAATAATTCGTTCAAAATTTCAACGGCTTCTGGTTCATAAATGTAATCCCAGTGGTGCTTTAACTCTGTATTCTCTTCCGCTTTTAATGGCAAAAGTTGTTCAACCGTCGGGTTTTGAGTCATGGTATTCACGAACTCATTTGAAACCACATAAAGACGATCGATACGACCTTCGTCAAATGCGTCTAGCATCACCTTTACGCTACCGACTAAATCGTCAGCTTTTGGTGCATCACCTAAACCGGTGAAGGCTGCTGTTACATTTCCGCCGTAGTTACGAAAGAATGAAACGGCTTTGCTGCCGATTGCACAGATGTCGATTTCAACACCAGTATCAGCAAATTGTTTCATATCTCTAATGGCTTTTTTGAACACGTTAACGTTCAAACCACCACATAAACCACGATCAGAAGAGATTACGATATAACCAACACGCTTCGCCTCACGTTCGGTAAGGTAACGGTGTTTATACTCAGGATTCGCGTTGGCCAAATGACCAACTACTTGGCGAATTCGTTCCGCATACGGACGAGAAGCGGCCATACGATCCTGAGCTTTACGCGTTTTACTTGCAGCTACTTTTTCCATAGCACGAGTAATTTTACGCGTATTGTTAATGCTCGAAATCTGAGTACGTATCTCTTTTCCGACTGCCATAATAGAACTGCCCTTGTGAGAATGTTATTTCACAAACTGCAAGAAAGTGGTGACAAGCTTTAATCGCTTGTCACCAAACTCATTACCAAGTTTGCGTCGCTTTAAACTTCTCGATTGCCGCTTTAAATGTCGCTTCAATCTCGCCGTTAAAATTACCAGTTTTGTTAATGTCAGCCATAAGATCAGTGTGTTCACTGTTCATGTAGCTCAACAAAGCAGTTTCAAAACTACCAATTTTGCTTGTTTCAACATCTTCAAGGAAGCCATCATTAGCAGCGTAAAGAACTACGCCCATATCAGCTACAGACATAGGTGAGAACTGCTTTTGTTTCATCAGTTCAGTAACCTGTTTACCGTGCTCTAACTGCTTACGAGTCGCTTCGTCTAGGTCAGATGCGAACTGAGCGAAAGCCGCCAATTCACGGTACTGAGCCAATGCAAGACGAATACCACCGCCAAGTTTCTTGACGATCTTAGTTTGTGCTGCACCACCTACACGAGATACCGAAATACCTGCGTTCATCGCTGGACGAATACCGGCGTTAAACGAGCTCGTTTCCAAGAATATCTGACCATCTGTGATGGAGATAACGTTGGTTGGTACGAATGCAGATACGTCACCACCTTGAGTCTCGATGATTGGCAATGCGGTCAAAGAACCCGTTTTGCCTTTCACTTCACCATTGGTGAATTTCTCTACGTAATCAACGTTTACACGTGATGCACGCTCAAGAAGACGAGAGTGAAGATAGAATACGTCACCTGGGTAGGCTTCACGACCTGGCGGACGACGTAGAAGCAAAGAGATCTGACGGTAAGCCCAAGCTTGCTTGGTCAAATCATCATAAATGATCAATGCGTCTTCACCGCGGTCACGGAAATATTCACCCATAGTACAGCCAGTGTATGGCGCTATGTAAAGCATTGCTGCTGGATCAGATGCGCCAGCTGCTACTACTGTGGTGTATTCCATTGCGCCAGCTTCTTCAAGCTTACGCACGACGTTAGCAATTGTAGATTGTTTCTGACCGATCGCTACGTACACACACTTAATGCCAGAATCTTTCTGAGCAATAATGGTATCGATTGCTAGTGCAGTCTTACCAATCTGACGGTCACCGATGATCAACTCACGTTGACCACGACCAATTGGCACCATAGCGTCAATTGCTTTGTAACCTGTTTGAATCGGTTGATCAACTGACTGACGTTCGATTACGCCTGGCGCCACTTTTTCAACTTTATCAGTTAGTTTTGCATTGATAGCGCCTTTGCCGTCGATTGGGTTACCCAATGCGTCAACAACACGACCAAGCAATTCAGGTCCGATTGGAACTTCCAATATACGACCTGTACATTTAACTTTTTGACCTTCTACAAGGTCTTGGTATTTACCAAGTACTACTGCACCGACAGAGTCACGCTCTAGGTTCAAAGCAATACCATAAACACCACCAGGGAATTCAATCATTTCCCCGTACATAACATCTGCCAAGCCGTGGATCAGAACGATACCGTCTGCCACGCTGACAATTGTGCCCTCATTTTGGGCATCAGAAGATACATCGAGGTTCTCGATGCGCTTCTTGATAATCTCGCTGATCTCAGATGGATTCAGTTGCTGCATGCTAAATTCCTCAACCCTGGTTTCGATTTAACGAAACACTAGGAGTTTATCGCCTCGGCCAGTTTCGCTAATTTACCGCGTACTGAACCGTCGATGATTAAGTCACCTGTACGAATAACCACGCCACCGATTAGGCTTGCGTCTGTTTCACTGGTTAAGTTGACCGTACGATCCAACTTTTTAGCCAGTGAAGCGGCTAATGCTTGTGTTTGTTCTGCTGTTAATTCAAATGCAGACGTAAATTGAACATTTACGGCTTTTTCAAAATTCAGTTTGAACTGTAAAAATAACTCAGAAATAGCAGGAAGAAGCGATAAACGCTTATTCACAGCAAGAGCAAGCAAAAATGCTTTACCTTGTTCTGTCGTTACTTCTGCACAAACGTCCGCTAGAGCGTTTGCCTTCTCTTCCGCACTAAAAGCTGGATTCCCAAGTGCTTTTTTAAGCTTAGGTTCAACTGTTACAGCAGCTAATACGTTTAACATATCAGCCCACTCAACAATGTGACCTTGCTCTCTAGCAACTTCGAAAACCGCTTTAGCGTACGGTCGCGCGACTGTTTTTAATTCAGCCATTAGACCCTCGCTTAAAGCTCTTTGGCGAGCTGTTCAACGATCTCGCTATGTGCTTTTTCGTCAATGGTGGCTCCCAAAATCTTCTCGGCACCAGCAAATGCAAGAACGGAAACTTGAGCACGCAATGCTTCTTTAGCACGCATAACGTCTTGTTCGATCTCTGCTTGAGCTGCTTCGCGCAGACGCTTGCCATCGGCAATCACCTGCTCTTTTGCCTCGTCGACCATTTGGTTCGCACGTTTGTTGGCTTGTTCAATAATCTCGGCCGCGTTCTCTTTGCTTTCACGTAGGATTTGAGTGGCTTGTTCTTGTGCCAACTCAAGGTCACGTGAAGCACGGTTCGCTGCTTCCAAACCGTCTGCAATTTTTTTGCTGCGCTCTTCGAGCGCAGCAATTACTGGTGGCCACACGTATTTCATGCAGAACCAGACAAAAATAGCAAACGAGATAGCTTGGCCTAGAAGTGTGAGATTTAAGTTCACGCTAATACCCTCGCTTTTAGTCGTTTAAAAATCATTCCCGCAAAGTTTTGCAGAATATTAACCAGCGACCAAAGCAACAAAAGGATTCGCAAAAGTGAAGAACAATGCGATACCTACACCGATCATAGTTACGGCATCTAGAAGACCCGCTACGATGAACATTTTAACTTGCAGCATTGGAACCATTTCTGGTTGACGCGCAGCGCCTTCCAAGAATTTTCCACCCAAAATACCAAAACCAATCGCAGTACCTAGGGCACCTAGACCGATTAGAAGGGCTACAGCGATCGCAGTAAGACCAACTACAGTTTCCATTTTAACTCCTACATTTTCACAGTTTTAGATAAGGTTTAAAAAATTATTACTTTAAAGAACACACACTTAGTGATCTTCGTGCGCCATACTTAAGTAGACGATAGTCAACATCATAAAGATGAAGGCTTGAAGCACGATGATCAAAATATGGAATATTGCCCATGGCACAGACAGAGCCCATT
This sequence comes from Marinomonas lutimaris, assembly GCF_019426345.1. Lineage (GTDB taxonomy): Bacteria > Pseudomonadota > Gammaproteobacteria > Pseudomonadales > Marinomonadaceae > Marinomonas > Marinomonas lutimaris. The sequence continues at coordinate 138,559 of NZ_JAHLLW010000001.1, forward strand.
GTAGACCCCAAGGCAATATAGCAATCAAAATAAAGATCAATTCACCAGCATACAAGTTACCGAACAATCGCAATGCTAATGAAACAGGTTTCGCAAGTAGACCAACACCTTCAAGTAATAAGTTGAAAGGGATCATCCATTTGCCAAATGGCTGTAACGTCAGTTCACCAACAAAACCACTTACGCCTTTCACTTTGATGCTGTAGAAAACGATCAAAGCAAAAACAGAAAGTGACATGCCTAACGTGGCATTAATGTCTGTTGTTGGAACAAATTTGAAATAGACATGATTAGGATCAGCGCCAAACACTGAAGTACCAATCATTTGAGCGACAGCAGGCAAGAAATCAACAGGGATTAAATCCATGAAGTTCATCAAGAAAACCCAAACAAAAATAGTAAGTGCTAAAGGTGCAATGACCTTGCTCTTACCATGAAAGGTTTCTTTGACACTGCCATCAACAAATTCAACCATAAGCTCTACAAAGTTTTGTAGCCCTGAAGGTGTATCTGTTGAAATTTTCTTTGCGGCCTTACGGAACAACCATAGAAACAATAAGCCTAAAGCAATCGAAACTGCCATAGTGTCTACATGAATTGCCCAGAATCCCATATCTGCTGCTTCTTTAGCATCATGGGCAAGACCCCATGTTCCATCAGGATGTTGACCGTAGGTCAAATTCTGAAGGTGATGCTTTATATATGAAGAAGCTGTTGGACTTTCAATACCCATACTTATATCCACGCTCTCTCAATGATTAAAATCCTATTACCTATCGTTCTAGGTATTTCTTAGTACGATAGGACTGAGCCAATGACTCAAAATGGCACCGCCAAAACCTGCAAAGAAAGCCCCTGCAGCTAATGGTTTTATCAGAAGAAAAACCAGCGACAATAAAACAACTGTCATAGCTAATTTACCAGCTTCTCCTCGATAGAATGATCTAACGACATCTTTTGCTGGGCGCGTCCCTTTGTAACCAAAGATTCGCCAAGCCATATAAACACTCGGCAATATGCTGGTTAAAGCACCTAATATAAACGAGTACCCATACAGACCACCAGCAATGTAAAAAATTCCCAAAGAAACTAAAAAAGTGAGTAAAAATTGCAATAAAAGGAAACGAAATATAGCCTTCTTTTTAGCGCTTATAATTGCACTCGCGCTTAGTGGCTTTTTTGTCTCCATTACCCGACTCTCTTTTCGCACTATAAAAGTGCAATCAATGTGATGATTTACAAAATTCGAGGCATTATATGGGTAATAGCTGCTGTGTTCAACTTAAACTGATTCTCACGATCACTTTCTAGCCATCTTGTCTAGATAGAAAAAAGCACTTGTCACGAATTGCTTCATTTCCCTGCAAGCAGTTCGCTGATCAAGAGTTCTAGGTGTTCAGGGTTACGATACTCAATAACCAACTTGCCCTTTCCTTTGGCTGAAGGCTGTATTTTTACCGCAGCATTAATTTTTTGACTAATGCGTTCTGCTTCTGCACTTAAATCAGGCAGGGAAGGCTTGTTATCTTCATTTGTTTCAACAACTTGAAAGTTTTTCACTAATCTTTCTGTTTCACGGACAGATAAGGATTTAGTAACAACTTGTGATGCAGCTTGAATTTGTTTGTCGTGCTCTAAAGGCAATAAAGCTCGCGCATGACCCATTTCAATATCGCCATGCTCTAACAAACGACGAACTTCCGGCGTCAAACCTAACAAGCGCAATAAATTCGCTACGGTCGAACGAGATTTACCAACAGTATCCGCAACTTCTTGTTGGGTAAGGTGAAAATCTTCGACCAAACGCTGTAACGCCAGTGCTTCTTCGACTGGGTTTAGATCTTCACGTTGAATATTTTCAATCAAAGCAAGAACCACAGCATCAGCATCTTCTACATGACGAACGATAACAGGAACTTGCGTTAAATCTGCCAATTTTGCAGCACGCCAACGGCGCTCACCGGCGATGATTTCGTATTGATTATGACCACTTGGTCGCACAACGATAGGCTGCATAATACCTTGATTACGAATTGAAGCCGCTAGATCTTCTAATTGCGCAGGATTCATGTCACGACGAGGTTGGAATTTGCCTTTAGAAAGCCATTCCACAGGTAAGTAAGTCAGGCCTTTTATTTGTTCATTATTAGAGCCACTTTCAGCCTCATTGGTTGGCGTCGCTTGTGGTGCCAATAATGCATCTAAGCCACGACCTAGACCTCTTTTTTTCATCGTCATTTCATTAACCCTAATTGGTATTAAACTACGCTTATAAAACAGTAATTATGCAACAGATTTTCTAATAAACTCACCTGCTAATGCGAGGTAAGCGATAGCGCCACGAGACTGTTTTTCATAATGCAAGACAGGTAAACCGTAACTTGGAGATTCCGCCAAACGAATATTTCTAGGGATCACGGTATCATAAACCTTACTGCCAAAATGCTTATGAAGTTGGCTAGATACATCATGCGTTAAGCTGGGACGAGGATCATACATGGTTCGTAAAATACCTTCGACCTCTAGAGATGGATTTAACGCTTGAGTAATACGATTGATCGTTTGTAATAACGCCGTTAAACCTTCTAAAGCGTAGTATTCACACTGCACAGGAATCAATACGCCTTGAGAAGCGGCTAAGGCATTTACCGTCAACATATTCAATGCAGGCGGGCAGTCTAACAGTATGTAATCGAAGTCATTGTCGACTTCGTACAAACCTGCGCGCAGACGAGTTTCTTTGCTTGGTAAATCAAGTAAAACCACTTCCGCACCCGTTAAATCGCCGTTTGCAGGCAATACCCAGTAGTCTCCAGGCATGCTTTTTCTCATGACTTCTTTTACGCCATGAGAACCAATCAATACGTCGTAGACGCTCGTATCTAACTCTTCTTTGGTAAAGCCACTTCCAGTGGTCGCATTACCTTGCGGATCTAAATCGATTAATAATACTCGGCGCTTCATTGCCGCCAGTGACGCCGCTAAATTGACACAGGTAGTGGTTTTGCCAACACCACCTTTTTGGTTGGTAACTGCGATGATTCTTGCCATGCTTTATCCTTTACGCGTCATCACTACCATGTGACGCTCCGCCTGAACATTTGGCACATTAAGAGGCTCTACAGATACTAAACCAACCTCTTTCGGTAGCGCCGCTATTTCTTCACTAGGGTAAACCCCTTTCATGGCTAGAAAATTACCCGTCTCTTTGGGGAGAGGTAAAGTCCAATTAATCATATCTTGTAATGAAGCAAAAGCTCGAGAAATGACATGATCGTATTCCCCTTGGTGAGGGTGTTTTTCAACACGTTCATTTGCTACCGTGGCGTTATGAATACCCAATTCCATTTTAACTTGCGTAAGGAAACGTGTTTTTTTGCCGTTACTATCAAGTAAGGTGAAACGTTTTTCAGGATAACATATAGCAAGCACCATACCAGGTAAGCCAGGTCCAGTACCAACATCTATAATATTGTCCCCTGTTATAAAAGGTAAAGTCGCCAAACTGTCTAATAAGTGCAAAGAGATCATTTGCTCAACATCTCGAATAGCAGTCAGGTTGTAAGCCTTGTTCCACTTTTCTAGCATGGCTAGGTATTTTACAAGAGTCTGAATCGTTTCATCAGATAAAGCAGCGCCCATTTGTTGGGCGCCTTTTTGAATAGTGTCAAAGTGTGTCACAGTCGATCCATTTCTATAAAGATAGCAATTAGGGATTATCGGCTGATGATTCTAGGCACTTTTGCGCGCAATCGCACGTTTTTTCAAGTGAATTAATAGTAAGGATACTGCAGCAGGCGTCACACCTTGGATTCGAGAAGCCGCAGCAAGCGTGGCAGGACGCAACTGAGTCAGCTTTTGCTTGATCTCATTTGATAAACCTTCCATCTTGGAATAATCCAAATCATCAGGTAATACAGTATTTTCCTGACGGCGTAAACGCTCAATGTCTTCTGCTTGACGAGTGATATAACCCGCGTATTTCACCGCAATTTGGACTTGTTCAGAAACCTGTTCATCAACAGGCTCATCAAGAGCATTTTTTAAATTCGCAATATCGGAATAAACTATATTCGGACGCTTAAGCAAATCTAACAAACTGTACTCATGAGTAATCGGTGTTTCTAGTTTTGGATTAATGCTTTCTGCTTCTGGAGTATTTGGCACAATCCAACTAGATTTAAGCCGCTGTGTTTCTAACTCAATGGCTTCGCGTTTTTTGCAGAAGGCAGCCCAACGTTCATCAGAAACCAAGCCAAGTTCACGACCCTTCTCTGTTAAACGCATATCGGCGTTGTCTTCACGCAAAATCAAGCGATATTCCGCACGACTAGTGAACATACGGTATGGTTCTTTCGTACCCATGCTAATAAGATCATCAACCAATACACCTAGATATGCTTCATCACGTCTAGGTGTCCAGGCGTCTTTGTCTTGTGCAAGCAACGCCGCGTTTAAACCAGCAAGTAAGCCTTGAGCGCCCGCTTCTTCGTAGCCTGTTGTACCATTGATTTGTCCAGCAAAGAACAAACCAGGCATGTGTTTGGTTTCTAAGGAATATTTCAAATCTTGCGGATTAAAATAATCGTATTCAATCGCATAGCCTGGACGAATAATATGAGCATTTTCCATGCCTTTCATCGAGCGAACGAGCTCAATTTGCACATCAAATGGCAAGGAGGTCGAAATACCATTTGGATAAAGTTCGTGCGTCGTTAAACCTTCTGGCTCGATAAAAATCTGATGTGAGTTTTTATCGGCAAAACGTACAATTTTATCTTCAATAGAAGGGCAATAACGTGGGCCAACACCTTCAATCACACCTGTGTACATAGGTGATCTGTCCATGCCCGCACGAATAATATCATGGGTGCGTTCGTTGGTATGAGTAATAAAGCACTCAATTTGACGAGGGTGCATTGCGCGATTGCCCATGTAAGACATAACTGGATCAATATCATCACCCGGTTGTGCTTGCATTTGTGAGAAGTCAACAGAGCGAGCATCAATTCGTGGTGGTGTACCGGTTTTTAAGCGATCAACACGAAATGGCAAAGCACGTAGTTTTTGTGCCAGGCCAATGGATGGTGGATCTCCAGCTCGACCACCTGAGTGGTTTTGTAAGCCAATGTGAATAACACCACCTAAAAAAGTACCAGCTGTTAAAACAACGGTTTTACTATTAAAACGTATACCTGTTTGAGTAATAACACCACGAGCAGCGCCATCTTCAACAATAAGATCTTCTGCAGATTGTTGGAAAAGCCATAAATTTTCTTGGTTTTCTAACTTATGACGAATTGCTGCTTTATATAATATACGGTCTGCTTGAGCACGAGTTGCTCGAACAGCAGGACCTTTGCGGGAATTCAAAGTACGAAATTGAATACCAGCTTGATCTGTTGCTAATGCCATAGCGCCGTCTAAAGCATCTATTTCTTTTACAAGATGGGACTTCCCAATGCCACCAATGGCAGGGTTACAGGACATTTGTCCTAAAGTTTCAATGTTGTGAGAAAGTAACAAAGTTTTAACGCCCATACGTGCTGCAGCTAAAGCCGCTTCTGTACCGGCATGTCCGCCACCAACCACAATCACATCAAAGCGACTTGGGAAATCCACAGGAACCTCGGTATTACTAATAAATAGAAAAATGAATAAAAAACGATCAACCATCGATTGAGGCCGCTTAGTATATAGGCAAATTTCCAAAAAGAAAGAGATCGAAACCCTCTTATCCCGGTCATCAATATTAATATATTTAAGTAAGTATATAAGTTCTTTTATGTTTGTTATGTTTATATAGCAAGCAAATATCTGTGCATAAAATAAAAAAAACTATATTTATTAAATATTTACATAGATAACATCTTGTTAAGACAGGGCGGGTTATCTTGTGGTGTGGATAACCTGAACCTGTGTATAAAATAGCTACTTATACAGAGTCGATTTTTAAAGCCAAAGTTGTTAAAAACTGTGCAAAACTTCTTATCAACCTATCACCATACTTATCAACAGGCGTTTTTTTGTGTTTTAAATACGTTAAATTGTTGTTTTAAAAAGATTTATAATTTTTTTAACACAAAATTCACCATTTTTTTTTTAAATTTAATCCACAAGAAAATAAATTAAAAAAATCCATTTAGGCGTATTTTTTCTACATCACTAATGTGAATAATTACGCTAGACCCTGCTTTTTTCTGCTGTGTGAGTCATTGTGGAGAAAGAAAGACAATTCATAAAATATCCACCTGTGAGTAACTATTTTGCTTTTGTAGTAATCTTTATCAGATCAAACGACAAAGATGAGGATTACTATGATTGAGCGAGCGACTTGGATTCAATCACCTAAAGCTATATTGGCATCCAATGCGGATGGTGGTGTGGTGATTCGTGATGGGAAAATTTGTGAATTGGTTGCTGCTGGAAAAATGCCAATTAACCACTATGATGTTATTTTTGATGCATCTAATCATGTTGTCTTGCCAGGCTTAATCAACACGCATCACCATTTTTATCAAACGCTAACACGGGCTTTTCCTGACGCCCTTAATAAAGCGTTATTTCCTTGGTTACAGACTCTTTATCCGCTTTGGGCTGAATTAGAACCGGAGATGCTTGCCAGCGCTACTAAGCTTGCCATGGTGGAATTAATGGAATCCGGTTGTACGCTTGCTGCAGATCATCATTACTTATTCCCCGCCGGTATGGAAAATGCCATTGATGTGCAAGTTGATGTTGCTAAGTCTCTTGGTATGCGCGCTATGTTTACTCGTGGTTCCATGAGTTTGGGGGAAAAAGATGGCGGCTTGCCGCCTCAATCTACCGTTCAAGATGAAAAAACCATTATTGATGACAGCGCGCGATTGATTAAAGCTCATCATCAACGAGGTGAAGGCGCGATGATTCAAATCGCCTTAGCACCCTGTTCGCCTTTTTCAGTCACCACAGACATTATGAAAAGCAGCGCGGAATTAGCAAAAGCTGAAAATATACGTTTACACACTCATCTTGCCGAAACCTTAGATGAAGAAGATTTTTGTCTAAAACGTTTTGGTATGCGTACTGTCGACTATTTAGAAAGTGTCGGTTGGTTACATGATAGAACGTGGTTAGCCCATGGCATTCACTTTGATGAGGATGAAATAAGTCGTCTAGGTAAAGCTAAAGTGGGAATTTGTCACTGTCCAACCTCAAACATGATGTTGGGTTCGGGCATTGCACGAAATAATGAACTAGAAGCGGCTGGCGCCTTGGTTGGATTAGGTGTTGATGGATCCGCGTCTAATGACGGTTCTAATATGATTATGGAAGTTCGCCAAGCCTTATATATCCAACGATTACGTTATGGTTCCGCCAATGTTTCTCACTTCGATGCTTATCGTTGGGCGACTAAAGGTTCAGCTGCCGTACTGGGGCGTGAAGACATTGGTGAAATCGCTGTTGGGAAGCAAGCTGATCTGGCGCTTTTTAAATTGGATGAACTGCGTTTTTCAGGCAGTCATGATCCTTTAGCGGCGCTTTTATTGTGTGGTGCACAAAAAGCCGACCGAGTAATGATCGCGGGTAAGTGGACAGTAGAAAACGGTCATGCCGTCGGAATTGATACCAAACAGTTAATGGCAGAGCATTCTGCTCATGCGCTGCGTTTAGCGAATAAGTTATTAGCAAAAAAATAACGTCATCGCTCTCTCACTCTCTAAATAGAGGGCAATAGAAATAGAGCAAAAAAAGCGCCTATCAAAGGCGCTTTTTAACTATTAACTTATTTTAAGACAACACAAAAGAGCTATAAAGCTCGATTAAGCTTCTTCTTTCAAGCTTTTCATATCAATGATGAAGCGGTATTTCACATCGCCTTTTTTCATACGTTGATAAGCTTGGTTGATATCTTGAATATTGATCATCTCAGCATCACACTCAATATTGTGTTCCGCACAGAATTCCAACATTTCTTGTGTTTCTGCGATACCACCGATCAAAGAACCAGTAAGAACGCGACGTTTCATCACCAAATTAGCGGTGTGAACGGCTGGTTCCAAAGGTTCAATAAGACCAACTAAAATGTGTGTGCCATCCACTTTCAAACAATTTAGATAGGGGTTCAAATCATGTTGAACAGGAATGGTGTCTAACAAGTAGTCAAATGTCATTGCTGCGGCTTGCATTTGTGCGTCGTCGGTTGAAACAATCACATGATCCGCGCCTTGTTTTTTTGCTTCCGCAATTTTGCTTTCTGAACGTGTAAAAATAGTCACTTCGGCACCAAAAGCTTTGGCGAATTTTACGCCCATGTGTCCAAGGCCGCCCATGCCTAACACACCGACCTTATCGCCAGCTTTCACACCGTAATGACGAAGCGGAGAATACGTCGTGATGCCTGCACACAATAAAGGAGCTGCTTTACTTAGGTCTAAGGTTTCTGGAATGGATAGGACAAATTTTTCACGCACAACGATGTGATCAGAATAGCCGCCGTAAGTTAAAGTGCCATCAATTAAATCGTTAAAGCCGTAAGTTCCAACAAAGCCATTATCGCAGTATTGCTCTAAATCTGATGCGCAGTGTGAACAGTGCTGGCAAGAGTCGACCATACAGCCAACACCAACAATGTCGCCAACCTTGTATTTAGAGACTTTACTGCCAATTTCGGTGACTTTACCGACAATTTCATGGCCTGGGACGATTGGGTAATTACTTGGTCCCCAATCACTTTCAGCAACGTGAATGTCTGAGTGACATACACCACAATAAAGAATATCAATGTTTACATCGTCTTCGCGAAGGGCGCGACGTTCAAATGAAAATGGTGCTAAAGGGGTCGTTGCAGAGAGTGCTGCATAGGATTTTGCTTGGCTCATAAATTGTTACTCCAGTGTTTGAACATGAAATACGTGACACCTAGTGTAGAGTAAACTTCTTCTTTTTGTGTTGTGCATTCTTGCTATTGTTTTGCCTATTTCTCTAAATTTGTAAAACTTAACTTTTCCTACACAATCTTGTATGGATAATAACCCCATTGATTTTAATAGATGGATGGATCAAAGATGAGCGATATAAATTTAGTAGGTTTGATCAAACCTCTAGTGAGCGAAGATGGTTTCTGCGATACCTTAATTGCCAATGTTCGCCTAATGAAGTGCGCGAAATCATTACCTAGAAGCCCTCTTATTTATCGTCCAGGACTCACTATCATTGTTCAAGGTCAAAAAATAGGTTATCTAGGCGACCGCGAAATTCACTACAATTCTGGTCATTACTTGGTTCAAACGCTGCCTCTGCCTTTCGAATGCGAAACCTTTGCAAGCCAACAAGAACCTCTTTTAGGCGTCTCTATCGATATAGACCCTGTTTTATTATCTGAATTAGTTTCTGTTTCTTCTGAAGAGACATTAAAACCATCTGTATCTCATTTTCCTATGTCATCCGTCCCAATGAGTGATGACATGATTGAATCTGTTTCTCGCTTAATTAAAGCGTTACATGATCCGTATACCGCAAAAATAATGGGACAAAGTCGAGTTAGGGAAGTCGTTTTTGAAGCCTTACAAAGCCCACAGGGTAATGCTTTACGTGCCTTAGTGTTAAACCAAGGTCGCTTTTCGTTGATAGTGAACTCTCTTAAGCAATTACATCAGCAGTTGGATCAAGAAGTTCGTGTTGAACAACTCGCTGAAGATGCCAACATGAGTGTTTCCAGTTTTCACCATCATTTTAAAAATATCGCAGGGTCTTCTCCTCTACAGTATTTGAAACGTTTGCGTCTTTTAAAAGCACAAATGCTGTTAAGCCAAGGTAACCTAAATGTCAGTCAGATTTCTTTAGAAGTTGGCTATAAAAGCGTGCATCAATTTAGTCGAGACTATAAACGCTACTTCGGCGCGCCACCGACAAAAGACAAGCTAAGAGAAGATACCGTGATATAAGACTTTACGTTCTTAAATTAACTTACATGAATTAACGTCATTGAATTTAATAGACGAGTGGTCTAAATTAATGCCTATCGTATTTTATTGCCTAGGTATAAACATTTGCTTTCTATCCTTGATAAACCAGATATCGCCGTCAATCAGCCCAATAAACCTCGTCGCGGGCGGCCAAAAAAGCCGTCAATAGATGCTTTGGATACCCGAGAAGCTTTGTTACGCGCTGGTATGCTGATATTGACAGAATCTGGTTTTACCCGCAGTGGCATTGATCCGATTTTAAAATCGATTAGTGTGCCAAAAGGGTCTTTCTATCATTACTTTTCCAGTAAAGAAGCCTTTGGTTTGGCCGTTTTAGGGCGCTATCGCCGTTATTTCGAAGCTAAGTTAGATGGTTTTTTGCTCGATGAGGCATTTTCTCCCTTAGAGCGATTAAAGCGTTTTGCCCAAGACGCCCAAGACGGCATTGTCCGTCATGAGTTTAAGCGTGGCTGTTTAGTCGGCAACTTGGAGCAAGAATCTACCTTGTTATCAGAAGCATTTCGAGATCAATTACAAGCGACCTACCAAAGTTGGCAAGCACGAGTTGCGACCTGTTTATTAGAAAGCCAAAAACAAGGTGAAATTGATCTACAAGGCAGTATTGAAGAGACTTCTCAGGCATTTTGGATTGGCTGGGAAGGCGCGGTTCATCGAGCTAGATTAGTAAAAAGCACTCAGCCATTAAGCTTGTTTATGACATTTTTTACCCAAGCGATTCAAAGCAAAACCCATTAACAATAAACCAGGCTGCAAAGCCTGGGTTTTTAGCTATTTAACTAGACGAATGGTCTAAAGTGGAGAATTTATGTTTAAAGGTTTATTGATCACCCAAGAAGATAAAAAAAGTACAGCATCTGTGGTTGAACTGCAGGAAGATCTGCTGCCAGAAGGTGATGTGTTGATTGAAGTGCATTACAGCACCTTAAATTACAAAGACGGCTTAGCCATCACTGGTAAGTCTCCTGTTGTGCGTTCTTTTCCTATGGTGCCGGGAATCGATTTAGTCGGTAAAGTTTTACAAAGCGACTCTGATCGCTTCTCTGAAGGCGATTTCGTCATACTGAATGGTTTTGGTGTGGGTGAAATGCATTGGGGTGGGCTTGCACAAAAAGCTCGACTCAAAAGCGATTGGCTCATTTCACTGCCAAAAGGTATAGACGCTAAACAATCTATGGCAATAGGTACAGCGGGATATACCGCTATGCTGTCAGTACTTGCCCTTGAAAAACAAGGTGTTACACCTGATTCTGGTGAAATTCTAGTCACTGGCGCCAATGGTGGTGTTGGTAGTTTTGCCATTCGTCTACTGAATCGTCTTGGTTATCACGTGGTTGCCTCAACTGGACGAATGGAAGAAAGCGACTATTTGAAAAGTCTTGGCGCGAGCGACATCATTGATCGAAATACGCTTTCCGAACCAGGTAAACCTTTGCAGAAAGAGCGTTGGGCTGGCGTCATCGATTGTGTCGGTAGTCACACTTTAGCCAACGCCTGTGCAAGTACAAAATACGGTGGCGTGGTAACCGCTTGTGGCCTAGCTCAAGGTATAGACTTCCCTGCTTCTGTTGCGCCGTTCATTTTGCGCGGTGTCAAGCTAATCGGCATCGACAGCGTTATGCGACCTTTAGCCGATCGTATTGAAGCATGGCAACGCTTGAGTGAACTGCTGCAACCAGAAGACTTTGATAGCATCAGTGAAGAAATCGGTTTGGAAGACGTAGTAGAAACGGCCTATAAATTGCTTGATGGAAAGGTACGTGGTCGAGTTATTGTTTCATTATTAAAGCCGTAGTGAAAAGGTCTTAAGCAAAATCATTTCTTTACTTTGATCAGTCACAGAGCGTTTTTGTACTCTGTGTCTGATTGATGTCTATCAAGTTGTTTTCCCTAGTTAGTTTTCAGTAACATGATGCCGCCTTTGTTATTGATTGGAGCCCCAATGGACGTATTAGACCCTGCTATTGCTATGCAAATCGTTACTCGTACCATGAGTATTTTGGGTCACAATGTTAATGTGATGAACAGTCGGGGTGTGATTCTTGGTTCCGGCGATAATTTGCGTATTGGTGCTGTCCATGAAGGGGCTTTATTAGCTATCACCCAAAATAGAGTAGTAGAAATTACTCCTGAAGTGGCTTCTGGTCTCATTGGTGTTAAGCCAGGTATTAATTTACCTCTGCATTACCAAGGAAAAATCATTGGCGTGATTGGTATTACTGGCGAATTTAAAGAAATAACGCCGTATGGTCAGTTGCTCAAGATGACCGCTGAGATGATTGTTGAGCAAGCTAATCTACAGGACAATCTACAATGGGAAAACCGCCAGAAAGAAGAATTCATACTACAGCTCATTAAGGGGGAGCTTCCGCATAAATCTCAGCTTATCGAGTGGGCCTCGCAGCTAGGTATTTCTCTCGATACCCCGCGAGTTGCTGCCATTATTGAAGTCAGCGGTCTGAGCTCACGCTCGCAACATGACAGCAATGGCGCTAATAACCTCAAAGAAATATTACACCTTTTACAGAGTCCAGAGCGCGATAACTTGGTTGCTATGACCTCGTTAAATCAATTGGTTATCTTAAAACCTGCTTTTCTTGATGGTAAACACTGGGATCCTATTTTAGAAAGTACACGGATCGACTCGTTACTAAATCGTTTGCCTACTCATCTTAAGGAGTGCACAAAAATTGCCTTAGGGCATTATTTTCCAAGCATTGAGGGAATAGCACACTCTTATCAAACGGCACAAGAAACCTTGCTAATTGGTAAAAAGATGAAAAGCGAAGACAAAAAGTACCTTTTTGAAGATTATTCCTTGCAGGTTTTGCTATCAGGACTAAAGCATAATTGGCGAGGTGATGTTTTATCCAGTCATTACCAGCAACTTCAATCCGTCGATAACAAAGGCTTGTTAAGAAAAACCCTCGCTACTTACATCACCCACTTTGGTGATTTACAGCACTGTGCAAATGCGCTTCATATCCATCGTAATACATTGCGATATCGTTTAGACAAGATCCAAGCGATTACTCAAGTTGATATTCATAGCTTAGACGGTCTTTTTAGTTTGTACCTAGGTCAGCTAATAACCGATCAATGACAGAAAAATAGCTATTCTATGGCCTTAATATTAGTTTTTTTGTGCAAACGACCAAAAAATAGCGAGTTAATAGCCTAATATCCAGCCAAGTGGCTAAAGCTTCTGATGTCCATTTATTGAATAATGAAAAGTCTTGAACGCTGGTGTCATTGGCTCCAATAATTAAAATTAAAAAGGACATTCCTCGATGAACTTAGTACTTATCCTGATAGGGGTTATTACCTTTATCGTCTTAGCTACATCTAGATTTAAACTTCACCCATTTTTAACCTTGATATTAGCCGCCTTTATCGCTGCTTTTGCCTATGGTTTACCCAGTAGTACTATTGCAAAAACCATCACGTCGGGTTTTGGCGGTATTCTTGGTTATATTGGTTTGGTGATTGTTTTGGGTACCATTATCGGTACTATTTTAGAAAAAAGTGGTGCTGCCATTACGATGGCTAATTGCGTTATTAAGCTTTTAGGTAAGCGTTTCCCTACTTTAACCATGTCTTTGATTGGTTATCTCGTCTCTATCCCAGTATTTTGTGATTCTGGTTTTGTCATCTTGAACTCATTGAAGCAGTCGATGGCAAATCGCATGAAGGTTTCCAGTGTGTCCATGAGTGTGGCGTTGGCAACGGGTCTTTATGCTACTCATACTTTTGTTCCTCCAACACCAGGTCCTATTGCCGCGGCTGGGAATCTAGGCTTAGAGTCAAATTTGGGTTTGGTTATCTTAGTAGGTGTTTTTGTTGCTGCAGTTGCCGCTTTGGCAGGCATGTTATGGGCAAATCGCTTTGCAAATGCCGAGCCTGATGGTGAAGGTGCGGATGAACTAAAAACGCAAAATGAAGATTATGAAGCGTTAAAGCAAAGTTACGGTGAGCTGCCAAGCCCATTCAAAGCTTTTGCGCCGATCTTTGTCCCTATTTTATTAATCTGTTTTGGATCTATTGCTGCTTTTCCTTCCGCACCATTGGGAAAAGAGACTTTATACGATGTATTAGTCTTTTTAGGACAACCTGTAAATGCCTTGTTAATCGGTTTGTTTTTATCTTTGTTGTTGCTAAAAAGTAATAAAAAAATTGAAGAGTTTAGTGAAAGGATTAGCCAAGGTTTGGTGGTTGCTGCCCCTATTTTATTAATCACTGGTGCGGGTGGTGCTTTTGGTGCGGTTCTTAAAGCGACACCAATCGGTGATTTTCTTGGTACGTCATTGTCGGCGCTTGGTATTGGTATCTTTATGCCATTTATTGTTGCAGCAGCGTTAAAATCAGCACAAGGCTCTTCTACGGTTGCTCTAGTGGCAACATCTGCTTTAGTGGCTCCTATGTTGGGCGATATTGGTTTAGCCAGTGAAATGGGTCGCGTACTAACTGTTATGGCGATTGGTGCGGGCGCTATGACGGTATCTCATGCAAACGATAGTTTCTTCTGGGTTGTGACTCAATTTAGCCGTATGAGCGTTCCACAAGCTTATAAAGCGCAAACCATGGCGACTCTGATTCAAGGCATCACCGCAATGTGCCTTGTGTATATTCTGAGCTTGTTCTTGCTCTAGCGGATTGTTTTTGCGCTTATCTTGCTGAGTAGATAGGCGCATTTCTTGCTGAGTAGATAGGCGCATTTCTTGCTTTGATTTATTCAAAACTCAATGACACAAAGGGAACAGCTATGAAGATTGTGATTGCACCGGATTCCTTTAAAGAAAGTTTAACCGCGCTGGAAGTAGCGAATGCGATTGAAGCGGGCTTTCGTCAAGTATTTGCTGACGCACAATACATCAAAGTGCCGATGGCGGATGGCGGTGAAGGCACGGTGCAATCCATGGTCGATGCGACTCAAGGGTATTTGGTGGATCTTGAAGTCACAGGGCCACTGGGCAATAAAGTGATGGCGCAATACGGTATTTTAGGTGCAACCGAAGGCCAGACATCGGCCACTGCGGTGATCGAAATGGCGTCCGCTTCAGGTTTGCATTTGGTGCCACGGGATCAGCGTGATCCACTTTACACCACTAGCTTTGGAACCGGTGAACTGATCAAAGATGCCCTAGATCGAGGCATTAAACACATTGTTTTGGGATTAGGTGGCAGTGCAACCAATGACGCGGGTGTTGGTTTGGCACAAGCATTAGGCATTCAATTTCAAGGCGATAATAATCAAGAACTACCCTTTGGCGGTATGGCGCTCGCGCAATTGAGTCAGGTTGATGTGAGCCAAGCGCACCCTCTTCTCGCCGAATGCCGCTTCGATGTTGCCTGTGATGTTGATAATCCTTTATGTGGTGAACGTGGTGCTTCCGCTATTTTTGGTCCTCAAAAAGGCGCAACACCTGAAATGGTGATCTTGTTAGATAAAACACTCGAGCACTTTGCGGATGTTTTAGTGCAGAATGGTTTTGCTGACCATCGACTCGATCCTGGCGCTGGCGCGGCTGGTGGCATGGGATTGGGGGCGAAAGTGTTTCTTAATGCGACTTTAAAGCCCGGCATCGAGATTGTCATGGAAACGGTTGGTCTGGCTGACAAGTTGAAAAATGCCGATTTAGTGATTACTGGTGAAGGCCGAATAGATGGCCAAACTGTCTTTGGCAAAACACCCATGGGCGTGTTGAAACAAGCCAACGCAAACGGGGTTCCAACCATTGGTATTGCTGGTAGTTTGGGTAGAGATGCCGAAGCGATTTTGGCGCACGGCATGTTGGCGATATTCCCCATTATTCCGGCGCTCGATAGCTTGGATAATATCTTGGCTCAAGCCGAAAGCAATCTAATCAACTCATCACGAAACATCGCCGCCGCAATTCAATTAGGTCGTTTGATCAGCTAATTAATGTGGCGGTCCAATTAATGCGATGGCCAATAAAAACGTTACGGTTTTTTTACGCGCCAATCTCTGCGCCCTTTGCTACAGTCTTGCTTGTACTCTTCTTTATTTAAAGGCGTTGACAAGCGACACCATGAAAATGAAAACACCAACAATCCCTTCTCACTATTTAGCCGTGCTTGCTGTTAGCACGGCTTTGCTGATCAGCTATGGATTGGATATTTGGCTTGGGTCCAATATTGCCGTTTTGCTGATTTTGCAGCTGGCGGTGGTGGTAGTCGCTTTATCCTGTCGTTCCCGATGGGTGTATGGCGTGGCGCTGTTTGAAGCGCTTTGCTTTAATTTCCTGTTTACCACGCCGCGTTATTCATTCGAGATGTTTAATGGCGATGACATGTTGAATTTACTGGTATTTCTGCTGGTGGCGGTAATCACCAGTAAGCTGGCAGAGTTATATCAACATCAGCAAAACCAATTAAAACAAGAGCAACTTCGTAACAGTATTTTATTGTCAGTTTCTCATGATTTACGCACGCCGCTGGCGACTATTATCGGTACTTTGAGCACCTTAAAAGAATACATGGATAAGCTCTCTGAGCAGGAAAAGCAAGAGTTGCTAGACAGTGCCACCGTCGAAAGTCATCGTCTTCACCAATATATAGAGAACCTACTGCAAGCGACAAAACTGCACCATGGCGTAGTTGTTCCAAAAGTGTCTGAGCAATCAGCCGTTGCCATTATTCATCTTGTTATGGACCGTTTTAGTCAGCAAAAGTCCCGTTTGATTCTACAAATAGACGATAAGCTGCCGCTGATTTCGGTGAGTGCGTCGCTTATTCAGCAGGCCATTTTTAACGTTATCGATAATGCCTTGCGATATTCACCAATAGACAAAACTGTCACTATTTCGATAAAAAAACTGGATACAGATAACAAACATCCTCAGGTTGTTATTGATGTGCGAGATCAAGGGGTTGGTATCAGCTCTGCCGAGTCTGAAAGCATCTTTGAGCTGTTTTATTCGGTCGACTCTTTCAAGCGAAATGACAGCGGCACAGGTTTAGGTTTGGCGGTATCAAAAGGTATTATTGCGGCTCACCATGGTTCTATTCAATCTATTCCCGTTGAGCAAGGCTGCTTAATTCGTATCTGTTTGCCTGCGTGCATTGAACCGTCTCTTAACGAAAAAGGTAGTGAATCGTGACCTCTTATAAAATCTTGGTGGTCGATGATGAGCCTCAAATCCACACCTTCATTCGTATTTCATTAGCTACAGAAGGTTTTGAGTATCTTGGTGCCGAATCCATCGCTGCTGCAAAACGTTTGATAGAACAAAATTCACCGCATTTGTTGATTTTGGATTTAGGCTTACCAGACGGCGACGGCATGGATTTGGTCAACTATGTGCGAGCCATCAGCAACACGCCTATTTTGATTCTGACTGCTCGGGATGAAGAAGATGAAAAGATTCGCCTGCTTGAAGCGGGCGCGAATGATTACCTGAGCAAACCCTTTGGCATTCGCGAATTAATTGTTCGAGTGAAAGTCTTGTTACGGGATTTAGTGAATACCCACTCACCGGCAGATGTTCTAGAAACAGGTAATATTAAGTTAGAAATCAGTAGCAATCAGGTGTGGTTACAAGGTGCGCCCTTGGCGTTAACCAAGAAGGAATTTGCCTTTTTACGCATGTTGATGACCACGCCAGACAAACTGGTGATGCAAGAAGAGTTGCTGGCCAAAATTTGGGGTGTGACTCATACCCGAGACTCGCACTACTTGCGAATTTTAGTTAGCCAGCTGCGAAAAAAGCTCAACGATAATGCCAATGATCAGCGTGTTATCAAAACGGAACCTGGTCTGGGTTATCGATTTTTATCTGATCGTTAAATTATCGAAAGACTCTTCAAAAATACGAACAAAAGGTAATCAATATGGCGCATTTTACAGTGATTGGTTTAGGGCGTTTTGGTGTTGCAGCCAGCATGGAGCTGATTTATTTAGGCCATACGGTAACGGGCGTAGATCGAGATTCGAAAATTGCTGAAAAGTACGTCGATGACTTCACCCAAGTGATGATTTGTGATTCTACCGACGAAAACGCGCTAAAAGAGCTTGATCTGATCAACAGCGATGCTGTGCTGGTGGCTATTGGCGAAGACATGGAATCTAGCCTGTTGTGCATCTTGGCACTGAAAAAGCTCGGTGTAAAAGAAATCTGGGTCAAAGCCAGTAGCCGCGCCCATCATACCATTGTCTCTAAACTAGGCGTGGCACGTATCATTCATCCAGAAGAAGAAATGGGTGTGCGAGTAGCGCAAGCACTGAATTACCCGATGGTGAACGATTATTTGTCTATTGGTCATGGTTTGTACGTGGTGGAGATTCATATCAAACCACAGTTAGACGGACGTCCTCTTGGTGATGTTCTGGACCCGGCAAAAGGAAAAGTCGATGCGGTGATGGTTAAACGTGAGCAAGAGACGTTTTTGCAGTTAGACAAAACCTTTGTTCTAAAAGAGAAAGATATCTTGTTGCTGTGTGGCCCTCGCAGTGAACTAAAACATATCGCACCAAGGCTGGCTTGAGATGGTGAATTGGGATCCTGCGGTTACCGCCATAGAGCGTCATCCAAAAGCGGCGAAAAAAATCATGGCGGCGCCACCTTTGATTTTATGTGGTGGTTTTTTACTGCTGATTATTATCGGTACCTTACTGCTTAAATTACCGATTGCCACCACACAACCGATTTCCTGGCTACACAGCGTCTTTACCGCTACGTCTGCCGTCACAGTGACGGGCTTAGTGGTAGAAGACACGGGAACGGCCTTTACCATGTTTGGACAAGTCGTGATTGCGATTTTGATCCAATGCGGCGGCCTTGGCTTAATGACCTTCGCTATCGTCACTCTCGTCGCGTTAGGCGGCCGTATTGGTTTTTTGCAGCGTACGGTAGCCATTGAAGCATTTAATCAAACAGACGCCTCCACCATCGTTTCTACGGCGAAGTCTGTATTACTGTTTTCCTTGATTGTCGAAGTCATCGGTATGTTGATTCTTGCGCTGCATTGGAGTGATTCCTTGGGATGGAAAACCAGTTTATTCCATGGTTTCTTTTACACTATCAGCGCCTTTAATAACGCTGGTTTTGCGCTCTCCTCAGCGAGCTTAATGCCCTACGTGGCTGACCCTATCGTGAATTTTACTATTAGCGGTTTGTTCATCATTGGTGGTTTGGGTTTTTCTGTATGGATTGATCTGATGAAAAATCGCCGCTGGGCGAGACTTTCTTCTTACAGCAAAATGATGATTACCGGCACGATTGTTATCAATTTTGTCGCCCTGCTTGCCATCTATTTTATTGAATACAGCAATCCGAATACTCTTGGTCCATTGAGCGAAACGGGCAAGTGGCTGGCGTCTTGGTTTCAAGCGGTCACCCCGCGCACAGCGGGTTTTAATACTCTTGCCATTGAAGAACTAAGAGACGCGACGACGTCACTGATGTTGGTGCTGATGTTCATTGGTGGTGGGTCCTTGAGTACCGCCAGCGGCATCAAAGTCGTGACTTTTATGTTGTTGGTCTTAGCAACCTACGCTTACCTGCGCCGTGATGAAGAAGTAAACGTTTTTAAGCGCGAGATTCCTAAGGAAGTAATCAGTAAAGCTCTGGCCTTGAGCATGATTTCCATCGGTGTCACTTGGTTGGCTATATTCGTATTACTGGTGAGTGAAAAGCACGCACAGATGATCGACGTTGTCTTCGAAGCCGTATCGGCACTGGGCACGGTTGGCCTTTCTCGTGGTTTGACCGGATCATTGAGTAACACAGGAGAAGGCATCATTATCTTCTTGATGTTCATCGGCCGCCTTGGGCCACTGACGCTCGCCTACTTCCTCGCCAGCCCAAGAAGCAAAAAAGTCCGCTATCCGAAAGTCAAAATGACCGTGGGCTGAAGATTTTCCGAGCTCTAAACCTTTAATGGTTTAGAGCTCAAATACTTTTTTACTTTTTTATCATTTCCCTATACAAAATGAGCCAAAGATACGGCCTAGCAGGTCATCGCTTGTAAAAGCGCCAGTGATTTCGCTGAGGGCTTCTTTGAGATCTTCGGCTAGTAACTTTCCTGCTCCGTAGCCGTGAATTTTTTATCTATCACACCTTCTTAGATCCACAGAGGACGGTTTTCCCAATCAGCGGGAAAACCCATTTTTGCCGGGTCTATGGCATGCGTATTGATTAAGTTTTTGAGTCTCGTTTTCCAGTGATGCCCAGGGGCTATTATATCCATGAGATATAGCATTATTGTCAACGTGTTGTAGAGCTTTTTTAAGTTCCTATCGTTGTGAGGCAAGCGCAAAATGCTATTAATCAAATTGTTCGGACCGACTGTTGGTAACTTCATTTGCTTAGGAAAAACGCGATTCCATAGCCTCGCATGATGGGCAGCTTTGTTTCTCACTAATGATAAGTGTTCGCAAAACGAAGTCATTACTGTTTCATTGAGATTGTAAACCTGACAGATCGCTTTGCGGTCTTGTCTCTCATTGATATTGGAAAACCATTTGGATAATTGCCCCATAGTCATCAGCTCAACTACGGCCCATATGGGAGGTAATGTCTCCTGATACTTAGTTGTTAGATGGCGAATAAAGTCTTCATCGCTTTGATGTACATCTTTTTTCAACTTGTTTAACCCATCTTGATGTCTTCCCGTATTGTGAAATATTGAGGGGTCAAGATGCGGGTGCGCTGTATTATGACGGTGACTTAAGTGATAAGCCATTTGCGTTCTTAATGAGACTTCGATTTTTTCGATAGCATCTAGAAGCAGTAAGCGTAACTCTCGATCAAAAATATAGAGGTTTAGTACATCATCGAACGTTGTACCGGGAGCAACCTGATGAGTCGTGTGATTTGTCTCGAAGGGTAAGCAGTAAGCTGATAGCCGATAATAATTTAGCTGTGAAAGATAAAATTCAGCTTTCGATTGATCTGGAATATCCAAACCATGAGATTGCAGTATCTGAACTTGTTCAGCAAACGTCTTAGGCGGCTTAGTAAAAAGGATTTTGTTCTGGGTAGTCATTTTTCATTCCCCCAGAAACAAGTAACCCCTCGCAGGGCGCTGATCTTACGGGTAGCGGGAGGGGTGTTGTTAGAATTAATTATAGCGACAAATATACTTGTTGCAATGTATTTGTTTAAGATAGCTAAACAACTAGAAAACCAAACATTAATCCAATCCATTGAATTTAAAAACATTTATTGTCGCCTTAATTACAGTTAATTGGCATTTAAACCTGCCATTTTCAACCTTTCTACCAAGTTGCGTATTCTACTTCCCAATACAAAACGAGCCAAAAATGCGGCCTAGCAGGTCATCGCTTGTAAAAGCGCCGGTGATTTCGCTAAGCGCTTGTTGGGCTTCTTTGAGATCTTCGGCGAGTAACTCTCCTGCGCCGTAGCCGTGTAGTTGCTCGTTACCAGCGTCTAAGAAACGGTTGGCTTTGTTGAGCGCTTCTATGTGTCGACGACGAGCGATAAAGCCCCCTTCAGTGGTGCTGTCGAAGCCCATGACGGCTTTTAGGTGTTCAGTTAAACAGGAAACGCCCTCGCCTGTTTTTGCCGATAGAGAGACAACAGAGACGCCTGAGACCATTTCTATACCTGTGCCTTCTTTGGTTAAGTCGACTTTATTGCGTACTAAGGTAAGGTGTTTGGTGTTGCCCAGTTTTTCCATGAATTCTGGCCAGATTTCGCTTGGGTCTTTGGAATCAATGGATTGGCTGTCGACCATCATGAGAATGCGATCGGCTTTGCTGATTTCATCCCAGGCGCGCTGAATACCAATGCGCTCTACTTCGTCTGGGCTGTCACGCAAGCCTGCTGTATCGATAATGTGCAGCGGCATGCCATCAAGGTGGATATGCTCGCGTAAGACGTCTCGTGTCGTGCCTTCTATGTTGGTGACAATGGCGGATTCTTTGCCAGACAAGGCGTTTAACAAGCTGGATTTACCGGCATTCGGACGCCCTGCTATCACCACATTCATGCCTTCGCGGATCAAAGCGCCTTGGTTCGCTTCTTTCAGGACTTCTGCCAGTTTCGTTTGAATGCCAGCCAGCTCCGCTGCGACTTTGCCGTCACCGATGAAGTCGATTTCTTCTTCTGGGAAATCAATCGCGGCTTCTACGTAAATACGCAGATGAATTAAGGCTTCGACCAATTCGTCTACGCGTTTTGAAAAAGCACCTTGCAAGGAACGTAAGGCGCATTTAGCCGCTTGTTCTGAGGTACTGTCGATTAAGTCGGCAATGGCTTCCGCTTGGGTTAAGTCCATTTTGTCATTCATAAAAGCGCGTTCAGAGAATTCGCCCGGACGAGCTAAACGGGCGCCAAGTGCCACACAGTGACTCAGCAGCATGTCCATAATCACTGGGCCGCCATGGCCTTGTAGTTCGAAGACGTCTTCGCCAGTGAAGGAGTTCGGGCCTGGAAAATATAAGGCGATGCCTTCATCAAGCTGTTCTTGATCCGTCGTTTTGAAAGGCACGTAATGGGCATAACGTGGTTTAGGTTCAAAGCCTACTATTTGCTTGGCGATGGCAAGACTTTTTGGACCAGATAAACGAATGATCCCTACGCCACCTCGGCCAGGAGCGGTGGCTTGTGCGGCAATCGTGTCTTGGTCTGTGGCGTATTGGAAATCGGTCATAATCAAACTCTGTGCGGTAAAAGGAAATAAATAGAGGTTATTACTTTTGTTTGTTAGCCATTGTCCGTTAGCAAGACATGCATGGCAATCTAAACGTAAAAAAGGCTTCCCAATGGGAAGCCTTTTTAATCGAAACCTAAACCTATTTGGTATCAGACTTCTTTTTCGATGCGTTTTGTAATCACATACTGTTGCAATATGGATAAGGTGTTGTTCGTTACCCAATATAGAACTAGACCTGCAGGGAACCACAAGAAGAAGATGGAGAATGCCACAGGCATGATCTTCATGATTCGAGCTTGCATTGGATCTGGAGGCGTTGGGTTAAGTGATTGCTGAACAAACATACTGATACCCATCAAAATTGGCAGTATGAAGTACGGATCCATTACTGATAAATCGTGAATCCATAGGAAGAATGGCGCATGACGCAATTCAACGGATTCCATCAATACCCAATACAAAGAAAGGAATACTGGCATTTGAACCAAGATAGGCAAACAACCACCTAATGGGTTGATTTTCTCTTTCTTGTAAAGTGCCATCATTTCCTGCGACATCTTCTGACGGTCGTCACCATACTTTTCTTTCAGCTTGGCAATTTCAGGTCCGAATTTACGCATTTTCGCCATTGAACGGTAGCTTGCCGCTGATAACTTGAAGAAAACAGCTTTTACACAAACTACGATCAAGATAATCGCAATACCCCAGTTGATAACGAAAGACTGGATCAGTGTTAGCAACCAGAAAAGAGGTTTAGCTAACCACCATAACCAGCCGTAATCAACGGTTAGGTCTAGGTTTTCGGCTGTGCTTTCTAGGTGATCTTGTAGTTTTGGACCAACATAGAAAGTAGAGCTTAATGTACCTTGTTTACCTGGTGCAATTTCCACTGGCGTACCAGTGAAACCAACGATATTAAAGTCACCATTGGTACGAGCTTGCAAGGTTACTTTTTGGCCTTGTTCTGGAATCCAAGCAGAAACGAAGTAATGCTGAAGTACCGCAACCCAACCTTTGGTAGTGGTTGTTTTAACAGGCTCTTCTTTCATGTCAGAGAAAGAAACCTTGCTGTATTTCGTTTGTTCATCAGAAATCGCGCCACCTAGATAAGGCTGTAGGCCCATACTAGTTGCTTTGCTTGGATCTGGCGTGTTGTCACGTTTGATCTGAGCAAAAAGATTGCCGCGCCAAGTGCTTGATGATGTGTTGTCCACTGTGATCAATTGGCGAATACGGTATTTACCTTTCATAAAGCGGAAGGTTTTTGTGTATTTCACGCCTTTGGCATCGGTGTAGTACAGATTCACATCAAGCGAGTCTTCACCATCTGCTAGGGTGTAAGCCGTTTTTTCAGATTGGTAAACTGGACGACCTTCAGGAGAAGCGTCTGGACCATTTTGACCAACTAAACCACTTTGAGTCACATAAGTGCGCTCGCTGCCGTCTTCTAGGATGACAAATGGATCTGGCTTGCCTAATTCTTTTTTGTATTGGAGAAGAGCTGCTTCAACTAAGTCACCACCGACAGGATTGATCGCAACACGAAGGGTATCGGTTGTTACTTCAATCAATTTTCCTGGTGCGATTTTTGTCACACTTTGCGGAATTTCGGCATTGGCTTCGGTTGTGCTTTGAGTTGCCGTAGGCAAATCATCGCTCATTTGAGAGTTTGTCTCAGATTGAGACTGTGTGCTTTGAGCTACGCTCTGAGTGGACTGAGGACCATAATCTTGGCTCCACTGTAAAAACAGTAGGTAGCCACTGATAAAAAGCGCACCCCATAAAAAGTAACGTCTGAAATCCATGGTATTCAACTAATTTGTTTGGTTGGACAATAGGTTCACAGAACCCTTATAAAAATCACGCGCTATTAAACCAGCCTTTGGCAGTTTTTTCAGCCTATTTCTGTCTAGATTGGTCGCGTTTTTTATTTTGAGCGGGTTTTAGGGCTTTTTTTGCCAACTGATCCCATGCTTTATCGATTCGGTTGTGCAAATCGGCGTTTTCTAGCTCCTTAATACCTTGTCTCGCTAAGAAGACGATATCTAGACCAGAAAGAGGGATTTTGTGGTGACGAAAGGAATCACGTACCAAACGTTTGATACGATTCCTGCCTACCGCGCGTTTATCCGTTTTCTTAGACACAATAAGACCCAACCGAGTTTGGTCATCATCTCGTTTTCGTGCCAATAAAAGGAATTCGCCTGCGAAGACTTTGGAGGAGGTGTCGTTAAAGACAGATTGATAATCCCCGGCATTCAGAAGTCTGACATGCCGAGGAAAACAATATTCGGTCATCAGCGTACTTATGCGCTTAGAACCTTGCGGCCGCGAGCACGACGACGAGCGATAACTTGACGTCCGCCTTTAGTAGCCATACGAGCACGGAAACCGTGGTTACGTTTGCGTTTTAGAACGCTAGGTTGGAAAGTTCTTTTCATCTTAATTCTCTCACTGAATGCAGTGTTTGAGTTTTGAGGGTTAGCGACCGCCAAGCCTCTACATTTGATTGGTCAAATCAGAGCGCGGATTTTAGAGCCTTTCCTCAGCAAATTCAATGCTTAGCACAGCTTAATTAATAAAAAAATAGCTACACAATCCATCAAACACTTACACACAGAGTTCTACCTAGTTAGTGGATAAAGCGAATCTTATAAAATTATCTTATCCACAATGTAACTATTTAATTAATTTATGTGTATAAAAATCAAAAAGTTAAAAACTTTTCCACTTGTGTGTAACATAAAAATAAATCAACACTATCGTGTGTATAACTAGCGTCTTTATGCACACATAGAAATTTTTATCTACTGCTGTGTATAACCTTGCTTGTTATTAACATTTTCCGATTTAAGGTCGTATGTGGGTTTTTTTTATTTATATGTGGATAACTTTAAGTGCCCGATGTAAAATCCGCTCCTTGTCTGTCACTCAACCAGGGAGTACGTCTACAGTGTCTTTGGAGCATTGGAATCTTTGTCTGCAGCGCTTGCAGGGTGAGTTTTCCACATCTCAGTTCAACACCTGGATTCGTCCATTGCAGGCTGAAATGATGCCGAATGGAGAATTGTGCCTAAGTGCACCAAACCGTTTTGTGTTGGATTGGGTGAGTAACAAATATCAAACGCGCATAAAAGAATTGTTGTCTGAATTTGCTGGCGATGATCTTGCACCTACTTTAAAGCTAGCGGTGAAAGCTCAAAATTTTGCTCAAGCAAATCAGATGTCTCCTCCACCGCCTCCGGTATCAAGTGAACCGACGATCAGCCCTTTAAATAATGAAGTGGCAAGAGAGTCTGGCTATCGCCCAGGTTTTGGCTTAATGGATGACGAAGAAGGCAGCCCAAATGCTGACCTTGAATTTGAAGCACCATTAACCTTGTCTGGTACGGGATTACGTGGTGAGCTTGAACCTTATGAACAGGGTCAACTGCCATTAACGGCGCCCAAACGTAAAGTGCAAGTAGAAGGTGGTATTAACCACGGCGCGAATCTGAATAATTCGTTTACCTTTGATAACTTCATCGAGGGTAAATCCAACCAGCTCGCTCATGCCGCTGCATTGCAAGTCGCTGAGAATCCAGGCGGTGCTTATAACCCTCTCTTTATATACGGTGGGGTTGGCCTGGGTAAAACTCACTTAATGCAAGCCGTTGGTACTGAAATGATGCGTCATAATCCGAATGCTAAGGTGGTTTACCTGCATTCTGAGCGTTTTGTTGCTGACATGGTAAAAGCACTACAATTGAACGCGATTAATGATTTTAAACGTTATTATCGTTCTGTTGATGCTTTATTAATTGATGACATCCAGTTTTTTGCCGGTAAAGACCGTACGCAAGAAGAGTTTTTTCACACCTTTAATGCTTTGTTAGAAGGTGGTCAGCAGATGATTTTGACCTGTGACCGCTATCCTAAAGAGATCCAAGGCTTGGAAGATCGTCTTAAGTCGCGTTTTGGTTGGGGATTAACGGTTGCTATTGAACCGCCAGAATTAGAAACACGAGTTGCCATTTTGATGCGTAAAGCAGATGAAAGTGGTATCAAGTTATCTTATGATTCTGCATTCTTTATTGCTCAGAAAATACGTTCAAACGTACGTGAGTTAGAAGGCGCGCTAAAGCGTGTTATCGCTAACTCGCATTTTACTGGACGAGCGATTACGCCAGATTTTGTTCGCGAATCGTTAAAAGACCTTTTGGCCTTGCAAGATAAGCTGGTAAACATCGATAATATCCAGCGAATTGTGGCGGAATACTACAAAATTAAGATCAGTGATTTGCTGTCGAAACGTCGTAGTCGATCTGTTGCTCGCCCTCGCCAAGTGGCGATGTCGTTAGCTAAAGAATTGACCAACCACAGCTTGCCTGAAATTGGCGATGCATTTGGTGGTCGCGACCATACGACAGCTTTGCATGCGATTCGCAAGATTAAAGAACTGCAAGATACGGATTCTGATATTCGTGAAGACTACAAACAATTGATGCGAATTCTGACCACCTGATGGTCTAAGACTTTGAGTTTACGAGGAAAATAATGAAATTTTCAGTCGTCCGCGAGACACTTCTTAAGCCACTTCAACTAGTGGCAGGCGTTGTAGAGCGCAAACAAACCATGCCCGTCTTGGCCAATGTGTTGGTGGAAGTGAAAGACCAACTATTAACGCTTACTGGTTCTGACTTAGAAGTTGAATTAGTGGGGCATGTGCCATTAGATGAGTGCGAAGAAGGCCGTATTACCGTGCCAGCTCGTAAACTAATGGACATTTGTAAAAGCTTACCAGACAGCGCCGTGATTGAATTTACCTTGGATGACCAAAAAGCGGTTATTCGTTCAGGTCGTTCACGTTTTAGTTTGTCTACTTTACCTGCAGATGAATTCCCGAATATCCAAGATATGCAAGGTGACTTAACGGTTTCTATTGCGCAAAATAGCGTACGTCGTTTGATCGACCGTACGGGTTTTGCGATGGCGAACCAAGACGTGCGTTATTATCTTAACGGCATGTTGCTAGAAGTGGCTGATGGTCAATTACGTGTGGTCGCAACCGACGGACATCGTTTGGCAACCGCAGTTGAAGATGCTCATGTGAATGGCGATTTAACGCAAGTGATCGTGCCTCGCAAAGGTATTTTAGAACTAAACCGCTTGCTAAACGATACAGATGAAGTGGTTGAGCTAACTATAGGTACAAACCATATTCGTGCAAAAGTTGCGGAATATGTGTTCACCTCTAAGTTAGTTGATGGCAAATTCCCAGATTATCATCGTGTTATTCCTCGTAATAATGAAAAAATCGTCATTGCGGATCGTTTGGAATTACGTCAAGTATTCCTTCGTGCATCGATTCTTTCTAACGAGAAATATCGTGGTGTGCGTTTGATTTTGTCTAACGGCATGTTGCAAGTTTTTGCCAATAACCCAGAGCAAGAAGAAGCCGAAGAATCCGTATTGGTGCAATACCAAGGCGACAATATGGAAGTGGGCTTCAACGTGGGTTACTTGTTAGACGTACTAGGTGTCGTAGACGCTCAAGAAGTGCGTTTATCATTGAACGACTCTAACAGCAGCGCCTTGATCGAAGAAGCACAAAGCCACGCAGCACAATACGTTGTGATGCCGATGCGTCTATAATCATCGCTTAGATGATAGACCTATCACCCGCTTGGAAATTTAGTTTTCTAAAATGCCAAGCGGGTTGTCTTCCCTCCCCCAATTAAGGTTTAAGAGTTATGCCGCTGGTGCGTTTGGACATCTCTCATGTTCGCAACCTTTCTAGTGTGCGCTTTGAACCTTCGCCCCAAGTAAATGTGATTGTTGGCAAAAATGGCAGCGGTAAAACCTCGGTTTTAGAAGCCATTCATTTATTGTCATTTGGTCGTTCCTTTCGTAGTCATAAACACAAGACCTATATTCAACACGAAAACGAGGCCTGTATCGTCTTCGCGCAGCTTCATCAAGCGCAAGGCAGTCCTATTCGTGTTGGTTTGCAGCGCTATCGTGATGGTCAAATTGATGTACGTATCCAAGGACAGCGTGCGCAGTCGGTTATCGAGCTTGCAGAACGTCTTCCAGTACAGCTCATTAACCCTGATGCATTTCGATTATTAGAGGGTTCTCCGAGCATTAGACGCCAATTTATCGACTGGGGGGCGTTTCATTTCGATAAAGACTTCATTCAAGCGTGGAGAGGCTGGCAAAAAGCATTAAAACAGCGGAATACCTTGCTCAGACGTGGTAAAATATCGCTCAGTTTATTGGCGGCATTTGATCAGGAATTGATCCGACTGGGTGAGCAAGTCAATCAATCTCGCAAAGCGTATGTGGAAAAATTAACACCGCACTTTGTGAAGGTTTTATCGCTATTAACGACAGAGCTTTCTGTGAGTTTGCAGTTTTTTCAAGGCTGGGATGCACAGAAAGATTTAGCCATGGCGGTTGAAGCGGGACGTGAGCGAGATATCGAGTTGGGGTATACGCACACAGGACCACAAAGAGCGGATTTACGCGTGAAAACAGCGACGGGAGATGCGTTAGATACCTTGTCTCGTGGCCAACAAAAACTTGTTGTTTCCGCATTAAAAATTGCGCAAGGACAGTTACTGATCGATATGGGTCGCCCTCTGGTATTTTTAGTGGATGATTTACCAGCCGAGTTGGATGCTAACCACAGACAGAAACTCTGTCAGTTGTTGGAGTCATTAAACAGCCAAATTTTTATTACCAGTGTCGAGCCCGACACAACGGATTTTACTTGGGCCGACACCACAGACGTTCGTCAGTTTTCTATGACTAATGGCGAATTGTCTTTATTGAGCAAAGGTTTGCAGGAGAGTTAAATGAGTGAAAATAAATACGATTCGTCCAGTATCAAGGTGCTCAAAGGGCTAGATGCCGTACGTAAACGCCCAGGCATGTACATTGGCGATACTGACGATGGCACTGGTTTGCATCACATGGTGTTTGAAGTCGTGGATAACTCCATCGATGAAGCCCTTGCTGGTCACTGTGACACGATCACAGTACTGATTCACCCTGATGAATCGATTTCTGTTTCGGATAACGGCCGTGGTATTCCGGTTGATATGCACGAAGAAGAAGGCGTTTCCGCAGCCGAAGTTATCATGACGGTACTTCACGCTGGTGGTAAGTTTGACGATAACTCATACAAGGTTTCCGGTGGTCTTCACGGTGTAGGTGTTTCTGTAGTAAACGCCCTATCTGAAGAACTGACTTTGACGATACGCAAAAACGGCAAAGTATACGAACAACACTACAAACATGGTGTTCCACAAGCACCTCTTGCGATTGTTGGTGATTCTGACGGCAAGGGTACAACGGTTCACTTTAAACCTTCTCCAGCTACCTTTACTAACATCTTATTTTATTATGACATCTTGGCTAAACGCCTACGTGAATTGTCATTCTTGAACTCTGGTGTTGCCATCAAATTGAAAGATGAGCGCTCTGGTAAAGAAGAATTCTTCAACTACGAAGGTGGTTTGCGTTCTTTTGTTGAGCATTTGAATACCAACAAAACGCCAATCAACGATATTTTCCACTTCATCTGCCAGCGTGATGACCTAGAAGACGGTATCGCTGTAGAAGTCGCATTGCAGTGGAACGAAGGCTTCCAAGAAAACATCTACTGTTACACCAACAACATTCCACAACGCGACGGTGGTACTCACCTTGCTGGTTTCCGTGGTGCGTTAACGCGAACGTTGAACAACTTTATTGAAAAAGAAGGTCTCGCGAAAAAGCAAAAAGTCGCAACGACAGGCGATGATAGCCGCGAAGGTTTGACTGCGATCGTATCGGTAAAAGTACCGGATCCGAAATTCTCTTCTCAGACCAAAGACAAACTAGTGTCTTCTGAAGTAAAAACAGCCGTAGAACAAGAAATGGCTAAACGTTTTTCTGAGTATTTACTTGAGAAACCTGGCGAAGCCAAAATCATTGTTAACAAAATGATCGATGCGGCTCGTGCCCGTGAAGCAGCACGTCGTGCTCGTGATATGACTCGCCGTAAAGGCGCGTTGGATATCGCAGGCTTGCCGGGTAAATTGGCCGATTGTCAGGAAAAAGACCCAGCGCTTTCTGAAATCTACCTAGTGGAGGGTGACTCTGCAGGTGGCTCGGCAAAACAAGGTCGTGATCGTCGTACGCAAGCTATTTTGCCTCTTAAAGGTAAAATCTTGAACGTCGAGAAAGCCCGTTTTGACAAAATGCTCGCGTCTGTTGAAGTTGGTACCCTGATTACTGCATTAGGTTGTGGTATCGGCCGTGACGAGTTCAACGCCGACAAATTACGTTACCACAGCATCGTTATCATGACCGATGCCGACGTCGATGGATCGCACATTCGTACCTTGCTTTTGACTTTCTTCTTCCGTCAAATGCCAGAAATCATCGAACGTGGCCACATCTTCATTGCACAACCACCTTTGTTCAAAATAAAACGTGGTAAGCAAGAACAGTACATCAAAGATGAAGCAGCGATGGATCAACATCTAATCGAAGTAGCGTTAGATGGTGCTCATATGCACGTCAACGAAGATGCTCCAGGCATCCAAGGCGAGCATTTAGCGAAATTAGTACGTGATTACATCCACATTGAAGCCGATGTTGAACGTTTGTCTCGTGTGTATCCAAAAGATGTAATGGGCAAACTTCTGTACTGCAAAGCCCTAACACAAGAAGACTTAACCAAAGAAGCCGCTGTATTGGAATGGGTTGAAGCTATCCGTAGCCAAATGCCACAAGATGCTCGTACCGGTTTCCGTTTTGACTTCTCTGTAGAGAAAGACGACGAACGTAACATTTATTTGCCAGTTGTCGACATCATGTCTCACGGTGTTTCTAACCGCTACCGCTTTGAAGGCACCTTCTTCAACTCACCAGAGTACAAACGTATTGTAGCTATGTCTGAAACCGTAGCTGAATTGTTTGGTGAAGAGTCTTACATTCAACGTGGCGAACGTCGTGAAGTGGTTAAAACCATCAGCGACATGAAAGCATGGTTGATGAAAGAAGCGTCTCGCGGCATGACTATCCAGCGTTATAAAGGTCTGGGCGAGATGAACCCTGAGCAACTTTGGGAAACCACTATGGACCCAGAAGCGCGCCGTATGCTTCGCGTCACCATCGACGACGCTGTTGCCGCTGACCAAATGTTCACCACCTTGATGGGTGACGAAGTAGAACCACGTCGTAACTTCATCCAAGAAAACGCCTTGAACGTAGCGAACCTAGACGTATAAGTCTTAGTTTATTCAATAAAAAAGCGGTTAGAGTGAAAGCTCTAACCGCTTTTTTTTATACTTAATTTTTATACCTAAATTTAGGTATAAAAATGCTTACAACGCCGCTTTGATGCTGTCTTCAATAGATGTGGTTGGGCGGCCAATTAGAGTGGATAAATCTTTGCTGTCACTGAACAGGCCGCCTTTGGAGGCGCCGACTTCCGAGTTAGCAAGGATGGCGGCGAAGCCTTCTGGCAAGCCTGCACCTACTAGAATCTTGGTGTATTCCGCTTCAGGAACGTTTTGGTATGTCACGGTTTTGCCTGATACCTTGCTAATCGCTGCAGCGTATTCGCTTAGTGTGAAGGCATTGTCCCCTGCTAGTTCATACACTTTGCCCGCTTGTCCGTCTTTTAAGAGTACAGCAGCGGCGGCTTCTGCGTAATCAGCACGTGTTGCCGTCGAGAATTTGCCTTCTTCAGCACAGCCTACAACACCGTATTCCAAGGCAGTTGCTAGGCTCATTGTGTAGTTTTCTGAGTACCAGCCATTGCGAAGTAGTACATAAGGTACGTCCGATTCTGCCAACATGCTTTCTGTTGCCACATGTTCTTGTGCAAGGATAAGAGGAGATGCATCGGCGTTTAGGATACTGGTGTAAGCAATCAAAGATACACTAGCTTGTTTTGCCGCGTTGATGACATTTTGGTGTTGTGGGGCACGTTGGCCCACTTCGCTTGAAGAGATTAATAATACTTTTTCAACGCCTTGCATTGCTGCAACAAGAGCGTTTTGGTCTGTGTAATCAGCTTGACGAACTTGTAAGCCCTTTTCAGCTAAGTCTTTTACGCTGTCTGGATTACGAACGGCAGCGATGATGTTGCTTGCCGCTGTTTTCTCTAATAGTGATGCAATCACGAGACGGCCAAGTTGGCCAGATGCGCCAGTTACTAAAATCATATTATTCTCCTTTGAGTTTCGAGTAGATAGAAGTAGAATATACCACTAACAAACTTTTAGTAAGTACGTACAAAAAGGTAAGTATGGAAAATAATTTACAAAATTCTCAGAACGGTATGGCTCACTTATTTGATCGGGGGGATGTGTTTTCAGACAAGTGCCCTTCGCGTGATATTTTGAAACATGTCACCAGTCGTTGGGGTGTGTTGGTGTTGGTTGCTCTTAAAGATGGTGACATACAGCGCTTTAGTGAATTGCGTCGTAAGATTGTGGGTGTCAGTGAAAAAATGCTCGCACAAACCCTTCAATCTTTGGAATTAGATGGCTTTGTTTTACGCACTTCTTATCCTGTCGTGCCGCCTCATGTGGAATATAGTCTGACGGATTTAGGACTTGAAGTGTCCGTTCGAGTGGCTAGTTTGGCTGATTGGATTGAAGATAATATTACCGATATTTTGGCTGTACAATCACAACGAAATGAAGAATTAGTTTTTTAGATTCCTATTTATTAGGATTTAAGCGAGAGTAAGTACTTACACTAAGTTACTTTTTATAACGATCACTTACCTTTATCAACCTTGATTAATTGCATTTTGCTGTTTTTGTTTTGCGTTTTTTGTGTGCAGTCTAGGGCAGTTTGTACAGAGCTCTCCTCCGTCACGGCGAAAGTGCAAGCAGCAAGTATGACGCACAAAAACAGGCGTTTCTGTTTCTTGCTGACTTAGCCCCGCAAGAGGTTTTAATGGCAAATTCATCTCTTGCGCCCAAAGTTGAAAATCCGTTTCGAGGTTGTATTTTTGCTCATCGGGCAACAAGTTATTTATAGCAATTAGCGCACTCATTAACTGATCAGCAAGCAAACCTTGATAAAGTGCCGGTCTTCCACCAAAGGCATCAACGTGAGCTGTTTCAAATGATTGGAACATTATATTGATCTGTTCACTCGCTGTTTTGATAAGTGTCTCGTGACTTCCCTCTTGCCATATCCCATCTGGTAAAAAATACCCTGCGACCATCTCGCCGCTTTGTTTTTGTTCTATATCTTGCAAGCGCAGCGGTACCGCTTTGAGCTGATAAACGCAGATCATTGCCAGATAGATTGGTTGCCAGCAAGCCAATCCCCAACACCGTATACGCCAATAAGGCGCACCCGTTTCTGGGTGCGCCTTTTGTAGTGTTTCATGTAAAACAAGCAATGCTTGCTCTGGCTCTTTGGTTGACAAGTTTGTTGTGCTTTGTTTCTCCTCAGACAAACTTTCTTGCCCATCCAGTACAGCGATATAAGACCTTGCGATCTTGAAAAGACGATCTATAAGTCTTTCCATGTTTTTTACCTCTAAGTAATGCTTCTAAGTTGCGCCATGAGATATCTAGAACTCATAGCGGGCGCTAATTTCGAAGGCTCTTTTGTCTCCGAACCAGCAGTTGGATTCGTCGTAGCAGCTGTAATAGGTTTTATCGAATACGTTGCTCATCGAAAATCTCACGCTGGTTCCTTGCCATTGTGGAGACAGCATAGATAAGTCGTAACCTATGGATAAATCGACCAAGGTAAAAGACGGTACGGTATTAGAGTTCGCTGCGTCGAGCTGCATTTGACCAACATAACGTACGCCTGCACCGAGTGATGCACCGGCTAATGTTCCTTCTGTTGGCGCATAAGTTAGCCAAGTATTAAATTGCTTTTTGGGTACCCAAACCGGTGTATTACCTTCTATGCCGCTATTGTCTTTGGTGACTTCAACGTCTTGAAGTGTATAAGCTGCTTTTACCGTGATGTCTGGTGTGATGACTTGCTGTAACTCAAGTTCGATACCACGAGATTGCATTTCCCCCACTTGAACCTTTTGGCTGTAGTCTGTGCTGTCTGGGTCGCGGGTCAGTACATTGCGTTTGGTGATCTCAAAGGCAGTTATACTAGCGGTAACATCTCGTCTTTTGTATTTTAGACCTGCTTCCCATTGGTCGGCTGTTGAGGTATCAAAAGTCTTACCATTGCGGTCAGAGCCTGTGATTGGCTCGAAGCTTTGAGCATAACTAACGAATGGCGCGAGGCCATTATCAAATTCATACAGTGCGCCGGCTCGACCACTAAACTGACTCTGATCTACTTTGGTGTTTGTGGTTGCTCCGTATTTACGACCCTTTTCAGTTGCTTTGAATTGATCATAGCGACCACCGGCAATAAAGACCCATTGATCAAGGCGTATTTGATCTTGTAAGTAGACGCCCGTTTGCTCTTTGTCGATAGTAAAATCGCTGCTGTATCCGGACCCTGCGAAGTCTAGGTTATCTCTTATAATTTGGCTGTGATTTGGGTTATAGAGATCGATGCTAGGCGCTACGGCATCTTCGTATATAACGTCAGATTTGAGCTTGAGGTAATCTACGCCGACTAAGATATTGTGCTCGGCATTGCCAATATCAAAAACACCTGAAAATTG
Organism: Marinomonas lutimaris; assembly: GCF_019426345.1. Taxonomy (GTDB): domain Bacteria; phylum Pseudomonadota; class Gammaproteobacteria; order Pseudomonadales; family Marinomonadaceae; genus Marinomonas; species Marinomonas lutimaris. The sequence continues at coordinate 173,812 of NZ_JAHLLW010000001.1, forward strand.
GTTATCTAGATTGATACCTTCGGATTTTTCGTCTGTGAGATAGGCACGACGATTTAGGGTTCTTTCATCACTGTCTAGCGAAGAAGAATAGGTGTTCTCTTGGTACGCTTTTGCCGTGGTGAAACGAGCATTTTGAAGAAAGCTCCAAGTATTATTTACTTTATGGTCGAGTTTATAACCAAGTAAAAGTACATCTCTGTCGTAGGTTTCCCAGTTTATGTCGCCCGCATAAGCATCTGAAGATAGTTTCCCATTGGTGCTGCTATAGACGGTGCCTTTTGATGGCAAGGTAGAATAAATGCCCATTTTGGGATCTTTTTGATAATACATATTGAGGTTAAGCATGGTGCTATCGCTGATTTTCCAATCAATAGAAGGCGCTATCATGATGCGCTCTTCTTCCGATGTGACGGCTTGTCCGTCTTTTTGTCGAAACAGCCCAACGACGCGATAGTTCATTTTGTCGTTAATCGCGCCGGTACTATCGATTTGTGTTTCGAGTTTACTGTCGCTACCTAATGTTAATTCCACACTATGTTGGCTCTCAGGTTGAGGTGCTTTACTGATGAGATTCACCATGCCACCGGGAGGCATAGCGCCATAAAGCGTCGAGGTTGGACCTTTGAATACTTCAACTTGTTCTACCGCTGCCATGTCGATTTGTGGCTGTAGGTTCCAATCGTTATAAAGTAGCTGCAGCCCATCATAGTAGGCTTTGTCGTTCTCGAATCCTCGAATATTGAAAAAATCCAATCGTGTTACTGCGCCGCCACGTAATTCAGTATTAATGCCTGAGGTATATCGGACAGCTTCCGCAACCGTTTCCGTGCCTCTTTGCTCCAGCATACTTTGCTCAACTATAGAAATGGCTTGGGGTGTTTCTTCTGGATCTAATTGGGTTTTGGTCGCTGTATTACGATATGTCTGCCCCTTCACCATTAATGTACTTAATTGATCTTCTAACCTTGTATCTGTTGCTTCTGACCTGTCAGCTGCAAGAGAGTGAGACGATACAGATGACATTGCTAAAGCAAGTAAGGTGAGTTGGAAATGCACAGACGGTTTCATGTTAACTCCGAGAATAGAATAAAACAATATTGATAATGAATCTCATTCTATTTTTATTGAAAACATAAAACTTAACCTTTTGGTGCATCTTCAGTAATAGGAAAAGTCAGAGGAAGAAACCATAGGTCTAGACTTTATAGCGGTCATCTTGGCTTTATTGGAAGCCAATATTCCATGTAGCTCTGTGGACTGTTTGGATCGTAATCAGGCTCGTACACTTCTAGTTCATAACCTTGAACACCGTAATAATTGGACTCAGGTAACCATTGGTAGATAAACCACTCTAATGCTTTTTCAACTGCCGACGACTTTCCATAAACGGGAATGACAGCGTATTCTTGAAGTGGCACGGTCACCGTATCTAACTGCCTGGTATTAAATGGGTTGGCGCCGTTAAAAGTTATTGAAGGCGATGGTTTTATTGGCTCTAAGTACCCTGCCCAATAAAGCATTTGATTTGGATGTTTAGCATGGTCTTGAGTGTCTATTATGCCAATTGGGCGAGAACCTTTTGCAATCGTGCTTATTTCTGAAATAACTTGAGACCAAAGCTGTGGAACCCGTTCTGAAAAATCCGGAGTAGAAGACAGTAATCCTCGAATCCAATCGCACTTGCCTTGAACTTGAAAGCCATCGCGACTTTCAATGCGTATTTGTGTGAAGGATTTTAGCGTCTCTGTTTGGGTTTTATTAGGGCGTCTGTATTGTAGTGGCGTACGTAATCCATAACGCTTCCCACGTTGGCGATAATCTCTAGGGGTACAGTTGAACATGTGTTTAAAGGCCCGAGAGAAGCTTATTTCCGAGTCAAAGCCACATTGTATTGCAATATCCATGTGTCTAGTTTTGCTTGATAGTAACAGTTCGGCGGCTTTGCTTAAGCGTAACTCTCTTATGTACTGAGCAACGGTAAGGCCTGTTGTCTGACCAAATACCCGTTGAAACTGCCAGCGTGACCAGCAGCTTTTTTCTGCTAAGCTGGTTACGTGAATAGGCTCATCCAAGTGTTCGTGGATGTAGTCTAAAACCTTTTCTATGCGAGTTAGTCTGTCTTGGTTAGCCATGAATAGAACATTTTAAAATAATAACCATTATCATCTAATTCGAACTCCTTGCCAATCGATTCTATGGGCGTTAGAGATTTTCTTAGCGGTGTCTATTAATTAATCAAGTTGCGTGATTAAATCCAAATACCAATGCTCTCTTTAGATTAAAAAAATAAAAAATGGACACTGCTTTATGAAGGAATTAACTCGAACTACGCTGTATTGCGCCATGTTTATTGCTGCGGGCTCGGTTTCGGGTTTGTTGGGACCAAGTTTGATATATTTGGCCGATTTAATTAATGCCTCCGTTGCTGAAATCTCTATCGTCTTTAGTGCGCGAGCAATTGGTAATATTCTTGGTGCTTTGTTAGCAGGCCGTATGTTCGATCGTTGGCAAGGTCATCATTATCTTATAGTAATGCTACTTTGCGTGATTACTGGATTGGTGCTGGTACCCTTCTCGACTAGCTTATTTATGCTGGTGGTGTTGTTCTTTTTGCTGGGAGCATCGGAAGTGTCAGTCAATGCGGGAGGCAATATGATGATGTTGTGGCTGCATAAAGAAAAAGTTGGCTCATATGTCACCATTTTGCATTTATGTTACAGCGCAGGTTGTATGTTGGCACCCTTGATTTTGGTTTTCGCGCAATGGACGGGGCATGGCTATGGTGCAGGTTATTGGATGGTTGCTCTATATGCGGTGTTGTTGCCATTTTTATTATGGCGACAACCTAGTCCAACATTCGAACTTAGAGCCAGCGAAGTGGTACCAGCAACAAAACAAAAAGCGACTTTCTTGGCTTTTCTGACAGTTATCTTCTTGTATGTGGGTTTTGAAATTACCATCGCTGGCTGGATCACTACTTATGCTGTTATGTCCGGTGAAGATCAAAATACCGCAGCGATCTTAGTAACTTGGTTCTTTGTTAGCTTATCTCTGGGTCGTTTGTTCTCGGTATTCCTGCTGCGTTGGATTACGCCTCGACAAGGTATTTATGGTTTGCTGGTGGTGAGTTTCACGGGAAGTTTGGTGATGGTCTTGTCTGATGCTTCGCTGGTGATGATTGCTTTGTGGTTGGGTTTGGGGTGTTCCGCGTTTTTCCCCATGTTGTTTTCATATGCTAATAGCATAATGTCGCTCAATGGCAAACGTACGGGTTATGTTTTTGTCTGTTGTGGACTAGGAGCTTTGGTGGCTCCGTCGCTAACTGGACCAATTATTGAGGCGTTTAGCGCCGCAGCGTTTCCGTATCTTTTATTGGTTCTAGCGCTATTAATGGCGTTGAGTTGGCAGAGATTGGCTGGGATGACGCGAGGCAAGTAGTTACTATCAATAAAATACCTTGTTAGTGAATAGTCACTAACAAGGTATTTTAGGGAATAAATTCTCTTAATCCGATTAGCTGTATTTATGCAGTGTTGCAATAGTAAACGCGGCAAGGTCTGTATAAACGGTGAATGGGAAATCTATCGTCTTGTACTGCGTTTCACGGCCCTTTCCTGTTAAAACTAGTACAGGTGAACATCCGCGTACATTTCCTGCCTGAAGGTCTCGTAGAGAGTCTCCGACCATAATGGCTGGGTGATCTTCAAATGATAAGCCAAGCTCTGCTTCAATCGCTTCAATCATGCCGCTTTTTGGCTTGCGACAGTTGCAGTTATCATCAGGTCCATGGGGGCAATATTGAATGCCGTCTATTTTGCCGCCCTCTGTTTCTACCAGTGTTGTCATTTTATCGTGCATAGTCTGTAGTGTGGCTTCGTCATAATAACCGCGAGCAATACCTGACTGGTTCGTCACCACAAAGACTTTAAAGCCTGCTTTGGAAAGTGCAGCGATGGATTTGATGCTGCCTGGAATGGGCTGCCATTCTTCTACTGATTTCACATAAGCGTCTGAGTCTTGGTTAATGACGCCGTCTCGATCTAATAAAATAATGGGTTTAATTTGCGCCATGGAGAATGCCTTTTTTTAAATTGAGAGAGTCGATTCGCAGGGTAATCTTTTATGTTACTTGGTTTCGCCAATCTCTGCGAAGATGGCGTTACGACAAGCGAGACTTAGGTCGTTTGGTGCTAGACCAATATCCAGTCCTCGCTGTCCGCCGCTGACATAGATTTTTTCAAATTTCTGCGCACTTTGGTCAATACAAGTGACGAGGCTTTTCTTTTGCCCTACTGGGCTGATACCGCCAACCAAATAACCAGTAAGTCGCTCGGCATCTTTAACCTCTGCCATGTGCAATTTTTTAACGCCTAGTGCACTGGCCGCTCGTTTTAAATTTAAGGTACCTGTCACTGGCACAATGGTAACGAAGGTGTTTTTGTCGTCGGTGACTAGTAGAGTCTTGAACACACAAGCAGGATCGAGATTGAGTTTCTCTGCGGCCTCTTCGCCAAAATTAGAACAATGTGGATCGTGTTCATATTCGTGAATACTAAACGCAATCTTCAGTTTTTTAAGCTGGTTGATGGCTGGTGTCACTGTCTTAATCCTTACGTGTTATCTAATTTTTAGCGCTTTTTATTTTTGCCAAAACATTGGAGTGAACAATACCAACAGGGTAAAGACTTCCAAACGACCCAACAACATAGAAAAACACAGCATCCATTTTGCAGGATCACTGACACTGGTGAAACTGGCAGCTACGTCGCCAAGACCTGGACCAAGGTTATTCAATGTTGCAGCAACAGCAGACCAAGCCGTAACTTGATCCAATCCTGTTGCCATTAGGCCAATCATTAGCACTACGTAAACCAGTAAGTATGCCGAGAAGAATCCCCATACTGCAGACACGACTCTTTCATTGATGGCTTTGCCGCCAACTTTAACGGGAATAACGGCATTTGGGTGGATCAAGCGTTTGATCTCTCGCATACCTTGTTTGAGGATCAAGAGGATACGAATCACCTTCATGCCGCCACCAGTCGAACTGGCACAGCCACCGACAAACGATGTGACGATCAACAAGAATGGTAAGAAATGTGGCCAGCTAGCGAAGTCGGATGTACCAAAACCAGAGGTAGTTGCGATGGAAACACTTTCGAATACCGCATAGCGAATCGATGTACTCCAATCGTAAGTCGATGTCATGGCAAGCACGAGAGTCGACAAAATAACCGTACAAGACAGTATCAATAAAAAGAAACGTGCTTCAGGATCTTTAAAATAATGCCATACACTTTTGTGACGCCAAGCGTAGAAATGCAGAGCGAAGTTGAATGCCGAGACAATCATAAAGAAGGTACAAATCATTTCGATAGCGACACTATTGAAGTAACCGATACTCTCATCATGAGTGGAGAAACCACCGATTGCGACAGTCGAGAAACTATGGCAAATCGCGTCGAACAAACTCATCCCTGCGATCCAATATCCTAAGGCACAAACGCTGGTTAAGGTCGCATAAATATACCAAAGGGCTTTTGCCGTTTCGGCAATGCGTGGCGTCAATTTGGTGTCTTTTACTGGCCCTGGCGTTTCAGCACGATACAACTGCATACCACCGATACCCAACATAGGCATGATGGCAACGGCCAAAACGATGATCCCCATACCGCCTAACCAAGTGAGCAACTGGCGATAAAACAAAATCGACTTAGGTAAGCCATCAATACCCGTAAGGATAGTTGCCCCTGTGGTGGTGAGTCCAGAAATGGATTCGAACAAGGCATCAGTAAAGGTCAAGTCTGGCGTTTCTGCCAAAAAGAAAGGCACCGAACCGAACAAGCCTAGGACGGTCCAGAACAAGACAGTGACCAAGAAACCGTCACGAATTTTTAACTCCCCACGTTCTTTCCGAACAGGGAACCATAGAAGAAAGCCGCCTAATATATTGATACCCAATGCATACAAAAAGGCATTGAGTGCGCCATCGGAATAAATCAGAGAAACGATAATTGGTGGAATCAGTGACACACTGAACACCATTACCAATAATCCGATGACACGTAAAATAACACTAAAATGCATACTTGCTTCCTTTAGTCTGGCGATGTTCTGTTGCCAGACCGGCGTTAAAAATCTGCTGAAGCCAAATGATGTTGGCTTCTACTTTTGCTAAAAAACGTTCAAATTAGAAGAAGGTTAATCCTACTTGGAAGAGCTGCTCTACCGCTGGAATTTGCTTTTTATTGGTCACGAAAATGATGACGTGATCTTCTGCTTGGATCACCAGTTCGCTGGTGGCGACAATCAAATCGTCTGCACGAACGATAGCACCAATAGTTGCGCCTTCAGGCAAATTCAAATTGGCAATGCTGCGGCCAACGACTTTTGAAGAACGATAATCACCGTGCGCGACTGCCTCTAATGCTTCCGCAGCACCTTTGCGCATCGAGTGAACGTTCACCACGTCACCGCGTCGAATATAACTTAGTAGCGAACTGATGGTAGTTTGTTGCGGCGAAATCGCAATGTCGATCATGCCTTCTTGAACGATATCGACGTACGCAGGGTTATTGATGATGGTCATAACCGTACGAACGCCGAGTACTTTTGCCAACATAGAAGACATGATATTGGCTTCGTCGTTGTTGGTTAAAGCACAGAATACATCGGTGGATTCGATGTTTTCTTCAAGCAGCAGTTCCTGCTTAGACGCATCGCCGTTTAGCACAATTGTGTTGTCCAAGGTTTCGGACAAATAACGGCAACGTTCAGGATCGCGTTCGATGATTTTAACGCGGTATTCTTTTTCCAAACTCTGTGCCAAACGTTCACCAATGTTACCGCCGCCAGCGATGATAATGCGTCGATAAGGAACATCCAAAGGACGCAGTTCACTCATTACATCTAAAACATCTCGTTGAGCCGTTAGAAAAAAGACTTCGTCGTTGGCGCGAATGTGTGTATTGCCGTCAGGAGAAATGGATTTACCATCACGATAAATTGCTGCAATACGCGTTTGGATCGACGGCATGTGTTCTTTTAAGAAACTGATAGGTTGATCAATCAGTGGACCGCCCTTTTCTGCTTTGACGACGACTAGCTGTACTTTGCCTTCCGCAAATTCCATCACCTGCAACGCGCCTGGATAACGAATCAAACGGCTTAAATGTTTAGTTACTTCTTTTTCTGGGCTGATACGAACATCCATTGGAATGGCTGAATCAACAAAGAGTTCTGGATAATTTGCATAAGCGCTAGAACGGACACGACCGATTTTAGTCGGTGTTTTAAACAAGGTGTGAGCAATCTGACAGGCGATCATATTGGTTTCGTCTTGGTTGCTCACCGCAATTAGCATGTCGGCATCGTTGCAACCAGCTTGATCTAATACAGCTGGATGTGAACCACTGCCTTCAACCGTTTGAATGTCGAGACGATCTTGCAGCTCTCTAAGGCGGGTTAAATCTGTATCAATGACGGTAATATCGTTATCTTCACTTGCCAAGTTTTCCGCAAGCGTGGCGCCAACCTGCCCCGCGCCTATAATGATGATTTTCATAGTCTGCCTTAGAGCGTTATTTTTTTCGGCTCTTTGTTTAGTGTATTAATTCAAATGTCAAAATTGAGTTGTTTGGTTGATCGAGCGTGCATATTTTTTGCTCGAATCAAGTAGAGCAAGTTTACCCACATAAGGACAATTATTTAACTTGAACTTGATAAATACTCGTAATTATTTTGGATGATCGTGTAATGAGATTTCTTTTGTTACTTATTGAGTGTTGAAACTGAGAGACAAGTTCGTAATCAGCAAAGGATAATATTAATTGAACGCAAAAAAACGCCCAACAAACTGTGTTTCATGTGAAACAATTTGTCGGGCTTTTTTATAAAACGACCTATTTTTCAGTCATTTGCTTGATATGATCTGTGCCTGTTTTTTATTTCTACTTACTAGACGGCTTAAGCTTTTTGAAGAAGGCAGTAGTAGAAACCATCGTGACCATCTGCATGGGGAAATAATTGTCGACCGTGACTAACAGGAATCCCCCATTCTACTGCAAGATCCGGCGCCAAAGAATTTAGTGCAACTTCTTTCGCGTCTTCTTGGTTTGCTAGGAAATGTTGGATTTGTTGTTCGTTTTCTTCTGGCATCAAGGAACAAGTTGCGTACAACATGAAGCCACCAGATTTTAACGTTGTCCAAACCTTGTTAAGAATCTCTCGCTGGATGATAACGAGATCATCAATGTCAGCTGGTTTTCGATTGATCTTAATGTCTGGGTTACGACGAATAACACCTGTTGCTGTACAAGGAACGTCGAGTAGGATTTTATCGAAATGCTCGCCATCCCACCATGCATCAAGATCACTCGCATCTGCACAGATCAACTGCGCCGAATAGCCAAGGCGTGCCAAATTGGATTCGATTTTTTCCATGCGCCATGGTTCTAGTTCAACGGCAGTGAGTTCCATTGAACTTAGTCCAGCAGAGTTGGCTTTCTCTAACAAGTGCCCTGTTTTTCCACCAGGTGCTGCACAGGCATCCAATACTTTTTCGCCGTTTTTGGGCGATAAAATATGAGCTGAAAGCTGAGCGGCTTCATCTTGAACGCTGACAAAACCTGCATCAAAACCTGGTAACTCTCCAACACGAATCGCATTTCTTAGGTACAAAGCTGAATCTGAAAATTCGCCATTTTCAGAGTCTATACCCAGATCAGCAAGTTGCTCCTTGTATGTTTCACGTGAAACCAGGCTGTCATTTACGCGAATGCACATTGGCGGATGCGTGTTACTTGCTTCGATAATGTCTTCAAGATTGTCTGGCCAATGTTTATTAAAACGTTTCACCAGCCATTTCGGCATGTTGAATTCTACAGAAGGTTGAGCTTCTAGAATCTCAACTATTTCGTCGGCTTCTCTTTGGTAGCGACGTAGCACCGCATTCATTAACTTGGTTGCCCAGTCTTTTTTCAAGATCCGGCACGCTTCTACTGTTTCGTTTACTGCCGCATGATCTGGGGTGTTCATGTAGGTTAATTGATACAAACCTAAAAGTAAGACAGCGTATAAATCTGTGTCCTTTTCTTCAAAAGGATGCGCCAATAAATGTAAGGCAATGCTGTTTAGTCTTGGGTACTGACGACATACACCAAAGCATAATTCTTTAAGCATTGGTGCATGTTCGCTTGCAACATCTATTTGATGGCGAGCAAGTTGCGTACTAAGTGAACCCTTTTGAAGCAGAATATTAGTGATGACTGTAACCGCCACTTGGCGAGCACTTTGCTGACTTGTGTTGGATGGGAGGCTATTGTCGTATTGGCTCATGCTGTTTGCTCACTCTTGTTTTCACTTTCATTAACGCCAAGACGCTGACCAATCTCTAAGGCTGCTTTGTGTTTACCGTTTAAGGCGTCTTGCACTTTCATGCGTTTGCCGCCTGCAAATTGGATCTCAGTAATAAGAATAGAACCTTGCCCTGTGGCAACGATAATACCCTCTTTGCTAACCACCAAAATATCGCCTGGTGTGGAAGCCTCATCGCTTACGCTGGCTATGTGTGCTGCATGGATTTTCATTACACCAGCAAGGCTGTTGGTGTAAGCGACTGGCCAAGGAGATAAACCGCGAATTTGACGCTCGATCAATTCTGCCGAAGATGCCCAGTTAACATCGCCTTCTTGCTTGGTAAGTTTCGCGGCGTAGCAAGTAAGGCTTTCATCTTGTTGCTCAGGGACTAATGTTCCGGCTTTGAATTTTTCTAGAGCTTCAATCAGTGTGCTGCCACCAAGAATAGCCAAGCGATCGTGCAACGTTTCTGACGTGTCTGTTGGTTTGATATCACAGTATGCTTTTAGCAGCATATCGCCAGTATCCAAACCAACATCCATTTGCATGATAGTAATGCCGGTTTCGTCATCGCCAGCAATCAGGGAACGATGAATAGGAGCTGCACCGCGCCAGCGAGGAAGCAAAGAAGCGTGAACATTAATGCAACCAAATTTAGGCGTATCCAATACGACTTTTGGCAGGATGATTCCGTACGCGGCGACAATCATAAGATCGGCTTCTAATGCGGCGAGCTGCGCCTTGTCTTCATCCTGTTTGAAATTTAACGGCTGATAAACTGGAATGTCGTTGGCGATAGCAAGTTGTTTAACTGGGCTCTGAACTAGCTTTTGACCACGGCCCGCTGGACGATCTGGCTGAGTGTAAACGCCGACGATCTCATACTGCTTTTCAGCATTTGAATCTTTCATCTTTGTTAAGAGCGCTTGCAGGCTAGCCGCTGCGAATTCTGGTGTACCAGCAAAAACGATACGAAGTGGTGAGGTCGGCATAAAGGTTCCTTAACAAAAAATCAGGCTAAAGCCTGATTTTATAATACGAGTATTAATGATCTATTGGCTAAAAAGAGTCGTCTTCTTAGCCTTGTTTTTGAGCTAGCTTATGGGCTTTTTCTAATTTGCTCTTAATGCGATTGCGCTTTAGAGGCGTTAAATAATCGACCATAAGTTTGCCGTCGAGGTGATCAACTTCATGTTGAACACAAACTGCCATTAGCTCATCAACTTCCAAAGAGAATGGTTTGCCGTTGCGGTCTAATGCTTTGACTCTTACTTTTGCAGCACGATAAATGTGCTCGTAAAAGCCAGGAACAGACAAACAACCTTCTTGGAATTCATTTGGCTCGTCGTCTAATATTTCGAATTCTGGATTAATAAAAACGATGGGCTCATTACGTTCTTCAGAAAAATCCATCACCACAAGACGGTGGTGATAATCCACTTGAGTTGCCGCCAAGCCCAAACCGTTTTCGTCATACATGGTATCAAGCATGTCGTCGATTTTTGTTTGTAGCTCGTCAGTGAACTCGGTAATTGGCTTCGCAATTTTGCGTAAGCGTTTGTCTGGGTATTCAAGTACAGTTAAAACAGCCATGATCTTTTCCAACGATGTGTCTTTGTTCATGAGCGGAGACGTTCTCTCCTACTCTTTTCATTACGTCTATTGTAACGCAAGTCTGGCCGTTGAGCAGTCTTCTCATGGCGGTTTTTTGGCCAATATGATTGAATAGCTTCCATAGTCAAAGACTATTCGCTTTTGGTTTTGTATTTTAAGTACTCTTATTTTGTTTTTTAAGTAAACGTACGGGCAAGGAATGCCCATGTTCAACTCGCAAGGAAGCCGTCTACCATGTCTACCTCTAACGCCTCAGGCTTGTCGAAAACTGATTGGTTATGCTTAAGTTTCTTATCTGGCATTGGCCCATCTCGACTCTCGCGTCTTTATACCTACCTCAGTCAACTCGATCATCATGTATCAACGGATGATGCTGAAAGCTTTTCCTTATTTAGTAATGAAGAGCTGAACGGCTCAAGTTCCTCTGAGACGATAACCTATGAATTATTGATCGCACTAAAGTGGCCAGAGATTACGGCGCGTCAGGCAATGGACTATTTTTCCAATGGCATACTCACAAAAGAACAAGAAACCAAGCGTGATGAGTCATTAGCTTGGTTGGAAGAAGCTGATCACTACTTAGTATTGCAAGAAGATGAGCATTACCCCAAGGCATTAAAAGAGATTACTGTCGCGCCGGCGTTTCTTTATGTAGAAGGTAACCGAGACACCTTGGCATTACCGAAAATCGGTATTGTGGGAGCGCGAAAATGTACGCGTTATGGAAGAGATGCCACCTTTCAACTTGCCGAGCAATTATCGGCTCGTGGTGTTTGCGTAGTGAGTGGTGGCGCGATGGGAGTCGATACAGCAGCGCATCAAGGCGCGTTATATAACAAGACAACACCAACCATTGCGGTAATGGGAACTGGTTTATTTCACCGTTACCCAAACCATAATCGTGAGATGTTCGAAGAGATTCTAGAGCAAGGCGGCGCATTAATAAGTGAATACCCACTATCAACCAGTCCTCGCCCTCACCTGTTTCCACCGCGGAATCGAATTATCAGTGGTTTAAGTATGGGCGTGCTGGTATCGGAGGCTTCTATAAAAAGTGGTTCATTGATCAGTGCGAGTTATGCCATACAACAAAACCGCGAAGTATTTGCTTTGCCTGGTCGTTTGATCGACCCGAAATCAGAGGGTTGTCATCAGTTGCTTCGACAAGGCGCAACCTTGGTTCGTAACGTGGATGACATCTTGGCGGAATGCTCAGAACTGCCCTCTGTTTCTGTAACGAAAAGCGCTAATGTAACGAAGAGTACTAAAAGCTCGACAGCTAACAAAAATAGTAAAAAACCATCATCCGAAAATAGAAACCAGCGAACTGAAAGTACGCCTATTTTGACCTCGAATCAGCTTCATGCTTTACCGGAATCTACTTCAGATAATGCCAAGGCAGTTATTGCCATTATGGAACAAGAAGCACAACCGATGGATTTTGATGCCTTGATTCGCCAAAGCAAAATGGACGCGGGATTGATGATGCAGGTGTTAATGGAATTGGAATTGTATGGCTGTGTGGAGAATCGAGAAGGTCTTTATTGCCGTTGTTGAATAGACGGCTCACCTTCTCGCTTACTTTACTTATTATCTTGAGGTGCAATTTTAGCTTGAGATGCAATGCGTGATATTGGATCTAGATTATTAGTTGTCGCTAAAAATATCTTTCTTCAGCTGCTTAATATCACGACGCTCTTTTTTGTTCGGCTTGTGGTCGGACATAATTCGACCACCAAAAGACTTGTTTTCGAGGGCGCGTTTTTCACGTTTCTCAATCGACTCTGGCGTTTCCTCATAAAGCAATTGTGCTTCAGGTGCGCCACGACGTTGGCCGCTGATGTCTTTGATTTCGACGACCTTTTCATCCCAACCAACTCGTATACCAATTAAGGCGCCAATTTCCACATTGCGGCTGGCTTTGCCCTTACTTCCGTTGTAAGACACCTTGCCGCCATCGATGGCGTCTTTACAAAGTGAACGAGTTTTAAAAAAACGTGCGGCCCAAAGCCACTTATCTAAACGAACGGCTTGTGGTGCCGACTGCTTTTCTGGTTTACTCATAAGAATGCGTTGACCCTATTCTGTTGTCATATTTGAGGCTGTTATGCAGGACGTTAGTAGACACCCAATTTTCCAAGCTCTTCAAAAAATAATACACGATGCCGCCGATGTGATCATGGACATTTATCAACGTGCCGATTTGGGTATCGAGCAAAAACTGGACGACAGTCCAGTTACTGCTGCCGATCTCGCTGCGCACAAAGTGATTCTAGCAGGTTTGCAAGCACTTACACCTGATATTCCTGTTCTTTCAGAAGAAGGCGTGGTTGCGTTTGAAGAGCGATCTAAATGGCCTATGTTGTGGATCGTAGACCCGCTCGATGGCACCAAAGAATTTATCAAGCGTAATGGCGAATTCAGTATCAACATCGCCTTGGTTGAAAATGGCGCGCCCATTCTTGGCGTGGTGTATTTGCCGACCACAACCGAAGGTTACTTTGGTGTGACCAAAGCCTGGCAAGACTTACCTATTGGCGCGTTTAAATGGCAAGGCGATGAATACGAAAGTATCAACGTCCGTGAACCACGCGAACCGATTATTGCCATGACAAGTCGTAGTCACGGCCCTGCTCTTCCAGCTTCGCTGAAAAATAAATTAAAGCAAAGTTACGAGCAAGTACGAGAGTTACCAAAAGGCAGCTCAATTAAAGGCTGCCGAATTGCAGAAGGGATTGCGGATTTGCATCTGCGTCGTGGCCCAACCAGTGAATGGGACACCGCCGCTCAGCAAGCCATCATCGAAGCCGCTGGCGGCATGCTTGTCACACCTGATGGAAAACCATTTCGCTACAACCAAAGAGAAACCCTACTCAATGGCCACTTCTTTGTATCGGGTGCTGAACTCGCCCCTTATGTGATGAACTGGTATCTAGAAAACGAGGAAGAAGAGTAAGCTTTACTCTTCTTGTTCTTCCCTTCCTATCTAATTGTTTCACGTGAAAAAAAGCTTCAAACTTTTTAACCTTCCACTGGTTCGCTATTTTTTAATCCGCTGTTAAGCCGATTGACGATGCGTTCTTGGGCGCGCTTTAGGAAGTCGCTTTGCAGCGGTTGGGTGAAAGAGCGTGCGATGGCGACTGTTCCCACTAAGGACACGACTGTCTCTTCTGCAAGAGCTTCGGCTTCTTGGCTACCACGTTTTTTCAGAATCCCTGCAAGACGGTCGACCAAACTATCGAAGCAAACTTGGTAGGCTTGGCGAACTTTTTCTTCTTTGTGTGCGGCGTCAGTAACTAAAAATTCCAATGGCGATGGATGTTCTTTGTCATTTCGACCCCAGCTAAGGTAGCGAGTCACCAGTGCCTTAATATGGGTTTCTTTTCCTTCGGTCTGTTTGTCGTCCCTCGCCCAGAAAGCATTGGAGCTAGCAAATTGCATGGCCGCTTCATATAGACTGCTTTTACCAGAAAAATGCGCATAAAACGCACCGTGTGTCATGTTCGCTTTTTTCATGATTTGGGTAAGCGTGACCCGATCAAAACCGTGAGAGCAAAATAATTTTGCAGCAGCATGTAATATACGCTGTCTAGTTTGCTCTTTGTGTTTGGCTGTGTAAGACATATTTTTTGCCCCTACTTGTACTAGACTAAAGCTTAATTTATTTAAGAAAATTAGCTAAATATTATCTTGATCATATTTTGTCTCACTATAGCATGAGTATGGTATTTCTGCTGAAATTAAAGAGGTTTTTATGTCACTTAAAGAACGAATTGTTATCACTGGTATGGGCTTGGTGTCACCGCTTGGTTTAGGTGTTGCTTCGGTCTGGGATCGCTTGATTCGTGGTGAATCTGGTATTCGTTTATTACCTACAACCTTGTCTGAAGGCGTTAGCACTCATATTGCCGGACAGGTTCCAAGTCACACAGAACAAGCTAATGGTTTGAATGAATCAGACTATCTGTCACCTAAAGACCGTAAGCGTGTCGATCTGTTTACATTATTTGCCCTTGCTGCTGCAGAAGAAGCATTAACCCAAGCTAATTGGCATCCAACGTCTGCTGAAGATCAAGAAGCAACGGCAACTATTATTGCCACTGGTATCGGTGGTTTACCGACCATTACTCATGCGCATTCAGTTTTAAAAGAGCAAGGTGCTCGTCGAGTGTCACCTTTTACGGTTCCAGCGTTTCTTGCCAATCTAGCGGCGGGTAACGTTTCTATCAAATATGGATTCAAAGGGCCTATTGGCACGCCTGTGACCGCTTGTGCGGCAGGCGTACAGGCGATTGGCGATGCGATGCGTTTATTGCGTACTGGTGAAGCAAAAGTGGCTTTGGCTGGCGGTACAGAAGCCTGTATCGATCCATTGTCTTTGGCTGGTTTTGGTGCCTTGAAGGCGCTTTCTACT
This sequence comes from Marinomonas lutimaris, assembly GCF_019426345.1. GTDB lineage: Bacteria > Pseudomonadota > Gammaproteobacteria > Pseudomonadales > Marinomonadaceae > Marinomonas > Marinomonas lutimaris. The sequence goes on from NZ_JAHLLW010000001.1 coordinate 189,197, forward strand.
CGAAATGATGCTCCTGAAAAAGCGTCTCGTCCTTTTGATAAAGATCGTGAAGGCTTTGTTATGGGCGAAGGTTCTGGCCTTGTTGTACTTGAAACCCTTGAACATGCCTTAGCCCGCGGTGCAACACCTTTGGCTGAGATCGTTGGTTATGGCACCAGTGCAGATGCTTACCATCTGACATCTGGCCCAGAAGACGGCAACGGTGCTGCCCGTGCGATGCAAACAGCGCTTAAAATGGCTGGCATTTCTGCGGATCAAATTGGCTATGTGAATGCTCATGCTACGTCGACTCCAGTGGGCGATCGTGGTGAGATTAACGCCTTGCGTCGTGTGTTTGGCGAGAAAGTAACAGAAGTGGCGATCTCTTCTACTAAGTCCGCAACAGGTCATTTACTTGGTGCTGCCGGTGGCGTGGAAACGATTTTCAGTGCGCAGGCGCTAATTTCAGGTATTTTGCCTCCGACGCTAAACCTTGAAACTCCAGAAGACAGCATGGCGGATTTAGATCTTATTCCATTGATTGCACGTGAAAAAGCGGTCGACTATGTGTTGTGTAATGGCTTTGGTTTTGGCGGAGTAAACGCAGCGATTATCTTGAAGCGCTATTAATTAATAGCAGACAAAATTTTTAAAATAGTAAAGCTCTAAACAAAAAAGCCAGTGTGATTCACACTGGCTTTTTTTATTTCTAATGATAATGAGCAACAGTCACGAATTAGATGAAAATTATGAGTCCATTAGTTGATTAGGCAACCAGGTTACCAATTCTGGGAACATCATTACGATGACAAGAACCAGAAGTTTCAGCAATACAAATGGCGTAATGGATTTGTAGATATCCAACATGGTGATGCCAGGAGGCGCGATGCCTTTTAGGTAAAACAAAGCAAAACCATAAGGTGGCGTTTGTACGGCAATTTCAATGTTTAGAATCATCAAGATACCAAACCAAATAGGATCATAACCCAGAGACACGGCAATCGGTGTGAAGATAGGCGCACACATTAGGACGATGATAAATTCATCGATAATGAAGCCTAGCAACAGCATGATCAACTGGAACAACATGATGACGACAATCGGTGGTAAGCCCAAATCTTGGGTGAAACCCGCAACCATGTTTTGCACGCCCATCAGCAAATGGAAGTTACTGAAAACCGACGCGCCAACAATAATCCACATCGCCACACTGACCAGTAATGCGGCTTGCATCCCCGCTTTTTGTACCATACGTGGTTTGAAGCGTTTAAAGAAAATCGCTAGAACAATTGCGCCCACAACACCTATCGCACCAGACTCTGTTGGTGTCGCGATGCCCATGATGATGCTACCAAGCACGGCAACAATTAACAGCAGAGACAATAAGCCATCACGAGCTGTTAGGAACTTCTCTTTTTGCGTTGGTTGAACTTCTGGCACCACATCCATCGGCGCGCGTTTTGGGTTCAACTTACAGGAAATCACCACGTAACCGATTAGCAAAACAATAGTGATAAGCGCTGGAATCAAGGCACCGATGAACATGCGCCCTACTGAGTTCTGCGTAGACGATGCAAACATGATCATCGGGATGCTAGGTGGAATCAAAATACCTAAGCCGCCACCCGCCATAATAACGCCAAGCGCTAGACGTTTATCGTAGCCGCGCTCTAACATTGGACGCAGAGCGATACTGCCTGAAGTCATGATGCCCGCGCCGATAATGCCAACCATGGCACCAATCATAGAGCACACCACGATCACGCTGATAGCGAGTGAACCACGTACTCGACCAATTAACATTTGGCTGGCATTGAACATGGCGTCGCCAATACCGGATCGGGTGAGCAATTGACCCATGTAAATATACAAAGGGATAGCAAGCAGGATAAAACTAAAATGGGTTGATTCTAGCGTAGTAGGAATGACGTTAAATAAGGCATCGCCCCAGGTCATATAACCTATGCCCATGGCAATACCGCCAAGGGCTAAACCAACCGGTGCACCTAAGGCAAAGGACGCTATGATACAGGCAAATAAAATGCCCGTTAATAACTCAATACTAATCATTGTGCGGTTTCCTCTTGTTCGGTCGGTGCTTCTGGTAATAAGGGTTTACCAGTAATTGCTTGGTGTAATGAATCAATCCAGTCGCTGGAAAGTTGCAAAATAAGCAAAACACTAGCGATTGCCATCATTAACCAGTAATGATGCATATGAGGCGCCCATTCACTTTGACGTCGGTAGTTAAACTCGAGCGCTTCTTCAAACTTACCTATGCTCATTTTGCAGACGATAACCATAAAGAACATGGCGAGAGCGAATGAAAATAGGTTAAATATGCTTTTCGTTCGAGCTGAGACTTTGTTGTAAAGGATATCGACATTGATGTGGGCACGTTGCTGTTGGGCATAAGCGCCGCCTAATGCCGCAATATAACCAAAGATAAATAGCGAAGTGTCGTAAGCCCAAATGGTTGGACTATCTAATATGTAACGAGAGAAAACCTCGAAAGCAACGACAAATGCTAATACTGGCATAAGATAGGAAACGGAATTCCCAATGAAAGCCACCAACGCGTGGACTCCAAGACAATAGCGCCTAATCGCAGTCATTATCATTGTTTTGTACCTGTAAGGATGGATCGAAATTAAAACGGCCTTCTACGAAGAGAAGGCCGTTTTAGTTATTGCACAGGAGATTATTTCTGTTCTTTACGAAGAACGTCAATCAACTCTTTGCTGTATTTGTCTGCCGCTGCGTACTCATCCCAAAGTTTCGCACCTGCTGCTTTCCAAGCTGCTTTGTCTTCTGCACTTGGCTCTGGGCTCCACTGAAGGCCTTTTGCTTCCATATCAGCAACCGCTTGAGATTCCCAAAGTTTAGACTTGGTCATTTGCTCTTGAGCGTGAACGGTTGTCGCCGCTTTAACAATGGCCTTTAAGTCCGCTGGAAGTTTGTTCCAAGCGCTTTGGTTAACGATAATAGGTAACACTTGTGCGCCAGCTAGAGGAAGTGGGTACATATATTTCGCTACTTCTACGTGGTTACCATCGCGGTGATCAATCATGTTAGAACCGATAGAACCGTCGATTACGCCAGTTGAAAGACTTGTGTAGATCTCAGACCAAGCTAGAGAAACAGGAGAAGCGCCTAGGTTACGTAGGAACTTACCGTATGCGCCTGGTGCACGGATTTTCAAGCCTTGGAAATCGGCAATCGAATTGATTGGCTTCTTAGTAATAACGTAAACCGCTGGCTGAATGTAAGGGTCAAGCCAAACTAGACCTTGCTCGCCGTAGGCTTTTTTAAGGATTGGCGCCCAGCCTTTTTCTTGGAACAAGGTAGTTAGTTCACCTACATCACTGGTTCCACCAGGTAGACCGATTTCAACCAAACCAGCTGGAAGCTCACCTGCGTTCAAAGATTGGAAAGTCGCGCCCATGGTGATTAGGCCTGTTTTTACGGCACCAAAAATGCCAGAAGAACCAACACCTTCACCGTCGTACAAAACTTGTACCTTGATGCGGCCGTCAGACATAGTCTCAATGTTTTTTGCTAAATCTTCATATACAGCACCGAAGGCAGAGCCTCGGCTGTATAGGTTAGCGAAGCGCCAGTTGTAATCTGCAGCATTAGCAGAAGAAGCGACAGCGCCTAATCCAAGAGCTACCGCTAGAGAACTTACAACCAATCGTTTTTTTACTTTTAGTATCGCCTTAATCATTGAGCTACCTCGAGAGCAAAAGTGCATAAAAAAGTCACGCCTTTGTGGTTGTGACACCTTGTACTCGATACTTTCAAAAAGCCTAAGAGCAATAAAGCTCACAAAATCTATCTAAAGTTTTGTCGGCATCAAACAATCCAAAAAGACAAAATCTGTTATAAATCATATAACTAACTGCAATTTGGTGCACAATAAAGAGGCTTGGCAACCCTTTTTGGTGCAAAAAATAGATTAGTTGAATGCACCAATAGTGTGAATATTATTGATCTATGATGTTGAAAACGTGCATTTTCTTTGCTTTTTTAAATATGCGGTCGAGTCTTTTGTCTGTAATTTATTGCTGCACCAAATTAGGGCTTCATGATTTTTCGTGGAAGCCCTTTTCAAGGGTTTTGACTGTTAAGCCACGTCAAAACCTTGGATTTGGTTGGCTAATTCTTTGGTTTGGTTGTGAACATTTTTATTTGCCATCTGCTGAATAGCTGCCTGTAAGGCGGCTTGGTGTTCAGCATCGCTGTAAGCGAGAAAGTCTTTCTCTCTTACCCTTACTTCTTTAAAGCTTGCGGCAAAGCTTGCCAATGATTTGAGTTGTTCAGCTAAGGCTTGCGCCGATTGGTTTAATCGACCCAGCGCGCCAGTTTTACCGCTTAACCGAGGGTGATTAAATTTTGCAGGTGACTTTCAAGCGCGGATAAATAATTAGGCTGCAAAGCTTGGCTGTTCCTTAAGCGAGCTTTGCCTTCGGTATCGAGTAAATCTGCTCTGATGCTAAACCCAGCGGAGGTCTCATTTTTTATTTTTACTAATGTTTGGCTGATAGCATCAACATTGTCAGGTGAAAGGGTTGCCATTTCTCGTTCAAATTGTAGTAAAGCAATTTCAACGTCTTTCACTTCACTGGTTAGCCTGCTCAGCTCGGTGGCATCGTCGGACGCATTCGACATTTGCGACAAGTTATAAATGGAATAATCGCCAAACCCCGCGTACCCAACACAGACCAAAACAACAATCGCAATTAGTTTTTGACGAACGGATAACGCGATGGACATATCAACCTCCTTTAGACCCTTTCTGAAAAGAAGGGAAGCAATCAAAATGACAAAAAAAGCCTGTTTATCAAGTGAGACAAACAGGCCAAAATAACGTGCTGGAAGAATGAAATGAAAGGTCAGTATTTAACGCTTCACTTCAGGGTATAACCAAGCGGATACGAATCATCCTGAATACATAAAACGTCATCATGAAGACATTTTGCTGCGGTAGCCGACGTCTCTTACCTTAAAGAAGCAGAAAGAGGGATGAAAGTAGCTTAAATCAATGTAAAGTTAGAGAATCAACGAACTAAATTGTGACGAACAGGTTAATACACATGGGGAGAGGCGATGAGTGTTAAAAATTACTCACTGGGGCAAGTCGGTGATTATGAAATAAAACAGCTAAAAGTCTTTAAAACTGTCGTAGATTGCGGTGGTTTTTCGGCTGCGGAAACCTCTCTTAATATTGGTCGATCGACTATCAGCCTGCACATCTCCAATCTAGAAGCGCGTTTGAACCTTGTCTTGTGTAAACGTGGCCGTGGTGGATTTTCTCTCACAGAAGAAGGCGTTATCATCTATAAAATGACCGAGAATCTACTCGAATCATTAGATACCTTTCGAACCACAGTAAACAACCTAAATGCCAGCTTAACCGGCAAACTGCGTCTTGCCCTTTCCGACAAAGTGAGTCTTGATCCTCGCAGTCATTTCCCTGAAATGATCCAGCGATTTTCGACTGAAGCCCCAGAAGTATCGATCACGACGAACGTGTCTTCTATGTCTAACATTGAGCGCATGATTTTGAATGATGAAGCCGACATAGGTTTCATTCCCTATCATCGTAAACTGGATGGTTTAAGTTACGTACATTTATACAGCGACGATTGTTACCTGTATTGTGGGAAGGATCATCCATTAGCCACTATGTCCGTTGAAGATCAAGACGAAAAAGTGGACAAATACCCTGCTACTCACGCGGGATTAAAACCACATGAAGCGGTTAGCGAACAGATTTCCCAGATGAACCTCACTGCGATCTCGTATTTCTATGACAGCCGCTTAGCCTTGATCCTATCGGGCCGATACATAGGTTTCTTACCTGAACGCTATGCTGAGTCATATGTTGAGTCCGGACAAATCGTTGCTGTAGCGCCAGAAAACCGTTCTTACACCTTAGGTGTCGCCGTGATTTGCAAGAAAACCACTCAGCCTAATAAACCCCGCGAATTATTCCTGAAAGTGTTACATCAGACGGTAGAAGAGCTAATTTCTGCGCCTTATTAATGTATTCGTGCTAACTGTTTGGTTGGGCAAAAAGGTAACCATCAAAATCCGGTGCGTCTGTGTCTGAGAGCTTAAACAAGGTTTGTTTAACGTTTTCTAAATGTTGCCACATCGCCTGTCTTGCTCCTTCTGCATTTCGTTTACGTAGCTGAACAAGCACCTTTTTGTGATCCTCTAACCATTGGTCATGGTAAGACGTGTCTTGTATACGTGCATGGAGCTTTTTCCACATCGGATTGCCATCGCGCATATCCCATAAGCGTGTCGCAGTATCAAGCAACACTGTATTTTGAGTCGCTTGTGCAATAGATAGATGAAAGTCTCTGTCTGCGTTATTGGCTTTTTCGACTATTTCTAATTCCGCACTCTCGATATCTAGAATATCTTGCAGCTTTTGCAGATCCTGCTTGGTAATGACGGATGCTGCACACGCCGCTATTGAGCTTTCTATCTCTTGACGTGCTTGTAATAGCTCAAATGGACCCACATCCGACACTTTATTATTTGCCTTCAAAGAAAGGTTATTTTTTAAATAGCTGCCAGAGCCTTTTCGAACTTCGATCAACTCCTCGATTTCTAGCATGATAAAGGCTTCTCTAACCAATGTTCTGCTGACACCAAAGAGTTCCGCGTAGACGCGTTCCGTTGGCAGTTTATCGCCAACTTTAATGTTCGATTTTGCAATCTCTTGTTTAATGCTTTCGCCAATTTCTCTGTAGAGTCGTTCTGCCATAGTGGGTTCTTAGTAATTCTGTATTGCCAATAATCTGGTATGCCATTTTTACGTAACTCGTGTAAGAAGTCGATATTTTAATCAGATTAGGCGAAGAATAAATGATATTGGTATGCCAATATTGGCTTAATACTTGTTTTAATCTGCTTATTCAGCTAATTTTGTCTCACTTATAGAAATTTGGTATGCCAAAAAAATAATTAGGTACCTTTATTTATGAAAATTCGATCAGCAAAAGTAATAGTGACTTGCCCTGGCCGCAATCTAGTCACACTGAAAATAGAAACCGACGAAGGTGTTTATGGCATTGGTGATGCAACACTTAATGGTCGTGAACAATCTGTTGTTGCCTACCTTGAAGACCATGTCATCCCTACCCTAATAGGTAAAGACCCTCAGCGAATAGAAGATATTTGGCAGTATTTGTACCGTGGTGCGTATTGGCGTCGTGGTCCTGTTGGCATGACAGCCATCGCCGCTGTCGATGTTGCTTTGTGGGATATAAAAGCCAAATTAGCGGGAATGCCTCTGTACCAATTACTTGGCGGTAAAAGCCGTGAAAAAGTCATGGTCTATGGACATGCAACAGGGTTAGATATTGAGTCTTGTCTTGAAGAAGTTCGTAAGCATGTTGAACTTGGTTATAAAGCCGTTCGAGTGCAATGTGGTATACCAGGCATACCTACCACCTACGGCGTTTCTAAAGAAGCTGGCAAACCTTATGAGCCAGCTGATTCTGCCTTACCTGCCGAACATGTTTGGTCTACGGAAAAATACCTTAATCATGTACCTGAACTATTTGCCGCTGTTCGCAAAGAGTTTGGTGAAGATTTGCATATCTTGCATGATGTACACCATCGCCTCACGCCAATCCAAGCAGCGCGTTTAGGCAAAGAAGTCGAGAAGTTTCACTTATTCTGGTTAGAAGATTGTACGCCTGTTGAAAATCAGTCTTCCTATGAACTAATTCGTAAACATACGACGACACCTCTCGCGATTGGCGAAGTATTCAATAGTTTGTCTGATTGCCAAGAGTTGATTCAAAATCAGCTAATAGATTACATCCGTGCAACAATCACTCATGCAGGCGGCATCACTAATGTACGCCGTATCGCTGACTTTGCCTCTATCTATCATGTCAAAACTGGCTTCCATGGTGCGACGGACCTTTCCCCTATTTGCATGGGGGCTGCACTGCATTTTGATACTTGGGTGCCTAACTTTGGCATTCAAGAACACATGCCTCACACCAAGGAAACGGATCTAGTTTTCCCTCATGCTTATGAGTTCAAAGATGGTTTCTTCACACCTGGTGACGTACCTGGTCATGGCGTGGATATTGATGAAGAGCTTGCCGCGAAATATCCCTATAAACCTGCTTATCTTCCGGTTAACCGCCTAGAAGATGGCACCTTGTGGAATTGGTAGAAAATTATGAAAGCGTTTCAAGTAGCGAATGTAAATGACTATGCCTTGATTGATACCAAACAGCCTGTCGCTGAGGCTGGCGAAGTATTGATTAAAACTGCCTTTGCCGGAATTTGTGGGTCCGATCTGCATATTATTCACGGACAAAACCCTTTTGTTCAGTTTCCTCGAATTACTGGCCATGAATTTTCGGGTGTTGTCGCCGCAGTTGGCGAAGGCGTCACCCACGTAAAAATTGGCGATAAAGTGTGTGTTGATCCTGTTATTAGCTGCGGTGAATGTTATGCCTGCCGTGCTGGTCGATTTAACGTTTGTGCGAAATTACAAGTGTTTGGCGTCCATCGAAATGGTGGCTTTGGTGAGTTCACCAGTGCGCCTGCCAGCAACGTACTAGTGCTTCCTGACAATGTCACGCTTGAGCAAGCCGCATTAGTCGAACCTTATTCCATTGCTACTAATGTGTTGTCTCGAATGGAGCCAATTCCAGGTGATACCTTGCTGGTTTACGGTGCTGGCGTGATCGGTTTGACCATAGTGCAAGTGGCGAAAGCCATGGGTATTGAGCGCATCATTGTCACCGATATCGTTGATGAACGCTTAGAAACGGCTAAATCTCTTGGTGCAACGGATGTCATTAATAGCCGAGAGCACAAAGTTGAAGACTGTATCCGAGAATGGACAAATGGCGAAGGTGTACCTTTGATTGCCGACGCGGCATGCATTCCTGCTCTTTTGCCTGAAATTCTACGTATCGCCTGCCCTGCTGGACGTATTGGCTTGTTGGGTTTCAGTACAACACCAAGTGATTTAGCGCAAATTGAAGTTATTAAGAAAGAACTGACGATTGTAGGTTCGCGCCTCAATAATCGTCGTTTTCCTCAAGTGCTTGAAATGATTGCATCAGGTCGTTTGGATCCTTTGGCATTAATTAGTCATCGGATTGCTTTAAACGACATTGGCGATGGTATTCAGCTAATGGAAAACCACCCTGAACTTACTCGTAAAGTGCTTGTTGAGATGAGTAAGTAATTTATAACCCTAGAGTATAAATCTAATAATAAAAACGGAGTTCACCATGATTAAACCAATGTTAAAAGTCGCCGTCATGTCATCTATCTTGTTGGCTGGGCTAGCTCAAGCTGCTGATGTTACGTTGAAATTTGGCTATCCAGCCAACGAAGACAATATTTGGCACAAAGCTGCTTTGAAATTTAAAGAAGTCGCAGAAACAAAATCGAATGGCCGTATTGACGTTAAGCTTTATCCTAATGAGCAGTTAGGCAAAGAAATGGATGTTATTAATAGCATTCAGCTTGGTACAGCGGATATGACCATAACGGGTGAATCGCTACAAAACTGGGCACCAAAAGCGGCATTGATGGCAGTTCCTTATGCTTTTACCAGCTCTGAACAGCTGACAAAAGCCGTTGATGGCGAAGTTGGTAAAGAAATTAGTGAGCAGATTTCTGAGCGTACAGGACTTAAACCTATTGCGTGGTTCGAGCGTGGTCCTCGTCATTTAACCTCCAACCGTAAAATTCAATCTCCGAGTGATTTGGATGGCTTGAAGTTGCGAGTGCCTAACGTGCCTCTGTTTGTAAAAACCTGGCAAGCACTAGGGGCTAAACCAATCCCTATGGCATTTAGCGAAGTATTTACTGCCTTGCAGCAGAATACGATTGATGGGCAAGAGAACCCACTAAGTTTGATCAATAGTGCGAGTTTCTACGAAGTTCAGAAATATGTGAACTTAACAGGTCACGTTCGTAGCTGGATTTATGTGGTGATTGGCCAAGACAAGCTAAACAGTATGCCTGCCGATTTGCGAGACATCGTTCTGGACGCTGGTAAGCAAATGCAAAGCTATGAACACAGCATGTTTGCTGCAGATGAAGCACAATTGCGTTCTACTCTAGAAGCTCGTGGGATGGAGTTTGTGCAGCCAGATCTTGAAGCGTTCAAAGCGGCAGCTCAAAAAGCAGTACAAGATGCTCTAACTCCTGAACAACTTGCGCTTTATAACAAAATCTAAATCCGTTTAAGACCGCCTATTTTCGCTTTTATAGCGAAAATAGGCCCTTTTGGAGAGAAATACGATGAGTATCTCATCTCAAACCAATAACCCAAGAGATTTTGTGGGCAAGCTGGAAGCAAGTATCCAGTGGTTGCTACGCATCATTGATTGGGTATTTTCTGTATTAGCTGTATCTGCATTATTGGCGATTACTGCGGTGGTTATGCTGCAAGTAATCTCGCGTTTCTTGTTGCCTAGCTCCCCTATTTGGACAGAAGAGCTGTCTCGCTATTTATTTGTTTATCTTATAGTGATGGGTTCTGGATTAGTGATTCGACATAATCGCCATGTGCGTCTAGAACTGTATCAAGGTGCTTTAAATCGATTCTGGAATAAGGTGTATCAAATTTTCTGCCATGTATTGGCGGGGAGCTTTGCTATTTATATTCTGCCTTATGCCATCAAATACGCTCAAATAGGACGTTGGCAGACCTCTCCTGCTTTAGAAGTTCCTATGTACTGGGCATTCCTATCGGTGACTTTTTTCTTCGCGTTAACGGCATTTTATAGCTTTATGAGTGCACTGCTTGTTCTGCTTGAACGTGATGACCAAGGAGTAGCTTCATAATGGAAGTCATTTTACTGTTTCTCGTATTCTTTTTACTGCTTTTTGTGGGCGTACCAATCGTGTTTTGCCTAGGTATCGCATCGCTTACTTATTTAACTATGGCAGGGATTCCTTTAACCATAGTGCCTCAGCGTTTGTACGCAGGTATGGATTCCTTTGTTTTGCTCTGTATCCCCGGCTTTATTCTGGCTGGCAATTTAATGAACGTCGGTAATATTACCGATTATATTATTCGGTTCAGTAATGCCTTGTTAGGTCACATTCGTGGCGGCCTTGGACTGGCGAATGTTGGCGGCTCAATGATCTTTGGCGGTATTTCCGGTACAGCTGTGGCGGATACGGCGAGCATTGGCGCTGTGATGATTCCAGGTATGGCTCGAAGTGGTTACGACAAACCCTTTGCGGCGGCGGTAACGGCCGCATCCTCTACGATTGGGCCAATTATTCCACCTAGTGTTCCCATGATTATTGTGGGTTCATTAAGCGGTATTTCCGTTGGCAAAATGTTTTTAGCAGGTGTCGTTCCCGGAGTCATGTTGGGTTTAGCTATGATGGTAACGGCATATATCATTGCCGTGAAGCGTCAATATCCACGCGAAAAACGCGCGACATTAAAGGAAATCTATATCGTCGGTAAAGGTGCTTTTTGGGCACTCTTGATGACCTTTATTATCCTGTACGGGATTATTGGTGGACTCTTTACGCCAACAGAAGCCTCTATTATGGCCAGCTTATATGCCTTTGTTGTCGGCATGTTTGTCTATAAAGGTCTGACTTGGAAGAATCTTCCCAAGCTATTAGTGGATACGGTTTTAAGTTCTACCAGCTTACTGTTATTGGTTGGGATGGCGAATTTATTCGGCTGGATTCTGACCAGTGAGCAAATACCACAGATGCTGGCGAGTGCTATTTTTAGCATTAGTGAAAACCCATTGGTGGTAATTTTAATCATCAACATCGTGTTATTGGTTGTTGGTGGGTTCATGGAAACCATCGCAGCACTGATTATCCTTTTCCCGACCTTGCTAAAAGTGGCGGAAGGTATTGGTATGGACCCGATACACTTTGGTGTGATGGCGGTACTTAACCTGATTATTGGTTTAACAACGCCGCCAGTTGGCGTGTGCCTGTTTGTCGCCGCAGGAATCAGTGAGTTGCCAATGACTACCATTGTAAAAGCGATTTGGCCTTTCTTACTCTGTAACCTTTTTGTGCTTTTACTTGTTTCTTATATCCCAGCTATTTCATTGTGGCTGCCTTCGCTGTTGGGTTAATTGGGTGACTTTATGACAAACATTCAACGTATAGATAGCCAGATTGAACCAAGCCAGCATGATATCGGCATTGTTCACATTGGGTTAGGTGCTTTTCATCGTGCTCACCAAGCTGTGTATGTAGAACAGACGCTTGCACTTCATGGGGGGGATTGGATGATCGCCAGTGCGAATATTCGTTCTAATCATAAGCTGGTAGAGCAGATGCAGGCGGCTGAGCATAGTTATCATGTGGTGGAATATACTGATACGAGTAACGCTAATCTAAGAGAAATTAAAGCGATTAAAAACACGTTTTTCTGCGGCTCTGATGAAGGAAGGGAGGCGCTGCTTTCACAAATGACAGCGCCTGCCACCAAGATTGTCACCTTAACAATTACGGAAAAAGGTTATTACTTGGCGCCATCCACAGGTGAATTATTGTTAGATGCACCAGAAATTCAGCATGACATGGCGTCTCCATCGCAACCCAAGACGGCCTTGGGTTTGATTCTTGAGTCTTTGAAACAGCGCCGTGCGCAAGGTCTTGAGGCTTTTACGGTATTGTCTTGTGACAACATGCCTCACAACGGTGTTCGAGCGAAAGGCGCGGTCGTTGCGTTAGCAAAAGTACAAGACGACGAATTTGCCCAATGGGTTGAGCAAAACGTTGCGTTTCCAAATTCCATGGTAGATCGCATCGTTCCAGCTGTTTCCGATCACGATCTTGCGATGATTAAAGCGGACACTGGCATTAGTGAGCCTACCGTGGTGAAGTGCGAACAATTTAGCCAATGGGTCGTCGAAGATCATTTCCCTGCGGGTCGTCCGCAGTGGGAATCTGCTGGCGTACAAATGGTTGAAGACGTCTCAAGCTATGAAATGATGAAGCTTAGAATGCTCAATGGTAGTCATTCCTTGTTGGCTTACTTGGGGTCTATTGCGGGCTTTAAAACCGTCGCTGATGCTATGCAAGACAAGAATATTCGAGCCTTCCTTGAACATTATATGATGCAAGAAGTAGCCCCGACATTACCTAGTTTTAGCCAAACGGAATTGGCGACTTATTGCCAACAGTTATTAGCACGTTTTGAAAACGATAGTTTGCAGCATCAGCTTAAACAAATTGCAATGGATGGCAGTCAGAAGCTGCCACAACGTTGGTTGAGTGGCTTAACGGAATTGCAGGAAAAAACGCTAGCTGCACCGGCTATCGAGCTTGGTATCGCTGGCTGGATGGCCTTTCTTTGCAATGCCGAACAGAATCAGCAAAGCATCAACGATCCGCTTGAAGCTGTGTTATTCGAATTAGTTAGCCGTCATCGAGATGACTCGATGAGCCTGATTTCTGCTCTGCTGCAACGTAACGATATCTTTCCGACGGCCTTGGCTAATAATAAGGCCTTACTAGTTCGTCTAGTGAGCTTAGTGGACGGATTGCTAGCAGGCGTAAAGGTACAGAATCTGATGCAAAGCGCTTCTCAGAATAAAGACAAGTAAGAGAGTTTATTATGGAACATACATGGCGTTGGTTTGGAGTAAACGACTCCATCACTTTACAAGATATTCGCCAAGCAGGCGCAACTGGCATTGTTACGGCTTTGCACGAGATTCCAAATGGCGAAGTGTGGCCAGTTGAGGCTATTCAGGCAGTGAAAGATAAGATAGAAGCGGCGGGGTTGCGTTGGTCCGTTGTGGAAAGTATTCCTGTTCATGAAGATATTAAGCAACGTACGGGTGAGTATCAAAAGTACATTGAAAACTACGGTAAGAGCATTCAAAACCTTGCTAGATGTGGTATTCAAACCGTGTGCTACAACTTTATGCCGGTGCTTGATTGGACTCGAACGGATCTTACTTATGCCTTACCAGACGGTTCCCGAGCCTTGCGTTTTGACCAAACTGCCTTTGCCGCGTTTGATTTATTTATCTTACAACGCCCAAATAGTGAAAACGGCTACAGTGAGGCAGAAATAGCGGCCGCTAAAGCTCATTTCGCCGCACTAAGTGACGAGCAAAAAGAGCAGCTGATAAACACGATATTGGCAGGGCTTCCCGGTGCCGAAGAAAGCTACTCGTTAGAGAACTTTCGTGCCGCATTAGCAGCTTATGATGATATTGATAAAGATGTTTTAAGAGAGAATTTTGCTTACTTTTTAGAGCATATAGTTCCAATTGCTGAATCTTGTGGTGTTAGTTTAGCGGTTCATCCAGATGATCCGCCGCGTCCAATTTTAGGCTTGCCTCGAATCGTTTCGACCAAGCAAGATGTTGAGTGGTTAGTCGAGCGTATTCCCTCGCCTGCCAATGGCATTACTTTCTGCACCGGATCTTATGGTGTGCGCGAAGATAACGACTTGTGCGACATGGCGACCACCTTTGCTGATCGAATTTACTTTACTCACTTGCGCTCGACTCAACGAGAAGAGACTTGGGGAAGTTTTCATGAAGCCGCACATTTAGAAGGGAATACAGACATTTCGGATGTCATTCTAGTGTTACTCAAAGAAGAACAGCGTCGTAAACACTCAGGTATAGATAAACGTATTCCATTGCGTCCTGATCATGGTCATCAAATTATGGATGATTTGCGCCGTGACGCTAAACCCGGTTACTCGGCTCTTGGTCGAATGAAGGGTTTAGCTGAAATCCGTGGTGTTGAATTTGCTCTGAAAAAATATGTTTTGAAAGACGAATAGTTTGAGCGTTGCTATTAAGGCCAAGGCAGTGGTTGATGAGATTCTGTTTTAAGGATGTTTTCACCCTGCCCACCACTTTCTTCTCTGAGCCAGTCGACAAAAGCTTTAATACGAGCTTTTCGTGGTGAGTTTTTGCTGTAGTTCACGTAAAACTCTATGTTGGTGTTCAGTGCTTTCGGAAAAGCCTGTACAAGTATCCCTTGCTCTAATTCTTCTTGCACCATGAACCTTGGGCACAGAAACACACCATGACCGGCCTTTACTGCACTGATTCCCATGTACCAAGAGTTGACTTCGGCCCAGAGTAACTTCTTATTACGAAGTGGCGAGATCTTTTGCTCTGCAAACCATGCTTCCCAACGATAAATAGGTGTATCGACTTGTATCAGCCAGCATTTGAGCAAGTCTGTTGGCTGTTCAAATTGAATGTTTTTTGCCAGTTCAGGTGCGCACACTGGAATGATTTCAGAGGATAAGAGCAGGCTTTGAGAAATATTATCTTGATGGTTGATAAGATTATCGATACTGATGTCTATTTTGCCCGAGTGGATATCTTCGCGTTCATCGGATGAGAAGAGTTTGATGTTTATAGATTGGTGCAAGTGGGAAAAACGCCATAACTTTGGCATCAACCACAGAGACACAAAGCTTTGTAATCCCGAGACAAGCAGAGTTCCTTCCAGCGGTTCGAGTTTGACGCTTTCTAAACCTTTTCCTATGTGTTCGAACGCTTGCTCTAGATGTTCTGCGAGAACTAGTCCTTGACTGGTAAGACGCATGTCTCGGCCAGAGCGATAAAACAATGGCACACCTAGGTAATCTTCTAATAAACGAATCTGCTGGCTCACCGCAGCCTGTGATACATGCAGTTGCTTTGCGGCTTTGGTGTAACTCAAGGTTTGGCTCGCCACCGAAAAGTAATGGGCGGCTTTGAGGTGAGTAACGCGATTGCTCATAAGTTAGTTCCCAAAATAGAACCCATAAGATTTTCTAATCTAATCTGTAAGAATATAGCGTTCGTTTTTACCTCTTTTTGGCGACACAATAAAGCCCTTATCAACAGGAGGTGAGAGCATGTGGACGTTATTGTTATGGTTGAATCAAAAAATAGTAGCAAGCTATGAGTTACTAAAGAATCGATATCAGATACAAAGAGCAAGACGAACAGCGAGAAAGCAAATGATGTTTGCCCACAAGCTCCCTGATTATTTGCGTCGAGATATGGGGCTCCCGCCTTATACTGAGCGCGAAGAGACAATATCCAAAGATTCTTGGTGAGCTTTCAGGTTCTCTAATGGACGCTACTTTTGAAGTGATCTTATCTATCAAAAAAATAGCTCACATAAAAAAGCCACTGTGTCACCACAGTGGCTTGCAGCAAGAGTCATTCTTGCAAGGGGAGCTTGATGCTTTTTACTTTAGAGAGGTTAAATCAAACAATCTCTTTAAAGCAGCGTTTGAAGATTTCCATGCCTTCGTCGATGATGTCCATCTCGATGGTCAAAGCAGGTAAGAAACGAATAACGTTGCCGCGAATACCACAAGACAAAAGTACTAAACCGTTTTCAGCCGCTTTTGCAGACAGCTTTTTCGCCATTTCTGGGTAAGGTTTGTTTACATCGCCATCGTGTACAAATTCTACCGCGATCATCGCACCTGCGTTACGTACTTCACCAATGATGTGTGGGTATTCAGCCTGCATAGCGTTTAGATGTTTAACGAAGTGAGCACCTACTTCCACTGCGCGGTCGCATAGTTTCTCTTCTTCGATAACATCAAATACAGCTAGACCTGCTGCACAGCCGACTGGAGAACCGCCGTATGTACCACCTAAGCCACCAGGAATTGGCGCGTCCATAATGTCTGCCTTACCCACAACCGCGGCGATTGGGAAACCACCCGCGATGCCTTTTGCTGCTGTCATCAAGTCAGCTTCAATACCTGCTTGTTCGTGGCAGAACATAGTACCGGTACGGGCAAAACCAGCTTGGATTTCATCAAGAATCAAAAGCATACCGTGCTCGTTACATAGCTTACGAAGCTTCTGTAGGAAGCTTGCAGATGCTTGGTAGAAACCACCCTCGCCTTGTACTGGTTCAATGATAATAGCCGCAACACGAGAAGGCTCGATATCGCACGTGAAGCGCATTTGAAGGTCAGCAAGTGCTTGCTCTTCGGTAATGCCGAGGTAATCATTTGGGTAAGGGATATGGAAAATATCGCTTGGGAAAGGGCCAAAACCAATTTTGTAAGGGTTCACTTTACCTGTCAGACCCATGGTCATGTTCGTACGACCGTGGAAGCCACCGTTGAACGCAATAATACCTGGACGACCAGTGTAAGCACGAGCAATCTTCACACAGTTCTCAACCGCTTCTGCGCCTGTAGTAACAAAGATAGATTTTTTCGGTGTATCGCCTGGTGCTGCTGCGTTTAGCTTCTCAGCCAATGCCACCGCTGATTCGTATGGGCTTACCATCACACATGTGTGAGTAAAGCGCTCTACTTGCGCCAAAACCGCTGCCTTTACTTTTGGATGGTTATGACCTGTGTTTACTACGGCGATACCGGCACCGAAGTCGATGTGACGCTTGCCTTCAACGTCCCAAATTTCGGCGTTTAAAGCTCGGTCAACGTAAACTGGTGCCATGTTGCCTTGGCCACGAGCGATAGCACTTTCTTTGCGTTTTTGTAGATCAGCGTTGTTCATTTTGTCTTTCACCTTTTAGAGCAAGCTCTATGTACATGAAGCGGTGCGTTGCTCCGCTTGTTAATTAAGATAAGAGTGGTTGTGTTAGGTGAAAACCTTACGCCAAGCCGCCCATGCACAAGTATTTGATTTCAACGTATTCGTCGATGCCGTATTGAGACCCTTCACGACCACTTCCAGACTCTTTTACACCGCCGAATGGTGCGACTTCACTGGAAATAATCCCTTCGTTGATCCCCACCATGCCGTATTCCAAGGCTTCAGAAACACGCCAGATACGAGCGATGTTTTGGGAATAGAAGTAAGACGCCAAGCCAAATGGGGTATTGTTTGCCATGGCAACCGCTTCTTCTTCGGTTTTAAATTTGAATAGCGGAGCAACTGGGCCAAAGATCTCGTTAGAAAAAATGTCCATGTCTTCGGTAACGCCAGTCAAAATGGTTGGCTCGAAGAACTGTGCGCCAGCAGTTGTGGCTTTTGAACCACCGATTAGCGCTTTCGCACCTTTTGCCATGGCGTCGCCAACAAGTTGTTCCACTTTGCTGATCGCAGCGGGATTGATTAGCGGGCCAATGTTGACACCTTCTGCAAAGCCATCTCCTGTCTTAAAAGTCGCAACGCGTTTTGCTAGTTTTTCAGCAAAGGCATCGTACACACCTTCTTGCACTAAAATTCGGTTTGCGCAAACACAGGTTTGGCCAGCGTTACGGTATTTAGACGCAATCGCGCCTTCTACTGCAGCGTCTAGGTCGGCATCATCAAATACGATGAAAGGTGCGTTGCCGCCCAATTCCATGGAAGTACGTTTAACCGTTTGCGCGCACTGAGAAAGCAACAATTTGCCCACTGGCGTAGAACCAGTAAAAGACAACTTACGTACCGTTGGATGGCCTGTTAATACGCCGCCAATAGCTTTCGCGTCTTTACCGACAACCACATTCAATACGCCTGCTGGAATACCCGCTTGATGGGCCAGTTCAGCCAGAGCCAACGCACACAAAGGGGTTTCGTCAGAAGGCTTAATGACAATCGCACAACCCGCTGCAAGTGCAGGGCCCGCTTTACGAGTGATCATAGCGATTGGGAAGTTCCATGGTGTAATTGCCGCGACCACGCCAATAGGCTGTTTAATAGTTAATACGCGCTTGTCTTTGGCGAAAGTAGGAATTACGTCACCATTCAAACGACGTGCTTCATCTGCAAACCAATCAATAAAAGACGCACCATAAGCCACTTCGCCTTTCGCTTCGGCAAATGGTTTGCCTTGCTCCAAGGTCATCAAGGTCGCTAAGTCGTCTTGGTTGTCTAAAATTAGCTGGTTCCAACGGCGCAATAAGGTCGCGCGTTCTTTCGCTGTGCGGTTTTGCCATTCTTTCTGTGCTTTTTCAGCCGCTTCAACAGCTTGTGTTGTCTCGTCTGCGCCTAAATCCGCAACATCGATAATGTGTTTGCCATTCGCAGGGTTGGTAATGGCGAAGGTCTTGCCAGATTTAGCAGCTACCCATTCACCACCAATGTATGAGTGGCTTTTAAGTAGAGAGGGCTGAGATAGTATTGCTTTCATAAAACACTCCAGGCTTGGCTACGGAGGATGGTTAGTAAGTGCAGCTCTTAATTAACTTAGCACTTTTAATACCAATCGATAGTAGGCAATGACCATGGTTTGAAAAATGAGAAGCTATCAACTCAATGTTTGATGTTATTCAAACATTAGACGACTTACGGTAGCTCGAAGGTTTCTAATAGAGATGCGCGATGAAATAGGGTTTCTGAATGGTGAATAATTATTTTGTCATTAACAATGAAATTGATAGCCATTCTCTTTTGAAATATGATGGCCGCACCTTCAAAAAGAGCCATCATTATGCCGTTGTGTCATGTACCTATTTATGTCATTTCTCTTTTATTGTCATTGTCTTCTTGGGCCTATCCAAGCATTCAGGATGAAAATGGTACTTTCACTCTGCCCAGTGAGCCTAAGCGCATTGTCGTTTTAGAATTATCATTTGTGGACGCACTTGCTGCGGTTGGCCTCTCTCCAATTGGCATTGCGGATGATAATGACCCTAATAATTTACTCCCAGAAGTTAAGGCGAAACTGAAACCTTGGACCTCTCTAGGAATGCGATCACAACCGAGTATGGAGAGAATTGCCGAACTACAGCCAGATTTAATTATCGCGGATTTTCAGCGGCACGCGGCGGCTTACGATAATCTATCCCGCATTGCCCCAACTTTGCTGCTAAAAAGTCGTGGTGAAAGCTATTTAGACAGTCTTGCGTCTGCTGAAAAGATTGGAATTATTGTTAATAAAAACGCAGAAATGCAGGCAAGGCTTAGCGAACATAAAGTCATCATGGCTAGCTATCGAAAGGCATTTGAAAAAATGACGTCGGTCGGAAGCGTACAGTTTGCTATTGTCAGCTCGCGAGGCATGTGGCTGCATGGGCCAGGCTCATACGCTGGCGGGGTGTTAAATGCTCTGGGATTAGCCAGTCCAATTCCCGATGATGGCAATATGCCGTATTTAGCCAACAGCTTAGAATTATTGCTCAAAGTGAACCCCGACTGGTTATTGATTGGTGCTTATGGTGACCACACAGTCCTTGATGATTGGCGTACTAACCCATTGTTTCAGTTACTTACCGCAGAGAAGAAAAATCAACTTATCAACGTCTCCCCCGAGTTATGGTCTTTAAACCGAGGCATTCTTGCTGCAGAAGGGATAGCAAAAGATCTTGATAGAATTTTGTCACCTTAAAGAATAGTAACTATAAATCTATAACCTTCTTAATGCTCTTCTCTATCCGAACGGTACGCCTCGAATTGTACTTTCCTTGATTATCCCCGTGATATTAAAGCCATTTTAAGGCGTGTTGCATAAGTTGCAACGAATCATTCCTCATTGTAAATATAAATGATATGTGTTCTCATTATCAAAAGTAAGTTTATGTAAATTTACTTGCCCTGCGTATTTCATCTCAATTTTCAATATTTTTGATGAAAAGTATTACCTAGGCTCCACGGATGGCACATCCGGCATCAACTCAATCGGATACGGCTCACCTGCCGAGTTCATGGTCAGCTACAGCTATGAACTATAAATCAGAAAAAATCGTCATTATCACCTTGTGAAGGAAAAATCTTTATATGTTTATTCGAGAATCGTCTGTTTTAAGTAGTACGACATTCCGCTATTCCATTTTGGCTTGCTCTATGATGTTTGGCTTATCTGCTCAAGCCGCCAGTGAAGCGACTGAGCTAAAAGCTCTCACCGTTCATGCGAGTGTGCTTGGTGAATCGAAAGAGTCAGATGTCAAAGAATACGCTGGCAGTCGTACAGTTATTTCAGCGGAACAGATGACCAAAACAGCAGCTAAGTCTATTGATGATGCTTTGCAACAAGTGCCAGGTGTTAAAGTTCAAGATGAAACAGGAACGGGCGTATTGCCAAACGTTTCTGTTCGAGGCTTGAGTGCTAGTCGCAGTGGACAAGCGCAATTTCTGATGGACGGCGTGCCGTTAACGTTAGCGCCTTATGGCCACACAGGACAATCAGTTTTTCCTGCGACCTTGTCATCATTAGAGCGTATCGATGTGGTTCGCGGTGGCGCCGCAGTTCAATATGGACCAAATAACGTTGGCGGTGTGATTAACTTGGTGACTAAGCCAATTCCTAAGGATTGGGAATCGCAAATTAGCAACCGAATCACTGGATTTGAGCACAGCAATAATACATTGAATAACTTGTATCTCCGCACGGGCGGTTGGGTCAATGATGATTTTGCTATACAGATTGAAGCTAATACTCAAAATGGTGACAGTGCTCGTGATCACTCCGATACCGATGTGCAGAATTTCCAGATTAAAACCGATTGGTTGATTAGTGATACTCAAGAGCTGCAAGCGTTTGTCCAACGTTACGATGCCGATACCGAAATGCCCGGTGCCTTATCAACTCAAGCGTATCAAGCCGATAGAACACAGTCTCAGCGTACGAATGATACTTATAATGCCGATGCCACACGTTGGCATTTAAAGTTCTTACAAGATTTAGACTGGGGCAACGCCGCGCAATTCGAGGTATTAACCTTTGGTCATCGTGACACACGTAATTTTGTCTGGGGCTTTAACCGTACATCTGGTGTGGCTTGGTCTGATCCAAGATTTGCTTCTACAGATATCCGTAATTCGCCTCGTGAGTTCAATGTCTTTGGGGTAGAGCCTAAATTGTCTGTGGCATTTGGATCGGCAGAGAGCGTAACGCAAAACCTTATTGTGGGTATGCGTTATGTGAACGAAGACATAGATTATCAATTACGTCAGACTGATATTTCAACAGGGGCGGTCACGGTGCCTCGTGATTGGAAACTCGATACAGATGCAGTTGCAGCTTATGTGAGCGATGAAATTGGCTTGATGAATAATCGCTTAAAAGTCACGCCTGGGTTGCGGTTTGAATCGGTTCACATGAATTATCAAGACATTGGTAAAGCAGAACAACAAAGTAACCAGATTAACGAAGCCTTACCTGGGTTAACGGTTGCTTATAGTTTAAACGATGATTGGGTGTCTTACGCTAATGCGCAGAAATCTTTGCGCGCACCACAGATTTCCTCAATTCGTGGTGATGGGAATAAAGATGGTGAACTGTCGTGGAACTATGAAATTGGCGCGCGTTACACCCATGGACGAAACGCTTTTAATGTTGCTTTGTATCGAATAGATTACAAAGATCAGCTGGAATGGATTGCTGCCGAACAAACCTTTGAAAATGCTGGTAAAACTCTCCATCAAGGCGTTGAGTTATCCGGTCGCTATGGACCTGAGTCTTTACCTGACTTGAGTTTAGGTTTGGCTTATACCTACCTAGATGCGACTTATGAAGAAGGAGAAAACAAAGGTAATAACCTTGTTGATGCTTCTAAGCATCAGATTTCTTGGGATGCGAGCTATAACCTTGCTGGTTACCAATCTACGGTGTCTGGTTACTACTACAGTGATGCTTTCTCGGATGCCGCGAACACGACAGAGGAAAATGCGAGTGGTTCGTTAGGTAAAATACCGTCTTACACGGTTTGGAACCTGAATGTCAGTAAAGATCTTTATGAAGCAGGTAACACTAAGTTGAGTATTGATGTGGCTGTAAACAACGTATTCGACAAGGAATACTACTTCCGTGGTGTTGATACCAGCCCTGTTGGTCGTTACCCTGCCGTGGGTCGTACTTACAGTGTGACAGGTAATCTTACTTTCTAAATGGTTCGATCGGCTTAAAACGATTTAATCTATGAGTTATAAAAAAAGCGCCGCTAACCTCACGTTAGCGGCGCTTTTGCGTATAATAGCTTGATCTTCCTGTATTTTAGTCCGCGAAGGAGTAGTCGCTTGGTACCCAAAAGAGCCGTTGTTCGTCAGAGTTTCCCCGATATCATTGCTGCAGATTTGCGCCAGCGTATTTTATCTGGCGACCTTGCGGAGGGTGAGCTTATTCGTCAGGAGTTATTAGCGGAAGAATATGATGTCTCGCGCATGCCAATTCGTGAAGCGCTGAAGCGTCTTGATGCTGAAGGGCTGGTGGTTTTCACCAATAATCGCGGTGCTACGGTCACCAAGCATTCTCTTGATGAAATTGCCGAAATCTTTGATGTACGAATGATGCTAGAAGTGGATCTTTTTACTCGTGCTATTCCTCTCATGCAAGATGAACATTTTGAGCTTTGTGAAAGTATCCTTAAAGAGATGGAGCTATCTTATCGAAGTGGCGATGTCGCGGCTTGGGGACCATTAAATGCAAGATTTCATGGTGCGCTTTATGCCGCAGCGGATAGAATACTGACAACGAATCTATTAGAGCGTGCCAGCTTACAATCCAACCGCTACGTGAGTATGCACATCGATCAATTAAATAAGTCAAAAAGCGCCCAGCAAGATCATAGTGACTTACTGATGTTAGCCCGCCAACGAAACGTCAATGCCGCTGCAGACAAACTTCGTGCTCATATTGAAAACACCAAGTTCCAAGTGCTTGAATGGGTTACCGCGTCTCGGCGGTAGCGACCGTAGTCAATTTTGTCAGATGAGCCGACTACGAAGAACAACCACCCTGTCCATCAAAAAAAGTAGGTCGGATGAGACGAGGTACGAGGCGTTATCCGACGCCATGGGTGACAACGCCTGATTACGGTCGTGCCTCCCTCATCAGGCCTACAAAACTTTTTAATAATCTTAGAAGTGGTTAAAAGCGCGTGGCTGAAAACGGTGTAAGATCAATGTCTGGCGTGCCGTTATTGATCAGTGCCGCGACTAATTCTGCGGTTCCTGCGGATTGAGTGAGCCCCAGATGTCCATGTCCGAAAGCATAAATTACTCGTTGAGATCGACTGGAGTAACTGATCACCGGAAGACTGTCAGGCATGGAAGGACGAAAGCCCATCCACTGTTTACCTCCGTTAACTTTTAAACCGGGTAAGAATGTTTTTGCTTTATTGAGTAAGACCTCAGCCCGTTGAAAATTGGGCTTCAAATCCAATCCACCTAGTTCAACTGCACCGCCAACACGAACACCTTCGCCTATTTTTGTCACTACAAAACCATGATTGCTAAAAGTTAGGTGGGTTTTTAAATCAAACGCTCTGGCTGGTAATGTCGTGTTGTACCCTCGTTCCGTATCTAATGGCAAACTGTCACCAATAGATCGCGCTAAAGTTTTTGACCAAGCCCCTGCAGCTAGAACAGCTTGGCTTGTTTCATAGTCGGCCGCATCGCTTTTTAAGGTTACTCTATCGTTATTCACTTCAATGGAATTAATCGATGCAATGGCAATTCTACCGCCAAGTTTTTCAAATTCTTCAGCTAAGTGTTTAGTCCATTCGGCAGGATCGCAGACGTTTTTCCACTCCGGAGTAAAGGCCGCATGGGTAAATCGGGGGTGAATGCCGGGCTGGACTTTGGCGATAGCGTCTGGACTGAGTAAAAATTCATAGATTACGCCATGTTGTTGTCGCGTTTGCCAACCAGCAAGACTGGCATTGAATTCTGCTTCACCTTCATAAAGTTGTAACTGCCCTTCTCGACGAATCATAGCTTCGCCATTTACGGCTTGAATTTGACGTTCCAGTGCTGCTTTAGAAAAATCCATCAAACTGGCTTGTGCCGCCAACGCTGCTTGATATTTGTCTTGCCAGCTGGCACGCCAGAAACGCAGCATCCAAGGGAGAATTTTCAACGCGTAAGCGGGACGCAATGACAAAGGGCCGAGGGGGTCGATCAACCACTTTGGTGCTTTGCGCATAATGCCTGGCGTGGCGAGAGGAATCACATCCGCAAAGGCAAACGCTCCTGCATTGCCGGACGATGTTTCTGCAGCAACACCTTTCCGATCCAATACAAGCACTTGTCGGCCTTCAGATTGCAGTTTTAGCGCAATACTAATGCCGATAATCCCTGCTCCAATAACAATCACATCCTGATTTTTTGTCATGTCCATTTTGGGTTCACCAATTATTTCTAACCAATTATTTGAAGTCTAGCTATCCATCGCTAAGACAGTTTAATACCATTTTTTAACGGGTCGCTGGGGTTCATCATCAAGGTTGCTTCTTTGGTGACAAACGCCTGTCCGGTAATGTTAGGAATAATCGTATCGCTTGTTGAAGGCTGATAGCTCAAACGATAACTACTACCAATGGTGCTTTCTTGAATGATTTCTTCGCCTGGAGCAAGGCGATTATCCGCTGCTAGGCAAGCCAAGCGTGCTGAACTGCCTGTGCCGCAAGGTGATCGATCATAGGCGTTGTCAGGGCACAGAACGAAGTTACGGCTGTGGCCATTTTCACTAAGTGCTGGCCCATAAAGAACAACGTGATCAATGATGCCACCATCTGTACCTGTTAATTGCTTTGCTTCAATGGCTTCGCGAATTTTGATCGAGACTTCCGTCAGGTTACGAATATTACTTGGAACAACAGGCACAGGGCTTTGATCGACAATAATGAACCAGTTTCCACCATAGGCAATATCACCAGAGACTGTACCTATCCCTTCGATTTCTAAGTTCACATCTTTGTGTAAACGACGGCTGGCCACGTTTTTCACCGTCACTGTGTTTGCATCTGAAAGTGTCACTTCAACCACGCCGACTGGCGTTTCGATTTTGTGCGTGCCGATGCCTATTTTGCCCATGTGAGCCAACGTTGCGGCAACACCAATGGTGCCGTGACCACACATGCCGATGACCGCAGCGGCGTCGAAATAAATCACGCCTGCTACGCACTCAGGATCAACCGGATTGACCAGCATCACGCCGACCATGGCTTCTTGCCCATAGGGTTCTGATACTACAGAGCGATAAAAATCCTTATGTTCCGTAGCCAAAATTTTGGCGCGTTCGGCCAAAGAACCAGAGCCTAAATCTGGCCCACCAGACACAATAACGCGGGTTGGTTCACCTTCCGTATGACTGTCTATTACTTGCATGTATCTATTACTCCACCTTGTTTTGCCCAATCCGCAAACCAGTCTTTGAAGAGCGCATACTGATCTTCACAGTAACGACGCTGTGCGGCATTAAGCTCATCCGTTTCGTTGAAGTGTAATCGATACTCTTCTTCACCGTTTAAAACAAGCAAATATTTGAAGAACAAGACTAACTCAGGGCCTTCGTCGAAACTGGCTAAAACAGAAAAGGCTTCTTCTAATTCTTGGGCGCGAACGCGGGCTTCCGCGTTACCTTTTGCTGCTAACTTACATAAGTTGGCGAGTAACAGCACTTCTTTCGGTAGTGCCGTGCCAATACCGGTGATTGCGCCAACTGCGCCGCATTTAACAAAGCCGTGATAAACCGCCGTATCAACACCAATCATTAACAACACATCATCGTCTTGGGAGGTGATGTTTTCCGCTGCGTAGCGCAAGGCTTCTTTACTGCCAAATTCTTTAAAGCCAACTAGATTCTTATGTTCGGCACGTAGCGCAAAAAACAAATCCGCACGGGTCTCAAAGCCATATACAGGGCTGTTGTAGATAATCGCTGGAATCGACGGTGCCGCGGAGAGAATCGCTTTGAAATGGTGCTTCTGAGCAGCGATCACCGAGCCACGAGACAGTACGCGAGGAATCACCATCAAACCCGCTGCACCGACTTTCTCGGCGTGCGCTGCCAACGCCACAGCGGATTTGGTATTAATCGCCCCAGTACCAACGACCACAGGAATGCCCGCGTTCACCAAGCGCTCTACGCCTTCCATACGCTCGGCATCGGTCAACAAAGGCCAATCTCCCATGGAACCGCAATAGACCACAGCAGACATCCCCGCCGCCATCATCTCTTTACCCTTCTTCACCAAGTTATCGAAGTCTGGCGTGCGATCTGCCTTACAAGGCGTCATCAACGCCGGCATGACGCCGTTGAAAACACTTACATCAAAAACATCATTGCTCATAATTCGATACCTTTTTAAAGAAATTGAAGGAATTTGCTAGCCATTATTAAAAATGGATTTTGTATCCAAAATATACCTAGCGCAAAAAGTAGTCAATGGAATGTTTCTTTAATCTTTATGTCTGTGCGTTTGAGTTAATAGAAATAGCTGGTGAGAGAGAAGCGTTAAGCTAAGTATGTTTAAAAGATTTGTAGTTTGAGAAGGGCTTTGTGTCTGAAAATGGGAGACTGTGATACTTGTACGGAATCTGTTTATATTGAATGGCATAAGGGAAACAAGAGATGCTCGGCCTGTCTCTTATTCCCCTTTTATTATTTAAAAAGTAGTTTAAATGTCTTGTAACTTAAAGTCAGAAGGCGCTTTTGGTATTACCCCTTGCAATAGATCGACGGACTTTTCTAAACCTTCTAAGGAGTTAAGTAAAACGTCTTCATGCTCAATTGATAACCAACGGTCATAACCATTCATCAATAGGCGGTAGCAGAATTGACGCCACCACTCTTCACCGTGGCCATAACCTAGGGTGATGTATGACCATGAACGTGCTGGAATATCAATCAAGCTACCATTTTCAAGTAAGCTGGTGGTTGCCTGTACACTTGGGTTTAGCAGTGTGTCTTTGGCATGCACGTGATAAATCGCATCGCCTAGCGCGTCGACTGCAGCAATAGGATCGGCTCCCATCCAAAATAAATGTGACGGGTCTAAGTTAGCACCAATGATAGGGCTTACTGCAGAGCGCAGTTTTAATAGGCTAGGTACATTGTATACGCATTGGCTGCCGTGTAATTCCAATGCGATGCGTTCTACTCCACATTCTTTTGCTAGTGCAACAATGTCTTTCCAGTAAGGAATCATGACTTCTTCCCACTGATATTTCAGCATAGTTTGTGTTTCCGGTGGCCATGAAGATACTATCCAATTTGGCATCGAGTCACCTGGCGCGCCAGCAGGCAGCCCTGACATGGTGCAGACCGTTTTCACCCCCATTTTACCAGCTAAGCGGATGGTATCTTTTAAGCACTGAGATTGGGCTTTGTCTGTCGGATGTAGAGGATTACCGTTGGCATTTAGCGAAGCGATTTCGAGTCCTCGGCTGTCGAATTCTTGTTGAAATGCTTGGCGAGCTTCTGCGCTGTTTAATAACTCTTCCAAGCGGCAGTGTGGTGCAGTGGACCAGCCGCCAGTATTGATTTCTACACCATGAACACCCATTCGTTGGGCGTTATCGAGCATTTCCGTTAATGATTGGCCACTAAGGCTGTCTGATACAAAACCAAGTTTCATGAAGATAGTTCCTTATAGGTAAAGAGTCGGCTTTTCTATGCGATGAATGGGGGTTTTTAGGCCTGAGGAGAGTGCTTGCACACCAGCTTCTGCTATTAGTGTGGCGCAATATCCATCCCATGAATCTGAAGCAATTGGATTGGGGGTGTTTGTCAAGATTGATTGAATCCACGCCTTATTTTGCAAACGGTAGGCTTCGGCAAAACGTGGTCTCCAATCTGCTGCATAGGCTTCGCTTGCCTGTAATGCGCTATGTAGCTCCGTAAGAACGGGACTGCGTAAAGCGATGCTGCCCTTCTCTCCTACTAATTCACCGCGTACGTCATAGCCATACGCTGCATTATTATTGATTTCAATATTTACCAAGCGACCGGATTCAGTCTCCAAGACCATAAACACTGGTGCACCTACTTTAGATGTATCTAAGCATTTTGGTTGAAATACTGAAATGGACTGAATGTCTTCATCTAGCATAAAGCGTGCAGCGTCAAATTCATGAGGGGCGGAATTAGAGATGGCCATTTGTCCTGTGAAGTTTGCAGGTGCCTCGACATTCCGGTGGAAGCAATGAAACATCACGGCTTGGCCTATTTTTCCTTGTAGTAAATCTTGTTTCATTGCTGTGTATGAAGGATCAAACCGGCGCATAAAGCCGAGTTGCACCATTTTTTTACCCAGCTTAATCTCTTCTTCTATAACGGTCAGGCATTCTTGTGAACTTGTTGCCAATGGTTTCTCGCACAGAACTGGTTTACCTGCTTTTATTGCAGCCAAAGTTAATGGAGTGTGTGTGTGATCTGGGCTGGCAATGACTACGGCGTCTATTTCTTTGCTTGCAATAACTTTGAGAGCGTCTGTTTCAGCGTGTTGAATACCAAATTGATCGGCTACATAGCGAGCGCGTTCTGCAGACACATCGCAAATGGTATGTAATTCAACGTGAGGTAGGTCTTCAGCAAATATACGTGCGTGATCCATCCCCATAATACCTGTGCCTATTAATGCAACTCGTATACTCATATTATTAACCTTTTTATTTGTGAAAACTTATTGTTGATGAAAACCAGAAATTTTGACTGGGCCTTGTTCAAAAGCTGGGAAAGCCCTTTCCCAGCTAGGAGGACAAAAGCAATGTTCTTAGTTAAGTTTGTTATAATCAGCCATGTTTTCTGGTGTGACCAACTCAAAAGGAATCCATACCTTTTGCTCTACCTCTTCGTTATTTATAAGTTGCAAGGCTGCTTGAACTGCACCACTGCCTTGAGCTGCACCATTTTGAAAAACGGTTACGTCAAGATCACCAGCTTTCATAGATGAGAGAGCGTCTGAGGTTGCATCAATACCTGCGACAATGACACTGTCCATAGAGCGGCCTGTGGCTTTAAGTGCTTGTATTGCGCCTAATGCCATCTCGTCGTTATTAGCGATCACTGCATCAAACTCTAAGCCAGCCGTTAACCAATTGGACATTAGGTTGTTACCTTCAGTACGCATGAAGTTCGCGGATTGTTGTTCAATGATTTCAATACCGCTGCACTCTGGGGTAGCAAATACGTCATGAACGTCTTTAGTTCGAATCGTTGTATTATTATCGCCAATGGTACCCATCATAATAACGGCTTTGCCTTTACCATCTAATAGGCGGCAAACTTCTTGTGCTTGTAAGGTGCCAGATTCCAATTCATTGGAACCTACAAACGCCTGATTATCGGGCATCATGTTAATATTTATTGGGTGACGGCCCACGTAAACCAATGGGATACCAGCTTCTTCTGCCGCATCACTCATGCCCATAGTGGCATCGGAATCCACTGTATTAACTATGATTGCATCTACACCTGACGCGATAAAATTTTGTATTTGGTTTAGCTGAACACCGATTTCATTTTGCGCATCTTCTACTTGTAAGTTAACGCCAGATTTCTTTGCCGATGTTTCGATATTATTTCTTAGAACAGATAGAAAATTGTCGTCAAAACTAAACAGTGTGACGCCAATTCTAGGTTGGTTAGAGTCCGCTAGTGCAGGGGTTGCTAAAATGGCTAGCGTCATGGCAGCTGTAATTATTTTTTTCATGTGCTTCTCCTTATTATTTTATTTATTAGTGAAACTAAGCCTCACTAGATTGTGAATCTATCATTGAGATTTGATGTTATCAATATCATTTTGATTTGACAAAGATCATTTTGATGTGTTTTTGTTTCATTGTTTCTTTTGTTTTTCATTAAGTTATTGTTTTTTAATTGATATTGTATTTCTTTTTTATGATGGTATTTTTTATGTTTATTGGTTTGTATGTAAACGGTGATAATGTTTCAAGATGAGGCTTTTGTGTATCACGGATAGTTAGGTTCTCTTTCAACATCAAAGACGGTAATCTAAGCCAGACTTCATTTTACTAAATAGAGAACAGTAGACGTGTCAGTAGATTTACTAAAAAAAACAACGATGAAAGAGGTTGCTGAACTGGCTGGGGTAAGCGTAGCGACGGTCGATCGAGTGTTAAGTAATCGAGCCAAAGTCAGTCCCCATACGAAAGAAAGAGTATTTGCCGCTATTCAACAATTGAATATTCAGCAGCAAGTGTCGATTGATTCAGGTAATACAGAATCGAATGAGCCTCTAAGATTTTTATTTCTATCAGAATCTGGCGCTAATTTTTTACGCTCGATCGAGGATGCTGTACTTGAAATCAGAGAACTGTTTTCTCCACACAATATTACGATTCACACAAAGTCACTCTATCCGTTTAATTTAGAGAGCTTTCTTGCACTGTTAGAAGTGTCTTCAGAGCAATATGACGCTATTGTATTGCTGTGTAGGGAGGACCCTGCTATTTCCTCTTCTGTTAATAGAATTGTAAAAGCTGGCTGTCCAATAGTTTGCTTTACGACTGACTTGTGTGATACATCGCGTTTATCTTATGTTGGACCAAACCACGTGAGCGCGGGTCGCACTGCGGGATCTTTAATGGGGCGTTATATCGGGCAGTGTGCTGGTGAAGTTGTTCTTGTTGTGAGTGCGCCTTACCGCTCTCAATATGAGCGTGAGCTAGGTTTTAGACGAGTGATTAGAGAACAATTTCCCAACCTTAAAATTTTAGAGTCTCTTAACAATCACGATTTAGATGAAGAAAGTTACGATAGCTTGATTAAGTTGTTTAACTCTGGTGTTAAGCCTTTAGGTATTTATAACGTGACAGGTGGAACTCAAGGGGTTGCTCAAGCGTTAAAAGAAAAAGGTTGGTCAAAGGATGTTGTTTTTATTGGTCATGAGCTAAATGATGGATCCTATGATTTACTCTCTCAAAATGAGGTAGATATTATCATTGACCAAGATTTGAAATCGGAAGCGCTCACTGCTATCAACGTATTAATGCATCATTTTGAGCGTCTCCAAAAAGAGCCTATGCAGACGACGAGTGCTCCGATTATAACGTTGCGTGAAAATATGGTAGTAAAAAACGTTTGATAAAAGAGGTTTGTTTGACCTATTTCGATCAGTTCATGCAGCAGTGGAAAGCGTATATAAAACAACAACTTTTCCATTTTGGACTTAGCTATATAGAAACAGATGCTGGCGATAGTATTGATATCAAAGCGAATTCATTGGCCTATTTTAGTTGGCTAAGGGCTTCTAGAGCGGGTAATAATTTCGATGAATCAAGGGATGGAGTCGCTTGGGTAATGCTGGAAAAGCAATTGCGAACATTTGCGGAAAAAGCCGAAAAAGGCACCTTTGATCTAGTTTCGAAGTTACATCTAGAGGAAAACCAAATCCAGATTTACCTGGATTTTAGTTATGATGATGAACAGCACATCGTCTATGTCAGTTGATCTATGATTTCCTAATTATTAGGTTTCATCATCAGAGAATAACTGTGCGTGAACACCATGTGGCGTTCACGCACAAGTCTCGTCACCAGATGTTAAGCCTTTTTCGCTTTCTTGTTCGGTAAGTCTGTAATCGTCCCCGCGCCGAGTTCTGCCGCTAAGCCGACGGATTCGTGTAGGCTTGGGTGGGCGTGGATGGTTAAGGCGATGTCTTCCAATGTTGCACCGAACTCGATGGCTAGGGTCAGTTCACCGAGTAATTCCCCTGCATGAGAACCAACGATGCCAGCACCTAAGACACGTTCTGTTGCTTCATCATAGATAAGTTTAGTCTTACCTTGCGTCACGCCAGAAGCAATCGCTCGTCCGCTTGCAGTCCATGGAAAAACGGCTGTTTTAACAGGGATGCCCTGCTTTTTCGCTTCTGTTTCGGTTAAACCAACCCAAGCAACTTCAGGGAAAGTGTAAGCAATCGATGGAATAGCGAGAGGCACGAAGTCGACTTTATGGCCTGCAACAACTTCGGCGGCGGTATGGCCTTGGTGTGAAGCCTTGTGCGCCAGCATTGGACCATGGGTGACGTCGCCAATGGCTAGAATATTAGGTACAGATGTTTTGCATTGCTCATCAGTTAATACAAAACCTCGTTCGTCTAATTTTACGCCAATGTCTGCAATGCCTGCCGTTTTGCCGTTAGGTGAGCGACCAACAGCCACAAGTACTGCATCAACTGCAAGATTGCGTTCTCCGTCTTTGTCTTTCAAGGTGACATTTAACGCTTCAGGTGTCGCTTTTATATCGGTCACTTGAGTTTGTGTCAAAAAGGTCATGCGGTCTTTGTTTGTTTGCTCGAAGACCTTCACAAGGTCTTTATCAGCCCCTGTCATGATTTGTTCGCCAAGTTCCGCAACGGTGATTTTAGCCCCTAGAGATTGGTAAACTGTAGCCATTTCTAGGCCAATGATACCGCCGCCAAGTACTAATAAATGCTCAGGAATACGTTCGAGTTGCAGAGCGCTAGTAGAGTCTAAAATTCGTGGATCGTCATAAGGCACAAAAGGTAATTTAATCGCACGTGAACCAACGGCGATAATGGCGTTTTTGAATTCTACTTTTTCTTCTGAACCGTCTTTTGAAACTGTTATTGAGTTTGTCGAGTCGAACTTCCCTTCGCCATGAAGAACGGTGACTTTTCTACCTTTGGCCATCATTGTTAAGCCGCCAGTTAATGTATCTACTGTGGATTGTCTATGATGGCGGATGGCCTCAAGGTCAATAGTCGGCTTGGCAAATTGCACTCCGTGGGCTGGTTCGTCAGCCATAAGGATTTTGCCTGCTACATGTAATAGGGCTTTAGATGGAATACAGCCGACGTTTAGACAGACGCCGCCCAATGTATTGTGGCGTTCTATTAAAGCGACCTTTAAGCCCAAATCCGCTGCTCGAAATGCGGCAGCATAACCACCAGGACCACTGCCTAAAACCACAAGATCGTATGTCATATTTGTCTCCGTGAGTTGTTTTTGAGGTAAAAAAACATTCTACCTATCTCTAGATAGGTAGAATGTAACTGGTTATTTTATTGTGGGTCAATAAAATACCTACTAGTAGATAGATAAACCTTATTTTCAAAAAAATGACATTTTGATAACCGAGAATAACTATGATAGTCGAGAAAAACGATACGAAGAGCAAAATCCTCGATACGGCAGAGCGATTAATCACGCTAGGAGGTTACAACGCTTTTAGTTTTCGTGATATTGCTGATGAAATTGGAATCAAGAGTGCAAGTGTTCACTACCACTACCCGACCAAAGGTGATCTAGTTTCAGCGGTTATGGCGCGCTATAATGAGGAGTTTTCTGAGCAGCTACCAAATCTAAATAATGAGCAGCTGAACCCTAATGTTCTGTTGAATAGTTTTATTGATGGGTTTAAGGCAAAAATTGTTGATCAGCGTAATATGAGCTTGTGTACTATGCTTACATCAGATAAAACCATATTACCCGAACAGGTTTGTAATGAATTAGTAACGTTTTATCAGCTAAAGTTAGAGTGGCTAACGCAGATATTTGTTCGTTTGGGCGATATTGAGGATGATAAAGCGCTAACACAGGCTGTTCAGTTACTTGCTTGTTTACATGGTGCATCTATTTTAGTTCAGGGCACGGATAAGCCTGATTTTTTTGATCGAGCTTTATCTGAGTGGAGGCAATATGGTTGTTAAAATAAAGATACAAGATATCATTTTCAGGCATTAATCGAATAATGTATCATTTAATTTTCACGATTCATGCGAAACACTAAAAATGAATTCTGCTGATAAACATGCATATAATCCAACTTTTCAATGGCGATTCCTACATCCTCGTTTTTGGACTACATGGGTCGGTGTTTTTGTGTCCTTATCAATTGCTTTTTTGCCGTTACGCTGGCGAGATAAAATGGCAAGCTGGATCGCTTGTCGTCTGCTTAATACAAAAAGTAAAGCGCTAAAAAGAGCGCGTGTAAATATTGAACAATGCTTTCCTGAAAAATCTTTGGAAGAGCGCGAGACCCTATTGAAAAAAAGCTTTCAGACCGCTGCGCAATTTTTTATTGCTTACGGTGAGCTCGTTGTTCGTAGTAAGCGACGCTGTGAATCTCGTTGTACTATTACTGGTCAAGAACATTTATTTCCGCTTTTAGATAGAGGGAAGAAAGTTATTGCCTTGGTTCCACATTGTTGGGCAATTGACTACGCTGGAATCATGTTAACAGCGAAAGGCTACAAAACTGTCGCCATGATTCGCACTCAGAAAAACCCCATTATCAATTGGTTAATACATCGTCAGCGCATACGCTACGGTGCTCGTGTATATTGCCGTACCAGTGGCATTAAGCCCTTTATGAATGCTATTAAAGAAGGCCATTTAGGCTACTACCTTCCGGATGAAGATTTGGGCGCGAAGAATTCTGTATTCACACCTTTCTTTGCGTCAAACAAAGCGACAATGAAAGGGTTAGGTCGTCTAGCAACCTTGACTGATGCGACGGTGATCCCCATGCTACCTGCGTACAATGCTGAATCGGGTAAATACGAACTCTTTATCTCGCCTCCTTTGGAAAATTTCCCCAGTGGTGATGAGGCAACTGATGCTCTTATTATGAATCAAGCTCTTGAGTCCATGATATCTAAGCATCCAGAACAATATATGTGGATCTTGAATCTATTGCGCACTCGCCCTGATGGTTCTTGTCTTTATTAGTGAGATCCTGCACGAAAACTCCCTATTAAGTGATAAACTACGGCCTAAATGATTAGGCCGTTTTTATTTGTTTTATTTTAAAGCCATGACCAGATGGAGTATCTCATGTCAGCAAGTTCACCCGCTACGGTTACCAATCTCGATGTGCAAGCCGTTAAAGACTATCTCCTTTCTCTTCAAGACCATATTTGCTCTACATTAGAACGCGTCGAGCCACTAGCTCGTTTCAAAGAAGATGCGTGGGACAGACCCAACGGCGGTGGTGGACGGACTCGTGTTATAGCAGGTGGTGAGGTTATTGAAAAAGGCGGAGTTAACTTCTCTCATGTCATGGGTGATAACTTACCGCCCTCTGCGACGGTTGATCGTCCTGAGTTAGCTGGTGGCCGATTTGAAGCCATGGGCGTGTCTTTGGTGATCCATCCTAACAATCCTATGGCTCCGACGTCTCATGCTAATGTGCGTTTGTTTATCGTTTACAAAGACGATATGGCACCAGTTTGGTGGTTTGGTGGTGGTTTTGATCTGACTCCTTATTATGGTTTCGATGAAGATTGTATCCATTGGCACAAGGCTTCTTATGATGCTGTCGAGCCATTTGGAGAAGGTTATTATTCGCGCTTTAAAAAATGGTGCGATGAATACTTTTATTTGAAACACCGTGGCGAACCACGAGGTGTTGGTGGTTTGTTTTATGACGATTTTAATGAAGGTAGTTTTGAGCATTGTTTCGGCATGATGCAATCGGTAGGCAATACATTTACTAAAGCCTATTTGCCGATTCTAGAGCGTCGTAAAGATTTGCCATTCACTGAGCAACAGCGCGACTTCCAATTGCATCGTCGTGGGCGTTATGTAGAGTTTAATTTGGTGTTTGACCGTGGCACGCATTTTGGCATACAAAGTGGCTTGGGCCGTACCGAATCCATTTTAATGTCATTACCACCAGAAGTGCGTTGGACGTATGAATATCAGGTGGAAGCGGGTAGCGAAGAAGCCAAGCTAACCGAGTACTATTTGACGTCGAAAGATTGGCTTGTTCTGGCCAAGTGATAATGCTGTTATCGTCTTTTATAATTTTTTCTACTTTCTAAGAGGATGAATTTTGGATCAATATGCTGTTGTAGGTAACCCAATAGCCCACAGTAAATCACCTAGCATTCATACGTATTTTGCTACGCTGACGAATCAAGAATTGGTGTATTCGACCTTGCTTGGCGACGAGGCTGAATTTGAAAATCAAGTCAGAGATTTTTTTGAAAAAGATGGAAAAGGTCTGAATGTTACCGTGCCGTTTAAAGAACGCGCTTATGCTATGTGTGATATTTTAAGTCGACGGGCAAAACAAGCTGGAGCGGTGAATACTTTACTAATGGGTAAAAATGGCGACCTTTTCGGCGATAATACCGACGGAATCGGCATGGTTCGTGACATTATTCATAATCATGGACAGAGTTTAACGGATAAACGTATTCTTCTTCTGGGCGCAGGCGGTGCGGTTCGAGGTGTGCTTGAACCCGTTTTAGCTGAGAATCCAGAATCTGTCACCATTGCTAATCGTACGTTTGAGAAAGCTCAGTCCTTGGCCTATCAATTTGATTGTTTAGCTTCATCTTTCGAAGCGCTAGAAGGTCCTTTTGATATCATCATTAACGGCACATCAGCGAGCTTATCTGGCAGTTTGCCACCCTTAAAAGACGAGCTAATAAACGCTGAAACCTGGTGTTACGACATGATGTATGGCAAGGGGCGCACTGTGTTTTTACAGTGGGCGCACGAGCATGGTGCTGATGGTGCCGATGGTCTAGGCATGTTGGTTGGCCAAGCCGCAGAAGCGTTTTATTTATGGCGACAAGTCCGACCAGAAATTGCCAGTCTAGTGGATGAAATGCGTAAACAGATGTAAGTCAAACAGCCTTTGCAATAAGCGACAGAAAGGAAAGTAGTATGAAAGCGCAATGGTTTAACTCGGTTGATCAAATAGGCCAAGCCAAATGGCAAGAGGCTATTGGAGAAACACGTTATCCCTTTGCGCAATTTGCTTTTCATCAGGCGTTAGAGCAAAGCAAAAGCATCGGCGATGGAACCGGTTGGTATCCTGAATATTTGCTAGTGATGGATGATGACGACAGCCCGCTTGCCATTGCCCCAACCTACTTAAAAACCCACTCTCAAGGCGAATTTGTCTTCGATTGGTCTTGGGCTGATGCTTACCAGCGTTACGGCATGCGTTACTTTCCTAAGCGCATCTGGGCGATTCCTTTTTCTCCTGTGACAGGTTCGCGGATTTTTTCTCACCTCGATCCAAAAGGCGATGATGTGCAGTTTTCTCATCTGTACCCAGCGCTTGCAGAATTAATGACTCAAGCCAACCAAGAACGAGAGTTTTCAAGCTGGCATCTGTTATTTACCAAGCCTGAACACGCGGCCTTATTCGCACCAAATAAAGACCTATTGCATCGAATTTCCTGTCAGTTCCATTGGTTTAATCGCGATTACAAAGACATGGAAGATTACTTATCTCACTTCTCTAGCCGCAAACGCAAAACAGCACGTAAGGAACGAGACAAGGTCGCGAAGGAAGGTATCAAGCTGACTCGTACTATAGGCAGCGATTTAACCTCGGCAGACATCGATTTCTTTTATCTGTGTTATCAATCCACTTATGCAAAACGTGGGCAACAAGGCTATTTAACCCGAGAATTTTTCGGTCAATTAGCCGAAAACATGGGCAATCAAATTCTTTTGGTACAAGCCTTTCTAGATGAAGAAGCCATTGCTGCGTCTTGGTGTTTCTTCGACGATCACTCTTTGTACGGTCGTTACTGGGGTTGTATGGAAGAAGTGGATTGCCTGCATTTTGAAGCTTGTTACTACCAAGGCATTGAGTTTTGCTTGGAAAAAGGGTTACAGCATTTTGATCCTGGCACCCAAGGGGAACATAAAATCGCCCGAGGTTTTGAACCTGTCTTTAGCCACAGTATTCACTACATCGCCCATGAAGGCTTCCGCGAAGCCATTGGTAACTTCTGCGAAGAAGAAGCCCAAGCCGTGCGTGAGTACCATCAAGATACCCACGCATTGTTGCCGTTTAAGCAAGAAGTTTAGCTAAATATCAAACTTCTTGATGCGGGCCGAATAGTTCGTAATGAATGCGGTCTGCTTCCACGCCAAGGGTTAGCAATTGCTGCTTAACGAACATCATGAAGCCAACAGGCCCGCATAAATAGAACTCGCCATTCGTCAGCGGCAAGCTGTCTTTTATTGTATCTAGTTGCATCATGCCTTTTGTTACGCCCTCTTCTTCGCTTTTGGCTTGTTCGTACCAAGTATGAACGGACAGATTTAAATGGCCTTTTAGGCTGTTTACGTGCTCTTTGAAGGAATGTTGACCTTGATGAGCACAAGCGTGTAAATAGCTCACAGGGTGGCCGTATTGCTGCTTATCTAGAGTATTTAGTATGGCTTGCATTGGCGTTAAACCCACACCACCAGAAATCAGCACGACGGGCGTTTGCTTGTCTTTGAATACGAAATCACCTGCTGGTGGCATGGCTTCAATTTCGTCTCCGACGTTTAAATGATCATGAAGGTAATTCGACATAACACCTTTGATGTCACCTGCGCCTTCGCGTTTTACGCTGATGCGATAGTTTTTGCCATTTGGTGTTGTTGATAAAGAGTATTGACGTATCTCATCGTACTCATTGCCTTTTGGATGTAACTTAACGCCCAAGTATTGTCCTGGCTGATAGTCTATTACTGCGCGGCCATCGACAGGTTCAAATACAAAGCTGGTTACTAGATCAGATTCTGGTGTTTTAGACGCAAGACGGAAACGACGGAAATCTTTCCAGCCACCACGTTGCGCAGCTCGCTCTCTATAAAGATCTCCTTCGACTTGAATAAAGATACCAGCTAATTGAGTGTAGGCCGCTGCCCAAGCTTCTTCTACGTCTTTGGTGAAAGCCTCTGGTGCGAGTTCTCGTAAGGTTTCAAGTAGGTGATGACCAACGATGTCGTATTGGTTTGGTTGGATATTAAAACTGGTGTGCTTATGAGCTATACGCGTCACGGCGCTAGTCAATACTTCTAGATTATCGATGTGCGTTGCGTACGCCGCGATGGCATTGAACAAAGCTGCAGGCTGACCACCGGTTCTTTGATGCGTCATGTTGAACACATCTTTTAGTTCAGGATTATGGAAAAACATGCGTTGGTAAAAATGTTCTGTAATCGCAGTTCCTGCAGAAGCAAGAAGCGGGATAGTCGCTTTGACAGTGTCGATATGGTGTTGAGTTAACATGTTATTTCCTTTGCTAAGAGTACGGATAGGTGTTTTGTTAACTCTTCTATAGCGAAGCGCGCGCCAACTAATAATAGATAATAAAATCAGTAATTTAGGTTTTTAATATCAATTAAAGAGTCAATAAGACTCGCTAATAAAAAAGTCTATATGATATCTTCGAGTCAAATTGACACGAAATATTATTTGCCCTATGAGTTGATAACCATGAATCAGGTCTCTAATAACGCCTTATTGAGCTTTGCCCTCGATCTTGCTAGCGCGGTGACGCAGCCCAATCGTTTTGAACAATTGGTGTATGCGGTGCGGGCAACAATTAACTGTGATGCAGTCGTCTTATTGGCGAATAATAATGGTGTGCTGACACCGCTTGCCCAGCGGGGCTTATCGGAAGACCTAATGGGGCGTCGGTTTATTATTGATGAACACCCGCGTTTGAAGGCTATTTGTAGCGGTCATTATCCGGTTCGTTTTCCTGCTGAGTCGCCTCTTCCCGATCCTTACGATGGCATGGTGTTAGGCCACGATGAGAATTTACCTGTGCATTCTTGCATGGGCGTTCCTTTGTATTTGGAAGGAAAATTGATCGGTGTTGTCACTTTAGACAGCATCATGCCGGGCGTTTTTGATAATATCGACGCGCGTGCTTTGGAAATCATCGGTACCATGGCGGCCATGACACTAAATACCGCCATCTTGATGGAGCGTTTAGAAAACCAATCTCTCCACGCCCAGAACGTACTAAAAGTGATGGGCGATCAACGCATTGACATGATCGGCCAAAGCAAGGCTATGCAAGATCTCAAACAGTCGATTAATTTAGTCGCATCGTCGGATTTTTCTATTTTAATCGAAGGTGAAACGGGTGTTGGAAAAGAGCTTGTCGCAAGAGCTTTGCATGAACAATCTTCCCGTGCAGACGCGCCTATGGTGTATGTAAATTGTGCAGCGATTCCGCACCATCTCATCGAAAGTGAGCTTTTTGGCCATGTAAAAGGTGCGTTTACCGGAGCGGATAGAGATAGAGATGGTAAGTTTTTGTTGGCTGACGGCGGAACCTTGTTGCTCGATGAAATTGGAGAATTACCGTTAGAAGTACAAGGTACTTTGCTTCGTGCCATTCAGAATCAAGAAATCCAAGCGGTTGGCAAAGATCAAATTCGCAAAGTAAACGTGCGTATTATTGCTGCGACTAACCGACATTTAGAAACAGAAGTAGCAGAGAATCGTTTTCGAGCGGATTTATTCCATCGCCTCAGTGTTTTCCCTATTCAAGTTCCTGCGTTACGCGACAGACAAGGCGATATTGCCTTATTAGCCGGATTCTTCGCCGAACGTTTTCGCCGCAAATTAGGCCTGCAACAACTGATTTTATCCGCATCAGCTATCGACATGCTCGAAGCTTATCACTGGCCTGGTAATGTTCGAGAACTAGAACACGTCATCTCTCGCGCGGCGCTATTTTCTAGGGCCGAGAGTTCAAAGGCAGAAAGCGGCAAAGCGGACAATGCAACAGGTATTACCGTTATCACTTCTGCTCATTTAACAGGGTTACAAATCGATAATAGTGCTAAAGAAAAGATACAGAAAAACGAGCTAGAGCCGCCGCGTTTAGAAAAACATAAACCAATCGATTTGCGTTTAGAAACAGAGACTTATCAACGAGAGTTAATCCGAAAAGCGTTAGAAAACAATGACGGCAATTGGACTAGAGCCGCTCAGCAATTGTCTATGGATCGCGCTAACCTAGCGCGCTTGGCGAAACGCTTAGGGATTGTCGTTGCCAAAGAAGTACGTTCTTAATACGCGAGCAAATTTTTTCTTAAGGATGATCAGCCTGCTTTAGCAAAGTTGAGTTTAGAATATATTATTAATATTTTTCTCGAATACGAGTCCTTGAAGAGAGTTGCTCTCTACTAAGGTCTTAAATTCATCATTGCAGTACATGCAAACCCTAGCAGTGTATTTTGATTTAAAAACCAACTTATCTTCTGTTGAGTTATCAAAAACTAAATGCTTTATCCCTATTTCTTCACCATCGTAGTATTCTTTTTCACTTCGCTGCATATCCTCTTTTCCGAAAACACGAGGGTTGAACAGCACCATTGGAATCCCGTCAACATTAAGGTCTAGAAACTCTCCGTATTTCTCTAAAGACACCTTAACTATGTTGTAAGCTTTTTGGGTTAAGACAAGGAAGCTGCCATAGGAGTTAAGATCTTGATAAGTATCTTTCGAATCTTTAAAAAATGAGCACTTAATTTCTTCCTTTGGCCATAAGTCACTGAGTTTGTCGTTATTTACAGGTAACATGGCCAGATGTGCCATTAGACTTAAACCCTTGGGAGCATAAGGTTTAAGCTTGTCAGTAAGTTGACGAACATCAAGATCAATAACGTCAGCTGTACCGTTTTTGCGTTTTATTCTATATATCATCCCCATCTTGCCTAATTAGACTTTTACTATCATTTTTGAGTTCTGATAATGATTTGAAAATAGATTTTCCAATGATTTCAGCGAGCTTTACCGGAACAGCATTTCCTAACTGCCTCATAGCTTCTCCCCAAGAGCCTTCAAAGGTGAAGTCATCTGGAAAAGTTTGGAATCGAGCACTTTCTCTAACTGTAAAGTATCTAACGCTACCATCCTGATAGCGAATCATATTCTCACCTCCAGGTACTCCATGATCTCCCGCTTTTAGTGCTTTAGCTGGTTCATCAATATAGCTACCTGTATGTCCTGGGTATATTTTAGCGCCACCTTTAAAAATATGATCATTTACTCTTTTTACTTGTGAATCTGTTGGATAAGGTAAATCCGATATGGTATCTCTTACAGTTAACCATGCTTTTTTTGTAGGCTTTATATAAGCGTATTTCTTGTTTATTTTTTCAGCTTTGCTTTTGTTTTTTTCGTCAACTTGAGGAATGGGGATTTTATGACGTAACCAATATTCTTTAGATATCCATTTCTCCCATATTAATGTATCTTCTGAATGTGTTGGTTCTGGAAATCGCCAATTAATATTTATATCAGACCTGAACCCTATAAAAAAAACTCTTTCTCGTTTTTGAGGGATGCCATAGTCTGCAGCGTTAACTAGTTTATAAATGACATTATATTCTAAGCTGTTATCTCCATTTATTTTTTCATTTTCTAATAGCTTAATTTTATGCCTTTCCCAATTTTCAGAGTCTTCTCTTTTAATAGATGGGTGTTTAAGTTGTAAAAGAATATATTCGAAATAATCATTAAAAGATGCACGCATTAACCCTTTTACATTTTCAAATATAAAAGCTTTAGGCTTACTTTCACGGATTGCACGAACTGCCTCAGGAAACATATCTCTGATATCATGACGACCTTTGGATTTTCCCCCTAGAGAGAAAGGCTGGCAAGGTGGTCCACCAGAAAGCAAATCTATTTCCTCAGAAATAGTCATAAAGTTAAAATCAGATATACTACCCTCAAAGAGGTTCTTTCCAAAATGAAATATTTTGTTAGACCTAATTGTTTTACAGGCATCTTTATTTATTTCAATAATTGCTTTATGTTCAAACCCACTTTTCTTTAAGCCTAAGGCCAGACCGCCAGCCCCAGAAAAAATCTCTATTGAATTCATGCTAACCTTGTATAAATGTGTATATATTAGATATATTTATATTGTAATAAAAATAGAGGA
Source organism: Marinomonas lutimaris (assembly GCF_019426345.1). Taxonomy (GTDB): domain Bacteria; phylum Pseudomonadota; class Gammaproteobacteria; order Pseudomonadales; family Marinomonadaceae; genus Marinomonas; species Marinomonas lutimaris. Next base: position 232,488 of record NZ_JAHLLW010000001.1, read on the forward strand.
AAGAGGAAAGGAAATATATTTTATATAAGTTATAGATATTATGAAATATCTATAACTTATAGTTAGCATGTTTTTTACTTATAAAAAATTATTTTCGTAATTTTTCGGCCCATGCTCTTCCTGGATGGGCTTTATCCCATTCTGACTTGGCTTGCTCGTAACGACCTTTTCCTGGATCATGATTACCAAAACCATCAATTTTAGTATTCCAAATAGGTTGATATTTGTTTATAAGAATTGATTCAACAACTGAAATAATAGCACTCATCTCTAATGGTATAAGCATAAACTGGCATTCAAAATCATTAATTTTTAGATTAGATGCTTGTTGAATACTTCTGGTATGTTCATTAAGCCTCGTTTTTAGTTTTGGCTCTTCACGAGCCACAAACGAACCTGTTCTTGAGCCTGTAGGTACTGCTTTTCCTATATATATAGGTTTATTTCTTGTTGCTAAATATTTAGGATCGTTACCATTATAGTATAAAGCATAAACACCTGAGCCATTGAATTGGTTGCTTAAAGGTAATTTATGTTTAGGTGTAGCACCTAAAAAAAGAGCTGCTTCATTTGCCAGCTGCATCAACTGGTGAGACTGAAATGTTTGTTCTACAATATTTATACCCATAATTCTTTCCTTAGTTTAAAAAAGGTAAAATGTTAGACTGATTCTTTATGAAATAACTCTTTATAAATATATATCATCGTTCCTCAATATGGATAACTAATGACTACTCCTTTGAATTTTGCCCTTTCTTTTTAGCTTCTTTCGCTTTGTCCATTTTGATGGAGTTGCGATAGCCGCCCAGTGCCGCCAACGCGCCAATAATGAAACTCATGTAAAGCGGAATTTGAAACAGCATAGTGATACTGATGAATACACACCCGACAGCTAAACCTTCGATAAAGGGTTTGAGTTTCTTGGGCATAAAAGTTCTCCGAACGATAAAAAATAAATGCGAGTCTAGCAAATTTCCGCGACGATGTGAGCACGATTGTGGAAAAAAGCATCACTTATCCAATATTAGGAACATTGAATTTTATCGAATATATGGCGTCTATTTTTGTGGGTAAGTGGGAGCCAAATGAGAACCATGCCTGATTACCGCCCTTTTCTGAGTAATTATTGCACAAAACCATTAAGAACTGCCCCAGATTGTGAATAACTGCTATTATTTTCCACAGATCAGCGAGTTCCGGTTTTCTGATTTTGATTGATTTTTATCCACAAGTGAGACCCGCGTGTCAAAGTTATCCCCCAGTTCTATTTTTTGCTCGTATCGTGCAAATACTGTATTAAATCGAAAAATTTGGCGCATGGCGTGGCCGCCGATGATTTCAAATATCACCACTCCTTTACTGGGTTTAGTCGATACCGCTGTAGTTGGGCACTTGGGAACGGCAACACATCTTGCCGCTGTGGCGATTGGCGCGAGCATTTTTAGCTTTCTGTTTTGGGCGTTTGGTTTTTTGCGCATGGGCTCAACCGGATTGACTGCACAAGCGCTTGGGCAAGGCGACGAAAGACGGGTTCGTGAACTGCTTTTGCAATCGATTTTGATGGGCGTATTTATCGGGCTAATGCTGATTCTATTCCGGGCCCCTTTGATCGATTTGGCGATCACTCTGATGGAGCCAAGTGCTGAAGTGGAACCTTGGGCGCGTTTGTATTGTGAAGCGCGGATTTTCAGTGCGCCAGCTGTGTTAGCAGGTTATGCCTTAATGGGTTGGTTCTTTGGCGTGCAATATTCCAAAGGGCCGCTGTGGATGCTGTTGGTGATCAATGTCGCCAATATGATTCTGGATTATTTTGCGGTTTATGGTTTGGGTATGGCGAGTGATGGTGTGGCGTGGGCGACCGTGTTTGCTCATTATATTGGCGTGACTGTCGCCGGTGTTTTGGCTTGGCATAAATTGAAAGGTTTCTCTGGTCATGTGCCGTTAAGCGTGTTGGCAAAATGGCGTGAATACATGGCTTTGGTCAAAGTGAATCGCTATCTGTTTGTGCGTACGATTCTTTTGCTATTGGTTATGTTGTTTTTTACCGCTCAAGGCGCGCGCCAAGGTGATTCTATTCTTGCTGCCAACGCTGTGTTGCTAACTTTCTTGATGATTATTTCTAACGCCTTGGATGGTTTTGCTTTTTCGGTGGAAGCTTTGTGTGGCGAATACTACGGCCGCAAAGACAAAGCCAATTTTAAAAAGGTGATTCAGCTTTCGACTTATTGGGCGCTGTTCGCCGCTTGTATTTTGATGCTGATATTTTGGCTTTTTGGTAATCAAATCATAGCGTTACTGACCAGTGTGCAAAGTGTTCGAGACGATGCTGCTCTGTACCTACCTTGGCTCATCTTTTTCCCTCTGTTGGGTATTTGGTCTTTTATGTTGGATGGTGTTTTCATTGGCACAACCAGCGTAAAACAAATGCAAAACACCATGATTATTTGCGTGGTCGGCGTGTTCTTCCCCGTTTGGTTTATCACTCAAGATCTTGGCAACCATGGTTTATGGCTGAGCCAAGCCATGTTGTTTATTGCGAGAGCCATCACTTTATATTGGTGCTATCTGCAAAATATGAAAAAAGGTGTTTGGTTTGCGAATTCATAACGCCTATTACTTTGTGTAAAGACTTCTGTTAACAATTGAAATTTTTCTGGCGATTGGGTTTGTTACCATGAATGACGTGTTCTTTTTTAAAGCCACCAAACATGGAGAGAATTCAATATGTCGAAGCATTTCTTAAGCGAGTTAACCGGTTCTTTTGCCACGCCAGCGCTAGAAAATCCTACTGGCGTAATGATGGAAGCTGCGTATCGAGATTTAGGTCTGGATTGGCGTTACATCAATTGCGAAATTCAACCTGATGATCTTAAAAACGCCGTGTTAGGTGCGAAAGCCATGAACTGGCGCGGTTTTAACTGCTCAATTCCTCATAAAGTATCAGTTATTTCTCACCTTGATGACTTAGGCGAGTCGGCTCGAATCATTGGTGCAGTCAATACCGTGGTGAATCGTGATGGCAAGTTGATTGGTGAAAATACCGATGGTCGTGGTTTTGTCGAATCCGTTAAATCCAGCTTAGAGCTTACTAATAAGCGTGTTGTTTTGTTTGGCGCAGGGGGCGCGGCACGAGCGGTTGCTGTTGAACTGGCCTTGGCGGATGTGGTGCACATAATCATTGTGAATCGCAATCAAGAACGCGGTGAAGAGCTTGCCAAACTGGTTGCCGATAACACGTCTGCTGGCGCGGAGTACCACGCTTGGACAAAGCAATATCAGATTCCTGCCGAGACGGATTTAGTGATCAATGTGACTTCTATTGGTTTGTTCCCGAATGTGGATGCGAAGCTAGATATAGACACAGATTCGATTAAATCTAGCATGGTAGTTGCAGATGGGATTTTCAATCCACCTGAAACTCGATTGATTCAAACTGCGAAAACTAAAGGCTGCACGACGGTCAATGGCTTGGGCATGCTTGTTCAACAAGGAGCAATCGCCTTTGAATACTGGACAGGAAAAGCGCCTACCATTGAGGTGATGAAAGCCGCATTGAGTGATGCTTTGGACATTACAGATCTGGACAGCACTGATTTGGAGAGTAAAGAAAAATAATGATCACTGGAATATTCCAAGATTGTTCAAAGCGGACTCTGGTGCTCGTTTCTGCGTAGTGAGCGCTGGATTCTTGTTTCCTCTTGGCGCATTTTCAATAAATTATCTTCCACGAAAACTAAATGTGTATGCGCCGCCGTGCGAGCGGCTTCGGCGTCGCCATCCATAATGGCTTGATATAGATTCGCATGTTGCTCCATCACACGTTGGCGTGCTGCGGGTTTTTCGAATAAATTTCTCAAGTTGCTCGAAATGCTCTTCGCCAACATGGCGTGCAGGCCGCGAAGTGTGTGTAGCAAGACCACATTGTGCGCAGCTTCCGCGATGATCATATGAAATTCCACATCGAGCTTTGTTTCCAAGGCGAAGGCTTTATTTTGGTTGGCTTCCACCAGTTGATGAAAACAGTGAGTGAGCTTGGTTTTGTCTGCATCGGTGCTGCGCAACGCGGCGTAATAAGCAGCAAGACTTTCTAACGCATCGCGAAACTCCAACTGATCGTATAAAAATTCATCATGGGAACTGAGCAGATCTTGCAGTGGATCGGCAAAGGAGCTGCCGAGTTGCTCCGACACATAGGTACCGCCACCATGACGACTGAATAACACGCCGCGCGCGATTAATTTTTGAATGGCTTCCCGCAACGAAGGGCGAGACACGCCAAAGCGCGCTGCCAATTCCCTTTCTGGCGGCAGTTTTTGCCCTGCAGTAAAACTGCCTTCTAAAATCATGCTTTCGAGCTCTTTCATGATGATGTCGGAGATTTTCGGCTGTTTAACTCGCCCAAAGTGATTGGATTCCATGACGTTTCCTAAAAATGTATTCTTTAAAGATGGCTTTGGTGATAGTTGTGCATAAGTTAAAAAGTGGTAAAACCAATTAATCTTGCTGCTAAAATTCACGAAATATCGACTAAACTATCGGTTGACAAAGTTTGGTTAGCTTCTTAATGTGCCTTATATTTAAAAGGTGAATTGGTATGACCAATTTGTCTAGTCTAATTTTCAACACTCATACTCTCTAACAATAAAAAAGGCTACCGCCGTGGAATCTCTGATGAACACTGCCCCGACTTCTACCGACTCACTGGCATCCAAAGCGGCTCAATACCGCGATTTATACTTCGCCTTAAAAGACGCGAAAAATGGCGCGATTGATGAGACGCGATTGATCCGAGATCCACTTCGTACTTTGGCCTATGGTACAGATGCCAGCTTTTATCGCATGATTCCGCAATTGGTAGTGCGAGTCGACAATGAAGCGGAAGTGCAATTGGTGCTGAAAGAAGCCAGAAAACGCAATTTACCGGTGACCTTCCGCGCGGCGGGCACGAGTTTGTCTGGGCAGGCGGTAACGGATTCTATTTTGATGCAATTGTCCGATAACTGGAAAGGTCATCGACTGCATGACCATGGTCGTTCTATTTCCCTCCAGCCAGGCATTATTGGTGCATGCGCCAATCAGCTGCTAGCGCCCTTCCAGCGTAAAATCGGCCCAGATCCTGCGTCCATTAATGCTTGTATGATTGGCGGTATTGCGGCGAACAACGCCAGTGGTATGTGTTGCGGCACGGCACAGAACAGCTATCACACCATTCAAAGTGCCCGCTTGATTTTTGCCGATGGTTCCCTATTGGATACGGCTGATGGAGCAAGTCGTTTAGCCTTTAGAAATCGCAATGCTGACTTGCTCGATACGCTGGTTCGTTTGTCTAAAAGCGTGCAAGCCAATAGCGAATTAGCCGACAAAATTAGACACAAATATCGTTTAAAAAATACTACAGGATACAGTTTAAACAGTTTAACGGACTTTCAAGACCCCTTTGATATCTTGCTGCATCTGATGATCGGCTCTGAAGGGACTTTGGGCTTTATCAGCGAAGTGACCTACGAAACCGTGGTGGATCACCCCATTAAAGCCGCCGCGATGATCTTCTTTGAGGATATGGAAGTCACCTGTCGAGCGGTGACGGCGTTAAAAAGCTCACCGGTTTCTGCGGTGGAGTTGATTGATCGTGCTGGCTTGTGTGCGGTGGAAGGCAAACCGGGTATGCCGGACATTTTGTCTACTCTTGGCTCGCAAGCGGCGGGTTTATTGGTCGATGTACGGGCTGCCGATGCCGAAGAGTTAGAAGCGAATTTGGTCTTGGTGAAACAGGCGTTAAGCGGTCAAGCCACACTCAATCCAATCGAATTTACTCAAGACAAGGTTATTTACGACTCTTATTGGAAGATTCGCAAAGGCTTGTTCCCCGCTGTTGGCGCGGTTCGCTCTGTGGGTACGACAGTCATCATTGAAGACGTGGCCTTCCCCATTGAAAAACTTGCTGAAGGCGTTTTGGAGCTGCAAGGCGTGTTTCAAAAACACGGTTACAGTGAGGCAATTCTGTTCGGCCACGCTTTAGAAGGCAATTTGCATTTCGTGTTTACCCAAGGTTTTGATGATCCGAAGGAAGTGAAACGCTACGAACAATTGATGGACGAAGTGGCGCAATTAGTCGCGGTGAAATACAAGGGCTCGTTGAAAGCGGAACACGGCACAGGTCGCAACATGGCGCCTTATGTGGAATTGGAATGGGGCAAAGAAGCCTACGACATTATGTGGGAAATCAAACGCGCGTTTGACCCGCAAAGCTTGCTGAACCCAGATGTAATTTTGTCGCACAATGCCAATTTACATGTACAGAACCTCAAGCCTTTGCCGAAAGCCAATGACAAAGTTGATACCTGTATTGAATGTGGTTTCTGTGAATCGTCTTGTCCATCAAAATCTATTACGTTAACGCCTCGCCAACGCATAGTGATTTGGCGTGAGATTCAGCGACTGACTGCAATGGGTACAGATCCGAAACGTTTAGCGGAATTGAAAAAAGACTATGATTATCAAGGCGTTGATACCTGCGCTGGTTGTGGTTTGTGCTCGATGCAGTGTCCGGTTGGTATCAATACGGGTGATTTAACCCGCGAACTTCGCTACGATCGTCATCCAGATAGCAAAGTCGGTTATTGGATTGCTGATCATTTTAACGGCGTAACCAAAACCGCAAAATTCGGCCTCAACCTTGCCAGCGGCGCACGTCGTATTATTGGTGATTCAGGCATGACGACGGTTACTTCAATGATGAATAAGGTATCTAACGGCGCAGTGCCGAAGTGGCATAAACAAATGCCTAACGCCGCGTCGTCTTTGAAATCTATTCCTGTCATTCAATGTAATGATATTCAAAGTAATGAGATGCAAGTGGATGACAGGCAGAAAGAAGTCATTTACTTCCCTAGCTGCGCGACTCGCGTCATGGGGGCTGGGCCGAATGTAGAAGATAAACGCTCCGTCATGGAAGTGATGTTCTCTGTATTGCAAAAAGCAGGCTATAAAGTCACTGTACCTAATAATATCGATAGCCAATGCTGTGGCATGGCGTTCCAATCCAAAGGTCAGTTCGAAGCTGCCAACCAAAAATCTAACGATCTCAATAGTTTACTACTCGAAGCCAGTGATAACGGCAGAATACCTATCGTTTGCGATGTGAGTCCTTGTTTACTGCGAATGCAAGAAAGCCTTGATCCTTGCTTAGAGCTGCATGAACAAGTGGGCTTTGTCTCGACTCATGTGATGCCAAATCTAACGGTGAAAGATAAGCTCGGCAAAATCGCGCTGCATGTGACTTGTAGCACAACCCGTATGGGACTCGCCGACAGCTTCGTACAACTGGCCCATCAACTCGCCGATGAAGTCGTGATTCCGCCAGACATTACCTGCTGTGGCTTTGCTGGCGACAAAGGCTTCTCTACCCCCGAGCTCAACGCCAGCGCCTTGAAAACCCTCGCCAAAGCCGTAGAAGGCTGCGAAGTGGGCTACTCCAACAGCCGTACTTGCGAGATTGGCCTATCGGAACACAGCGGCATCGAGTATCAATCTATCGTTTACTTGGTTGATCAATTGTCTGAGTCCTCACCCGCCTAGTTAGCCGCTCAGCCGCACTTATCAAGAGGACGTTTTGCTTGCGTCACTGACGTCGTCAGCGCAAAACGTCCTCTTGAACGGCTTGAACGGCTTGAACGGCTTGAACGGCTTGAACGGCTTGAACGGCTTGAACGGCTTGAACGGCTTGAACATGCCATGTCGACACTATTGTTCATTTAGCGAATGTCACCAGATCAACATCTCTCGGATGTTTGCGCTTTAGCGCCGGAGCGAGAGTTGATCTGGTGACTGAGCTAACTGCGATTGATTGAGCTAACTATGTGTGACAAAGCAAAGCCAATAACCTTAAAGCATGAAGGTCGAGTACAAGCCAAATCCGCAGACGATGAGTAGTGCCCAGCCGACGAATTGAAAGAAGACGGGTGTTTCAGCTTTTTGAATGCGGTTGTGTAGTTTTTGTCCGAAGACGTGACCAATCAAGGCGCAAGGTAGTAACCAAAGTTGATGAATGAGTTGTAAATCGATGCCAGCGATGAGGAAGGACACCATTTTGATCATCACCAGAATAAACCAAAGTACGAATAAGGTATCGCGCAGTTGATGGCGCGGTACTTTGGTGGCGAAGACGGAGACGATAAGCGGTGCGCCGATTAAGGAAGTGCCACTGACGTAGCCGCCAAGCATAAGAAAGATGGTGTCGAGGAATTTGTTGTTGGTATAAAACGGCTTATTCAATATGTAAGACACGGCAAAAATGGCGACGATGACGAATATCACGCCAGTGACTATGTTGCCGGGTAAGGTTAATAAACCAAATACGCCGATCAGTTTCGGCACTATCATGATGCCAAGCGCTTTCTTTAAATAACCCCAGGCAATATTGCCCTGCGCTTCTTGTGGTGCTTCGCCCCGCTCTGTGGCGAGCTTAGCTTGTTGTTTTGTCGTTTTTGATCCTTGCCATGCAATCCAGCTAGAAAATACTAAAAGGTGAATGGAAATAATTGGCAAAAATAACAGCGGATCGTTTTCTACCAATAATAAGAATGGCAAAGCCAGTACTGCGCCGCCAAATCCTAAGCCACTGCGAACAAAGCCGCTCCATATAAAAATGGCGCCAATTAAGGCGTATTGCCACCAGAATAAGTTTTCCATGTTGATCCTTGTTTAGAGCTGGTCTGTCGTTATTCGAGCGTTAGTGTAACCAAATTTTCCCTTTTAGACTCTTGCTTTTGAGGTTAAGGGCTTGGGTGAAACCAAGTTTGTTGGTGAAGGAATTTAGTCAGTTCATCTTTTAATAGTTTGGCTCTGGCCGACAAGCTGCGTCGATAAGGCCAGACTAAAAAAATCTCTCTACTTTGACCGCGCCATTCAGGCAATACCCGAATAAGTTCACCAGTTTCAAGGGCGCCATGCACCATGCTCATGGGCATTAAGGCAATTCCAGCGCCCGCTTTCGCTAGGTTGAGTGTGATTGTCATGTCATTACTAATATGCCGGTGCTCTTTGTTTAACGGGCGCCGATCTTCTTGATTATTAATCAGTAACCAATCGGCAAACATGTTGGACGCAATGCTCGGCGCATGTTGTAAGTCTTCTATCGTTTTAGGCAGTGGGAATGCCATGTTAGGTGATGCGACTAGAATAGGCTCAATGTGACCTAGTTTCTTTTGAATCAATGATGAGCTGGGTTGATTCCCCGAGCGCAAGGCGATGTCGGCGCGGGTGTCTCTGATGTCTTGCAGTGTGTTGCTCAGTTCTATGTTTAGTTCGATGTCTGGATACAGTTGAACAAAATCTTGCCAAAATGCGTCTAGAGGTCCACTGCCCAAATTTACCGGAGCAAGTACTTTCAAATCACCTTTTAGACTGTTTAGGGTTTGGTCTAGGTTGGAAATTCGCTGATCTAACGCATCGATGAATTCCGCGCATTCGCGATAGTAGCTTTCTCCCACTGGTGTGAGTGTTAGTCCTTTTGTTGAACGATGTAGTAACTCACAGCCAAGTTTTTGCTCAAGGGCACTGATACGGCGAGATACCGTAGCGATAGTCATATCAAGATGTTGAGCGGCGGCAGTCAGACTATTTTTATTGGCAGCAGTAATAAAAATCTTTAGATCATCAAGCATTTTGCATTTTCGTAAATTTGTTTTTAAAAAATCAGTATATTTACAAATATTGTTGTTTGCTAGTATGTATTCAGAGTTTGAGTCGTTTACTTACTTTTCGTCTGGGGCACTCTATTTATAGAGAAGACGGTAAGTTCATTAGGAGAGAAACATGAAACACAGAATTATTTTTGCCGTATTAATGTCGTTTACCTTGTCGTTGTTGATGTCCGCATGGATTACGTATCTGAATATTGGGTTACATCCAAATTTCGTCTCTTTCTGGATGGGAGCTTGGGTATTGGCTTGGCCTGCTGCGGGTATTATTTCTTTTATCGCAGGGCCATTCTTACATGGTTTAGCGCATAAGATTGCCGCAAAAATTTAGCCTATTGTTACTAAACTGTATTAGAAATGAAAAACCCGCTGCGCAGCGGGTTTTGTGTTTTTAACATCACTAACGTTGTGTTCGTCGTTTATTTACTGGGTTTTTCATCCCAAACACTAAGGTCGATATCGTCACGAACTTCTGGGTAATCGTCTGAATTGAACACTGGCGTGTGGGTTTTTAATTGCGTGAAATAGTCTTTGGTTAATTTCACTACCAAACCAGATAACATCATGATCGCAATCAGGTTAATAGTTGCCATTAGACCCATCGCTGCATCAGCCGCATTGAATACCATCGCCACACTTTCATAAGCGCCCCAAGGGATCATGCCAAGCGCCAAGATGCGTAGAATGAAAATCCCTGGTTTATTCGCCCATTTTAGGTAAGTTAGCGCATTTTCTGCATAACTGTAGTTACCGATAATGGAAGTGAAAGCGAAGAAGAAAATCGCAATAGCAACAAAGTAATGACCTGCACTACCAATGTGAGTCGTTAGCGCCGTTTGTGTTAAGGCAATGCCTGTTTGACCGTTACCCAATGCACCAGATAATAGAATCATCAAGGCCGTTGCAGTACAAATCAGCAGTGTATCAATGAAAACACCTAATGATTGAACCATGCCTTGGGATGCTGGGTGATGAGGGTTTGGCGTAGCAACCGCTGCAATATTTGGCGCAGAACCCATACCCGCTTCGTTGGAAAACAAACCACGTTTTACACCGTTTAGCATGGCACCTAAAACGCCGCCTGCAGCTTGCTCGATACCAAATGCGCTCTTAAAGATTAACGCGAATGCCGCTGGTACGTCAGAGATATTGGCGAAGATCACATACAAAGCTAGCAATAGATATAAAACGGCCATGAATGGCACAACGATTTCAGCAAAACGTGCGATTTTCTTGATACCACCGAAGATAACAATTGCTGCTAGCAGCATGATCACGATGCCAGTCACACTGGTGTCGATACCAAACGCGCCTTCCATTGCGCCTGCAATCGAGTTGGCTTGCACCGCATTGAATACCAAACCAAACGCCAAGATAAGCGCAAGCGAAAATACCGCACCAGCCCAAGGTGCTTTTAAGCCTTTACTGATGTAAAACGCAGGGCCGCCACGCAATTGGCCATTTTGATCGCGCATTTTGTAGAGCTGAGCCAAGGTGCTTTCAGCGTAGGCGGTTGCCATACCGATAATTGCCACCACCCACATCCAAAAAATAGCCCCTGGGCCACCTAAATATAATGCGACAGCAACACCTGTCATGTTGCCTGTTCCTACTCGAGAAGCGAGGCTAGTACATAGTGCTTGGAAAGGAGAGATACCGCCACGATCCGATTGTGGGGCTTTAAGAACAGTTCGGATGAATTCTGGAAAACGACGGACCTGAATAAAACCTAGACGTAAAGTGAAATATACGCCTACGGCTAGTAGTCCATAGATGAGGATATACCCCCAGAAAATAGTATTTAAAAAGTCTATGATGGCTGCCATGTAGGGCACTCCCTTTATTCGATAGGATTATCGTTTTATTGTTCGTGGGTTGAATGTTAGGAATGCTTTTTTGGATAAAAAAGGCACCCTAAAAAACGCGCAGAAGCTTAAAAAAGTGTGCAAGGGTAGCGATTTTATGGAAAACCGCAAGAAAAAAACCACTTTCACGCACATAAAAAGTGCATAAAAGTGGTTTGGTTTTGTTAGTTTTTTGCTTTTGGAACGAGTTGTCTAAGTAGTTATGTCCTTGATTTAGCGATAAATAACTTTTTATTTTTTACTTAGCTGAAGTCCATTTTCGTGAGGTCAAAGAGTGCATGTAATAGGTGCACTATTGGGCGTTTGGTGTCGTAGGTTTTGGGTAATCTTTGTTCTGGATCGGATCTTGCTCAACTTCCCCCCACTGTCTTTCTAACGGCATAACGCCCGCCCACACTGGCCAGTCGTTATCGGCTGGATCATCGACAGGAGGCTCAGCTCGGAATTTGACCGAGGCTTCGTCTATTTTGATACGTACGACGCCAGTTGCTTTGATTTCTTGCTCGTTGACGGGACGTAACGTTTCCCAGCGACCTGGGCTGACTTTATCTAGGAAAAGTTTGAGTTGACGCACTTTTTCTTCTTTGTCTTCGACCAGCTCTGGTACGCCAAATAAGGTTACGGAACGATAATTTACTGAATGGTGAAATGCCGAGCGCGCCATTACCAAACCATCTAGCTGCGATATATTAATGCAGACCTTTTCAGCTGCATCAATGGGACTTTTGATGTTGCGCGCCTTAGAATGCCCATGCCAATACAAATAGTCGCCGTCACGCCAATGGCACGTTGGTGTAACGAAGACTTGGCCATCTTTAGTTTGTCCTACATGGCACATTAATGCTGCATCAATAATCTCTAGAGCTAGGTCTTTGTCGTAGGACGCGCGGTTCGGCCCTCTTTTTACTTTGCTTAATACTGTTTCTGCGAGTGACTGGCTCATGCATTCTTCCCTTGAGTCTTGTTGAGGTGTTGGCTATAACAAGACTTTAAGAAAATCTGGCTTTTATAAAAATAGCCAGAATCAATATAAAAAAGCAGGCCAGATGTGAAGCACACAATTACTAGTTTACGTTTCTCTTTAGAGGACGGTGAACCTTATTACCAACAATTGATTGATCAAATTCAACAAGGCATTGTGTCGGGTGAATTATCAGTTGGCGACAAATTACCCTCCTCACGTTTTTTGGCTGGCTCATTGGGTGTTTCTCGAAGTACCACGTCGCGGGCTTATGATCAGTTAATTGCCGAAGGTATTTTAACTAGCGAAGAAAAGCGTGGTGTTTTTGTTGCTGCTTTGCCTATGGTGAGCCATCGCTCGACGAAAAAACCTAGTTCGGACTTTCTATCTCACAATGAAACGCTTCCAAAGTGGGCGTTTGATGCCGGTGCTGATGCGTCTGCTTTTCCTACCAAGAAATGGGCGGCAAGTATGCGACGTAGTTGGCTTAATCCTGATTTGGCTGTGTTGGAGGGGGGATATGACGCAGGCTATCCCAATTTAAAAGTGGCAATAGTCGACTATTTATATCGTGTTCGTGGTCTTGAATGCTCAGCCGAACAAATTATTGTTACGGCTGGCAGTCGGGATTCGCTGCTTTTATTGCAGCATGCAATCACTTCCATAGGTGATTCCGAATATTCGCCAATGAAATGGTGGTTAGAAGAACCTACTTATCCGCCAATTCGTGAAGTAATTCCTTCTTATGCCAAAGCTGGTGGACTTTGCGTTGACGAGGACGGACCTTGTTTACCAAATAGTGAACATGCTTCAAATGTGGCGATTATAACACCTAACCGACAATACCCGCTTGGTGTTAGCATTAGTGCAGCGCGACGACAACAATGGCTGCAAGCGTTGCAGAATGATTCACCAAGCTGGTGGTTGGTGGAAGACGATTACGACAACGAGTTTGTTTATCAGGGGCGAAGCAATGTGCCTTTTATGCAAACGGCGAGCGTGCACGATCAAACCCGGGACCGAGTTTTCTTTGTAGGGAGTTTTTCTAAGGTATTGTTTCGTGGTTTACGGCTTGGCTTTATCGTCGCGCCGATGAAGCATATTGCGACATTACAAAAAAGTCAGCGAGTGTTGGGGTCATCTGCATCCTTGCCAATACAGCCTGTCGTGGCAGATTTTATGCTTCAAGGTCATTTTGATCGTCATGTGAATCGAATGCGTCGGCATTATCGGCTCAAGCGAGACTTTTTATTGGCGTTATTAGAGCAGCATTTGGCTCCTTGGTTTGACTGGAAAAAGCCTCGTGGTGGAATGCATGTATTGATAGCATTAAAACCAGATTGCCTTTTTACTATGGAAGTGAATGTCGCTCTAGATCAACAGATTGCTCAAGAGCTTATTGATAGCGATGGAGTATGCCTTTCTCCCTTGTCCGCGCATTATGCAAATAACCTGGGCGAGAAAAGCCAATTTGGCTTTTTATTAGGTTTTAGTGGGCCTAGTGAAGAAACAATGGTGCATATTATTGTCGCATTGAAGCATTGGTTTGTGAAAAAACTGGAGTAAAGTAAGATTTACATACTGTAAGGAAATCGTCTTATAAGGGCGTTACTCTTGGGGTGAAGGGTAAATATTAGGGATTTCCTTACACTTAGAATGTGAATTTTTATAAAAAGACAGTGAAGCAAAGAGGAACAAAGGCTAAACTACGCTTTGTGTGGTTGCTTAAATTTTGCTATATTTCGCCCACGTAAATTTGTATGAAGCGAGTAAAAACGGTATTTTCACTTTTGTTTTTATGAATCGGATGAATAAATTGAACAATTTTCAAGACATTTTGCGTCATTGCATGCATTCTATATCCAGCGTCTTGGCGGAAACCTTACGCGTTGCTGTTGCTGTGTCTTGCTTGTTTGTTAGTTTTTTTGTACTTATTACCATTCTTTCCTCTGTTGATAGCCTAAGTGTTATCAGTATCGACCCTATTATTAAAGCGGGGCTACTTCTTAGCGTCGTTTTTACCACCCTATTATTGGTTAGTTATTGGTCCGTTATGACCAATATCAACCCTGCTCGCCAGAAACTGGCCTTCTCTTTGTTTCATGTGTTTGCTCCTAATGAGCAAGCTAGTCGTGCTGAGGCGCGATGCATGATGAGTTGTGGAGCTCCCTTTTTCAGATTTAGGTGATCCAAAAGAATCATTACTGCGTTAATGTCATTAATGCAGTAATGATTTTTACACTGTTTTTACAGTGCGGTGATCTTTACTGAAATACCCGGCATTTGCCGGATTTTCGTTCTGTTGCTTGATGTTCAAGTGGCAGTTTTGTGAACCTCGGGGTTAGAGGATGATTCTCTTGTTAACTCGTATCCTAAGTAAAGTCGCTTTGGCGCTAATGGTGGGCTTGCTCGCCGGTTGTCAGGGTGGTGTGCTCGATCCTAAAGGGCAAGTTGGTATTGAAGAGAAGCAACTAATTATTGTTGCTACTTTGTTGATGCTGGTTGTTGTAATTCCTGTCATCTTCATGACACTGTATTTCGCTTGGAAATACCGTGAAGGTCGTGACGAGATTTACGAGCCAAAATGGTCACACTCCACAAAAATAGAAACAGTTGTTTGGGCTATCCCAGTCATTATCGTCATTATTCTTGGCGTGATTACTTGGAAATCAACTCACGCACTGGATCCTTACAAGCCTTTGAAATCCGATAAAGATCATATCAATGTTCAGGTCGTTTCGATGAACTGGAAATGGTTGTTTATTTATCCGGATCTTGGCATCGCATCTGTGAACGAATTGAGATTTCCTGAAAACGTTCCTGTTGCTTTCCAAATTTCATCTGAAGGCACGATGAACTCGTTCTTCATTCCTCAATTGGGTAGCCAAATTTACTCAATGGCAGGCATGGTGACTAAGCTTCACTTGATCGCGAATGAACCTGGTACATTTGATGGTTACTCTGCGAACTACAGTGGACCTGGCTTTACCAATATGAAGTTCAAAGCGATCGCTACAGAAACGCAAGCCGATTTTGATGCTTGGGTTGCAGGTGTGAAAGCGGAGTCTATTGCTGGATCAACCAACAATGGCATATTGGATCAAGCTTCATACGACAAGCTTGCTGAATATGATTTGCATGCTCCTGTGCATGAAGCAACGCCTGTTCAGTATTACGGTTCTATTAAGCCTGGAATCTTTAATGATAACGTTATGAAATTCATGAAAGACCACGGCAAAGTTGAGCTGCTTAAAGGCACAACATTTGATTCGAATATGATCCAAGGCAATTCAAACCATGGTGAAATGAATCATGGCGAGATGAATCACGGCGAAATGGAAATGAACCATGAGTCGTCTGAGAACTCATCTCACGAGATGCACATGGAGGCAGATAAATAATGTCTATTCTAGGTAAATTATCTTTAGATGCGATTCCATTTCATGAGCCAATTCTGATTGTAACATTTAGTGTTATTGCAATCGGCGCATTGGCTCTTGCTTTCTTGCTTATCAAGTACAACTTGCTTGGTATTCTTTGGAGAGATTGGCTAACATCGATAGACCATAAACGTCTTGGTGTAATGTACATCGTACTTGCACTTATCATGCTGCTCCGTGGTTTCTCGGACGCCATCATGATGCGTCTGCAATTAGCGTTAGCGACAAATGGTGATCCAGGTTATCTACCACCTCATCACTATGACCAAGTCTTCACGGCTCACGGCGTTATCATGATCATCTTTATGGCGATGCCATTCATGATTGGTCTGATGAACATCGTTGTTCCTTTACAGATTGGTGCTCGTGACGTTGCGTTCCCGTTCCTAAACAACCTTAGCTTCTGGCTAACGGCTGGTGGTGCGATTCTAATCAACATCTCCCTATTCGTAGGTGAATTTGCTAAGACTGGTTGGGTGGCTTATCCTCCATTGGCAGGCTTGGAGTTCAGTCCGGATGTTGGGGTTGATTACTACATCTGGGCGCTGCAGATATCCGGGATAGGTACGACTTTAACTGCTGTTAACTTCTTGGCAACAGTGTTTAAAATGCGTGCTCCTGGCATGAAATTGATGGATATGCCGATCTTCACTTGGACCTGTACTTGGGCCAACATCTTGATCGCTGCATCATTCCCAATTTTGACTGCTGTACTAGCAATGTTGACACTTGACCGTTACTTAGACTTCCACTTCTTCACGAATGATGGCGGCGGTAACTCAATGATGTATATCAACTTGTTCTGGGCGTGGGGTCACCCTGAGGTGTACATCCTTGTGCTTCCAGCATTTGGTATCTTCTCTGAAGTTGTGTCTACCTTTACTGGTAAGCGCTTGTTCGGCTACAAATCTATGGTTTGGGCGACAGCATCGATTTCCATTCTTGGTTTCATCGTATGGCTTCACCATTTCTTTACTATGGGTTCAAGCGCGAACGTTAATGCCTTCTTTGGTGTGATGACAATGATCATCGCGGTACCGACGGGTGTGAAACTGTTTAACTGGTTGTTCACTATGTACCGTGGTCGCCTTCGTGTGACTGTGCCGGTTCTTTGGACACTTGGTTTCATGGTGACTTTCACTATCGGCGGTATGACTGGTGTACTACTTGCAGTACCTGGTGCTGACTATGTATTGCATAACAGCTTGTTCTTGATTGCTCACTTCCATAACACCATCATTGGTGGTGCGGTATTTGGCTATCTAGCTGGTTTTGTTTTCTGGTTCCCGAAAGTGATGGGCTTCCACCTTAACGTTAAGTTGGGTAAAGCGGCATTCTGGTGTTGGTTAGTTGGTTTCTTCATGGCCTTTATGCCTTTGTACGTTCTAGGCTTCTTGGGCATGACTCGTCGTCTAAACCACACTGATAATCCTGATTGGAACATTTGGTTGTATATCGCTTTGGTGGGTGCATTCATCATCATGGCCGGTATTATCTGCCAGTTGCTACAGCTATATGTCAGCTTCCGTGACCGTAAACAAAATTTGGACACTACTGGTGATCCATGGAATGGTCATACGCTTGAGTGGTCTACGGCTTCTCCTCCGCAGTATTACAACTTTGCAAACATCCCAACTGTTTCTGATATCGATGCGTTTACCGATATGAAAGAGAAAGGTGAAGCTTACGTTCGTCATGAGAAATATGAAGCGATTCATATGCCTAAGAACACAGCTTCCGGTATGTTGATCTCTGGTTGTATCACGTTGATGGGCTTTGCATTGATCTGGCACATTTGGTGGTTAGCTGCTCTTGGTTTGTTCGGCGGGTTCGTATTCCTTGTACTTCGCGCTTACACCAAAGATGTTGATTACTATGTTCAGCCTGATGAAGTAGCTCGCATAGAAAATGCGCATCTTGATAACGTGGCTAAGGGGTAATCATGAGTACTACACATATGAATACGCATGACGCTCACGACGAGCATCACGACCACGATCCAGCACCGCATAACGTGTTTGGTTTCTGGTTATACCTAATGACGGACTGTTTGTTATTCGCATCCGTCTTCGCTACCTACGCTGTGCTCTTTATGAACACAGCTGGTGGTGTATCTGGTAAAGATATTTTCGAATTGGATTTCGTTTTAGTTGAAACCGCAGCGCTACTTCTTTCAAGTATCACTTACGGTTTTGCAATGATCTGTGCACATAAAAAAGACAAAAAAGGCACCCTTTCTTGGTTGTCTGTTACGTTCCTTTTGGGTGCTGTGTTCATTGGTATGGAAGTCTACGAATTCCATCACCTAATCGTTAACGGTAATGGTCCTCAAACCAGTGCGTTCTTGTCTGCCTTCTTTGCCCTTGTGGGTACTCACGGCTTACACGTAACTGCAGGTTTGATCTGGATGGCTATCCTGATGATTGAGTTGATAGTATCTGGTTTTGGTAGCCGTACTGTGACTCGCTTAAGCTGCTTAAGCTTGTTCTGGCACTTCCTAGACGTTGTCTGGATTTGTGTTTTCACCGTTGTTTATCTGATGGGAGCGATCTAATGAGCGATCATTCTTCTGAAGCGAATTCACACGGTAGCGTAAAGTCATACCTAACAGGATTTATTTGGTCAGTGATTTTGACTGGTATCCCGTTCTGGATGGTAATGACAGAAGCGTTCGATAAGGGGCCAACTTATATAGCAATCGTATTGTTAGCTATTGTGCAGATTTTTGTTCACTTGAAGTATTTCCTTCATTTGAACTTCTCTGAGCAAGGTAAGTTGGATACTTATTCATTCATTTTTGCTGCTGTGATTATTGTGATGGTTGTTGCGTTGTCCGTATGGATTATCTACGCTTCCAACGCAATGATGATGTAAGCAGAGAAATTTGATGATTATGCGGACTTCTTTCATTATAAGTGATACGTGTCCGATGGGAGCCTATAAAGATGTTTAAGCGTTATCTACAGGTCACAAAGCCTGGCATCATTATGGGCAACCTCATCTCTGTTGCGGGGGGCTTCTTTTTGGCCTCTCGTGGCGAGATTGACTGGATTCTTATGCTAGCGACAGTGGTTGGCTTGTCGTTGGTGGTTGCTTCTGGCTGTGCCATTAACAACTATATTGATAGAGATATTGATGCAAAAATGCAGCGCACACGTAATCGTGTGACGGTGAATGGTGAGATGTCAGGTAAAGCGGCGTTTTTCCACGGTATTGTGTTAGGTGTTATTGGTTTTGCTTTGCTGTCATATTTCACTAATTGGGTTGCGGTCGCCTTTGCCGTATTTGGTTACGTGGTTTATGTCGGTTTATACACTATGTATTTCAAGCGCAAGTCCGTATATGGGACTTTTGTTGGTAGTTTATCTGGTGCTGTTCCACCGGTTGTGGGGTATTGCGCCGCAGCAGGTCAGTTCGATGCTGGTGCCGCTATCTTGCTTACAATGTTTTGTATTTGGCAAATGCCACACTCTTATGCAATCGCTATTTTTCGCTATAAAGATTACGAAGCGGCAGGGATTCCTGTCTTGCCTGTGTCACAAGGTATCGCGAAAGCAAAACGCCATATAATTCTACATATTGCTGCCTTTGCAGTAGTCGCAGCACTTTTACCGCTGACTGGCTATGTTGGAATTGGTTTTATGGTTGTTGCTCTGGCTACCAGTCTTTGGTGGCTTGCTATGGCGTTACGAGGCTACCGTCCGGGTATTGATGTAAATGGTTGGGCGCGACAAGTGTTCTTCTTCTCTATCATCACTGTTACGGCACTTAGTGTGACCATGGCATTGGATTTTAATGAAGTCTCACCCAATTTATTGGTGTTTGCTGCCCATTAATTCATGCTTTACAAAACGGGCTTTCTGAGCCCGTTTTTTATTTCCTTTCTGTTTAGCTCGATAACTTTCTATTTATCTCATTATTCGTTATTTTGAATGCTTGCCCGTTGAATCCCATAGCAAAAGAGCATTCCCAACATTGCCTCAGTCATTGTCTTTAAAGCTGCTGCCATCGTTTGGATAATTTTTTGATTTGACACCAAAAATCAAACAGGATGATGTGAATGAAAACGCTTTTAACCTATCTGACGCCGATTTTTGTACTTTTCTTTTTCGGTAGCAGCAGCGCCTACGCTGTCAATTGTAAGGCGTTAGCCCAAAAAGCACCTGAAGGTGTAGTAATTAAAACCACGATGATGGGTCGAGATAAAGAGGTGAGAAGCACCTATTGCTTGGTTTCGGGTGTCATGTCACAACGTATGGGGGTTGATAGTAAGTTTTATTCGATTCAATTTGAGCTACGGTTACCTAACTTTTGGCAAGGGCGTTTTGGATATCAGTTTAATGGCGGAAATGATGGTGAAGTTAAGCCTGCGTTAGGTGCGATAACAGGACTTCTTAGTTCTCAGTATGCGATCAACCAAGGCTTCGCAGTGGTTTCAAGTAATGGCGGTCACGATGCTCAAGCCAATCCAGAAGCTGGTTTAGCAGGTCCTGCGGTATTTGGTCATGATCCTGAAGCGCGCCGTGATTATGGCTATGGTGCGGTACAAAAGTTAAATCCTGTTGCTCGTTCTTTGATTGAAAATTATTACGAGTCACCTATTAAATATTCATATGGTCTTGGCCAGTCAAATGGTGGGCGAATGGCAATGGTCGCCGCGTCGCGCTTCCCAGATATGTTTGATGGTTTATTAGTGGGTTATCCAGGCTTTAATTTACCTAGAGCTGCGTTACAGCATGCTTGGGACATTCAGGCGTTGCATCGAGTAAACGATGATATTAGCCAATCGTTAACGCCACGTGATTTAAAAGTATTTGCAAAACGTATCTTGGATCAATGCGATACTTTAGACGGTATTAGCGATGACATGATATTTGCAGCTGACGCTTGCCAAAAAGTCTTTAATCCCAAAGCGCTCGTTTGTAAAAGTAATTTTGATCGCGACTGTTTGCCGTTAAACAAAGTCGCTGCTCTGATGCGTATGCAAATGGGACCACATGATTCAAAGAATCAAGCTTTATACACTGACTGGGCCTATGATACGGGGATTAGCTCTGATAACTGGCGCATGTGGAAAGTTGAAAGCACGATTTCAGATTGGAGTAATAAGCCTATAAGTGTCGTGATGGGGGCTGCTTCATTAGCGCATATTTTCACCACGCCTTTTTCCAATGTTGCAGGTGATATTTACTCATTAGAAAATTATCTGCTTAAGTTTGATTTTGATAAAGACGCGACCAAAATCTATGCGACGAATAATCAATTCAAAGAATCCGCGATGACGACAATGACAACACCAGATGCCGCTAAACCTAAATTAACTGAGTTTAAGCAGCATGGTGGGAAGATGATTATTTTCCATGGCAATAGCGACCCTGTTTTTTCTGTGAAAGACACCATGCGTTGGTATGATTTTCTTAATTTCACGCTTGAAGGCAGAGCATCAGAGTTTGTGCGTTTATATCGTGTTCCTGGTATGCCTCACGGACAAGGTGGACCATCAACAGATCAATTCGATATGCTGCAGCCATTGATTTCATGGGTAGAGAAAAAGAAAGTTCCCCAAAGTATTGTCGCTGCTACTCGCGCGAAAAACCCAGAAATTACGGCTCGTATGGTGGATATGCAGCGCCCATTGTGCCCTTATCCATCTTACGCAAAATACAATAAGGGCGATTTTCTTAAGGCTAGCTCTTTTCAATGTGTGGTCGCTAAATAGTCTTGCTGACTTAGCGGCCACCACCGACGTCAATAAAGCCTCCAGTTGAATAGCTGGATTTGTCGCTGAGTAACCAGAGGATCGCTTCTGCGACTTCTTCTGGTTGTCCACCACGTTGTAGCGGCAAGTTAGGCCCAATACGATCCACTCGCCCCGCTTCGCCTCCATCAGCGTGCATATCAGTATAAATCAAACCAGGGCGAACCACGTTAACGCGAATGCCGTCACCAGCCACTTCTAAGGCAAAGCCTTTTGAGAAAGAGTCAACAGCGCCTTTGCTTGCTGCATAATCTACATACTCATTTGGCGAACCATAAACAGAGGCTAGAGAAGATACGTTGACGATTGTTCCGCCTTGTCCGCCAAGGCTCAGCGCCATGTCTTGGAAGGCTTCTTGACAGCATTGCATGGTGCCAAAAACATTGGTTTGAAAGATGCGTTGCCAGCGTTCGGGCTTGGTATCAACAAAACGAGCCTGTTGATCTAAAACACCAGCGCTATTAACCAGTGCTTTGATGGGGCCCCAGTTACGTCTAATGGTGGCAAACATCTCGACGACTTGTTCTGTGTCGCTTATGTCCGTTTGTACACAATGTGCTAGTCCACCAGATGCGATGATGTCAGCGGCGACATTTTCTGCAGAAGCCGCATCTTTTCGGTAGTTGATAATCACTTTATAGCCCTGTTGAGCAGCAAGCTTCGCCGTCGCTGCACCAATACCTCTCCCGCCACCAGTAATCAAAAGTATGGGTAATGTCAAATCACTCTCCTTGATGTTTTATTTACGCCTAACATTAACGTGCCCATTTGACTAAAACCAGTTTTTCATCCTTCTTACATTAAGAATTTATGATCGATTATTCTTCATAAATTGAGGAAGTATTAGGCATTTTTATAGGGCCTGATTGAATATAGTAAGTAATATATATAATAATTATTAGATATTAAATTTGGTGATTTGAATGCAAACGAACAATATCGGTTTTCTCTTAACAGACGTCATTCGTCTGATGCGTAGGGAATATTCCAAAGGCAGTTTAGATATGACACTGATGCAAGCGAGAGCACTGGTATACGTCTCTCATTGTGAAGGTGTTCGTCAGGTGCAATTGGCTGAAATGATGGATATTCAGCCAATTACGCTGGCCCGATTGATAGATCAGCTGGCAGAAGACAAGTTAGTCGAGCGTCGACCTGATCCGAAAGATCGTCGTGCTTACGGATTATATTTAATGGAGAAGTCGACACCATTATTAGAAGAAATTGATATTGAAGTTAAACGAGTTCGTGAGAAAGCGTTGCAAGGCTTAACCGAAGAGCAAATAGATGTTTTTCAAAATGCACTCTCTGTGATGCATGCAAATTTATCAACCGACACGTCATTATAGAATTTACTTGGGGAAATACCGTAAATGAGTGAGCAAGAAAACAACCCATCAGTGTCAAAACAAGTAGAGAAGCGAACCACTCGCCGTGTTTTATTGATCGCCTTGCCATTGGTGGTGGCTTTAGCATCGGTCATTGTTTATATGAAAGGTGGACGTTATGTTGAAACAGACAATGCGTATATTCAGTCAGATATGACGACGATTAATGCGGAAGTATCTGGTGCGATTAAGTCTATTTCTGTCAAAGAAAATCAAAAAGTTTCAGAAGGTCAGCTACTATTTAGCATTGATGCCACACCGTTTAAAGTGGCTGAAGCCAAAGCAACGGCTCAATTACAGCAAGTTCGACTAAATATTCTAGAGCAAAAAGCTGCTTACGAAGAGAAAAAGGCCGAAATTAAACAGGCCGAAAACCAGTTTGCTTTTAACCAGCGCGAAGAAAAACGTCAGGCAAATTTACTGAAACAGAAATTCATTTCAGACACTCAATTTGACCAAGCCAAACAAGCTGCTGAAGTCAGCGAGTTAAACGTTGCGACATTGAAAAAAGATTTGTTCCGTTTGAAAGAAGCCCTAGGCGGAGATCCAAGCGCTCCATTAGAAGATCATCCTAGTTATCAAGCGGCTCAAGCGGCATTAGATCAAGCGCGTATAGATCTTGGTCATATTGAAGTCAGAGCACCGGCATCTGGTGTAGTTGCAAAAGTCCCACACAATGGTGAGTACGTGACGGCAGGTTCAACCTCTATGGTATTGGTGTCTGATGAGAAACAGTGGGTTGAAGCCAACTTCACCGAAAAAGATCTGACCTATGTTCAGCCTGGCCAAGATGTTGAAATCGAAGTTGATGCTTACCCTGGAGTATCTTTGCATGGCAAAGTTGAAAGTATTAGCCCTGCGACAGGCTCTGAATTCTCTGTTATTCCTGCGGAAAACGCGACAGGAAATTGGGTGAAAATCGCTCAGCGTTTATCTGTGAAAATTCTTGTCGATACGGATCAAAACTCGCCAACTCTACGTACAGGTTTTAGTTCAAATGTCACAATAGACACAGAACATCAGCGCCGTTTATTCGGTTTAGCTTTGTGAGGCGATAGAGATGGCTCTTACGCAAAGCCTAAAAACGGAGGACGCTGGCACTAACCGCATTATGATCACGATATCTGTGATGTTAGCGACCATCATGCAGGCGTTAGACACGACTATTGCCAACGTGGCGTTGCCGCATATGAAAGGCGCCATGGGAACCACCCAAGATCAGATTTCTTGGGTGCTGACGTCTTATATTGTTGCCGCGGCAATTTGTATGCCGCTGACGGGGATTTTGTCCGCAAAAATTGGCCGTAAACGTTTGTTTATGTGGTCAATAGTAGGCTTCACTGTATCGTCTATTTTATGTGGTGCGGCGCAGTCGTTAGATCAGATCGTATTGTTCCGTTTGCTGCAAGGTGTGTTTGGTGCGAGCTTGGTGCCGTTATCTCAATCTGTATTGCTTGATACTTACCCGAAAGAAAAACATGGTTCAGCAATGGCCATGTGGGGCGTTGGTGTGATGGTTGGGCCAATTTTAGGGCCTTATCTTGGTGGCTTGTTGACCGAATATTATAGCTGGCGTTGGGTGTTTTATATCAATGTGCCATTTGGCATTATCGCTTGGCTTGGCTTGGCTGGCTTCTTAGAAGAATCAAAGCTCGATAAGAAACGCAGTTTTGATATGTATGGCTTTGTTCTACTCGGTGTTGCTATTGGTAGCTTACAAATGATGCTAGACCGAGGCGAATCGCAGAACTGGTTTGCGAGTTTAGAGGTGACGATAGAAGGTTTGTTAACTGTCGTTTGTGGCTCTATGTTCTTAGTGCATATTTTCACTCATAGTCATCCCTTTATCGATCCGAAAATGTTTCGTGATAGGAACTTCAGTGTCGGCATGGTGTTCATTTTCATAGTTGGCATTATTTTGTTGTCATCCATGGCATTACTACCGCCGTTTATGAGTTCATTAATGGGGTATCCGGTTGTTGATATTGGGGCGATTTTGGCTCCGCGAGGTTTTGGCACCATGGCCGCGATGATCATAGTGGGACGATTGGCAAATAAAATTGATGCTCGATTGTTTATCACATTGGGCTTGGTGCTGATCACTTACTCAATGTGGGAAATGACACTGTTTACTACTGAAGTAACAGCATGGGACATTATTCGAACGGGTATGGTTCAGGGCACAGGCTTAGGGTTTATTTTTGTGCCTTTATCTACCATTAGTTTTGCAACTTTGGATCCTAAATACCGCAATGAAGGGACGTCTATGTTTAGCTTGCTGAGAAACATCGGAAGTAGTATTGGTATTTCGGTGGTAACGACTTACTTGGCGCAGCGAACACAGATAAACCATGCAGCGTTTGCGGATTATATTAATCCATTTAATCTTGGCTTACAGATTGCTCAAGAACAGGGGGCTTATAATACGACAACGGCAGCGGGGCTTACGGCACTAAACCAAGTGGTGACTGGGCAAGCTGCAACCTTGGCGTATTTACAAGATTTTCGTTTGATGATGTGGGTGACCGTAGCTGCTTTGCCTTTGGTGCTTTTGTTGAAAGGAAAGTCGAAACAATCTAGAGCATAAAAAGCATTAAGGTTCAGATATAAATTGTGAAAGTCCTGATTTTTCAGGGCTTTTTTGTATCTTTATACATTGTTATTGCTGCGTTCTTATCGACCAATGAATACATAAGCTAGTACTGTCTAAAGCCACACGTTATCATGCGTGTTATCTGGATATTTGATTTACCTAGTTTTGCTTGGAGGTTGCTATGAGCGCATTAGATCGACACTTTATTTTGGGCTATGGCAGCCTAATTAATGGTGAAAGCCGTGCGAAAACTGGCGAAACAGGCAAAGTTTGGCCTGTTAAGTTACATGGATTCGAGCGTCATTGGTCGGTAATGTCAGTTGAGTATGGTATGAGCTCTGTTGCGGTGATCCATGCTCCTGAGAAAGCCTGCAATGGTGTTTTAGTTGAAGTGCCTTATGATCAATTTCCCTTGTTTGATGAACGGGAAAAAGGTTATCAACGAGCAATGATCGAAGTTAAGCAGTTAACTACGTATCAAGACCACCCTTTGCCAGAAGGCACTTATTGGATTTATCACACGGATGATGTGACTGAACCACACGATGAGTGTCCTATTGCACTAAGTTACCTAGATGTTATTTTGTCTGGTTGCTTAGAACACGGTGATGATTTTGCGCAAGACTTTCTAACCTTAACCAAAGGCTGGGCATCGCCTTTGTTGAATGATCGAAGAGCACCGCGTTATCCGCGAGTGCAACCAGAACTTCCTACTGAGCGTTTGAATACTTTATTAGCGCCTGTAACCACCTTATCTATTAAAGAGCTATCTGTAACTTATGAATCTTAACTCGACGAGCCAATTATTGGTGCGCAACGAAGAAGAATTGGTCGGCAAAATTTTATTTGCTAACCCTGAAGACACTTATCCACTTGATTTAAGCAGAAAAGCGGATGTGTATGCTTGGTGCCAATCTAAAACCTTTTATGATGCTTTGTTGCGAGTCGGCTTTGCGGATGAAAAGCTTTTCTTGTCTGAACAATGGGCGCTAGAAAACGGCAATGACTTTGATCACATTGTGATCTATCAGCCTAAAGCCAAAGAGTTGTTGGATTATTTGCTTGCGTCAGTTTTGCCTCTTCTAAAAGATGGCGGTCAAATTTGGCTGGTGGGAGACAACAAAAGTGGCGTTAAATCCTCTATGAAGCGCCTAGAAGCGGGATTGGATGAAGTAGGTAAGCGAGATGGTGCTAAGCACTGTTTGCTTTACACAGGTTACAAACGCCGTCCTGCCAAGCCCTTTATATTCGAAGATTGGATTATGACCTGGAAACAGGAAATCGCAGGACAAACGTTGACTTTGTGTAGCTTGCCTGGTGTTTTTGGTCACGGCAAATTAGATAAAGGCACTGACATCTTATTAAACCAGCTTAATCAGCATCGCTTTATGAGCGACGTTGCCAGCGCACGTATTCTCGACTTTGGTTGTGGTGACGGCATCATCGCTCTTTGGTTGCACAACAAAACTGGCGCGCGCATCACTGCTTTGGATGATAGCGTATTGGCGTTAAAAGCAACGGAATTAACTTTCGCTGCGAATCAAGTCAGCGACGCGGTGACTTTAATTGCTTCTAATGGCTTAGATGAAGTGAAAGGTCGCTTTAACTATGTTATCACCAATCCACCATTCCACAGTGGTGTGAACACCGACTACAGCATTGCTGAAAGCTTCTTTATGACAGTTAAGCAACACCTTACCTTAAACGGTGAGCTATTTGTGGTAGCCAACGATTTCTTGCGTTACCCACCAATTTTAGACGCGGCGCTGGGTTCTCATACTCGCCTGTATCGAGATAAAGGCTTTGCGATTTATCACGGTCGCCAACCGAAGAAAAAATAACGTTATAAGCTTTTGCACAACAAAAAAATACCCAATGCCCATTTGAGAAAATGGGCATTTTTTGTTTTTGCACTTTAAAACGATTTTTGTATCAAGCCCCAATCAATAAGCGGCTTTTAGAACCAAATAAGCGTTTCAATTTGCCGATTAACCATACCGATCCATAGAACTGAAAAATAAACAAAAACACCGATGAGATAAGGCTGTAGGCCATGGTGGTATTGGGTTCGATATAGCCAGCATTGAGTAATATATATTTAGTATTTCCCCATATCATACTGAGTAAGGGGTGTAAGAAGAAAATCGCGAAACTAATGGAAGCGAGCATTATCAAATGTTTGCCAAGCGCAGGCCAAACGAGATGAGAGCAAAATCCGACAAATAATACGCATAGACCCATTTTTTGAATGAACTGCAAATCGATACCGGCCCACTCAAAAGCCGCTTTGTGATAGCCACCGGCATGGAATAAAACGCTAGACTGCAACCAAACCGTGACAACTACCGCGACAATAGCCACGCCTAAAAAGTATCGGTAATGCTGTTTCATCCAGGCAAGATACTGAGAATACAACATACCGAATAAATAAAAGGGTGTGAAATACACAACAGACTGCAGCACATTGATGTTGCCATCTGGTCGATGAATAACGACGGCAGTGAGTGAAAATAATGCCAAGATAGACAATTGAGTCAATAATGGCAGTTTTAAATAACGAAAATGCAGCCCAGAACAAAGAAAGGTCGCCATAATAAAAGGGATGTACCAATGGGGAAACAGCACAAAACCTTGCTGCAAAACCTCCCAGCACATCGACAGAGCTTCCGTCACACTGGCGTGATCAACGAATAGAAAAACGAAGAAATTGACCACAATTGCAAATGCTGAAACAGACAAGAATGGCACTAATACGTTCTGTACTTTCTTTGACATAAATTTTTTATAATCAAAGCGTTGGGCAAAGATGTGATGAAAGAAAAAACCAGAAATAAACACAAAAACGCCTGTGCCACCACGAATTATATTTTCTAGCCAAACAGGGAAACCATCATTAGTATTGGTGACAGAATGCCCAAGCACAATTAACACAATGGCCAATCCGCGCAGATAATCAAATTCTATGATCCGAGCCGATTTTTTTGCTTTGGCTGGACTTGATTCATCAACCGAAGGCTTCTTGGAAACCTCGATGTTCATCAGTGTAGGTTTTTGGGTAATGTTCACTGGCTTACATCCATGAAAATGAGAGATACAAGCTATTAAGTCGCCAGTTTTGTTTCTAATCAATATAGACTGTAGACAGAACCTAAAATTTTACGTTAATCATGCATTTTCGACGATATTCTTACAGGTTTAGCGACATATATAGGTAAATGCTTGCCAATCTGCTAAAGTCGCGGCTTACTCTTATTTATGCCCCCTAACACTAGGAAATCATTTTGAACAACAACGATATTTTACGCCGTCTTCGCTACACTTTTGATTTAAAAGAGCTCTCTATTGTAGAAATCTTTGCTGCAGCCGATGGCATTGCATCGCAAGAGCAAGTTACTAGCTGGCTAAAGAAAGAAGACGATGCAGGTTATGTTGAAATGATTGATGTGGAAATGGCGACATTTCTTAATGGCTTTATCAATACCAAGCGTGGTAAACGCGAAGGTCCACAACCTGAGCCTGAAAAGCGCTTAACCAATAACGCTATCTTCATGAAATTACGTATCGCCTTGAACCTACAAGCTGAAGAAATTCTCGACATCATGTCTCTAGCGGAATTTAACTTAAGCAAGCATGAGCTAAGCTCTTTCTTCCGCAAACCAGATAACCGTCACTACTGTGAATGCAAAGACCAAATTTTACGTAATTTCTTGATGGGGCTGCAGAAACAGTTTCGAGTGTAATTTGTAGGTTATTACGTACTTCGCTGCTTCAATAAAAAAAGCCGCTGCCGAATAGGTAGCGGCTTTTTTTATTGCTATTTCACCCAGTGTACAAAGATTGCACTATGTGGCTATTTCATTGAGCTTCGCTTTGCGATATTGGCTTCCCATAATAAATATAAATGATAAAAACAGGGTGGTATCAATATGCTAATCAAAAATAAAGTCGCGCAAGCTGTTATCGTTGCAAGCCTTTCTTCTCAAGGGTTTGCCGTAGAGTTAGGTGATTTTAATGGCACTCAATTTAGTGTAGGTGGTTATCTTAAAGCTGAAGGTGTATTTAGTAATCCAGATGAAGGCAGCAGCACTTTTGACGGTAGTGCTCGTCAGTCTCGTGTCAATTTCACAGCAAGCCGTACAGTAGAAGACCACAAAATACGTGGTTTTATAGAAGCTGACTTCTGGGATAACAACACGACAGCCACTGATAGTACTTATGCCTATCGGTTACGTCATGCGACCATTACGGTAGATAACCTAACCGTTGGTCAAACATGGAACGGACAGTTCTTTGCTAATGCGCCATTCGATACGGAAATGATTAATCTTTGGGGCTTAGGTATAGGTACTATTGCGGGTAATGGTGCAGTTGTCAGACCTGATCTTGTTGTACATTACGCGACAAAAGACTTTCGCCTGACCTTTCAAGACCCTGTTTACAGTGATGCAAGCTATCCAGATATGGTTGCGGCGTTTACTCACCGCACAGAGAGTGGCCATGCTTTCAATATTGCCGTTACAGGTCGTGATGTAGATATGACGCCTTCAGACACAACGGACAACGATTCTAAGTTTGGTGCTGCCTTGTCTTTAGCGGCAAAACTTAATTTTGGTGACACGAGTTTATCGCTTAGCGGTTTTACTGGTAAAGGTGCAGGCGTATACGCGGGCTGGGGTTACTTAGGGGCGACTGGTGCGTCCGGTGTGACGGAAGTTGACGGACAAGGGGATTTGGTAACGTTAACAGGTTTCACTGCGGGGATTGGCCATAAGTTAAGCGAGAAGGTGCGAGTCAATTTGCGCTATGGTCAGGTTACCTCTGATGAAGTCTCATCAACGCTTACAGATGACACACTTAAACTCACCCTTGCTAATGTTATTTACACCTATGTGCCTGGGTTAGAGTTCGGTTTGGAATTACGTGATCAGAATATGCCTAACCGACCATCTTCAGCGGTTGGAACGTCATCTCGCCCTGCTGGACAGCAAGTTGAAGTGATGGCGATGTACAAGTTTTAAAGAGTACTGACCAGAGCAAACCGGGCTTTACCCTTTTATCCGGTTTGCTCTTTTTATCTTCATCAATACGATAAATCACGCAATGTCTGTGAAGGCAGTTCTCCTATTTGTTCGCGGTATTGAGCCGAGAATCTTCCCAAATTAGTAAAGCCGTATTTCAATGCGACTTGAGTCACATTTTTAATTCGCTCATTGTTCTTCAGTTCCGAATGTACGCTTTCTAGTTTCAGACGGCGAACGTAAGCTGAAGGAGTCAGTCCAGTCTCCCGCTCAAACAAGTTATAAAGTGATTTGCGACTAATTTGACACAGGTTCGCTAGCTCATCTATCGTTATATCGGTTGTAATATTGTCCAATACATAATTACGAATACGTTCTATATGGCGGTGTAATGACTCATTAGAAAGAGAGCTTTGGCGAACATTACTATTGAACATATTAAGAATGGCGCTGTTTAAGAGTCGACAGTAATAAACTCGTGCGCGTTCGTTCAGTTCTTTTTTGTCTTGCTGCAATATATCATTTAGCAAATTAAACAAAGGCCCAGCGAGTGGGAATTGGCTTACCTTAGCATCAAACGGAATTGGATTGATGGAAGATAAATAGCCAAATTCGCGCGCTGTTTGATGTAGAAAATCAGCAGGAATCCTCACGATTAATCTTCTACAGTCAGCTGAGTCATTGGATACCAAATGGGTTTTAGGCATTACAAAAATGGTATCTCTCGTCTTGAGTACGCGTTTTCTATCATGAGATTGTTCGACACTGTGGCCAGCTGAAATGACGTTCAGAAAATAAGCGTTAGCGACTTGGGAGGAGTTTACATGTACGGGAACGCCCACTGCATATTCTAAAATAGAAAGCGGTCCAAATTCTTTAAACCTCAACGTGGCAAGTTTCTCTTGAGATGCTTGTTGAATAAAATGATGCTCTCCAAAACCCTTATCCAATAAAATGCCAGCAAGAGTTTGTGCTGAAGCGTCTACAACCTGAAGGTCGCAGGCAGAAAAATTAAACTTCATATTTACACCAGTGCATTAATTATTTTTATAAGTCAGCAATCTAGGTAAAACTTTAAATTCGTTTTACAGCGACTATAAAGTGTAATGCTTGATGCTTTGACTTAGTCATCCAATTTTGAGGTTAGTGCATCAATTATTGATATAGTAAACAGTATTTTTATGAACAATGTTGTGTGCTCTGGTAAATCCGCAAACACACAGTCTATAAGAGGAGGAATTTATATGATCGCGAGGGAGTGGAAAGCCCGTTGCCCAATGTCTAAAAAAGAAGGATTCATTACCTACTTATATGAAACAGGAGTGAAAGACACATCTGCTACCGAAGGGTTCAAAGGGGCTCAAATTTTTGGGCGAGAAGTTGATGAGCTAACGTTCGAGGTGACTCTGATTACTTATTGGCCGACACGCGAGTCGATTGTGGCGTTCGCTGGTCAGGATATTGAAGTAGCTAAACTTTATCCTGAAGATGATGAATATGAGCTAGATCCAGATACCTTTGTTCGTCATTACGATGTGATAGAAAATCATTGGGTTTAATCTGGATCATAATGACTACCAATGGCGAAATTTTAATAGAGAAGAACCGAGAATTCGACTTGGTCTCTTGCGCCTGCTTGGTCTATTAACGTGAGTTGATAGTTGCCGGATTTTAGGTCTTTTAGTGTGGTCTTTCTTTGCTGGTCAGCTAACAGAACACCGTTTAAAAACCAGTAAAAAGGCGCTTCGCCTCCTTCCGCCGAAATGGTGATTGATCGGTTTTGTTGCTTCGGTAGCTGGAACGCATCCTGATTGGTAAGTCCATGGATACGCACAGCAGATTGACGAACTATATTGCCTGTCGTTTCACATCTTGGGTCCCAGCTTGGTATGCGAGAAGATCGGCGTTGTTCCAAGCTTAGCCAATGTTCTAATGGCGCAGGCCAAACTGTGGCCTTGTGAGGTTTGGCGTTAACCTGACAGCTTATATTGACTCGTAACTTGGAATCATCTGCTTGCCAGAATTGAAATTCAGATTGGTTGAATGGCTGTTGTAGCGCCGCAGTGTTGTACCAAGTTTTAGGAATGGTGCCGTCAAGAATATAAGCGCTGTGGCTCTCCTCACAGTTCGTTTTAACTATGTCACCTTGTGGCCAGCATATGTCTACTTTAGACACGCTGTCGGGCATTTGTGGAGCTGGGCGCTGATCGTTTAGCCGTTGATAAATATTGTTTAATAATGGCACAGCGGTAACTTGGCCATAATGGCCGGGCATGGGAACACCATCGGGTCTACCAATCCAAACGCCTAATGTGTAATGTTGACTCACGCCAATCGCCCAGGCATCACGGAATCCATAGCTTGTGCCGGTCTTCACCGCTAAGCCAGAAACAGAATCTGGATTATCTAATAATATTTTGCGAATAACCCAAGCAGCACCCTCGCTCAACAGCGGTTGTTGTGATTGTTTATCCTCAGTACTAAAACGTAGATGCTGTGCTTGGCCTTTGTTTCCAAGACTGGTGTAGGCATAGACAAGATCTTCTAAATTCGAGCCAACGCCACCGAGAGCCACCGCCAAATTAGGCTTCGCTCCGGTCGGGAGCTTCAACTCGATGCCTGCTTTTTTCATTTTTAAGAAAAAGTAAATGGGCTTGAGCTGCTCCAATACTTGTACCGCAGGAATATTCAGGCTTGTTTGCAAGGCATGAGCAACGGATACTGGCCCACTGACACCACCATTGAAGTTGTCGGGTTGATAGTCCCCGAACTTGAGAGGCACATCCATTAATAAGCTTTCGCTATGAATTAAGCCTTCATCCAATGCCATGCCGTAAATAAAGGGTTTAAGTGTTGAGCCTGGTGATCGGGTTGCCTGAATCATATCCACGTAAGCGAAACGGCTGCTGTCATTGAAATCCGCCGATCCTGCGTAGACTTTTACCTTGCCTGTCTCGTTTTCGACAACCAAAGCTGCAGCCGAGACTTTTTGTCCAATACCATGGACATAGTTTCTCAGCAGGTTACTGATCTGACCTTGCCATTGAGAGTGGATAAAGGTTTTGATCTGAGGAGCTGTGCTTTGCGTCACTAATCGGCGGGCGAGCAAGGGTGCTGATTGGTAATCTTGTTTGGTTACGCTGGGAATGTCTTCGATTAACGCATCGTTTAAGCGCTCTGTCGACCACTCTTCCAGCGTTACTAAGCGGCGCATCAATTTGTCCCGCGCTTGCTGGGCGCGTTCGTTATGTCTGTCTGGTCGGTAATAGCTGGGCGCTTGCGGTAAAACCGCCAAGAGTGCCGCTTGGGCGTCAGTCAGTTGTTTTACCTTATGGCCAAAGTAACCCAAAGAAGCGGCTTGAATGCCTTCATAGGTGCCACCAAAAGGCGCATGGTTGAGGTAATAGGTGAGGATGTCTGCTTTGCTAAAGTGCCATTCTAACTGCAGAGCACGAATGATTTCTTTGAGCTTTCCCCATACGGTTCTGGGTTCTGGATAGCGAATGCGAGCCACTTGCATGGTTAACGTTGAGCCACCAGAGACTATTTCTCCTGTGCTAATCCATTGCCAAGTGGCACGAATGAGAGCAAAAAAATTGACGCCGGGGTGATGGTAAAAATATTGATCTTCGTAAGTGATCAGCGCTTCTAGGTAGTTTGGGGAAACCTCGTCTAAGGTAACAGGAAAGCGCCATACGCCGTTGTCATCAGCAAAATTACGCAAAATCGAACCATCCTCGGCGAGAACAGTTTGACTCAGAGAGCGGGATTCTAAATCGACTGGTACAACCCAGTCGTATAACAAGAAAGACAAAAACAACAGTATTCCGGTGATAGGCAAATAAGCCCATAACCGGAATCGAGCCTTAAAGCGAGCCATTAACGAGGCAGTATTTCCAAAGTATTAATCGACGTACCAATGGCACGGTAATTAGGACGATACATATCTTCTACAAAGGGCGGTGCAACCTGATAAGTACCCGGTGTGACAGCTCGGGCTAGGTAATAGAGCTTCTTCACGGATTTATCGGAAAGACTCACGGAAGCCACAAAGCGATCATCCCGATATTCTTGATACAGCAGGTTATTTTCACGGAAGTAGCTACCAAGCGGCTTTTCGTCAATCATAATGCTATCCAAATCGACGCTGGCATTACTAAGGTTTTGGTTCTCTAATTCCAAGCCAGCAGGTAAAAGATCAACTATCAAGGCATCGGGGATGCGTAAGTCATCATCAAGCGTGGCAACGTTTAATTCCACAATGACCAAATCCCCACTGGTTAATGTGGTTGGCGTCGTCGGTTTACCTGTTAGGTCGTAATACTGTCGGCTAATGCGCAGCCCTTCGCTGTATGGCTCTGGGGTGTTTTTAGGTGCGCCTTGGTATTGCAGGCTGACATACAATTTTTGGTCGTCTGCGGTGATGCCTTTTAGCTTGCG
This sequence comes from Marinomonas lutimaris, assembly GCF_019426345.1. Classification (GTDB taxonomy): domain Bacteria; phylum Pseudomonadota; class Gammaproteobacteria; order Pseudomonadales; family Marinomonadaceae; genus Marinomonas; species Marinomonas lutimaris. Next base: position 267,652 of record NZ_JAHLLW010000001.1, read on the forward strand.
CAATTGGTCTGCATCAAACACAGAATTGAATGCCTGTTCTTTTACTAGCGACTGTTCGCCAGATGGTAATTGGATGGTGGCGCGCCACTCACTGCTTTTTTGTGCGTACTGACTTGCGACCTTCAATAAAGCGATGCGCTCTTGAGTGCTGAACCAACGCTTGCTTTGTAGGCTCTCAATCATCTTATCGGCAAGGTTTCCGTCATCCAGTCCTAACTCTAATGCAACCGCAAGGCTAAGGGCTTGATCACGCACAATAGAGCCGTAATCTCGATAATAAGCATATCGTTTGCGGTCAATTTTTAGAGCCAGTTCTAGTGCTTTTTGAGCTCTAGAGTTGTCATTTAACTGATGCAGAGCGCCTGCTAAGTGCATCCAAGCAAGACCAGACTCATCTAAAGATGGTGTTGATTTATTTTGGCCGGAAGCAATTACACCTTTGTTATTTGTCATTGCCTGATCATAGAGTCGGCGCACAAAGCTCAAGCTAATAGCATCCGCTTTGGCTAAGACAAACGCGGCGTAAGCGCGATAGGAGAACTGATAATAATCAGAGCTTTCGCTCCACATGTCGCTTTCGGGGTTATTGTTGACAAAGAAGGTCAATCGTTTGATCGCGCGGTTTAGCAAATCATCATCGACGACAATACCTTGTTTACGCGCATCGATTAAAAACTCCGTGGCATAAACGGTTCCCCAGCGAGATTCCCAACTGCTCGAATCCCAGTAACCGAAGCCACCATTACTCAACTGTTTTGCTTTAAGCTTTTCAATTCCGTTCTGGATTTGTTTTAGGCGGAAGGCTTCGCTAAAAGGTTGCTTGAATTCTTGTTCAATACTGTCATTCAAATCGAGCTGACTGACCATGTCTTCATTTAACAATAGCCAAGGATAGGTCGAGCTGGTGGTTTGCTCTAAACAGCCATAAGGATATTGTAATAGGTTTTCGAATTGGTTTCTAAAGTTGATCGCAGGGCGGTTAGAAATCGTTAACATCGCTTCAACACTGCTGTCTCGCAATGAGCTGATATCAAAGCTCGGCTTCCATTGCTCGCCTGGGTCTAGCGTCGCACGTAATTGATTCGTTGCCCAAGGATAAGGGCTTCGTACGCCAAGTCGCCACGTCCGCTTGATATTGATGTCGTCGCCATTGGTGGCATTAAGCGTAATAACACCTTGGCCTTCCCTGTCCGCGCCTATTATCGGAATGGAAAGCACGATTTTTTCTTTATCGGCAAGCTCTAGGCTCTGCTGCAAACCTTCGCTAATGACGGCGCCATTTACTTCCACACTGACATCAAATGTCTGCTTAGCATCGGAAAGGTTGTGCAGATCAATGCTGATTTGGCTCTTATCACCCATCGCAAGGAAACGCGGCATGGCAATTTGCGAGACAAGCTTGTCAGCGACAATCATTTCTTTGTGCGCGCTACCGTAACTGTGATCGCCATAGACCACAACCATCCATTCCAATTTGCCATTGAAATTAGGCAGATCAAAGCTGACATCGGCTTCGCCATTGACGAGAGCAACCGGCTCACTCAGGAAGGAGATAATTTGCACATCAGATTTTGGCTTTTTACCGCCGCGGCTGAGCTCGGCATCAGATTCATTAAAGGCATCGCCACCAAATTTCTGGCGGATCATGTCATAACCTAGGTTATTTATGATCTTGCCATAGATATCGAAATACGCCGACTCAAAACGACGCGGAGCATAAAAATACTGCTCAGGTTGAGGTGGTTTATAGCGCGTAATATTCAGCACACCTTTATCAACAAGAGCGACCGTTGCATAAAGTGGTTGATTCCCAAGTTTTGATACATTCGCTACCTTAATATGCGCGCTAACTACTTTGTTTGGCTGAACTTTTTCTTCGGTGGTCAGCTCTACGTCGGCAATGGCATCTGGGCGAATGATGGGTAAATGCACCATCCCTAAGGCGCGTTTTGGTGCGACTTCGGTGACTTGGTCCGCTGGCGTTAACACCATCGCCGTGACGTATAAGTCGTGTCGATTCCAATTTGGTTGTACATCGATGCTAACTTCATTTGTGCCTTTTTCGATGTTCTTATGCAGGCTGTATCGAACGCCGTTAGTGGATTCCACATTGATAATGCCATCGCCAGCCACTGGGCTGGTTAAACGCAAAGTTGCTTTATCGCCTGGCTTGTAGTGATCTTTATCCAACGACATTTGCAGCATGTCGGGTTTTAAATTGCTGCTGCTTTGGTTATCCCAACTCCATTCTGTCTCAAACTCAAAGGTGCTCTTCGCTCCCGTTTCAGAGGTGACTTCCAAAATATACGTGCCCCATTGCACAGGGAAATCAACGGTGACAGCGTCGTCTTTCACGTCAATATTTTCATTGCCAACCGTATAAATATGGCTCTGATAATTCCAGTACCAGCCTCGGGATTCGTTGTATTCCCAGAAGTACTCGCGGTAATTTCGAGACAGGCGAACACTGAGTTTGTCAGCAACCGGTTCCCCTTCTTGATCGACACTCAATAATTTAAATTGCAGCGTTTCATTGGATGCAGGTCGACCTTTAAATAATGGCTGGATACCAACCAGCTTATCGTAGTCTGGTAACTGTATGACGCTCTGATTGCGCGTTACCGGACGGCCGCCACTTTCGTAAACGCTGGCGCTGACAAGATAGCGCAATGGCACTGGCGTGTTGGCCCAATTATCGGGGATGGAAATCACCCCTTTGCCATCTTTATCCAGTTTGATAGGGGCTGTTTTTAGCGTGCGGCCATTGATTTTTTCGTTGGCATTGCCGAAGTAGTAATCTTTTAGCGACGGAAACGGCGTCGTCGAAGGTCTGACAGTGATAACCGCATCGGCATCATTGCCTGCTGCAGGCGCGCCATAGAGATAATCGCCTTGAATCGGAACATCAAAACGGCCTTTTGGAGCATAGCGAGTTTGATTAGGAACATCATCGTAAAAGGACAGCGTCAGGGTTTCCGGTAAAAAATCTTCTACCTGAAACCAGTAAGTATCCACGTAATCGTCATTAATACTGACTTCAAGACGCCATTTCCCTGTTGGCGCGTTATCATCTAACTGGAAATCAGTTTGATAAAGGTTGGTGCTGTCAGGTTGCCAAGTGAACTGTTTTTTGCGTTCGCCACGAGCATCGTAAAGTCGGGCTTGCAGGGGCAAATTCGCGACTTTTTGGCCGTCAAAATCGCGCAGTAATAAATTAATCGAGACGTTTTCACCAGGGCGATAAAGGTCTCGCGGGCCGTACATAAACATCTGGTAAGGGCGATGTAAGCTCGGCACATTTGGGTAGGCGGATAAGTCTAATTCGTCTCGGTCTAATTTTAAGAAGGTAATGCTGTCGCCATGACGAGCAACCACGGATTGTGGCAAGTCGTTGGTCGATAATTGGTAGCTGCCGTCTTGTCCACTTGTGGCGGCTTGATCGTGGGCTGCTTGTTTATCTGTTTTCGGCCACAAAAACCGTAGATTAACATCAGCCATTGGTTTTGCCGTGGCAATGGAGTGACTGTAAACCACCAAAGAATCTTTGTATTTTCTGGCGTGTAAACCTATGTCTGTGATGGTGAAAACCGCCGTGTCGTAGGCGTAGTCATAATCACCTGGCTTGCGGATAACGGCCACATAAATGCCAGGGGCGTTTTTTTCTAAAACTGGATCTAAGTTTAAATTGTAGGTCTTACGTTGATTGGCTTTGGCATCATTTTCATAGCGTGCAGAATGGACCAAATCGGCGTATTGCTTTAGTCGTGTAAGGCTGTAGTAATCGTTCATTCCTTGCAATGATGTTTCATCAAGAAAACGATCTAAAGCGTCATCACGAACCCGAAAGACATCTAAGTCCACCGATTTTTGATTGATGACAGTAACAGGAATGCCATTTTGAATGTTGCCAACTAAGAAGCTTCCGTTACCTGAAAAATTGGCGCCGGGAATGATTTCACGGGTTTTTACGGTGCGCTCAAAGCGGTGAATATTACCTTCGCTGTCTTTCTCGGAGAGAGTGTTTCCGCTGACTGATTTGGGTTTTCTGTCTACCTTGATGGTGTATTCGGTGCTGGGTTCAACAAATGGCAGTACCCATTGGCGACCATTATTTTGCGGTATCCAGATATTGCCAGTGGTGGGATTGGGTGTCACAGAAATAGATTTGCTTAGGTCGCTTTGAGGATCAATCGAATCGGTAAAGCGAATAACCAATGCGGGCGCATTGTCTTGAGTGGTTTCACTGACATCTGATATATAAAAATCCGCCGCGTGGAGCGTGCCGGAAAGCAGTAACAAACTCATCCAAATTAGGTGAAGACCGGATAGAACTGACCGCATGACAAGCATCCCTTTTGCGTTTATATGAAGCGGATTCTATTAGCTCATACTATGGGTTACAAGGTGCAATAGATCACGGATTATGACATGAACGAAGGGCGGGCATTAAAGTAGATCAAAAAAACGCCCTTTCGGGCGCCTTTAAAACTCACATATCTTAGATAGTTTCGCTTACGCTGCTCCCACTTCAATCGCTTCAATACGGTTTTCTTCCACAGCATGACAAGCAATCATGTGGCCTTGTTCTTGCTCCGCTTGATCGTCTAATCGTAGCAATGGCGTTTCAGTTTTACAGCGGTCGTTGGCGTAGCTGCAACGTCCGTGGAAAGCACAGCCAGAAGGTGGATTGAGCGGTGAAGGCAGTTCGCCTTGTAGTTTGATGCGAACTCGACGTTTATCTGGCGAAAGCTGCGGCGTACTAGACAGCAATGCTAAGGTATAAGGGTGTTTGGGATTCTCGAACAGTTGTTCACGAGTCCCTTGTTCAACCACTTTGCCTAAGTACATCACCATCACGTCGTCGGCGATGTGTTCCACCACAGACAAATCGTGAGAGATGAACACATAGCTCAAACCAAACTCTTCCTGCAAATCCATCATCAAGTTCAATACTTGCGCTTGAACCGACACATCCAATGCGGACACAGGTTCGTCGGCAACAATGACATTTGGGTCGAGCATCAAACCACGAGCGATGGCGATACGTTGGCGTTGACCACCAGAAAACATGTGTGGATAACGGTCGTAATGTTCGGCTTTCAAGCCGACTTTCGCCATGATAGCGAGAGCTTTTTCCTTGCGTTCTGTTTTGGAAAGCTTGGTATTAATCACCAATGGCTCTTCCAAAATAGCACCGATCTTTTTGCGTGGATTCAGCGAGCCATAAGGATTTTGGAAAATGATTTGGATCTTCTGACGTAGCTTCGCTTGAGCGTCTGCGCTTAAGGTTAGTAAGTCTTCACCAAGGTGCGCTAGCTTGCCGCTGGTTGGAGTTTCAATCATGGTAAGCATGCGGCCAAGGGTTGATTTACCACAACCAGATTCGCCTACTACCGCCAAGGTTTTGCCTTTTTCAAGATTGAAGCTAATACCATCAACGGCTTTCACTACCGCGTCAGGCTTAAACAGACCTTGTTTGACGTGGTAATGCTGTTTTAAATCTTCGGCTTTCAAAATTAACTTGCTATCGGATTGGTTCATGCGGTTGGTCTCCCTTCGCGGTCCAATGGCGTATGGCATTTCACTTGGCGATCAAGATCGCCTTGGTTCGCAGGTTCAACCTTGCGGCAATGATCCGTCGCATAAGGGCAGCGCGGGCTTAGCAAGCAACCCAATGGGCGATCATATTGACCTGGAACCACTCCTGGTAACGCTTCGAGGCGTGCTTTGCCGGAGGCAGACTCAGGCAAAGAAGCCAGTAAGGCTTGCGTGTATGGATGTCTTGGGGTGCTAAAGACTTCCGACGCTGGACCAGATTCAACGATTTGTCCTGCGTACATAACGATAACGCGATGAGCCACTTCGGCCACAAGAGCCAAATCGTGAGTGATCAACACCAAGCCCATTTGCTTCTTGCGTTGTAGCTCGATCAATAGATCTATGATCTGTGCTTGAATGGTCACGTCTAGCGCGGTTGTCGGCTCGTCTGCGATCAATAAGCGTGGATCACAGGCAATGGACATGGCAATCATCACACGCTGGCTCATGCCGCCTGACAGCTGATGAGGGTAATTATCCAAACGTGATTCCGGTGCCGGAATGCCTACTTGCGTTAGCAACTCAATCGCACGGGTTCTCAGTTCTTTCTTACTGCCGCCTTGGTGCGTTTTTAACGCTTCGATGATCTGATAACCCACGGTGAAACATGGGTTAAGGCTGGTCATCGGATCTTGGAAGATCATTGCAATGTCGGAGCCAGTTAGCTTACGACGTTGCTTTTCTGGCATGGCTTGCAGATCTTGACCATCGAAGGTCAACTGATCTGCGCTGACTTTTCCGGGGAAGTCGATCAAGCCCATGATAGACAATGAACTTACACTCTTGCCTGAGCCAGATTCCCCAACGATGCCGAGAACTTCCCCTTCTTCGACCTTGTAACTGATGTTATCCACGGCGCGAAAATTGCCGAAGGTAACGCTTAAATTTTCCAACTGTAACAGTGACATAATAACCTCTCTTACTGTTTCAACTTGGGATCAAGGGCATCACGTAAGCCATCGCCCATGAGGTTAAACGCCAGTACTGTGATTAAAATCATCAAACCGGGGAAAGTAACCACCCACCACGCGCGCTGAACAAACTGCAACGCATCGGCTAACATAGAACCCCATTCAGGGGTCGGTGGTTGTGCGCCAAGACCAAGAAAGCCCAACGCTGCCATGTCTAGAATCGCGCTGGAGAAGCCTAATGTTGCTTGCACGATTAACGGTGCTAAACAGTTTGGCAAAATGCATACAAACATCAAACGCAGAGGGCTAGCACCGATTACGCGTGAAGACGTCACATAATCTCGGGACATTTCGGCCATGGTCGCTGCACGGGTTAAGCGTACATAATGTGGCAGCGAGACAATGGAAATTGCCAAAGCTGCATTAACAATGCTTGGCCCTAAGATCGCCACGATCGCAATAGCCAACAATAAGCTTGGCATTGCCAACATGATGTCGACGATACGCATGATGGCTGTGTCTATCATGCCTCTGAAATAACCTGCTACAAGACCTAGTAAAATCCCCATTATCAAAGACGCAGTTACCGCCACAAGGCCAACGGCAATAGAAAGACGTGAACCATAAATCAAGCGAGACAAGATATCTCGGCCCACATCGTCCGTACCCAAAACAAAAGACCAGTTACCGCCGTCTAACCAAGCGGGTGGCAATAACAGCGCATCGCGATATTGGTCAGAAGGGGAATGCGGCGCAACAAAGTTAGCAAAGACTGCCATAAAGCAAATAATCGCAATAACGACTAAACCGGCTACAGCGCCTTTGTTGCTGCTGAAATAATGCCAAAATTCTTGCAGTGGTGTCATAGGCACTGGTGCAGTCAATGGAATGTCTGTCGTGGACGTTTTTGTAGATGTTGTCATAAACGCCTCCTTATCGGCTGTGTCGAATTCGTGGGTTAACAATTCCGTAAGTGATATCTACCAAGAGATTCACGACAATGATGATACAAGCGACAATCAAAATACCGCCTTGTACAACGGGGTAATCACGGCGTCCGATAGATTCGATCAACCATTTACCAATCCCCGGCCAAGCAAACACGGTTTCAGTCAAAATGGCGCCGGATAACAAAATACCCACTTGCAAACCAATTACGGTAATCACTGGGATCAAGGCGTTACGTAACGCATGAATCACGATGACTCGCCAAGGAGCGATGCCTTTCGCGCGAGCGGTACGAATGTAATCTTCGCTTAATACTTCCAACATAGAAGAGCGCGTCATACGGGCAATAACCGCCATAGGAATGGTGCCGAGAACAATACTTGGCAAGATCAGGTGCGAAACGGCAGAAGCAAACGCACCCTCTTCACCGGACAATAATGAGTCAATCAGCATAAAGCCGGTAACGTCGTCGATCCAGTACACCACATCGATCCGTCCAGAGACGGGTGTCCAACCCAGATTAACGGAAAATACCAACATCAATAGTAGCGCCCACCAAAATATGGGCATGGAATAACCGGTGAGAGAAAACGTCATCACCGAATGGTCAATCACGGTTCCTCGTTTTACCGCAGCAAAAATACCCGCGGGCAAACCGATCAAAATAGCGAAAATAGCCGCACAAAAAGCCAACTCAATGGTGGCTGGGAAAAGCGTAAGGAATTCTTTCATTACCGGTTCTCTGGTAATGAGGGAGTTGCCTAAATCACCTTGTAAAACGCCGGTGACATAGTGGTAGTACTGAACATATAACGGCTTGTCAAAGCCTAGTTGAGCACTCAATTCAGCGTGGCGTTCTGCGCTCACACCGCGTTCACCGGCCATGACTTCAATTGGGTCACCGGGGATTAAGCGAATAAGGGTAAAGGTCAGCAAGGTGATCCCGAGAAAAGTCGGAATAACAAGGCTTAAGCGACGGAAAATAAATTGGAACATAAAGGACGGGCTCTCTTGAGATATTAGATGATCGAGCGTTGAGCTCGGTCAGCAAAGTACTTACTCACGTCCCAGCGAGTAAGTACTTTGTTGTCCAAAGGACGTATTTCTAAACGTTGATTATTTGCTTACGTTGTAGAAGTAGTGACCACCAAGTGGATCAATTTTGTAACCTTTAACTTCTTTACGGATTGGCTCGTAAACCACTGAGTGAGCGATAGTGATCCAAGGCGCTTCACGTTTGAAAACAACCTGAGCTTCTTCGTAGTCTTTCGTACGTTCCGCTTTATCAGAGGTTTGTTTTGCTTTTAGAAGCAGGTTGTTGAACTCTTCGTTACACCACTGTGCACGGTTAGAGCCTCCAACAGCATCACAACCTAGTAATACATATAGGAAGTTATCTGGGTCACCATTATCACCAGTCCAACCTAACAGTACGGTATCGTGTTCACCTTTCTTAGAACGGTTTAAGTACTCACCCCATTCGTAGGAAACAATTTCCGCTTTTACGCCAATTTTAGACCAGTCTTCTTGCATGATTTCAGCCATACGACGCGCATTTGGGTTGTATGGGCGTTGTACTGGCATTGCCCAGATGTTAGTGGAGAAACCATCTGGATAACCTGCTTCAGCAAGCAATTTTTTCGCTTTTACTGGATCGTATGGGTAATCTACAACGTTTTTGTTGTAAGACCACATAGTTGGTGGAATTGGGTTTTTAGCCGCTTTACCTGCGCCTTGGAAAACCGCATCAATGATCGCACTCTTGTCTGTTGCTAAGCTTAGAGCTTGGCGAACACGAACATCAGTGAATGGTTTTTTCTGCGTGTTAAATGCCAAATAACCAACGTTCAAGCCTTCTTGGCTCATTAGGTTGATGTTTGGGTCCGCTTCCATTTGCTTAAGGTCAGCTGGATTGGGATAAGGCATGACATCACACTCGCCCGCTTTCAATTTTGCGTAACGAACAGAAGCGTCTGGTGTGATAGAGAAAACAAGACGATCGATTTTTGCTTTACCTTGCCAATAGTCTTTAAACGCTGTGTAGCGGATCAAAGAATCTTTTTGATACTGAACTTTTTGGAAAGGACCGGTAGCAACTGGATCAATGTCCAATTTTTCAGGTGTGCCCGCTTTCATGTAAGCGTCAGCTTGTTCTTTAGAGAAGATAGACGCAAAATCCATTGCAAGGTTAGCAATGAAAGGCGCTTCTGGTTTCGTCAAAATGAACTTAACCGTGTAGTCGTCGATCTTTTCGATTTTCTTGATTAGCGTGTCCATGCCCATGCCAGTGAAGTACTCGTATGAGCCACCAGACACAGCGTGGTAAGGATTGTCTTTGTTGCCTTGACGATCAAAAGTGAAGATCACATCGTCGGCATTAAAATCACGTGTTGGTGTGAAGTCTTTTGAAGTGTGGAATTTCACACCTTTACGTAAATGGAAAGTGTATTCAAGGCCATCGCTTGATACATCATAGCTTGTTGCTAAGCCTGGCTCTGTTTCTGTCGTACCCAATTTGAATTCGACTAAACGGTTGAACATGTTTTTCGATGTCGCGTCGAAAGTAGTACCAGCAGTATAGAATGCTGGGTTAAAGCCCTCAGGGCTACCTTCTGAACAATAAACCAGTGTTGTTGCAGCGTGAGCGGAAGTGCTGATTGCTCCAGCGGCCATGAGTGCAAGCGTCAGTTTTGCTAACCCTTTTTTCATTGTAACTCTCCATTAACATAATTATATTCGTGTCAAACACGTGGGAAGTCGAATCAAGGTATTCGTTACTTTTGTGATTATCTTGGGTAGGTTAAGAGCCTTCTTTTTAGTTCGAGTTTTTACAGTTTTTTAAAACAAACCCCATCCAAACTCCTAGTTCGAATGGGGTTGCTCTGCCTCGTCCCTGAGCCCCCTTTAGCTATGAATGATGAATCTGAATAAACAGAAGCATCAAAAATAGCGTCTCTGAAGATTACTCAAGCTAATTTAAATAACCAATCGAAATAACGATATGTCCTATGCGTGTAATGAATACATAATCTCTATAAAGGCAGGGAAGCCTTGATAACAAAGGTTTTGCAGGGAAATTGCTGAGTAAGGAATATGGAAAAAAAAGGATTGTTTTTTTAGAAAACATGCAGAAAATTGAGAAAAGAGATATTGAAAGAGGGCCTTTAACGAGGTATTAAATCTATATAAAGACAGTTTAGTGCTTCCTCAGAGAAACACTAAACTGCACATAACACTAAAAATTAGGCTTTTTTATCGAGCGCTTTTATTAGAACAGAAGTGTCTTGACGACCACGGCCTTCCGCCATGAGATCTTGATAATCCTGGTCAACGGCCTGGGTTAATGGAATCTTGATCCCCATTTTTTCTGCTTGGGCAAGACACAGACCTAAATCCTTATGCATCCATTCAATCGCAAAGCCAAAATCAAACTCGTTTTTCGCCATGGTTTCGCCGCGATTCTCTAATTGCCAAGAACCCGCAGCGCCATGTTTTAAAGTCTCAACTAATGAAGCGATGTCTAAACCGGCTTTCTGAGCAAAGCGAATCCCTTCAGACAAACCAGACAACACGCCGCCAATAAGAATTTGATTGACCATTTTTGCTATCTGACCATTACCCACTGAGCCCATTAAGCTGGTGGCTTTTGCGTAGCAATCTAATACAGGCTGAGCTTTATCTAGATCGCTTTGCTCGCCACCCATCATTACGGTTAATACACCGTTGACTGCTCCAGCTTGTCCGCCAGATACTGGTGCGTCCATGAAGTGAAACCCACGTTCTTGAGCTGCCAGGTGAAGCTCTTTCGCCACTTCTGCAGAAGCGGTAGTGTGATCAATAAAAAGAGTGCCGGCTTTTGCTTGTTGGAATGCGCCGTCTTGTCCTAAATATACGGCGCGTAAATCGTCGTCATTACCCACGCAAGTTAATACAATATCAGCATCTTGCGCTGCAAGAGCTGGCGTTGTAGCGAAGGTGCCTGTGTATTCCTCACACCAGTTTTGGGCTTTTTGTGTAGATCGATTGAAGACCACAACCGCGTGGCCCGCTTTACTCACATGGCCAGCCATTGGGTAACCCATAGTTCCGAGTCCGATGAAACTTACTTTCATTGCTTTTCTCCTTACTGCATTTGTTCGAGATACGGGTTTTATAAACAAATTTAATAGACAGATCATACTGATTTGCTTAGCAATTACGAGGTACAAAAAATAAGGAAATGAAGCATACAGAAGCGGATAATTGCTATTTGGGTAGCATTTTAATGCGTGTTTTGATAGAGGTCGCTCAGCCAAAATCCCTGTGGATAACTTTGTGCAAGAAAATCTGAGTGAGCGATTATTTCGTCAAAAAGCGAGTATGATCAAATAATCGTGCATATTTTATACTATTTTCATTATTTCCTTTTGTGCTGCTGGATCTTACCTCCTTTGTCAATAGCTATTAGCAACAAAATCCAATTAAGGTATCTTAATAAAGTTATCTAGTTGAGATTGATTCGTTTCTTTAGCAAAAACCTTATGTATCTAAAGATTTTAAAAAATATATATAAAACAATATCTTATTGTTATATATCAGCTTTTATCAAAGAATATATCGAGTTCGCTAGTTGCTCATTTGCTCTAGCGTCTAAATGTACGCCATCGACCTCGCTTGGCTGTAAAACCCCAGCAGCATTAAGAAAAATACACTGGTTACGAATCGCAATATCCTGATAGTACTGGTGAAAATGTTGTGATTTTTCAATGGCGCCATCAAAACTTTCGGCCATAGAGCCGATTGGGGATAAAATATTTGGCGGAGCGATTACAACAAGGGTTGGGACTGAGAAATCATCAGTATTTGGTATTCTTGACTTTTCGATCAGTTTCTCAACACCTTTTGCCGCTTCGTAGGCTCCAATATGGAAGTGTCGCTTCAAATCATTGGTGCCCAACATCAAAATTAAAATATCGACAGGGCCAAAGGTTTCTAATGCTGCTTGAAGATAGGATAAGCCATTTCGACCTTCCAAAAAGGGATCATTCCAGATCGTCGTTCTGCCCGGTAAACCAAAGTTAATAACTTGATGTTGTTGACCTAATAAGTCATTTAGCATAGTAGGCCAGCGTAGGTGTTTTGGGTAACGTCCGCCGTTAGGTACTCGTCCCCAAGTGAGTGAGTCCCCGTAACATAAAATAGTCGCCATGATGTGCTCCTTGCATTATTTATGGATCAGTAGATAGTGTAGTTAATAAGCGGCGTTTAATCATAAAATAACAAAGAGCGTTGAAGAGGGCGTCATGAACACAACACCTGCTATTTCTTCTAAAGAAGGTATCCACTTGGCACTGTCTCGCCTGAAAAACGCGACTCAGAAAACTCCCTTTCCTCTTGCCGAAGAACGCCAACAATGCCTGACCCGTTTGCAAGCGGCGTTAATGGATCATGAGACCTCTTTATTAGATGCCTTACAGAAAGATTTTGGACATCGTACTCATGAAGAATCTAGGCTGCTTGAGCTTGTTCCTTTAATTGGGGAAATAAAGCACGCGAAACGTCATCTAGCGAAATGGATGAAACCGTCAAAGCGCAAAGTTCACATAAGTACCTTGCCAGCTAGCGCTCAGGTGTTCTATCAGCCAAAAGGTGTGGTAGGTATCATCTCACCTTGGAACTATCCTGTGTTGCTGTCTCTAGGGCCTTTGGTGGGCGCATTAGCCGCAGGAAATCGTGTGATGATGAAACTGTCGGAGTTTTGCCCTGAAACCAATCGAGTATTGCGTAACATAGTGACTCAAGCTTTAGGAGAAAGCTGGGTGGAAGTGGTCGAAGGTGAGGCTGAGATAGCCAACGAGTTTAGTCTGTTGCCCTTTGATCATCTCTTGTTTACCGGTTCGACGTCCGTGGGGCACATTATTATGCGCAACGCCGCCGAGCATTTAACGCCCATTACCTTGGAGCTGGGTGGTAAATCTCCGTTACTGGTTGCTCCGTCGGCGGATTTACGTGATACGGCTAAGAAGCTGGTGTTTGGTAAGGCTCTAAATGCGGGGCAAACCTGTGTCGCACCTGATTATGTCATGTGCCATGCTGATCAAAAGCAGACCTTAATCGATTATATAAAGCAGGAACTTGCAGCTTATTACCCAGATGGCGTGTTGAGCCACGATTACACAAGTTTGATTAATACTAGGCAATTAGATCGCCTAAAAGGTTATTTAGAGCAAGCACGAGCTGCTGGGGTCCAATGTGACAACTTGATGCCGCAAGGGCCAGAGGAAAGCGACGGTAAGCTGGCGTTGCATGTGCTTCATCAACCAGACGATGAATTGAGAGTGATGCAGGACGAGATATTCGGACCTTTGTTGCCAATTCTGATCTATTCCGAGATGTCTGAAGCCTTGTCTTATATTCAGCAACGACCTCGGCCTTTAGCAATGTACTTGTTTACGCAACAAAATGACGATCAAAAGCGCTGCGAGGAAAATATTGCCAGTGGCAGCTTGGTGATCAACCACACTTTGGTTCAAGTAGCACAGGCGGACTTGCCGTTTGGTGGCATTGGCGCATCCGGAATGGGCGCTTATCACGCTGAAGAAGGTTTTCGTACCTTTTCTCATTGCAAGTCGGTATTACGTAAACGTGGGCCGAATGTTCTTGCCTTGCTACGGCCGCCATATGGACGTCGTATTCATCGGTTAGTCGCAAAATTTTGGACATTCCTGTAAACGTAAAAAATCCCACGCTAACTAATTAGCGTGGGATTTGTCGTTCTACTGTATTTTATGTATCTATTTCAAGGCGTTGAGTCGATTGGCAATGGCATCTATCTCTTGGCTCATGCGGCTAAGGTGGCTTGAATCGCTGGCGTTACTACCGGTGAGTTCCTGCAACCGAGACACAAATTGGCTCAAATCATGAGATACTTTTTGCTGTTCTCCGGCAGCCACAGAAATTTGAGTCGCCTGATCGGTGATTTGAGAGAAGGCGTTAACGACTTGTTGCAAGTGACTCGCCGTTGACTCTGCTGTTTCTACTGCACGAATCGTTTCGCTATGACCTAGTTCCATGGAGCTGACAGATTCTTTCGACGCGATTTGTAGACGTCCTAGAACTTGTTCAATTTCTACGGCAGAGCTCTCGCTCTTCGCGGCAAGGTTACGCACTTCATCCGCAACCACGGCAAAGCCTCGACCTGTTTCCCCTGCTCTGGCTGCTTCAATAGCAGCATTTAGTGCCAAGAGGTTCGTTTGCTCGGCAATGGCCCGAATAACGCCCAACATGCCGTTTGCTTGGCGACTGTCTTCGTCTAACTGAAGAATATTAGCTTGTGCTTGTGTCATGGCGCTGGTGAGAGAACGCATTGTTTCGATGACGGTATTCATCTCATCGCCGCTGCTGCGTACATCTTTGTGAATACGTTCAACCGTTTCTCTGGTTTCATTGGCGTACATAGCCACATCGTGAGAGGTCGCGCCTAGCTCCTCCGTCGCAGCTGCTAATGTGGTGTTTTCATCGCTTAGGCTATTGGCTTTGTTCAAGAAGTCATTACTAAATGTGCTTAAGCGTCCAGCATCTTTCACCAGGTTGGCAGATTCAATATGAATCTGTTCTAGTAGTTTTTTCAGTTTATCGCCATAGGCATTCACTGCCTGACGTAAATCGCCTAGTTCATTTAATTTGCCAACTTCAAGTTCTTGGGTGCTGCCGCCATCCGCCAGTTCTTGAATTTGCTGTGTTGTTTGATTGATCTTGCCAAGCAGACTACGGAAGTACGAAATGGCAATGATACTAACAACGATCAATAAGGCACCAATGACGATCATTAGGAACAAGCCCATGCTCTGAGCGATTTCTGTCATTCTTTCTTTAGGAACAACTAAGCCAATAGTCCAACCGGTTTGTGGTTGCTTAAAAAGATCAACAGAAGCAGCGCCATCTAAGATGTCATCATGATCAAGTGCGATAACTTGTTCTACAGCGCTTATTTTTGTTAGGGCGGGTTTTAACCATGGCAGCTGATTACCAAGCTCAGTGGCTGTTAACATACTGCCATCGTTTTTGACTAAATTGGCTTTACCTTTCGGGAAGCTCAGGACTTGTCCAGTTTGGTCAATAGCAAAAACATAACCTTGGTTCTCGCTTCCGTATTGTTCGAGTGTCTTGGTGATGCCATCTAACATCATATCTACCGTGGTGACGCCGGTGAATTTATTGTTTTCTTTCATTGGAATGGTACAAGTCACCATTGGAATCTTAGTGACTGGGTCAATGTAAGCTTCAGACCAAGCACAGCGATTAATGGGAGAGGTTTTACCCACGGTATACCAACCTTCGTTGTGGTAACCAGAGCCTGCTGGGTCATTGTAATCGTCCAGATAACTCATCTTAGAGCCATCGCGGCCCCAGAAAAAACTACGACGCAGCGTTCCTTGAGTAAAAGCAGAAGGTTCTGGCCAAATACCACCACCGGCGATACTTTTGTCGTCATGGTTATTAATAATGCTGGGGAAGACTTTTTTAAAAAGCGCTTCGTCTTTCGGGAGTTCGGCACTAGCCAAAGCCAGAGTGCTGGTGAGTAATTGGATCTTTTCTAGCTTGGCACTGAGTAATTCACTCAGACCTTTTTGATTAACGGAAATTTGTTGTTGGCGTTCTGCAGTTAAGTCGGGTTTCACTTTCGTTTCTATAACAAGATAAATACTGGCAAGAGCGAGTAAGAGAATAACCACTAAACCAATATTAATCTGCTGTCGGATTCTAATCGGTGACTTCATAACAACCTCAATTCTTTGCGACGTGGGGGTAACTAAGACAATAGTCTTATATAAAGACTGAGATCAAGCGCATTTTTTACACAATTTATACAAAGGTGCTTTTATTTTAACCTCGTTATTGTTAATACAATATTTCAACGCCTTGATAACTTAGCGAGCTGAGTAAAGAAGAAGACGGTTTTTGGTCGGTAATTACACAATCATAATCGCTCATTTTTCCCCATAAACATCGGGATTCAGTATCAAACTTTGTACTGTCGATAACTAAAACTCGATAATGGCAATGTTCAACCAAGGCTTCTCGCGCCATGACCTCATCGTCAGTAAAATCAAATAAATGTCCCTGTTTGTTCACCGCTGCGACAGAAAAAATACCAATGTCCGCTCGGTAGCGCTGGAAAAAACGCATGGCGTCGCCACCTATGACATCTTGATCGCGCATTCTTACTCGACCACCTGATATGGTGAGCTCGCAGTCCGGGTGCTCACACAAATTACGTGCAGCATGAAGATTAGTGGTCATCACTTGTAAGCCCTGAAAGAGCGAAAGCTGGTTGGCGACTTCAGCCACGGTTGAACCACTGCCAAGAAAGATTGATTGATAATCAGCCAACTTGCTCACACAAAGGTCGGCAATGTGCTTTTTTCCGGCCGCATGGCGGATTCGTCTTTGATCAAAACTAATGTTCTCGCGATGAGGAAAAGGGATCACTTCACCATGGCTGCGCAATACCAAGCCTTTTTCGGCTAATAGCCTAATATCCGATCGAACGGTTTGCACTGAGACCGAAAATTCGTCGGCGACGGCCTGTAATGTTTGGCGTCCTTGCTTATTCACCCATTGCACGATGTCATAGTGCCTTTTGTTCATAGTGATTCAGTCCTTTTTATGAAGCTTTTTAAATGAAGATCGTCGAAACGAAAGCAAACCAGCATTAAACGAAATTTTTTCGTCACTATAGTGTCAAATTATGTCGGTATTGTTGCAGCTCACTTATCAAAAAGAGAGTTTCACCATGACCGTTAAGAAGACCTTGTTGCTATGTGCTGCGGCACTTGCTTTTCCTCTTTCCGTACAAGCTCAAGATGTTTTGACCTTGTATACCAGTCAGCCAAACCAAGATGCGCAAATGACGGTGGATGCGTTTGAAGCGGCCAATCCAGATATAAAAGTGGAGTGGGTGCGTGACGGAACGACCAAATTAATGACGAAATTGCGCGCGGAATTATCCTCTGGCGTGGTGAAACCCGATGTACTGCTTATTGCTGACAGCGTGACCATGGAATCTATGGTGTCTGATGGTTATTTGTACCCTTACTTAAGTCCTAATCGCGATAAATATGAAGACAGTTTGTACAGCAAAGATGGCTATTATTACGGCACGAAACTGATTACTACAGGCATTGTTCGTCATAAACAAGCGCCACAACATCCGATGGACTGGTCTGATTTGGTTAAGACTGAATATAAAAACCAAGTAGTGATGCCGAGTCCTTTATATTCTGGCGCAGCGCTGATTCACCTCGCGACGCTAACTGATGACAAATCACTAGGTTGGAATTATTACGAGCAATTACATGCCAACCAAGCGATGGCACAAGGCGGTAATGGTGGTGTACTAAAAGCGGTGGCATCAGGCACCAAACCTTATGGCGTGATTGTGGATTTTTTGGCGATACGTGAAGCGGCAAAAGGCTCTCCGATTGAGTTTATCTTCCCTAAAACGGGCGTCACCATGGTGACTGAGCCAGTGGCGATCATGAAAGAAGCTAAAAATAAAGCTGCAGCGAAACGCTTTGTAGACTTTCTCTTATCAAAAGAAGGCCAAGCCTTAGTATTAGAGCAGGGCTACTTACCGGCTCGTAGTGACATTGGTGTGCCAGAAGGTTTCCCTAAGCGTACAGATATTCGTTTGATGCCATTCGATGCGGCAAAAACATTGCGCGACAACGAAGCGAACAAAGAGCGCTTTAGCAAAATCTTTGAAGGTTAAGCAAGATGACACCTTCCTTATTAAAAAGACGCTTTATGGATGGAGCTTCCATGGACAGCCAGCTACGCTGGTTGTCCATTGGACTCTTCTTATTGATTGCTGCGTTAAGTGTATTACCCAGCTTGCGTTTGCTGGTCGAGGCCTTGAGTCATACGACTTTTTCTACGTCTTCACCGATGGCAGAAGTACTCAAAAGTGAGCGGACTTGGACTGCTTTACGCAATAGTTTTTACACTTCAGGGTTAGGGACGCTTATCGCGGTGATTTTGGGCTGCGGTTTTGGCTTTGTGGTGACTTTAACGAATATTCGTGGTCGCGCCATTTGGGTGTTTTGTTTTATGTTGCCGATGATGATTCCGCCACAAGTGACGGCGTTGAGTTGGTTGCAACTGTTTGGTCCAGCGAGCCCCATTTTAAATACATTAGGCTTCGCGCCAGCGTTGGGCAGCCCACAACCTATGTATTCGGCAGAAGGTATTGCCTTGCTGTTAGGTATACAAAGTGCGCCCTTGGTGTTTCTGGCGTTGCGTACTCAGCTTATTTCCTTACCGCAGGATTTATTGGAAGCCGCCCAACTATCTCGTGCTTCTCAGTTTCGAATTTGGGTCGATATCATCCTGCCTTTGTGTCGTAGTGCGATTATCGCTGGCGCTGCGCTAGCCTTTGTTTCTTCTTTGGGTAATTTTGGTATTCCGGCGATGTTAGGGATTCCAGCAGGTTACATCGTTTTACCAACTTTGATTTATCAGCAAATGGCAGGGTTTGGTAACGATATGCTTAGCCAAGTAGCGGGCTTGTCGATGATTATTGCTTTGTTGGTGTTAGCGGGCATGTTGTTGCAACAATGGCTACAGCAACGCAGTTGTTATTCCTTGTTAGGCCACACGGCGCAGTCGCTTTCTTTCCGTCTTAAGCAATGGCGTTTGCCCCTCGAAATTCTGTTGGCTTTGGTATTGTGTTTTATCTTGGTCGCACCGCTATTTGCTTTGATTGTGAGCTCATTGGTGCCTGCTCTTGGCATGCCTTTGAACGCGGATACCATTACCTTCACCGCATTTTACGAAATGATAGGGCGACAAGGCGTTACTTCACGAGCCTTTGAAAACAGCGCATTTTTGGCTTTTTTCAGTGCTTTAGTCTTGATGCTGCTGTCTTTGCCATTGGGTTATTTATTGATGCGTTTGCCAATGCGAACCAGAGCTGTGATTGCCAGTTTGATTGAAGTGCCATACGCCATCCCTGGTATCGTCTTAGCCATTGCTTTTATTTTGTTGTTCGCCAAGCCTTTGCCTTTTATTGAGGTCAGCTTGTACGGCACTTTGGGCATTATTTTCTTGGCGTATCTGTCTTGTTTTTTGAGTGTGTGTTTGAAGCCGGTGTTAAGCGCCATGTCTCAGCTTGATCCTGCTTTAGAAGAAGCCGCACAGCTGGCAGGAGCAAGGCCGATACAGCGCTTGATTGACATCATATTACCCCTCACTGCACCGGCCTTTTTCGCTGGTGGATTATTAGTGTTTTTGATCTCAATTAATGAACTGACGGTGTCTGCTTTGTTGTGGAGCGCAGGCAATGAAACCCTAGGTGTGTTGATTTTTAATCTCGATGAAAGTGGCGACAGTGTTTTGGCCTCGGCCATTGCTGTGCTGGTGGTTTTTCTGGTCGCAGGGTTAATGAGTTTATTGAGTCTGTTTACCCCTCGTCTGCCCAAAGGAGTGATTCCATGGCACGGTTAATATTGGATGGCGTTGAAAAATCTTTTCATGGTGCGCCGGTTGTAAAAGGTTTGAATTTAACGATTGAGCCGGGTGAGTTTGTTGCCTTACTTGGGCCAAGTGGTTGTGGTAAATCGACCATTTTAAGAATGCTGGCAGGATTTGAGAAGGTTTCAGGTGGTCAAATCATTCATGGCGATGACTGTCTTTCTAGTTCGACGCGTCATGTGCCAACAGAAGAAAGAAACTTCGGCATGGTGTTTCAATCGTATGCACTTTGGCCGCACATGACGGTGAAAGAAAACGTCGGCTATCCGCTTAAAGTACAGAAAACGCCGGTGGCAGAACGCAACAAGCGAATTAAAGACGCTCTGGAAATTGTTCAGTTAGAAGAATACGCCGATCGTTTGCCAGCGCAACTAAGTGGCGGTCAGCGTCAGCGAGTGGCGTTGGCGCGTAGTTTGGTCACCGAGCCAGATGTGGTGTTGTTTGACGAACCGCTTGCCAACTTAGATAGACATTTGCGAGCGACGATGGAAGAAACCTTCCGTGCCTTTCACAAACGTACTGGCGCGACCATGGTTTATGTCACCCACGATCAATCCGAAGCCATGTCATTGGCCGATAAAATTGCTGTGCTGAATAAAGGGCAATTGGTGCAATGGGGAACACCTCAGGAACTGTATGCAAGACCAAGAAACACTTGGCTAGCGAATTTTATTGGTCGAGGTTCCGTGTTGTCAGTGGCTGTGGTTGCTCCTTCGCAATACGTGAGCGGTACCAATTTGCACGAGTTGATACGTCAGCATTCGTCAGACAAAGCTTCTAGTTCTGTGCTCGTGCGCCCACAAGATATTCATTTCGTCAGCGCGGACGATTCAGCACTGGCTGTAAGCGTTCACAGCTGTATTTTTCGTGGCGAGCGTTACGATATTGAATTGACGCTAAAAGATGGCCAGCGCTTACTCGCGTACAGTGATGTACCTATGACGCTAGAAAGCCAGCATCAGGTTCGTCTTGGGCAAGCTTGGTCGCTTGAGAGTGAGTCATGAAGGTTAGCATTGATATTTTAAGTGGCGCGGGAAGAAAAACCGCCGCCGCGATTTTGGTGACTTACGAAGCAGACAATCAGTCAAAACCGATTCGTTTTTTGCTCGACGCGGGCGGCGCGTTAGAGGCGGGCGAAGACAAAGGCTGGACGCAACCGGATCATTTAGATGCGATTTTTATTTCCCATGATCATCAAGATCATATGGGCGGTTTGATCGATATTGATAGCCAAGTTCCGGTTTACGCGACTTCGCCCGTTCAGCAGCAATTGCCAACGCATTTGAACCTTCATACCTTGCCTATTTGTGGCTCGACGAATGTGTCTGGCATTAAGGTGACAACTGGTTCGGCAGGGCATTCTTTTGGCGGTGTGTGGCTGCATCTTGATATGGGTGATGGCGTATTTTACAGCGGTGATTTTAGCCTCGAATCTGGTTTGTATCCTTTTACCATGCCGCCACAAGCTAATGTCGCTTTACTCGATGCGTCTTACGGCTTGTACGACAATTCATTAGAGCAATGTAAAAATGCCTTGCTGCATTATCTGAAAGACGAGCGCGCCTTGCTGATGCCGGTTCCGCAAACTGGACGAGCGTTAGAAATGGCCTGTTGGTTAACTTCCCTAGGTTTCCATGATTGGACTCTAGGAGAAGATTGTATCGCGCCTGAAACTGTTTTGGCTGGACCTGAAGGCAGTGTTTGTACCGAGATTCGATCTGTCCTGGAAAACATGAAAAGCCAACCGTTTAATCCCAATGCCAAAGTGGTGCTGTGTGGTGATCCTGATGGCTTGAGTGGCGAAGCGGCTGTTTTATTGCAACAACCAGAGCGATATTTGCCGGTTTATACCGGACATTTGCCGGAACATGCTCGTCAGGCCGTGAGCGAAGACAGAGCGCATTTTGAACGCTGGAATGTGCATCCGCGTAAGCAAGATTTGAAACGGCTGGTGGATCATCTTGGCTGCCGTATTTGTGTTCCATTGTTTTATACCATGAAAGATCTAAGTGTGTGGCGACAGGCCCTTGGTCCAAGCGTCACTGCAGATCCTTATATTGAGTTAGATTGTATAGAGTTAGATTATGACCTTAATACCTAAGCCTTTTGTCTTTGCGCGTCATGCGCAGAGCGAGTTTAACGCTGCGTTTCGTATTGGTGGTTTTACCGATAGTCCGTTAAGCATAATGGGGATTCAACAAGCCAAAGATGCGGCGCCAATACTAAGCGCCATTGATTGGAGTGTTGTGGCAACCAGTACGTTACAACGCACGCAAGAGACTGCATTTCATGCGGTGCCAAAACAAACCATTATGGCGTATGAGCAACTTAAAGAGCGCAATTGGGGCGATTTAGAAGGCTGCCCGATAGAACAGCAGCTGCCTTATGACGTGACGCCGCCTAATGGTGAATCTTGGCGAGACTTCGAAACTCGAGTGCTAAGCGCATTGAATGAGATCCTCAGCGAGCATTCGTGGCCTCTGATTATTGCGCATTCTGGTGTTTATCGAGTGCTAAACAATGTTATCAACGGCACGCCGTATTGCCCAAGAATCGGCAACGTTACTCCTATTTCTTTTGTGCCTAGCCAAGACGAAAACGGCTGGGAAATTACCCCTTTTAAAGGAAGCTTTACATGTTACCAAATGCCGTAATTGTTGATTTAGATGGCACTCTTGCCGAGTTCGATCACACCGAAGTTGCCCATTGGGTGCTTGGTGCAGAAAAACATTGGGACCCTTTTTTTGAACACATGAAACATGCGCCAGTGATTGAAAATGTGCTGCGTTTGGTCAATATTCTCAAGCAACAAGGTCAACATATCTTAATTTGCAGTGGCCGTCCTGAATCCCATAAGCAGCACTCGGTTGAATGGATTCAAAAACACCAAATTCCATGCGATGGCATTTATCTACGCCCAGACAATGCGGATGCCTTGCCAGACGAGGACGTTAAAAAAGCCTTGTTGGAGAAAATCCACCAAGATGGTTTTACGCCTTGGTTGGTATTGGATGACCGCGATGCTGTGGTTCAAGGCTGGCGTAACCTAGGATTGACTTGCCTACAGTGCGCGCCGGGGGATTTTTAATTAGAACGAAGCGCCAAGCAACATTGAATAAATAGCAGATTTTATCTTCATGGCTAGCCTTGTCATCTAGCTCGCGCTAGCATGAGTAAATTTTCTTTGGAGCTTGGCCCATGTTTCAACTTGTTCTTCTTAGTAATCAACAGCATATTGATGTTGCTAACCTTTCTTTATCTGCAGAATTAATGGGCTTACCGAAAGATATTCCGATTAGTGTGCAGCAGACATGTCTTATGGGCGGCAAGCAAACCGGCTCACGTTTGATCACGTTAACCGTGGGCGATTCTGTGGTTCGCGTTGTGCCGACTCGTGGCATGGCGGTTCTTGATGTTGTTAGGAAAGATACGACAGGAAAAGAAGTACGATTTGGTTGGGACTCGCCGGTTAAAGAAATCGTTCATCCAAGCTTTGTTAATCAAGAAGCGTCCGGCGGCATTGGTTGGTTAGATGGTTTTAACGAGATGATAGTGCGTTGTGGTTACCAATGGGCAGGGCATCCCGGTCAAGATGGCGATGAATTTTTGACATTACATGGTCGTATTCAGAACACACCTGCCGATGAAGTGATTTTAGAGGTCGAGCAAGTGCCACCTTATCGTGTCACTTTACGCGGCCGAGTCGATGAAAAACGCTTCAAGTTCACCAATTTCGAGCTGCAGACTGCCTTGTCACTGACGCCAGATGAACCTTATTTATTGGTTGAAGATACCTTGACCAATAAAGGCAGTTATCCGCGCGAATACCAAGCGATTTATCACAATAATTTTGCTCAGCCGATTTTGGAAAACGGCGCACAACTGCATGTTCCTATGGCGGAATTATCGCCGTTTAATGACTATGCCGCTGGTGGTTTGAGTGATTGGAATAAGATGCCAGCGCCAACGAAAGACTTTGACGAAATGGTGTTTAACATTCGGCCAGTTAGTGACGAGAAAGGTTTTTCTTATGCCTTATTGCACAATGCAAATGCGAGTAGTGGCATAGAAGTGAGCTATCAAACCGATACCTTGCCAGTGCTTACCGTGTGGAAAAATACGGACACACTGGAACAAGGTTATGTGGTGGGAATCGAGCCGGGCACTAGCTTTGCTTATAACCGATCTTATCAGCGCGATTTAGGCTTGGTGCCGACGATTGCCGCTGGGGAATCCAAGCAATTTGTAGTGCGTTTTGGCTTGTTAACGGATAAAGATCAAGTCAAAGCGAGCGTGACGAATATTGCCCAATTACAAAGCAGTCAAACTGCTCAAGTCTTATCTACGACGATTGTGCGCCTTGGTGAAGCATAGACGTTCGGGAATAACGCTCCCAGTCGCCTGCTTCCATATACGGAGCATGGTCTAGAGATTTGTTGTACACGTAAATCCAGCCACGACCGTAAGGCGAGAAAACACGCTTTCTTATGTATAGAGAGCTATCTGGCGCCTTTGGGTCATAACCTTCTAGTTGATCCAAAGACGCGAGTATTTCGTCTGAGACGTCATACCACTCGACTCGGATGCGACCACTTTCGTCGTGAGTTGAGGTAATGGCTGGAAAGTCTCCTAAATTGTGCATGCGAAACCCCGTCAGCCAACCTAGACCGATGCGCTTGCAGTCGGCAAGAAGTTCGTGATTATTTAGCCCCTCACGAAGCGTCCCATATACAGCAACAATGTTTGTAGGCATGTTGAATTCCATCTAATTACAATTAAAGTGTAGAAGATGAACTTGCTTAAAGGTCATTTCAAGTCTTGTACAAGTAAATTACATTGCCATGACACAACCTTGATGTATTCATGAAACTACTGGCATTCGAACACTTAATCTCAGCCTTTTTCGAGGCTTTGAGTTTCTAAATATTGACGGTGCGATCTTTCATGATCAAGCAACCAGCGTTTGCGCTCTAATCCACCCGCATAACCGGTTAAACTGCCGTCTTTACCAATCACTCGATGACAAGGAATAACAATGGCAACACGGTTCATGCCATTGGCTCTGGCGACAGCTCGCACAGCTTTAGGGTTATTCAATCGAGTGGCTTGTTCTTGGTAGCTGGCGGTTTTACCAAATGGAATGGTGCCAAGCATTTGCCAGACGGCATTTTGGAAGTCGGTTCCTGGAGTATGAAGCGGTACACTAAATTCGGTTCTCTTACCTAGAAAGTACTCTTCTAGCTCTTGCTTGAGTTGCTTCATGTGAGCATTCTCTCCCGCCATAATCGGTGCTTTTAAACGACGCTGTAAGTCTTCAAACTCGGTTTCTAACATGCGTCGGTCGACAAATTCCAATAGACAAATTCCTTCGTCAGTGGCGCAGACAAACATAGGGCCAATGGGCGTTGTCAGCCTATCGATTAAAATCACAGCATTCTCCAAATTTAGGGTCGGCGCATGGCCAAGTAATTTTTTAAAAGTGTAACCGAAACCACTTAAAGAATCGTAGCCTGAATCTAACGCGGTATTGGTGGCGCTCTTGCCTGTCTTTAATTCTTGAAACGCATAATTAATACGATACATGCGCTGAAAGGTTTGAAAGGTCATGCCGTAATGTTGATTAAACCAACGACGCACAAAGATGGGCCGTATTCCAGATTCTCTCAACTCTTGGTCGGTGATTTTTGCCTTAGTGCAGTCTCGCACAAGGTTCATTGCCGCTTGCACTTCATAAGGCGCTTCATGAGCATTTTCAGTGGGGCGACAGACTTTACAAGGGCGAAAACCTGCGTCCATTGCGTCTTTGAAATGAGTGTAAAACTCCACGTTTTCACGCTTTGGTTTACGTGCTCGACACGTTGCAATGCAAAAAATAGAAGTGGTTTTGACGGCGACAAAAAACACGCCGACAAAACTGGGTTCACGGTTTAGTAAGGCTTGATAATAACCATCGGCTTGTTTTTCATCTGTTATTAACATGCGTTTTTCCGTTGCTGAATAATGGTTCGTGTTTGTTGTGAAAGTGTTTATTATAGAAGGTTAGCTTGATTCTTAACGAAGCAACAACCGAAAACTGGACGAGCATTTTTTATTGTCTTTTGTTCGATCACAGATTGTTTCTAATTATGAAATAGAAGCTTGAGGAATAGCTGATATATCTTGTTTTATAGAAAGAGTAGAGTGTTACTATATTTTTGGTTGAGTTTTTATAAGGATGTATGATGAACACTTCTATTTTGATACAAGAACCTAGAGTATCTGAGCGTTTGTTTTTACTATTTCATGGGGTTGGGGCAACGCCTCAGAGTTTATCTCCTTTGGGAGATGTTTTGGCTAAGTCTTTTTCTCAAGCCGCTATAGTGTCTGTTCAGGCACCTGATGCCTCTGATTTCGGACAAGGTTATCAGTGGTTTTCAGTACAAGGCGTGACAGAGGAAAATCGTGTTGAACGCATTGAAGCCGCGATGCCAGCCTTTATTGAGACAGTAAAATATTGGCAGCAAAAAATCGGCTTAAGTACGGAGCAAACGACGCTAATTGGATTTTCCCAAGGCGCCATTATGTCCTTGTCTTCCATGCAGATGGTCGAGGAAACGTTAGCGGAAAAAATCGTTTCTTTATCTGGGCGGTTTGCTATATCTCCCAATAAACAACCCATTAATAACACGCAAGTGCATTTTATCCATGGAAATCAAGATAATGTGATTGACTATCGCTTGTCACAATTAGCGCATGAGGCCTTAAGGGCTCGCGGTGTAGCAAGCACATACGATCTTATTCCCCATCTTGCTCATAGTGTCGATCAAACTGTTGCCACTTGTTTGCTGCAGCGTTTATAACTTCATTTTCGTTGATTATAAAAAAACCTAACGCACGTATTTATGCGTTAGGTTTTTTTATTTCTCTGGTCTCTAAAATTAAGACTGGCTAGATTTAAAGCGTCCTACCATGACTTTTAATTCATCAGATAGTTGGTTTAATGCGGTTGCGGTTTGGGCAACTTGATTTGATAAGTCATTGGATTTGATGGTGCCATCATGAATCACGATGACATTGGTATTAATTTCTTCAGCAACTAAATGTTGTTCTTCCGCTGATGCGCTGATTTGAATCATCATGTCCTTAATCTCTAGTACTGAACTAAGGATTTTTTCAAAGACCTGATGAGTCTGGGATGCCAAGACGACTGAATCTTTTGCTACGCTCACACTGTTGTTCATTTTCGTCGCAGCGAAGCCTGTTTGTTGCTGTAATTTACTAAGCATTTTATCTATTTCTTCAGTCGATGCAGCGGTACGGCCAGCAAGAGTGCGAACTTCATCTGCGACAACGGCAAAGCCGCGACCTTGTTCACCGGCACGAGCGGCTTCAATCGCTGCGTTCAATGCGAGAAGGTTGGTTTGCTCTGCAATGGCTTTGATGGTGTCTAGAATCCCCACAATGCTTTCAGACTCTTTGGATAGCTCGATCATGCTCTCGTTGGAACTATGAATTTCTTTTTCGAGTCCGTGTAACGAGTCCATTGTTTGTTGAATCAGTTTATTTCCTTCTTTAACCTGTGTTTCACTGTTTTCAGCTGCCGCTGCGGCACTACTGCAGCTAGATGCTACTTCATTGGCTGTCGCTACCATCTCGTTAAACGCTGTAGAGACATGATCGACAGAATTTACTTGGTGGGAAACCACGCCATTGAGTTCTGATGATAAATTCTCAGACTGGTGTGCAACTTGGCTAATTTTTTCGCATGAAGACTTGGTGTGGCCAATGATACTGTCTATTGAGGACACGAATTGATTAAATGCGGATGCCATTTGGCCTGCTTCATCTTTGCTTTTCACCTCTAGGCGTTGTGTTAAATCGCCTTCACCATGACTAATGTCTGTGAGTCTGTCGGCCATGTTTTTGACAGGCCGAATAACAAGGCTAGACAAAGTAGCGCCAATCACCATAAAAATGGCAATCATCACCAAGGAAATGATGACAATAGTGACGATTAAACTGTTTGCTTGTGCATAAATAACCTTGCTGGGAACCAGACCAATAAATTTCCATTTTAGTTCCGGTGATGTGTACACTTTCGCAAACCAAACCTCGCCATCTATTACTAACTCTTGAGGCTTGGTTTCATCTGTAAGTGAGGCGTAAGGGCGTGATGCGTCAGCGATGGGCTTAAAGTTATTTGTAGGGTCGGAAGGGTCTGCTAGAACAGTGTTGGTATCTTCTATCATGACCACATAGCCTTCACCACCAAATTTTACTTCAGCTAGCAGCTCTGTGAGTTTTTTTAGCGTCACGTCCATACCCACAGAACCATAAAAACCATTCTGTCCTTCAAAGCGTTGTAAATAATCAACAAGAGGCGCATTCGTCGAGCTGTCTCGATAGGCTGGGATGCGTATAGGGGATCGGCTATTAATCGATTGTTTGTACCAGCCTCTGTTTAACGGGTCGTAACCAGTTTCTATATCTGACATAGGCCATTGTAAGTAGCCAGAATCATTTGACCCTAGCCAAATATAGGTTAAATCTGGATGTGATTTTCCGAATGCATCCATCAGAGCAAAGGCTTCTTGTTCTAGCGGAGAATTCTTATTTGGCGTCATCACTTGTGCTGTTTTATTCGCATAACTTTCAATACTGCCAGGAGAAAGTCTAGTGAGCGCATTTGATTGTGCGAAAAATGCGACATTTTCAGCTAAGTTGTTTAAATACATGGAGAAAATTGTATCTACATAGCTAATTTCTGATTGGCTTTGTTGCTCGAAATTCTGAAGGGCGTTAGCGCGAATATTCTTAATAATGACGGCGGATACGATAAATACAGGGAGTATTACGCCTGCTGCCATTAGGGCAATAATCTTAGATTTAACTGTCATGGAAACCTCTTTACTTAATACATCCAATAAAAGTAAGGAATGTCGGAGCTTTTAACGAGCTGAAAACATCCTATTAAATAGCGTTTTCTCTGAAGTTACATTCCTTGTAATTCTTGAGCATGAAAATAAGCGATTTTTAGGTCTTTGTCTTGTTATTTTCTATTTTATTTGAAAGTTAAAAATTGAAAAACTGGCACAGCAAGTGCTTATATATTCTTTTCAACTCTTGGTTAGGTAAAAACTTATGAAGTTCACTGCGTCATTTTTATTACTCGCATCCACTATGACTTACAGCGCTATAGCGCAAGCTGATCGCTTGGAAGATATTCAAAAGCAAGGCTATATCACCGTTGGCACCACGGGGGATTACAAGCCTTTTTCGTATTACGATGGCAGCACTTTTTCAGGTTACGATATTGATGTGGCTAAGTATTTTGCGACGGAAATGGGTGTAGAAGTGAAGTTTGTGCAAACGACATGGAAAGATTTATTAACCGGTTTGGATAACGACAAATACGATATCGCCATGGGCGGTATTACACGCCGAATTTCTCGCCAAATGGCGGCAGAACAAAGCCAAGGATACATGACGTTTGGTAAATGCTTCCTTGTTTCACAAGGTCGTGAGTCCTTGTTTGATACGCTAGAAAAAGTGAATCGTCCAGAAGTAAAAGTGGGCGTGAATATTGGCGGTACTAACGAAAAGTTTGCCGATCAGTTCCTTACTAAAGCGACGATCGTGCGTTTTGAAAACAATCTAGATGTACCTAAAGCCGTCGAAGCAGGCAAAGTCGATGTGATGGTAACAGAGACGCCTGAAGCGCTTTATTATCAAGTCATTAACAAGAAACTGGATGCAGTACGTGAAGACAATCCGTTCACCAAAAGCCAATTCGGTTATTTGATTCCAGAAGGTGAACAGCGCTTGTTGAATACTGTTAATTTCATGATGGATGAGATGAAATTAAAAGGTGTTGATGAAACCTTTATGGCGAACAACTCGCTTAAATAAATTATTTATTATCGGCTCAACTTATTCTTAACTGATTAAGTTGGGCCGTTTTCAATTCTTCCGCCCAAATTATCTTTTGTCAGCTCGCCCAATACTCCTTATTATTCGCTCCTCTTTTTATTCTTTTCCGACTCGCGCAAGAGTCATTTAAGGACAATGTTATGGATTACAGTCTATTCACTGTGTCTCTTTTGATCGGTACAGGTTTTATTGCTGGCATTATTAATACTTTGGCGGGCGGCGGTTCCAACCTGACCTTGCCTGCTTTGATGGTCATGGGCATGCCTGCTGACATCGCCAACGCAACAAACCGCGTTGGCGTGTTTTTACAGAATGTGGCAGCGACCTTCGGCTTTCGCAAAGCGAAGAAGCTTGATAATGCTGACATCTTGCCAGTAATGATTCCGTCGTTACTTGGCGGCGTGGTCGGTGCGTTTGCTGCCAGTTATGCGCCAGAAACTTGGCTTAAACCTTTGCTATTGAGCGCCATGATTGGCATGACGATTATCATGATTATTCGTCCTACCATGATTGCGCCACCAGAAGGTACTGTGCCGTTTAAAGTATCGGAAAAGCCAAGTGCTTGGATCGCTTTGTTTATTGCTGGTGTGTACGGTGGCTTTGTTCAAGCAGGTGTGGGGTTTATCTTGATTGCCGCTTTAGCAGGCACCTTGCGTTACGACCTAGTTCGTACCAATGCGCTAAAAATGGTCTGTACACTTGGCTTTACCGCGTTGGCATTAGGCGTGTTTATTTGGAACGACCAGATCCTTTGGATTCCTGGATTAATCTTAGCGTCTGGCACTATGCTTGGCTCGTTTCTCGCGGTGAAATTGGCCATAAAGGCCAACCCGAGTCATCTAAAATGGTTCCTTTTCATCATGACAGTTTGTGGTAGCGCTGCAGCCCTTTTGAGTGATTAAAGATATTTCTTCTTTCTAATGTTTTGTGGGAAACAGTGATTTATTAAAAATAAAACATCGTTTTACTTTGTTGGTTTTCCTGATAGTCTATTCTCCTATACAGAAAGCATCGCTGTAGGTTGCTCTTTGTATGCAGCCAATAAAAATAACAATGCGATTTGAAAATATGCACGGCGAGTGTTCTTGATCTGCTTATTTTCAATGTCTTTGGAGAATAAAATGAATAGAAAAATTTTAGCAGCGTCTTGTATGGCGGCTAGCTTAATTGCCGGATGTTCAGCTGTGAGTACGGATAACACGTCACAGAAGCAGTCAAATACTGGAAAGAATAGTATGACGCAAAATGTGGCGCGTGTTGTTCTTCCTCTTAACGACGGCTGGGCGGCAGCCGAAGGGCAAGTGACGGGCGGTGCGAATGCACTTGATGCTCATATTTATACCGTCAGTAGTCGAAAAGCCTTCGTTGATGCATTAAAAGAAGCGGGTAACCTCCCTAAGATTATTCAAATTAGTGGCACGATTAACTTATCATCTAATGATCAAGGTCGTGAGCTGACTGAATCAGATTATCGTGTTGCACCTTATAATTTCGAAGATTATAAACATGCTTACGCACCCTCTGTGTGGAATATACAACCACTTATTAAAAAACGCCCAAATAGGGATTTAACCGGCCCTCAAGAAGAAGCTCGTTTAGCCTCGGCTAAAAAACAAAAAGACCAAATTGTCATTGATGTCCCTTCAAATACCAGCATCATAGGTTTAGGTAAAAACGCAAAAATCATTAAAGGCACCTTGCAAATTAGTGCAGGCGTTGAAAACGTCATCATTCGTAATATTACTTTTGAAGACGCGTTTGATTATTTCCCCGGTTGGGATCCAGGTGATAGTTTTAAAATTGACACCAATTACCCTGGCTGCATGGAGGAATATACGGATGCTTCACATGGGCCACAACTATGTCCAGGAGGTCGTTGGAATTCAGAGTATGACTTGATCTCTATCAACGGTGGTAAGCGTGTTTGGATCGATCACAGCACTTTCTCTGATGGTGATCGCCCAGACTCCATGTTCCCGCCAGTCTATTCATTCCCACAGAATGAAATTACACAAAAAGTTCAGCATCATGATGGTTTGGTTGATATTACTAATCAGGCGGATCTAGTGACGATTTCTAATAGCTATTTTCACGATCATGATAAGGCTTTCTTGATTGGTAATAGTGATGGAAAAACCGCAGACACTGGCTATTTACGAGTTACCTTGCACGGTAATTACTTTAAAAATGTCGGTCAGCGTATGCCGCGTGTTCGTTATGGCAAAGTGCATAGTTACAACAATTACTTTGTCGGTAATGCAGAAGGCGATGGTGTTGGTGCAAATGCTTACGAGCGCCATTTGAATTCGTTGGAACATAAGCCTAAGCACAATATTGTTCGCCAAGCATTGGGAGCAGGTAAAGACTCAGCGATATACTCAGAAGCCAATGTGTTTGAAATCAAAAATGGCGATGCTTCTCATGCTATCGGTAATATGAAAGGGAAAGTGGCTTACGATCAGGGATCAATGTTCAATGGCGAAATGATTGATATCGTTGAAGAAGCGAACAAAGCCAGTGGCAAACCTCTTTCTAAAGAGGTGGGCTGGACGCCAACCTTATATGGCCCAACGCCAGTATTGCCTGCCGCAGACGTGATTGACTACGTTAAACAAAACGCAGGAGCTGGCAAGCTATAGCAATGAAAAAATAGAGCGTGTTTTCACTTATGCCGATGTCATTTCAATCGAAATACATCGGCTTTTTTGTTCGTTCTCTCCAAAAACACAGTATTTATTAGCTATAAAGTGGGCTCTTTACAGCCAAGCTATTAGCTGCACAAAAATACAATCGACAAAATTGACAGTCATTTAAACTAGAAGCTCTTTACTACTATTTGTCATGATTAAGCTCTAACATTAGACGCGCTATCCTTATAAAAGAGAACACTATGTATTTGCCAAAACACTTTGAAATAAACGATCAAGAAGAGTTGCTCGACTTTGTTAAAGCCTTTCCCTTCGCGACGTTAGTTTCTAATGGTGATGACGGTTTAAACGCCGAGCATATTCCTATGCTGGTTCATGTCGATGCAGAGAATAGAGTTGTCTTGCAAGCTCATATCGCCAAGGCCAATAAGCTTTGGCAGAACCTAGTGAATCAAGCGGATGTATTGATTATTTTCCAAGGCGAAAATGCTTATATAACACCGAATTGGTATCCCTCTAAAAAAGTAGATGGCAAAGCGGTGCCAACATGGAACTACCGAGCGGTTCACATCAAAGGCACAATAAACTTTATCCATGAAGCCGAATGGAAGTTGTTGTTATTGGAAAAACTCACCAATATCCACGAGCAGAAACAACCTGCACCTTGGTCTATCTCCGATGCGCCACAAGATTATATAGAACAGCGGCTTGCTGGCATTGTTGGTGTGGAAATCACCGTGACCGACATTCAAGGTAAATTCAAACTTAGCCAAAACCAAAGTGTTGAAAACAAAAACGGCGTATGGGATGGATTGGCGCAAACGCAGCATCCGATGATGGCTGTGATGCAGAAAATATCTGACTAAGTTTCTTTCGCTGATAAAAGTCATTAGGTCATATCGTTGTTGTTAACGCTTTTCCATTTAACTTGGTTTTTGCCATTATGTTTTGCAAGGTATAGAGCTTCATCAGCTGTTGTGAATAAAGACTCAAAACTAAGGCCTTTTTTAGGCGTAATAGAGGCGACTCCAGCGCTGATAGTGACAACATTTTTATCTTTTTTATGGCAGGTGATGGCCATTTTATGGACTTCGTCAATGCATTTATTAAGGCGCAGTAATGCTTCTTTTTTGGTCGTTTTGGGCATAATAGCGACAAATTCTTCTCCGCCATATCGCGCCACTAGATCACCATTATGTTTAAAGTTATTACTTAGAATAGCGGCAACTTTTTGCAACACTTTATCACCAGCTGCATGACCGTAAAAATCGTTATATTGTTTGAAATTATCAATATCGATAACGGCTAAAGATAAGGTCTCGTTAAGCTCTCCCATTAACTCCCATTCAGATCGAATGGTTTCTTCATATTTGCGCCGGTTGGCCAAAGACGTTAATGGATCTATGGTGCTTAAGCGTTCTAATATGCGGTGTTGATTAATGAGTTTAAGATGCAAGGCAACCCTAGCTTTTATGATCGAAGCATGTATTGGCTTTTGAATGTAATCACTGGCGCCGAGTAAAAGTCCCTTCTCTTCATTTTCTATGTCATCCAATGCGGTGATAAAAATGACTGGAATATCGCATGTCCTTGCGTCTTGGCTTAGCTTGTTCATTGTTTCGAAGCCATTCATCTCTGGCATTATAACGTCGAGTAGAATTAAGTCCGGTGAAAATTCTAACGCTTTACGGACGCCTTGCTCTCCGCTTTTTGCCATTATAATGTCGACTTCGTCACGCAAAATATCACTGATGATTTGTAAGTTGATTACTTCGTCATCGATAATAAGGACACTAAATGCATTGGGCATTCTAACTACCTGGCAATTTGATTAAAATTTGACGAACAAGCTTCGCCGCACGTTCATACTCAATATCGTTAATATTCTGTATTATTTGAATAATATCCTTGTCATATTCAGTGTTCTTTGACTCTTGTTGTAAAACATGAAAATAATTCTCTACTTGGAAGTTACTTTGCTCTAGCAATGGAAGTACTTGTCTAAGTGTTGCCTCAAAATCAATTTTCAAATCAACATTATCGTGCTCAGTTTGGTCAAATACAAAGTTTAGCTCTACTAAAAGAGCTGATAGCTTGCTGTTGACGATTCTTAAAATAGAATCGTCAACATGCTCATTTTTAAGCAGCTTACGTTCTATGACGACGCAATCTTGGAAAATAGCTTGGGCACCAATATAAGCCGAATTTGATTTCAACGAGTGTATTTCGTTGAGCAGGTTGCGGTTAGCTAAAGTTAAAAATAAGACGTTAGGGGTTTCTAAGTAGGATTTATATTGTTCCCAAAAGGCACGCACTATTTTTAAATAGAGTGCTGCATCATTTTTTAGAGAATCAAGGGCTTTTTCAGCCTCTAAGCTACTTATCTTGTAAAGTAGAGAGAGCGCATTGTTCAGTGTTGACTCAGCCGTTACTGGTACAAGGTCGACCTTTCTATTTTCTTTATTACGTACCAAGTATTTATTTAGTGTCTTATAAAGTAAGTCCGCTGGAATGGGTTTAGGAATATGGTCATTCATTCCCACAGCTAGGCTTTTTCCCTTATCTTCTGGAGAAGTGTGAGCTGTCATGGCAATAATCGGCAGATCATAGCCAAGATCCATGCTGCGAATAAAGGCCGAAGAGGTTAATCCATCCATGACGGGCATTTGTATATCCATAAGGACAAGGTCATATTGAGTATCCTTAATTTTATCAATGGCGACTTTTCCGTTTTCCGCGTAATCGACCAGAACGCCAGTACTTTTTAAATAGCCCAATGCGACTTGCTGATTAATAGGGTTATCTTCAACAAGTAAAATATGAAAACCAGAAAACTCAGGTGTAGGTGCTATTGTTTTATTTGAAATGGCCATTTTTTCAATGCTAAAAAACTGATTTATTGCATTGAATAACGACGACTTTTCAATGGGTTTTTCTATGAATTGACGAATAATACCCGCATCTAAGTGTTGTTGAATATGATGCTTTTCATGGGCTGATATCATCAGGATGGGAGGTGCTAATTCTCTGAATAATGCTTTTATTTTTTTCGATGTCTCTATTCCGTCTATACCTGGCATTTGCCAATCCATAAAGACGACATCGAAGGCAACATCAGATTGGCGAATGGCATCGAT
Organism: Marinomonas lutimaris; assembly: GCF_019426345.1. Lineage (GTDB taxonomy): Bacteria > Pseudomonadota > Gammaproteobacteria > Pseudomonadales > Marinomonadaceae > Marinomonas > Marinomonas lutimaris. The sequence continues at coordinate 303,316 of NZ_JAHLLW010000001.1, forward strand.
GGCTTCCCAGCCACTCCCCACACAGGTGCTTTTTATACCAAAGCCGTTTAATAGCTTGGCTAGAATGTCTCTGGATAGGGGGTGATCATCCACCACTAGTGCGTTAAGCGTGTTTGATGCGTAGATTGTTTCAACCTTTGGCTGATGATCTGGTATTTCTAAAGGTAATACGACAGTGAAAGTTGAGCCCTTACCAATTTCACTGTCTACTTTGATTTCCCCATTCATTAACTCACATAGCTGACGCGTAATTGTTAATCCTAACCCTGTTCCACCATAGACGCGTGTGACACTGTTGTCAGCCTGTGAGAAGGCAGAAAAAAGTTCTTCTAGCTGCTCAGATGGAATCCCGATGCCAGAGTCTATCACTTCGCATTGCAGCAAAATATTATCGTCATTTAATCTATTACAGCCTAAGCGGATAATGATGGTGCCGCTCTGGGTAAACTTAATCGCGTTGCTCACTAAGTTGACCAATATCTGTTGAATACGAAGTGGATCCCCCAATAAATATTCAGGGATGTCATCAGATATGTCTGTGATTAACTCGAGCTTTTTCGCATGGGCTGCGAATATATTCATGTTGACTGTGGTCCGAATTAACTTCTCCGTTGAGAAACTCACAGACTCAGCGATTAATTTACCCGCTTCTATTTTGGAAAAATCCAGCACATTATTTACCAGACTAAGTAGGATATCGCCGGAGTCTCTTATTTTTTGCAGGTAGTCTTGCTGCACTTCATTAGGGGAAGTATTGAGAGCCAAATCGCTTAAACCGATGACCGCGTTAATAGGCGTACGGATTTCATGACTCATCCTAGCGACAAACGATGACTTTGCTTCGAGTGCTTCTTCTAGCTCCGCTTTCGCGAGTTCCAGTGCGGCTGTTCGTTCCCTGACTTTTGCATCAAGGTTGTCATTTATTTGTTTCAGTCCAACATTGTATTCTTTGAGCTTCTGACCTGCTTCAATGGCCATTTTTTCGGCAGTCTTTATTTTGGTTGTTTCATGGCTGATACCACAAATAAATAAAGGCTTATCTTGCTCATCAAAAATAGGTACTAACAAGGTGTTGTAAAATAAATCTGTTCCATCCTTTACGGTAAATTGCTCTATTAAAGTAGGCTTTTTTCTGGCAATGGCTTCCTGATAAGTACTGTAAAAACCTTCGACAATCTCTTCTGGAAACATGTCTCTAATACAGTTTCGGTGATAAATTTGGTGCGGATCAATCCCCATTGCAACACGGGATGCGGCATTATTATCATAAAGGGAAAACTCGCCACCCTCTTCGACTGCAACGATAAACATGAGATCGTCAGAATGGCTCCATAATTGAAAAAGGCATTCTTTAATCATTAAATCATGTTCTTCTTGATCAAAAAGCTCACTAAATTTCATGAAACCTCCGTGTTAGCGATAAGAATATAGCGATTATTAGTTAGCAAATAAGATGCTTTAGATGTCTTCTTTAGTTAGTAGCTTGTCTAAAGACTCATACGATCCGTAGTAGCCAAATTGCTTGGCTAGTGCAGAAAAGACTTCTTTATTATCATTCTTGAGTGTTTCAGGTGATGGTAAACTAAATAAATACACTTCTTGTCCCTCTACAATGTCTTCTACTGAAAGACCATGCCATCCTGAAAGTGATGTATCGGCTTTTTCTTTCTCTATGTCACTGAGTGAGCTTAAACCAGCCAGAATGTCATCTTTAATTGTCTCGTCTAATTTACCTAGCATACAAATTGAGTCGGGGCAGATAGTCAAAGGATGATCTTTATCTTTGTCCCAAATGAGTAAGTTTTCATTTTGGTTAATGACAATGAGCTCTCTGACTCGGTCGTTAACCGTTTGGGTAAACGACAATTTATTGAAATCAAACCCACCTTGAGAAACGCTTTCTTTGCTTGTAAGAGTAAAAGGTGCATTGTTCTCAGAAAGGCTATAGAGCGGAATGCCGAACTCCAGTTTTAAAAATGCAGCAATTAGATGAACGACATTCTTGCCATCTGTCGCGAATTGATTCAACGCGCCTCCAATACTTTGAGCCATGGAGATAGTATTTGGCACGAGCGCAGATTGTGCTTGGTCGCCATTCATGATCCAGCCTGAGATAGCACCAACACCATCAAAACTGCCTTCAGACGACAAAATGGGCCTAACCATATTTTCAATGATACTTGCTTGAGCTTTTTTCTTCGCCGCCCCGTCTGAGTCTTTGTCACTAATATGAGGCAAGTTCAAAACGATATTTCCCTCGACTAGCGCTTTTCCGTGAGGGGCATTTAATACGACAAAAGGCGTAATATTGATTTGGGAGCTATAGCTTAAGCAGGATAATGTCGGAACGGAACGTCCCGCACCATCAGCGTCAATAATAAGAGCAGGGTCTAGCGTTTTGGCGGCTGCTAGCATAGCAACAAAAATATTGGATCCAGTTTCGACTGAAATAGTGAACGTGATTTTTTTTGATTCGTTAAGGTCTTGCATAACCTCAACCGCTCTTTTTTCTGCGCCTTGTAAGCCTATTTTTTCAAAGCTTTCAGGAGAACCCATAGCACCAACCACTACACCGTAATCGCTGTTTTTCATTTTGTTTGATGAACTTAACGTAATGGGTTTGCCTGTTTCGATTATTTGGCTAACAAACGAGTAGGCTGTTTTAATCGAGCCACCACCGCCACTTGCTAATAATGTTGAGCCGTTGACAATATTGAAAAGCGCTTCTGTTGTTAAGATAGTCATGAGGTTAAGTCCTTTTAAATCGACTGGTGTCGATGAGCAATTTATTTTTTATACCATGTTGAAAATGCATAATTATTACGAACCAATACTAAACTTATACATTAAATATATTCTTGTACGCCATAGGCACCATAGTCACTTCTTATGCTTTAAGGTTATTTTTTGTATTTGACTCATGGGAAATGTAAAGTAAAGCTAATTTGGCTAAGCCAATGGCCTCTTGTAAGGCGATCCATATGCAAGAAAAAGAGTACTTAGGAAGTTGTCACTGCGGTAATGTGCAATTCAAAGTCGTCACTGACGCACCAGAATTAACCACCTGCGATTGCTCTATTTGCATCAGAAAAAACGCCTTGATGGTTAAAGTGCATGAGAGCAAATTCCAGCTCATCAAGGGCGAAGGCAGTCTGACCGAATATCAATTCCATACTAAAATCGCGCGGCACTTCTTTTGCAACGTTTGCGGTATTTATCCTTTTCATCGCAAGCGCGTCTCGCCTGACTTTTTCGGCATCAATGTTTATTGCTTAGAAGATTTCAGCACCGAAGGTATTCCGGTGCGAGCAACGATTGGCGCGGGGATGCTTTGATTAATGCGTAAAACATTCCCCGCGAGTTGATTAAGAAAAGACTAGATTAGGAAGAGGCTACTTGTTCATTACTTTGGTTTGAAGGGGTTCGTTTTAACACCAGTACCATGAGTAACCCAAGCGCTGCGGTTCCAGCTCCAGCTAAGGCTACGGAAGGCAACCCAAGTCCTGCACTTATCACTCCGCCGCCTAATGCCGCTCCCACAGCATTGCCAAGATTAAATGCACCAATATTCATAGCCGATGCTAAGTTTGGTGCTTCGCTGGCCTCATGTACCACCAAGGATTGTAAGGGTGGAACCACGGCAAAGCTGGCAATACCCCAGAGGAAAATCAGAGGCACAACGATAATTGAAGAAGTCATAGTGACAGAAAAAATGACTAACAGCAGAATCACCGCGATTAACGACACAATCAAGGTGCCGTAAAGAGATCGGTCTGCATACCGTCCACCGAGAAGATTACCAACGGCAAGCCCTGCGCCGTAGAGTACCAACATGGCGGTCACGAAGGTGGTCGAGGCATGTGTTTCTTGCTGTAGAATAGGAACGATGTAAGTAAATACCGTAAACATCGAGCTAGCGCCAACCACAGTTAATAGTAAGGCAGCCAAGACTGGACCTTTGCTTAACACGGACAACTCATTACGCATGTTCGCCTTCTCTTGATTGACCAGCGGAGGCAAACTGACTCGTAACGCTACCATTGCCACTAAACCAATAACAGCAATGCCAAAAAAAGCATTTCGCCAACCAAATGTCGCCCCGACAAAGCTCGCTAATGGCACGCCACCAATGGTGGCTATGGTGAGGCCCGAAAACATAGCAGCTACAGCCCCAGCACGTTTATTCGGTGGCACTATGTTGGTTGCCACAACGGCACCAACGCCAAAAAATACACCGTGATTAAATGAGGTAATGATTCGCCCAATCATCAACGCACTGTAACTGTCAGCCATTGCACTGATTAGATTCCCTACAGTAAAGATCCCCATAGACAACACCAGCAAACGACGTCGTGGCATATTGGCAAACAGTAAGGTCATGATCGGCGCACCAATCAGTACGCCGAAGGCGTAAGCACTGATGAGCATACCAGCTGTTGGAATAGAAACACCTAAATCCCCGGCAATTACTGGCAACATCCCCATGGGAGAAAATTCCGTCACACCTATTCCAAAAGCACCAATGGCCAACGCCATTAATGGAAAGTTGATCTTCATGTTTATTCCTCGTTTATTTATGATATGAGGGAATATAACCAGATAACAAACACCCGAATAGTGGGCAAAAAAGCTATTCTGTTTTGCATTGGATTCATAAATGAAGCAAATAAAAGTAGACAAGACCACAGAGATGGAAACCTTCCTCACCGTCGCAACGACAGGCAGTTTGAGCGGCGCCGCAAGAACGTTGGGTCTCACTCCGTCGGCGGTGAGTCGAATGATGACAAGAATTGAAACGCGTTTAGGTGTTAGGCTGCTCGTCCGTTCTACTCGCAAACTCTATTTAACCAGTGAAGGCGAATCCTATGCCCTTTCGGCACGGCGTATTTTGAAAGACTTAGAAGAAACCGAACGTGCTATCGCCGATCGAGCGAGCCCAAGCGGATTGATTAAAGTCAGTACCGCAACGGCTTATAGTCGTTTGGCTATGATTCCTTTATACAAAGAGTTTTTACAGCATTATCCCAATATCAAAATAGAAGTCGAAGTGAGCGACAAGATAAGCAATGTGGCCGATGGTCATATTGATGTCGCGATACGATTTGGTCCTTTGCCTGATAGCAACTTAACCGCAAGACGTCTTGGCGACACAGGCAGAACCGTTGTCGCTTCGCCTAACTATTTAGCGCAAGCTGGTATTCCCAAAACGCCCGCTGATTTACAGCATTTTAATTGTCTGGATTTCAGCTTTCAGCGGGTTGAACCTGGCTGGCCATTCCGTGAAAACGGCGAAGACTACATTCTACCGATACAAGGCAGCATGACGTCTAATAATGGTGAAACGCTCGTCGAACTGGTGATGGCGGACATTGGAATCACCCGAGTTGGCAATTTTCATATCGAACAGGCTCTAGCATCGGGCCAACTGGTTCCCTTATTAGAAGACTTCAACCCGCAGGACAAAGAAGTCATCCACGCTGTATTTATCGGTGGACAACACATGCCAGCCAGAGTGCGAGTCTTTGTCGATTATCTAGTTGAGAAAATGGCTTTAAATTCTTAGAGCGATTTGGTTCATTAAACTTCTCCCGCATTCAGCAGCATGCCTTGCGGGCTGGTGTCGAATAACAAGACGCGATTTAGATCCACCGACATTGAGATGTTCTCTTGGCGTTTAACATGGGAGCGTAGGTCGAGTCGGGCTTTGGCGTCTTCGCCGCCGAGTTTGAACATGATTTCTTTGTCGAAGCCGAGGTTTTCCACCAGTTCTACTTGTATGTCGTTGAATTCAAATAGGTTGTCACTTGGAGATCTCTTTAAAGACAAGGCACTGTCTTCAAAGAAGTCAGGGCGAATGCCCACTAACACAGTATCGTGGGATTTGAGGTCCTGTAAATCGACATTGGCGATTTTCGCCGCTGGCAGTCGGTAATTATCGAATACCAGATCTTCGCCTTCTATCTCGGCTTCAATCAAATTCATCGCTGGAGAACCAATAAAGGTCGCTACAAAGGTGTTGGTCGGCTGTAGATAGATCTCCATCGGTGTGCCGACTTGTTCGACGATGCCATCGCGCATCACCACGACTCTATCGCCCAAAGTCATGGCTTCGATCTGATCGTGGGTAACGTAGATCGCCGTCATGTTGTATTGATGCTGAATACGGGCGATTTCTGTCCGCATGTGATGGCGAAGCTTGGCGTCCAAATTCGATAGTGGTTCATCAAACAAATATACGTCAGCATCTCGGGCAAGGGCGCGTCCCATAGCGACACGCTGGCGCTGGCCTCCAGATAAATCGGCAGGTTTGCGATCCAAGTAATCGTCGAGCTTGAGCATTTCGGAGACATCAGCGAGTTTCTGTTTGATGGTTTCCGCGTCAGCACCGGATTTTTTCAAGCCAAAGACGATGTTTTCTCGCACCGACATATGCGGATACAAGGCGTAGTTTTGGAACACCATGGCGATGTTGCGCTTGTGGGGCGGCAAATCATTAATGGCACGTTTGCCAATCTGGATTTCTCCCTGGGTGATGTCTTCCAACCCTGCCACCATGCGCAGCGTGGTACTTTTACCGCAACCACTTGGGCCAACCAGCACGACAAACTCACCGTCTTTTACTTCTAAATTAAGGTTCTTTACGATCGGCAAGTTACCGTAGGATTTATTCACGTTACGTAAGATTACTGAGCTCATAATTCCATTCCTTATCCTTTAACACCGCCGTCGGTAAGTCCGCCTGACAAGTGTTTATTCGCCAGCATGAAACAAATCACCACTGGCAGTAGCGTCAACATGGACGCGGCCATGATGCGATCCCAAATGGCGTTCTTAGAGGTAAATAGGGTTTGCAATGCCAGCGGCAAGGTTTGGAAATCTTGGTATTGTTTGAGGAACACGGAAGCAAACAAATACTCGTTCCAAGCGATGACAAAACAATAGATAAACACGGTAAACAGCATGGGTTTCGATAATGGCATGATGATGCGCCAGAAGGCTTCTACCCTTGAGCAACCGTCCATCATCGCCGCTTCTTCTAGCGAGAAGGGGATGGTACGAAAGTAATTTCCCAACATGTACATGGCGACTGGCAAGGTCTGAATCAGATAGATCAAAAACAGACTGAAAATCGTCCCTGTCGCGCTGGATGCCAAGCCAACGTTGACGCTCATTTGATAGAGCGGAACCATCAGCAAGACGCCGCCAACCATGTAGACAAACAAGACGCCGTTTGCCATCAAGGATTGCGCAGGGAAGCGTAAGCGCGCAATCGCGTACGCCGCGAGAGACGCCAAGAAAGTCGAGCAAATCCCTGTCACGAAGGAAATCACAAAGGTATTGAGCATGTAGCGACCAAACGGAAACACATCGCCGCCAGAGCTAAATTTATCCAGTAGCATCTGCTTTTTCTCGGCCGACAGCGCTGGGTTGTCAAGTAAGCGTTGCACACTGGCTGGCACGTCGGCTTCTTTCGGTGGCATCAAGCCAAGTAGCTCTTTGTATGCATCCAAGTGTAAAACACGCGGAATGAGCGATGGATTGCCCCAATCAATTGGGTGTTTTAACGAGGTCGAAAGAATCTGCAAAAACGGAAACACGCAAAAAATCACTAAAGCGAGCACCAAGGTATACAAGATCACCGATTGGGTGGTTGAGCGTTTATTCATCATATTCTTCCCCTACCACTTAAGGACTTTACGAACGTACAGCCAGATCAAGCCGACCAGCACGAGTAATTGAATCACCGAAATCGCCGCCGCTACGCCTTGATCGACGATGCCTGCGAACGCTTGGTAATAGGTGAAAATTGGCAAGGTTTCGACATTGGGTGCAAGCAAGTAAACATCTTCAAAGCGGTTTAAATTCCAGATAATGCGCAGCAGTACCACAGTAGCAATGACGAATCTCAGCTCTGGTAAGGTCACATGCCAAAACCGTCCCCACGCATTTTGTCCATCTATCGCGGCGGCTTCGTACAAGTCTTTCGGTACGCTTTGTAATTTGGCGAGAAACAGCAAATAAGCGATCGGGAAATGCTTCCAAATATCGAACAAGATCACCACGAACAAGGCAGAATCTGGATTACCGATGAGGTTTTCCCGAGTGTCTGTCAGGTGCAAAACATCGACCACCACATGGTTATAAATGCCGTTCACTGGATCGAAAATAAACTGCCAGCCAAACACCACACTGATGACTGGGGCAAAGTAAGGTAAGAGAATCAAACCACGAGCCAGGTTGCGAAAGCGAAACTCTTGATTCATCAAAATGGCGGCCGCCAAGCCCAACACGGTCGTTCCGACGACGGTTCCGATTAGGTAAATAACCGACACGCCAATGGAATGGAAATAACGCGGATTGCCGAGCAAATCCGTGTAATTTTCCATACCGACAAAGGTCTTGGTGCCATTCAGTTGAACATCAAAAAAACTTAGATAGATGTTGAACAAAATCGGGTAAATCACTAGTAAGCCAATAATACCAACCGCTGGCGCGACCAGTTTTAAGCCAAGTCGAGATTCGTTTTTTATTAAAACAGAAGACATATTTGCTTCCCTTTATTCATACCTTCGCTTGTTTATTCACCCATAATGGCTTTCATTTCCGCTTCCGCGCTGTCTAGTGCAGCTTGCGGGTCTTTTCCTTCAATGGTCACGTCATAAATCATGCGAGGAATCACCGATTTAGCAAAGATGGCACCGGAGGCTGGGAAGGTTTTGCCTTTCACCACGGAGAAAGAACGAATGTCGTCAAAACCAGAGACGATCTGCTTCATCTTGTCTGCACCATAAAGCTTAAATACACCGTTTGGATCTTCCAAATAGGCTGGATCTTCAGCGATGCCTTTTAGCATCGGATTCATACCGCCCGGCGCCATGTGTAGGAAGGTGATGTAACTGGCTGGATCGTACATAAATTCAATGAAGTCTTTGGTGGCTTTAGTGTCTTCCGCACTTTTCGTTTTCAGCGCCACAAGACCAGACAAGGTGCCGTAAGATGCGGCGCTTTTGTGAGTGATAATCGGTGCAAACGCGGTGTTTTTCACCAATTCAGGGTCGAAGGTGCCGCCGCTAAGTTCTTTGAAATTTTCCGAAGACAAAGAGCCTTTGGCGACTTCTGCCAAAGCAAGGTCATCCATTATGTAAGTGGAATAGAAGAACATGCCCATTTTGCCTTGTAAGTAATAATCCCGAGCGCGCCAGTTCTGTGGCCCAGGTGGATTGTATTTAGCTAGCTCTTTGTAATACTTAATGGTTTCGAGTGTGGCTGGGCTATTGAAAACCAAATTGCCTTTGGCATCGAACTCACTGGCATTATTGGATAGCGCCAGTTGAGTGAAGACCTGTTCTGTGTAGCTGTCTTGTTTGGTGCCGACCAAAATACCGTATTGATTATTGGCTTTGTCGGTCAGTGCTTTGGCTGCGGTTTCGATATTTTCCCATGTATTTGGTGCGGCAAGACCTTTCTCATCAAACCAGTCTTTGCGGTACCAGATTCCTTGAATCCAACCATGGTAGGGCAAACCGTAGTAATCGCCAGAAGGTGAGGTTAGGGTGGTCAATGCGCCTTTGTGGAAGCGATTTTTGCCAATGTCTTTGATGACGCCTTGGTGGGTTTTAGTATCGACAATGCCTTCTTCGCCCAACGTCATGATGATTTCGGAGTTCACTTCAATCAGCTGCGGAGTTGTACCAGCGGCGACGGCTGCAGCCATTTGCGTGGCCATTTCGTTTTCATCAACGGCGACGACTTTGACCGTCACACCATCGTTTAAAGCTTCAAAGGTACTCGCCAGTAATTCTATATTTTGTAAGCGGTCAGTTTGGGTTTGTGCGGTCCAAAATTCTACCGTGGCGGCGTGAGTGAGCTGGCTTATCAGGAGTCCGTTTACCAGCATTGTGCCGGCGACGAATAGTGAAGTTTTACTTTTCATTATGGCTTCCTCTTGTTGTTATTTGTCTGCTTCTTACGACTTTAAAAACGTGGGTTATTAAAGTCCTATCGACACAACCCCCGGAGCTAAAACGACTTGTAGGTCCTTCACCGGAGTCCCTTTGATGCGCGCTACCATCATCTGGGCAAGCTGTTCACCGATTTGTGCTGGTGGCGCTTGCTGAATGCTGGTAATCCCCATACTGGCGGTCAGCTCATCTGCGGGTGTATCACAACCAATCACACACACAGGCTTTTCTCTTTCATTTAGCTGCGTGTTGTGCAATCGCATGGCCGCCAATGCGGCGGCTCGCGCGCTGGTGCTGGTTAGGCAGATCAACGCGGTGATATCTGGGTGCTGGAGCAGAAACTCGGCACAGGCGAGGTAACTTTCTTCCTCGTCATAGCCCACTTCTAGCCATTGTTCAGGCGCAAGAGAAAGTCCAATTTGCTCGGCGGCATCTTGAATGCCGCGTCGCCTTTCTTGGGCGAAAAAATATCGCTCGCTTACCGATACCACGCCAATCTTGTGGTGGCCTTGTTCGTGCAATCGGCTAAGGCTTAAATGACCAACTTGGTAATTATCCAAATCGAGCCAAGCAAATTGCGCCGCGCGCTCGGTGCGTCCGTAACACACAAAAGGCACGTTAAGTTTCAGTAAACGATGAACTTTCGGGTCGTTAACCCGAGTGCGAAGGAGGAGAAAACCGTCTTGATCGCCCGCTTTTACTAGGCGTTCAAACTCGCTTAATTCCTGTTTGCCTGTATCAATTGCCACTACTTGCAGTAAATAACCTTCTGCTTGCAGCGCGTGTCGAGTTCCAGCCAACACCTTCGAAAGAATGGGGTCGAGATATTGCGTGTCTTGGCAAGGAATAATCGCCGTGATCACACGTTTTGCTTGCACCCAGTGCGCCATTTCTGGCCCTTTTAATTGGTAGCCCTGTCGCGCTGCTTCTTTTAGCACACGCTTCTTCGTACTCGGGCTAATGTCTGGGTAATCGTTCAGTGCTCGTGACACCGTGGATACCGACAACTCCAACTGGGTTGCTATCTCTTTAATTGACATAAATTCATTCACTGCACCATTCTTATTGTTACCACTGTCCATCATTCAAGCCGAATTTAAAAGACTTAATCGTGCATTTTGTGACCAGCATTAATTGACGTTAAGACCGAAAATGTTTCGATGCAATACTTTATTTTTGCACAATTAAAGTGCATCTGATTGAAGGATGTAGCTTGATAAGGAAGAGTTATAGCTAGGTGCTACAGAGCGAGTCTGGTTTCGTTAGAACTCGCTCTCATCGTGAGAAACGTAAGATTTAATCTTTCATTTTGTCGACCATTTCGACGAACCTCGCCACACCAGCTGAAATCTCGGTGAGACCTCTTGATACTTCATTAATGCTTTCTTTGCCATGCAGTGCTGTACCTGTAACTGAACTGAGCATGTCATCCATTTCATTGATTAAATTATGGTTTTTTTCGACGACTTGCCCAATCTCAGCGGTCGCTGAAGCCGTGTTACTGGCCAACTTGCGGACTTCGTCAGCTACTACTGAAAAGCCTCGTCCAGCGTCGCCAGCTCGAGCAGCTTCTATCGCGGCGTTGAGAGCAAGCAAGTTGGTTTGATCGGCAATAGAGCGAATGGTGACAACGATGTCTGAAATACTTTTAGATTGGGTTTTCAGTAAACCACCTATATCGGCAGCGCTTTTTACCTTTTCAGCAATATCATTGGACGTTTGTACTGATGCATTCAGAATGCTGACGGCATTAGATGATACTTGGCTGGTTTGTTCCGAGGTGGCTGCGGCCAGTTCAATCGCGTTCATGGCATTATTAACTCGTTCTGAAATGTCAGAGGCGAATTTAATGACTTTATAGACTCGGCCCTTTTCATCAAAGATGGGGTTATAAGTGGCTTCTAGCCAAATAACTTTGCCATTACCATCAAAACGCTGAAAACGTCCTGAAGAATGTTGCCCATGCGCTAAATTAGACCAAAAGCTTGGGTTATCTCGGTAGAATTTTTCATCGCAAAACATTTTATGATGTTTGCCAACAATGTCTTGTAGATCGTATTTCATTGCTCTTAAAAAATTACTGTTGGCGTGAAGTATGTTGCCTTCAGGATCAAATTCAATAACAGCGAGCGAGCGGTCTAACGCCGTTAATACGGCATTTTTGTTTGCCAGTGATTCCTGCATTTTTGTGATGTCATTGGCTATCTTTAGAATTCTAGTGACGTTGCCTCTTTCATCGGAGACAGGAAAGTAGCTGGCTTCTAGGTGAATAGGTTGCTTGTTTTGCTTAAAGCGTAGAAAGGTACCGTGGAAAGATTTGCCTGCTTTGAGGTCATCCCAAAATGCTTTGTATTCAGCTGACTTTGTGTATTCTGCAGCACAAAATATACGATGATGTTTACCGACGATTTGCTCTAATGTGTAGCCCACCGCTTCTAAGAAAATCGGATTGGCATCTAAGATAATGCCGTCTACATCAAAGCTGATACAGGCGGTATTTTGCTTAATGGCGCTTAACTCATCGTGACACTGTTTTAGTTTTTGGTTTTCTGGGTTTGAAGTCGATGGCTTGTCTTTTCTTTTGCTAAAAATCATCTAGGCTTATCCTTAAACTATCGCAGAAGGGGAGCTGCCTCATTGGCAATAAATAAACATTAGATGAATTATGGTTGATGAAATTAAAAAACGCCTCATTAAATAACTGTTTTTTTAACCTACTTTATTCCGTTGCGGCCTCACAAACCCTTTCCTCGCTTTATCTATTTTCTCCCGCATAAAACAATCTTCCGCATGGTCGTTGATGAGTCCCATGGATTGCATGAAGGTGGAAAAAAGTATTGAGGTTAGGTTAAAAAACAACCATACTGTATCTAAATGAATACGGATTGTTTTATGTATGATATTAAACTCACGGATGAGTTCAACCTTTGGCTGCGTCGACTAAAAGATCACTCAACTAGGATTCGTTTAGCCCGTCGCCTAGAAAAGGCGTCACGTGGATTACTTGGCGATGTTAAGCCTGTAGGCGATGGTTTGTATGAAATGAGAGAGCATTTTGGACCAGGTTGGAGAATGTATTACGTTCAACGCGGGACTACTTTGATCATAATGTTGGCTGGTGGCGATAAATCGACGCAAAGCAGAGACATAGAATTGGCTAAACAGCGAGCTACAAAACTGGATGAGGCGACATGACTTCAACAAAAGAATTAACCAACTTTGATATGGCTGAGCAGCTTCGTACTGACGAAGACATTGCCGCCTATTTATCTATGGTGCTTGAGGATGGTGATACCGACGAGCTGATTCACGCGCTTGGTCATATTGCCAAAGCACGAGGCATGACGCAGATAGCCAAAGACAGTGGACTTGGACGTGAAAGCCTTTACAAAGCCCTCAGATCAGGTTCTCGGCCGCAATTTGATACGATAGTAAAGGTGCTTAAATCCCTTAATTTTGATTTGAAAGCCGTGATTCATTCGCAAAAATGAGCACATCGACTTCGATTAGATGCGCTTTTAAGGCCTAACAAACCCCTTCCTCGCTTTATCAATTTCCTCCCGCAGAAAACAGTCTTCCGCGTGGTCGTTGGGCCGACGAATTGCCAGCCCATTTTTGGGAATTTAAAATTTTTAGCTGTAATCTTATCTATATTTTTTAGTTACAGGATAACGTTTCTACGTCAGATAATACTGCGTAATAAGTTAAGCTAGATTTAATGTCATTTGGATTTTTAGTTTCAGTTTCAGTTGAATCAGGGATTGTAATGTCTTTATAATCGTCAAGGGTCACTGTTGGCGCTGTTAAATAGCCTTTTGAGGCGATACTGCTACTTTTATTGATGGTAGTCTGAATTTCTAACTTTAATTCCTTGCCATCCTTATCTTTTAGTTTGGAGAGCATTTTTAGCTCTTTTGGAGTGAAAGAAAAGGCGGCATTCAAAGCAAAGTTCGTTTCCTCATTGGCATTGTAATAAAGCTCTTCTGCAGCCAATGTCGTAGTAACGATTTTTAAACGGTCGGCATCTGAGCGTTTTTTAAGCATAGCAAGCTCATTGCAAGACATTTGGTAGCGTTCTATTATGACACCATCAACGACAGTATAGCCGGAGGCTGTTTTGTTTGCTTTCATATTTGTAGAGTTGGATTCTGATTGAACGACGACGCCACTTTCCCATTTTGTATTTTTCGCCCAGTTATATACCACTCTGTTTGGTACAATCGCGAGAGCTTCGACTTTTAGTCTGGCTTTTTCTAACGCTACTAGGGCCTGTTTTTTATCTTCTTCTGAGCAAGCATTCTGAATATTTTCTGGATTTTTTGCACTTTCTTCAGCTTCACTCAAATTTTCTTTAGCTTTTTCCTTTGCGGCTTCGTCGCTTTTAGCTTTAGCTTTAGCTTTAGCTTTAGCTTTAGCTTTAGCTAGATCAGCCTTCTTATCATCGATGATTTTATTTAGCTTTTTTTGTTCGTTTACAAGGCAGGATAAATGGTTTGTACTGGCTATTACAAAGTCTGCTGACCTAGTTTTTTCATTATTGACTGCATTAATAAATGCTAGCATTGACTTTGAATTGGGGAGTTCACTTATTGATTTATTCAGATCTGCTAAGGCTTTGTTTCGATTGTCTTCTAGATTTTGACATTGTTTTTCTAATATCTCTGATATCACTTTCTTTTCTTTAGTGAATTCTTCTTGAGTACTTGAGTTCAGCTTACTATAAGCTGTGTTTGTTGCGTCAATTTGGCATTGTAAGTATTCAGCATTCGCTGCTTCATAAGCAGATGATAATATGATTTGTTGATTGAAGTTCGTCAAATTTTTCGATGTATTAGAAGGGTAATATTCTCTGTATAGCTTGCCTTTACGCTCAGCTTCTACATCAACTATGTTTGTTTTAATTGTATCAAGTATGGCGATGATTTTATTGTATAAATTATTAGCGCTATCTGGGTTTTTACTATTGTTTCTTAGTATATTCAGCTCTTGTCTTAGTGTATTTTCACTTTCACTTAATAATATTGGCGCATCACTTAAGCTGTTAATTATCTTATTTAAAGCGATTTTAGCTTTCTCTGTATTTAATTTATCTGACATTTCTTTTTTTGATTCTTTTAGTGCTTCCACTAAGCTTTCTGTTATCTCTGAATAAGCTAGTTCATTCTGACAGTTCGCAGAAAACGGAGAACGGTATCTACTGGTTATACAAACTTGTCCCACTCTGAATGCTAGTTGCCCATTTAAAGAAACGTAGGTGGTTTGTAGCGGATGGCTAGTTATCATCCATTTACTGGGGTGCATGGCAACGCCGTCGTTTTGTGCCGATGAGGTTAAACTATCTACCACATTGAGTTGAGTGTTCGAACAAGCGGTTAATAGCGCGATAGAGATTAGAAAGAATAAAAAACGCATAGTGGAAGTCCTTTTTCTTTACTGTTCTTTTACAAAATAGATCGTTTTTTGATCATTTGCAAGTGAATCATTCTTGCTCAAAGGACATAAGACTAAAACATGGCATAAATATGTGGATATATGGCATTGCTGTTCGTGATGAAATTGTTTGCTTGAAAGTGATGTTTTGTTTAACTCGGCCTAACAAGCCCCTTCCTCGTTTTATCAATTTCCTCCCGCATAAAACAGTTTTCCGCATGGTCATTAATCAGCCCCATAGACTGCATAAAAGCATACATGGTGGTTGGGCCGACGAATTGCCAGCCGCGTTTTTTGAGCTCTTTTGAAAGGGCGATGGATTCAGCGCAAGTGGTTTGGGTTTCTGGTGGAGGAAGGGTGTTTTCGTCGGGTTCGTAGCGCCAGATAAACGCGGCTAACGAGCCTTCTTTGTCTACCATTTCTAAAGCGCGTTTGGCGTTGTTAATAACCGCGAGGATTTTGCGCTTGTTACGCACGATGCCCTCGTTGTTGAGTAATTCTGCTATTTCTTTTTCACCAAACAGCGCGACTTTATGAAAATCGAATTGCTGGAAGGCGAGGCGAAAGTTTTCTCTCTTAGTCAAAATAGTTCGCCAGCTCAAGCCTGATTGAAAGGTTTCTAAACAGAGTTTTTCAAACAGACGCTGGTCGTCATCAACCGGAAAACCCCATTCTGTATCGTGGTAATGGGGAAAATCTGGCGCGGAACTGGCCCACGCGCAGCGGGCTTTATCATCGGGTAGCATGCTTTGTGTCCGGTGGAAGTTGCGTTTGTAACTCTAATTTTCTTATCAATGCGTCGTAAAAATCTTTGGCGAGGCCAGACAGTGGACTCAAATTGGAGGTCAGTACTTCGAGCGGTTCAACAACGCTGGGGTGGAAGGGTTTCAAAACGACGTTGGGTAATTGAAAGACTTTGTCAAAGTAACGGAAGTTCAGAATGTCGACCAAAGTCGCCCCCATTCCTAAGTTCACAAAGGAGAGACCATGAATAGTCGTATGAACTTCTAAGGTTCGATTCAATGGTAGCCCGACTTCCGCATAAATGCGTTTGAGCGCTTTTGTGGTGGCGTTTTCGGAATCTAAAGTGATCCAACTAAGATCCAATAAGTCTTTAGGGTGAATAACGTCTAGCTGAGCAGCTGGAAGATCTTT
Source organism: Marinomonas lutimaris (assembly GCF_019426345.1). GTDB lineage: Bacteria > Pseudomonadota > Gammaproteobacteria > Pseudomonadales > Marinomonadaceae > Marinomonas > Marinomonas lutimaris. The sequence continues at coordinate 319,863 of NZ_JAHLLW010000001.1, forward strand.
CGGCACGGCACAATAACAAGGTAAGTCGAAGGCGACTGAGTCGTGTTTTGATGAACTTTGGGCTTTATCAACCAAGCCGATTTGATATTGTCCTGACGCGATACCTTGTCTAATGGCCGAGCAGCCAGAGAGATGTAAACTCACATCCACACCAGGGTTATCTTTCATGTATTCAGCGATAAGTTCGGGTAAAAACTGATAAGAAGGTCCGAAAATCGTGCAGATTCGCAATCTGCCAGTTTTGCTGTTTTTGGCTCGTTTTATGCTGTCTTCTAGATGGTTTACGCCTTGTAAGATGCCATAGACTTCTTCGTGTAAGTAGAGCGCCTCATCTGTCGGAATAAGCTTGCCGTTGTTACGCACAAAGAGTTTATAGCCAATTTCTTCTTCAAAATTCGCTAGCATTTTACTGGCCGCTGGTTGGCTAACATAGCTTCGCTCCGCGGCTCTCGTGATGCTGCCAGTAACAAATACTTCGTGAAATATACGCAACTTATTGATGTTCATCGGCATAACCTAAAGTTATTAGACTATTAAAAATATTCAGTGTGATTATAGAAAATCTTCACATAAGATCCTAACTGTTAGTTGTATGATCTGCATCAAAAGATTTAACAAAACGATGGGGTCGCGGACTCGATTCATAATAAAAATGAGTCTGAATAAAAAGAAATTACAAAATCAACAGCATATAAAAGGAACGAACAATGAAGAAATTTTCTATAGCGTTAGCAGCAGCTACAACGCTTCTAGCGGCAAACAGTTATGCAGCGGATACCACTTCTACCCTAGATGCGGTAAAAGAACGTGGTTATGTAAACTGTGTAATTGGTAACTCATTTCCAGGTTTTTACAGCTTAAACAAAGCTGGCGAGTGGCAAGGCATGGACATTGATATGTGTCGTGGTGTTGCTTCCGCGGTGTTTGGTGATGCTTCTAAAGTGAAATTCCTGCCGGTACAGTGGGCGCAAAGTTTCACTTCTATTAAGAGTGGTAAAGGTGACATTTTATCAAAAGGCATGACGTGGACGCTTTCCCGTGATGCGGCACAAGGTCTGGACTTCCTTGATACCTATTTTTACGACGGCCAAGGTTTCATGGTGCGTAAAGACTTAGGTGTGAAATCTGTTAAAGAACTTAAAGGCGCGACGGTTTGTGTATTGACCGGAACCTCTAGTGAATTGAATATCGCGGATTATAGCCGTGCGAATAATTTAGATATCAAAACCGTCGTATTTGATGATTCATCCGTGCGTAACACGGCTTTTTTCAACAATAACTGCGACGCATTAACCAATGACAAATCGGGTTTAGCAGCGCAACGTTCAGCTGCGCAAAACCCAGATGACTACATTATTTTGCCAGAAACAATTTCCAAAGAAGCTTTGTCATTCGCTGTTAAACAAAACGACAGCGAATGGGCGAACGTTGTGAAATGGAGCTTTGCTGCCATGGTTGCAGCAGAAGAATTTGGTGTGAATTCACAAAACGTCGAGAAAATGCGTGCAGAAAGTCAAAGCCCAGTAGTTCGACGCTTACTCGGTGTTGAAGGTGACTTGAATACAGGTCTAGGGCTTCCTCAAGATTGGGCATATCAAGTTATTAAAAACGTTGGTAATTACGGTGAAGTATACGAACGTAACGTAGGAACTGATAGTGTTCTGGGTCTAGATCGTGAAGGTACATTGAATGCGTTGTGGACTAACGGCGGCATGATGTACGCGAAGTCTTTCCGCTAATTCTATTTACTAATAGTGAATGCAATAGGTAGGTTATGTTTCTAGGCCTATCTATTGCTGCAATTTTAGTTTTCCTCCTTCGTTCGGTATATAGATATGATTCAGTCCTCTACGAGTAAACCACAAAAACGCCCGACTAAGGGTGCTGGTTTACCTTCGTCTACGACACAAAAATGGCTGTCTTTGCTTAATAATGATTCAAGCAGAGCGGTGATCTTGCAAGCCATTGTCTTGATGCTGGTTTTGTTCGGCTTGTGGTTTTTATTCGCCAATGCCAGTGAAAACTTAAACCGCCTAGGCATGACGTTTGGCTTTGATTTTCTGCAGGTGACGGCAGGATTTAATATTAGCTGGAGTCTGATTCCTTACGACCCAGGTATGACTTACTGGCGTGTATTTTTAGTCGGTATTGTGAACACGCTAATTTTGTCTTTCTGCGTGATTGTTGTCGGCACTCTCATTGGTACAGTGGTGGGGATTTTAAGATTATCCGATAACCCTTTGGTTTCTCAATTAGCACGTTGGTACGTTGAAGTCGTGCGTAATGTGCCTCTGTTAATACAGATCATCTTTTGGTTTACCGTGGTGTTTTCAACCTTGCCTGCGCCTCGTCAAAGTTATCACCTTGGCGAATGGCTTTTCCTAAATAATCGTGGCCTTTATGTGATGACAATGGAAAGCACCTTGTCATGGGGGTGGATTGTTGTTCTTGGGCTTGCCTTGATCGCTGCACTTTACGGCTTATTTCGTTGGTCTAAACCTTATTACACCTTGTCAGGCTCTCGCTCTACCGGATTCTATATCGGCTTAGTTGTGTGGGCGTTGGCTGCTTGTTGGGCTATTTGGAGCTTATCTAATTCGACGAGCTTGTCTGTTCCAACACTACAAGGCTTTAACTTCAGCGGCGGTGCGTTTCTTCCTGCGTCGTTTGGTGCAGCGTTTGTTGCCATGACGGTGTATCGATCTGCGGCGATTGCTGAAACGGTTCGAGCTGGTATGCAGTCTATCGACCGAGGACAACATGAAGCGGCGTTTACCATTGGTTTCTCACGCGTTCAGTCGTTGCGCTTGATTCTGATTCCTCAAGCGATTCGATCCATTATTCCGCCAATGACCAACTCTTGGTTGGCAGCGACAAAAGACTCGTCACTGGCGGTAGCGATTGGTTTCCCGGAATTGGTGTCTGTGTTCATGCAAACTTCCATGAACCAAACCGGACGCGCTATCGAGATCATCTTTATGGTTATGGGTTTCTATATCTTCATCAGTTTGCTGATCTCTTACTTGCTCAACAAGTACAACGACAGCGTGCAGTATAAGGTGCGATAAATGGACGATTTGAATGTGAAAAACCAACCTGCTTTAAAGCAATTTGTCCCGACTCCACCTCGTCCGCCACGTAAAAGCGAAAAAGGTATTTTCGGCACAATTCGCCATCGTTGTTTCAACAGCATTGGTAATAGCTTACTGACTTTGTGTGTGGCGACAGTGCTGTTTTATTTAGTGAAACATGTGTTGGATTGGGCGGTATTTAACGCGGTTTTCATCGCGGATAATCGTCGTCAATGTATGGATATCAGCCCAGACGGCGCCTGTTGGGCCGGTGTTATTAGCTGGTTTAATGGCTTAATTTACGGTCGTTTTCCGGTGGACGAGCAATGGCGCGTCAATATCGGCGTATTGCTCGGGTTGGTGTGGCTATTACCGCTGATGTCGAAGCGCATTGCTTTGCGTAACTTCATCTTGTTGTCTTGGATTGGCCTGTATCCTTTTGTGGGTGCTTATCTTTTCTTAGGCGGCCGTTTCGGCGAGGAATTGGGCTTGGTACATGGCGCGATGACCTGTCTTGCCTTGGCTTTCCTAACCATTATCTACGCTAACTGGATCTTATCTTCGCTTGGTAAAAAAGGCCTAAACGAACTGTTTGTGCCGCTGGTATCACGCTTGGTTGAGCGCCGTATTCATCTGTTGAGCTTTGTTGCTGTTTGGCTGCTTGTCGCATTGGTGATCGCGTCTGGCCTTAGCCAAGTATCACTTGAGCCTGTGCCAATTGAGCGTTGGGGCGGTTTGTTCCTAACCTTCATTATTGCTGGTTTTGCCATCACCATGGCGATTCCTGTTGGTGTGATTTTAGCGCTAGGTCGACGTTCTAAATTGCCAGTGATTCATTGGCTTTCGATGACAGTGATCGAGTTAGTTCGTTCTGTACCTTTGATTACCGTCTTATTTATGGCCGTGACCTTGCTGCCTATCTTTTTGCCAGCGGATATGGAGTTTAACAAGCTCACGCAAGTACTGGTCGCAGTGTGTTTGTTTGCTGGTGCTTACATGGCAGAAAACATTCGTGGTGGTTTGCAGGCGATACCAAAAGGTCAGTACGAAGCCGCGGCTACGCTTGGCTTAGGCTATCTGCATACCATGGTGCTGATCATTCTGCCACAGGCCCTAAGAATGATGATTCCGAACATCATGACGTCGTTTATCAGCTTGCTAAAAGACACCACACTGGTTTCCATCATTGGTTTGTTCGACATTATGTTGATGGCGCGCAACATTGCTAATGACAAAGACTGGGTGGGAATGCACACCGAGCCTTTGGTGATGATTTCCGTGCTCTTCTTTATCTTGTGCTACAGCATGTCCCAATACAGTTTGAATCTTGAAAAACGTTTAAAGGTGGATCGCTAATGACGACGTCATCAGGAAATTTAGCCCAAAAAGCCGTCACTGAAACGGCGATTAAAATCGACAAGCTGAACAAATGGTACGGAGATCATCACGTTCTTAAAGACGTTTCTCTAGACATTAGTGAAGGCGAAATTATGGTGGTGTGTGGGCCGTCTGGTTCAGGTAAATCGACGCTGATTCGTTCGTTGAACCATCTGGAAGAATACCAAGAAGGTGTGGTTTCCGTGTTTGGGCAGCCGCTTTCTCGGGATCGTCAAAGCCATAAGATCATTCACCAAACCATGGGCATGGTGTTTCAGAACTTTAACTTATTCCCTCACCTTACTGTTTTGCAGAATTGTACCTTGGGTTTGACTTGGCTGCGCAAGATGTCAGAACGTGACGCTGACAAAATGGCCATGCGGTTGTTGGATCGCGTCGGGATTGCCCATCTTGCGACACGTTATCCAGGGCAATTATCTGGTGGTCAGCAACAGCGCGTGGCGATTTCCCGATCCCTCGCTATGGAACCCAAAATCATGCTGTTCGATGAGCCTACCTCCGCACTTGATCCCGAGATGGTCAAGGAAGTATTGGACGTGATGATCGACCTTGCCAAAACCGGCATGACCATGGTGTGTGTTACTCATGAAATGCAGTTTGCTCGACAAGTTGCTGATCGCGTGGTGTTCATGGCCGACGGAGAAATCATCGAAGTTGGGCCACCAGAACAGGTGTTGGTGAATCCCCAGTGGGATAGGACTAGAGAGTTTTTACAACACGTTCTCTAGGACTTTATTAGCAGTACTAACTTACCCTTATTTTATGGAATGAAATCGATATGTTGGCAAAAAATATATCGACGTATACCAACATGCCTTTTTGGCTGGCAGATACGTCTTTGGCGAGCAAAATACACACAAATGCGCGCTTCGAAATCCCTCAAAAAGTCGACGCTGTGATTGTTGGTGGCGGCTTTACTGGCATCTCTGCAGCCATTACCTTGGCGCGAGCGGGACTAAAAGTGGTTCTACTGGAAGCTGGGCATTTAGGCGAAGGCGCGAGCTGTCGAAATGGTGGTTTGCTTGGGCCAAGCTTCAGCAAATTAGGCGTCGATGGACTCGAACGCCAGTATGGTCGTGACAATGTTCATGAGACGATTCGTGAAAGCTTAGTAGCCTTTAATTGGCTGGTGGATTTTATCAAGGAAGAGGAAATTGATTGTGATTTGTCCTTGTGTGGCCGCTTCCGTGGTGCCAGTCACCCTAGTCATTACGCGGGCTTGATCGAGCAAGCGGAAGAGCTCGCGAAAGTCGTGGATTTCCCCGCTATTGCCGTGAGCCGTCAGGATCAATTCGAAGAAGTAGGTTCTAACGCGTATCACGGTGGTGTGATTTATCCGACCGATGGTACGTTACAGCCCGCCAAGCTACATCGTGGACTTTGCCAAATTGCTCAGCAATCAGGTGTGTTAATGCTAGAACACACCAAGGTGCGAGATGTCAGTAAACAGGGCGCTAGCTACAAGGTTCAGTACGATGGCGGTGTTATCGATGCCGATCAAGTGATTATCGCGACCAATGGCTACACAGGCGGCGAATTTGATAAATTCAAACGTCGCATCATTCCTATTCGTTCTGCGATGATTGCCACTGAAGAATTACCTGAATCTGTGATTCGTTCCGTGAGTCCGAAGTTACGCGCCCATGGCGGCACCGAGCGTTTGGTTGCTTATTATCGACCTTCGCCAGATGGCAAACGCATCTTGTTTGGCGGACGAGCATTTGGCCGCGGCGACCAGCCACAGCTGTATTCGAAATACCTACAAGACTTCATGATTCGCGTGTTTCCTCAGTTGGAAGAAGCGAAAATTGATTATGCTTGGTCTGGTTATGTCGCCTACACCTTTGACCATGTGCCACACATTGGCAAGATGGACGACATGCACTACGCCATGGGTTACTGTGGTTCTGGTGTTGGTCGTGCCAATTATTTTGGTCGTAAAATCGCTCAACAAGTGCTTAACCAAGTGGAAGGCAAAACCTCATTTGATGGCTTTCCCTTCAAAACGCGTCCTTTGTACACTGGAACACCTTGGTTCTTGCCGATGATTATGAAATGGCACGACTTTGCGGATCGTCGAGGCTGGTAACACCAGATGTAAAAACTTATCAAAACCTCAGCGACTCGCTGAGGTTTTATGGCTTACGATCAGCCGGATGATTAACGCCATCGTTTGTCACCACATCGCCAAGATCATAAGGATTAACACCTTCAAGACAACCTATGTTGTAGCCATATTGGGTTGGGTTTGATCGACGTTGATGATGAGTATAAATGCCACAGTTTGAACAGAAAAAATGCTTGGCTGTGTTGGTGTTGAATTGATAAAGCTTTAACACATCATGGCCTTTAACGATTCGAAGGTTATCTAGCGTGACAGAACCTACGATGGCACCTTTACGACGACAAATAGAGCAATCGCAGCGCCTTGGATTTTCGATGCCGTTAGGCAGGGTTAATTCCAATTCAACAGCGCCACAATGACAGCTGGCTTTGTGTTTGAGTTTTATTTTTGTTGGGCCGACTTGCTTGATCATCGCGTTTACCTCATTTTTGAATTCGTCGGCTTTGGCGTCTCGTAACCGAGCCAAATCGGCACCGACAATGGCGTCTAAATGTTGGGTTATTTTCTCGGCGCTCCAATCCCACCACGCAATGTCTTGTAATGCTTGAATGGTTTGCTCGTCAAAACGGTATTTGATGACCTTGGCAGGATTACCACCGACCACGCTGTAAGCTGGCAGGTCTGATGTCACCACGGATTTGCTGGCGATGATGGCGCCATTGCCGATTTGCACACCGGGCATGATGGTGGCGTCGTAGCCAATCCACACATCGTTACCTATATTCGTATCACCCTTGTAGGGTAAATCTCCTGCCTTTGGCGCCGCTTTTTCCCAACCATTGCCGAAGATGTAAAACGGGTAAGTGGAGAATCCTGTGTTGGCGTGGTTGGCGCCATTCATAATGAATGTCACGTCTTTTGCGATGGCGCAAAACTTGCCGATAATGAGTTTATCGCCAATAAAATCAAAGTGATAAAGCACATTGTCTTCAAAACGTTCTGGCCCATCTGGATCATCGTAATAGGTGTAATCACCAACGATGATATTGTCTCGGGTAATGAAATTTTTCAGGTAGCCGACTTGTGGGAAGCCCTTCATCGGCTCTTTATTATCTGGATTGGGTCCTTTCATATTGCCTCCTTTTCTAATCAATCACATGCAAGGCGCGATATTCGTCGTAAGCGAATTGGTCTGTCATGCCGCTTATGTAGTCTTGAATTTCTTATCATTCGATAGTAACGATATTTTGGACGACAAGTCATGTTTTAAGTGATGGTATTTTAAACAATGAAGCGGATGGTTCGCTTGTTTCTCATGCAGTTAGGTGTTGAGTTGTCACAGAACTGTCATCTTGATGCTTTCTACTGTCTGTATAGTCAAAGGTAAAAGTAGTAGGGAAAAATGTTATGCCTTCACCCCCAGTTGTGGCGACTCTGCAAGAGCATGTGTCTTTTCTCTTGCATGAGGTCGAAACACACTGTCATCTCGTTGAGCTTTTTTTTACATCAGGTTCTGTTGAGTTATTGTCGAGCATTCGCGGGCGTCGTGGTTATGTGCAAGCGCTGCGGGAAAAAGCCGACATTGAAACGGCGCGTTTATTAGAACGTCGCAAAGCCAATACCACCTTCCATGCTCAAGTCAGTGGCATGCATGCCTTGGTGATCGCCCTTGAGATGTTGGCCAAGCATTGTTTCGATTGTGTTCGTGAGGGCACGCTAGAGGAAGCCTACGAGCATCCAACAGGGCAAGAATGCCGCAAGCTGGTGAAACGTATCAGACGTGCTTTGCGCTTAGTGAAAGTTGGCGTGAGCGACAACCGTCGCCGGACGGGCATCAAGCTAGGCCGACGCACGCATAAGCTGCTGGCGAGCTATAACGAGCTGCAAGCGTTAACGTTGCAAGCGAAGTTCGACCTGAGCGATGAACAGTTGCGGGCTGCGATTTTAAGTAATGTCAGTATTAAGCGCCTGATAGAGCAATTAGGCGTGGTGGCAGAAGCCTTGATTAAGGCGGATCTTGGTCAAGTGGCCACATTGCAAAATTACCCTCATTTATTGGACAGTGCGACCAACCTAAATTATGACCTGCGAGATTTAAAAGTTCGCCGCTTGGCGTTGACTCGCTCTGGCAGTGCCATTGCGGCAATTACCCACAAGGATGAATCTGGCAAAGAGGTGTTAGCGGTTTACAAAGAAGGAGATCGCGCCAAGATCGAAGAAGAAGTGGCTGGAGTGAATCAATGGCGCAATATTGATCCTAGATTGGCTCCTAGCGTTCTTTCCCAAACCGGAACGTCTCAAATCAATGGGAAGAAGGATGACAGCAATGAGCAATCGTCTTTATTAATCGAACATATTCCGGGGAAAACTTTGGAAGCTTTGTTGCTCGATGGTGACCAAGACGGCACTCAAGCCGCGCTCAAAGTCTTATTTAAAACCCTGAATCAAACGTGGAAAGCCAGTTTAACGTCGGAATCTTGCACTGCAAATTTCATGGGGCAATTACAAAAACGTATTGGCGACAGTCGCAAGGTTCATCCTGAATTTTTCAAAGACGAAGAACGCATTTGTGGTTACACCAGTCTAAGCTTTGATGAGTTAGTACGTCGCGTGGCTGTAAACGAAGCCCAATGGCGAGCGCCGTTTTCCGTGCTGACCCATGGGGATTTTAATGTCGATAATTTGATTTACGACGACGCGGAAAAACGCGTGTATTTTATCGATCTACATCGCGCGTCTTACTTTGATTATGTGCAAGATTTGTCGGTGTTAATGGTTTCGATTTACCGCTTGCAGGTGTTAAGTGGTGAGACGCGAAAACAAATGATGGAAAGCGCCAAAGCGGTGTATCGCTTTGGTCGACGCTTTGCCAATCGTCAACAAGATAGCTCGTTTGAAGTTCGTCTGGCGGCGGGGCTTGCCCGTTCTTTTGCGACTTCGACACGATTTATTTTTGATAAAAAGCTCGCATCTCGAATGCATTTACGCGCTCGCTATTTGCTTGAGCGCCTAGCAAAGCTGTCGTCAGAAGAACGCACCTCTGAACAAGCCCAGACATTTACTTTACCGCTTAAGGAGCTTTACGTTGAATAAGCCGAGAATTGGGGTCATTGGCATCCCGGGAAAATGGTCTACAGAAGTATTGGCGGATCGCCTTGAAGAGCGTACAGGCTTTCGCGCTGTGATCGATATGAGCAAAGTAGAACTGCGTTTAGATACTAATCAATTGATGTATCAAAACTTGGATTTGATGACGCTGGACGGTTTGATCATCAAGAAGATCAGCGAAGTGTATTCGCCGGCTACAGAAGACCGTATTCATCTGTTGTCTTATGCGGAGCGCGCTGGCGTCAAACTGTTTAGTCCAACTCAAAGTGTGGGTAACTTGGTGAACCGCTTGAGCGGTACTCTGGCGTTGCAGCAAGGCAACATTCCTATGCCGAAAACGCGCATCACAGAGAACCCAGAACAAGCTTTTGCTACAGTGCGAAAATTTGGCTCAGCGATATTAAAACCGCTGTATTCCACCAAGGCTCGCGGCATGATCATGTTGACCGAAGACGACAGTGACGAATTTGTTCGCAACGCGTTGGAAGAGTATCGTCAGAGTCAGTCCATTTATTATATACAGCAAACGGTGAAATTAGATGGTCGAGATTTGGGCATGGTGTTTGTTGGCGGTGAATACCTTTGTACTTATGCGAGGGTCGGCAATAAAGACTCTTGGAACACCACGATTAACAGCGGTGGCAAGTATGAGAAATTTGAGCCTGATGCCGCGTTGATTGAATTAGGCCGCCGAGCTCAATCTTGTTATGACCTGAGTTTCACTACCGTAGATATTGCCCTGACCAATCAAGGTCCAGTGGTGTTTGAAGTGTCGGCTTTTGGTGGCTTCAAAGGTGCGCTAGAAGGTTGCGATATCGATGCAGCCAGTGTTTACGCGGACTTTGTCCTGCAAAAATGTGGTCTACAAAACGATACTTCAAAAGATGGTGTATTGCAGAAGAAGGAGATTGCATCATGATTAAAACCTTATTGAACTTGCCCCATGTAAACGAAGCATTAAGTCATTGTGAAGAAACGATTCGACTTCACTTTGCCGATTTGTCGGTAATTGTTCATTCCAATGAGGCCATGTTGTTGGCGGGTATTGCCGATTATTATCGTAGTTATTTGAAGGCCGAGGCCCACACGACAATGTCTTTGAACTTGTATGTGATGGAGCAAAACGTCGTTGGCGATGAGCTAGATTGGTTAAATGTGCCACGTGAAGAAGGCAAACAAGGCCGTAAAGAAGGCTATCTTGATGTGGCTGGTGGACGTTGGATTAAAAAATTTAAAACCGGTATGGCGTTTTTACAACGACCGGATCACGCCGTTGCTGTGGGCTCTTGTGCGTCTAACTTGGCGCAAATTATCAACTTTATTAACAACCAATTTTTGAATCATTATTTGCGTGAAGGTTTCACCTTGGGCCATGCGTCGGCGTTTTGTGTAAATGGTGAAGCGACAGCCATCGCCGCTGGATCGGGCGGTGGCAAGTCCACCTTGATGCTGCGTTGTCTGGAAAATCCTAAGCGTGACTTTCTCACCAATGACCGACTTTTACTAAAAAAGACAGCGTTTAAAAAGACCGAGCAAGGTACGCAAACCATCGGCTTGGCTAAACTGCCGCGAGTAAACCCAGGTACCTTGTTACATGCCGAGCGTTTACGTCACATCTTGCCAGAAGCGCGCCAGCAAGCCTTACGCCAAATGCCGCAAAGTGAGCTGTGGTCTTTGGAAGAAAAATACGATGTACAAATCGAAGATGAATACGGCCCAAACCGTGTTCGCTTAGCCGGAAATCTATCTCGTCTTATCATGCTGGACTGGTCATTAGACAGCGCTGAGCCGACGCAATTAGAACCGGTTGATTTGGCTTCTCAGCCTGAAGTGATCGAAGGACTACGTAAACGCCCAGGGCCGTTTTATCAAGATAAGAGCGGTGAGTTTGCTGATCTGAACGCCATTGATTCTGTGGCGCACTATTGTCGTGAACTGGCGAACGTGGACGTGTATCGACTCACCGGCAAGATCGACTTTGATCGTGCTTATGAATTAATCGCTGCGTTGGATTAAATCCCACGCGCCTGATTAATGGCTCTTTTAACAGAAAAGGTAACCAATATAATGCAAAGCCCCATCCCAACCGTCACAGACTGTCCTCATCACGCTGATATTATCGCTCGTTTACCAAGCGAGTGGGCGGCTTGGCCTCGGGATGAAAGCTCGGCAAATAGTCATGTTTTAGAACCGAACAAAACGCCGTCTTTATTCAAGAAAAATAAGCTGTGCTGGCCAAAGCGTTCCGTGGTGTTTATTTCTGATCCTCATGCAGATGCAGTAGCTTTTGAGGACTCTTTGATAGCCGCTGGTGTGGCAGAGCGTAAGAAAAAAGCGGGTTTGGGTCATCTTTCCCTGACGAAAAAAGGTAAGCAGTCGGAAATCATCGTGGGTGGAGATTGTTTGGACAAAGGGCCGAGTAATTTAAAATTACTGCGTAGTGTGAAGCAGCTTTATAAGCTAAAAGCACGAGTAACTTTACTCGCTGGTAACCACGACTTGCGCTTGTTGATGGGATTGTTGGCACTGGCGCGCAAAAAGGATGTGGGCAACCAGCACTTTTTCGTACGCATGGGGAAAAAAGTCGTGCCGTTGTTTCGGGAAGTTTTCGACGAATATTTGGCTGACGCTCATTGGGATAAGAAAATTCCCGATGAAGATACGTGCCGTGAACTACTTTTCCCCGGTGACGATTGGTTTAAAGAGTTTCCGTTTCATGCAGCAGGCTTTTTGACCGCAGAAGGCATCGACCGTGAAGTTCGTAAAATGGAATCTAAGAATCATAGTTTCGAGAAGCACTGCTTGTCAGCCGGATTGAGTTTGCGACAAGTCTATGCCACTTCGTTGAAATGCCAGCAATTGTTCTTGCATAAAAAGGGCGAGTTTAATTGGTTTTTTCGCAGGATGGAGCTGGTCGCCAAACGAGGTTCATTTTTATTTTTGCACGCTGGTTTGGACGACAGCATGGGGCAAATGTTGCTGAAAAGCGGCACTAAATATGCGAACAAAGCCTTCCATCGCAATTTAAAACGTCGAGATTTATTCAGCTTTTACTACAGCTCGATTGCCAATACCTTTCGCACAAAATACCGTGATGCCGACTTACCGTTGACTCATCGAGGTGTGCATGCCATTCACAAGGCGGGTATTCATGTTGTCGTGCAAGGCCATATTAACCGTCAGCAAGGCCAGCGTATTACCATCAAAAAAGGCTTGGTGCATGTGGAAGCTGATATCACCTTGGACTGTCACTCCCGTACTGCGGAAGGTTTAAAAGGCCATGGTATTGGCGCGACCTTGATCGGCAAGGATACTGGAATTGTCGGATTAAGTTGCGATTATCCAACTGCAAAAGTTATGACCTCAACCGAACTGCAAGGAATTTACGGACAAGTATTATGAAATCTAAAACAGAATTTAAATACGAAGCTTTACTGGATGCCGATGATATTCAAGACGTACTAAAAGCGCTCTCGAAAGGCTTGTCGAAAGGCAAACTGGAATTTAGTGAAGAAAAAGAAGGTTCCTTAACTCTCGATCCAAAGGGGCTAATGCGCCTAAAAGTTAGTGCGTCAGAAGACGAAGATAGCCAGCAGTTTGAAGTAAAAGTGCGCTGGGAAAAACGCCCTAAGCGTCTTAATAAAACAGCGCCAAATATTTTGTCTTGATATTTTCTAGTGGATAAAAAAAGACCGCCTATTTGCTTAAGCAGTGAGGCGGTAAAGTTCGAAGAAACGCATTTTTACACTGATAATTGGTTAATCATCTGTCTCAGTGAGTCTTTGATTCCGCTTGCGGACACGATTATAGGATTGCCCTTTAGCAGTCCTTCACCTGATAAAAAGTCATTGGTTGCGCCACCAGCTTCATCCACCATAATGAGTCCTGCTAAACAATCCCATGAGTTGATGTGAGGTTCGTAGTAGCCAATCAAACGACCAGCCGCCACGTAAGCCAACATGAGTGCGCCAGAACCGTTGCGAATAAACATGCCACCTTGGTTTAATAGCTTGTCGATGAAGTTCACACATAGCGATGCTGGAACTCGGTGAGACGTACCTAAGCCCATCACGCCTTCTTGTACTGAATTTACTGCTAATGTTGCGACTTTTTTGTCGTTTACAAAACAGCCTTTGCCAGCTACGGCGCTAAATAGTTCGTTACTGTTTGGGTCAAAGATCAGGCCACAGGCAATTTTATCGTTCACCATGAGCGCAATCGAAATACACCAAGAATGCATGCCATTGAGGAAACAAGCCGTACCGTCAATTGGATCAATGACCCACAAATACTGGTTGTCACCTTTGGTAATACCTTGCTCTTCACCAAGAAAGCCATCTTGCGGGAAGTGCTCTTGTAAGCCTTCAATAATGGTGACTTCCACATTACGGTCAGCGATGCTTACTACGTCTTGTGGTTCCATTTTGGTTTCGACGATTAACTTTTCTCGATTACGAAAATACTCCAGAGCTTGAGCCCCAGCGATTTTGATCACTTTCTCAGCATGGTTAAATCGGTCGAGAACCGTTTGATCTATTAGGTTATGAGCTAAAAACATGAGGTTTACTCTCCACTCTAAGCTGTCTTAACTAACGCAAGACCGCGATTTGAAAACGCAATAGACACATCGGAACCGACGGGAATTGCTTGCTCAACACGATAGTCGACGACGAATAAACTACCGACTTCGGAATCAACATCGTATTGCATTTGGTTGCCTAAATAAGTGGCTCGCTTAACGGTGCCAGTGAGTCCTGTGGACTGTTGGTCTCGCATGGATAAACGCACGGAACTTGGGTGCACTGCTAACAGCACACGGCCTTTGCTAAAATCCCGTTGTGGTAAAGAACAGCGCAGTGCGCCGACGGCAACTTCTGCGGTCTGCCCGTCGGTGGCGATGATGTCCGCCTCGATGAGATTGGCGTCACCAATAAAATCAGCAATAAAGCTTGAAGCAGGTGCTTCGTAGAGTTCACGTGGGCTACCTTCTTGGGCAATGACTGAGCGATTCATTACGATAATGCGATCCGATACAGCCAGCGCTTCTTCTTGATCGTGGGTCACATAAACCGCGGTTAAACCGATTTTTTGCTGAAGTTCGCGAATTTCTTCCCGAACATGACGACGTAATTTGGCGTCTAGGTTTGATAGCGGTTCGTCTAGCAGAAGCACTTCAGGTTCTAGAACTAGTGCTCGAGCCACAGCAACACGTTGCTGCTGACCGCCGGATAGTTCACTCGGGTAACGCTGCCCGTAGCCTGCCAAGCCAACCAGCTCCAATCCTTCTTCGCTCTTTTCCTTGGCTTCGATTTTATTAACGCCGCTGGCGTTTAGGCCATAGGCGACGTTTTCAGCCACCGTCATGTGCGGAAACAAGGCATAGGATTGAAACACCATGCTGACATCTCGGTCAGTTGCAGGTAGATGCGTAACGTCTTTATTGCCTATCATAATACGGCCAGAAGTGGGGTGTTCTAATCCTGCTAGCATGCGCAGCGTGGTGGTTTTACCACAGCCACTTGGTCCTAATAAGGTGACAAGGTTGCCTGGTTCAATCGTGAACGATACGTTATCGATGGCAGTGACATTGCCAAAGGTTTTAATGACGTTTTCAAAGCTCACCGAGCCTGGTTTGTAGTGGAGACTCATGCGTGTTTCTCCTTAAGAGAAGGGCTTGAAGTAGCCGATGATTTGGAAGAATGAGAAATCGAATCTGTGCGTCGTAGGCGGCGTTGCCCAACAAATAAATTAATAGCGATAATGGCCGTCAACATGACTAAAATCAGCACGCTACAGTAAGCGATTGCAATGCCGTACTCGCCGTTTTCCACTAAGCCTATGATGTAAGAGGTCGCCATATTGTGATCGGCGCTGACAAGAAAGATAACCGCACTGACCGAGGTAATGGCGCGCACAAAGCTGTATACCAAAGCTGCGATGATGGCAGGGCGTAGCAGAGGAAGTATCACGCGTCGGAAGGTCATTAAGCTGTTTGCACCTAAGGTGAGCGAGGCTTCGTCTAAGCTCTTGTCTAATTGACTCATGGCGGCAATACCGCCACGTACGCCAACGGGCATATTACGGAAAACAAAACAGATAATCAGGATCACGCCTGTGCCAGTAAGCTCTAGCGGCGGCACGTTAAAGGCAAGGATATAGCTGATACCAATAACAGTACCCGGAATTGCAAAGCTCAACATGGTGCCGAACTCGAAGGCATTTTTCCATTTGAACTGCTGGCGTACTAACAAGTAAGCAGTCAACAAACCAACGATGGCCGTGAAAGGTGCTGCAATGGCGGAAATGCTTAGCGTCGTCCATAAGGAATCCCATGCTGCGCCTTCCCAGATCACACCAAACTCGCCCCATCCGACAGAAAAAGCGTCTTGATAATGCTGCAAGGTAAAGCTGTTATCGTAGCCCCAGTTTTGTACAAAACCACCGAACATGATCATGCCGTAAATGACGATGGTTAATGCTGCCCAAGGCAGGGCCGTCATGTAGCAAGCTAACTTCATTCCGTGGTTTAAGCCCATGTAAGCACCGGAATCTGCTTTACCCGTTACTGTGGTATAGGATTTTTTGCCGATCCAATGACGCTGAAGGAAAAATGCGCTTAGAGTGAAAATCAACAATAGAATGGCGAGGACAGCCGCATAACCTTGATCGTTTTGGGCGCCGACGATGGCGAAGAATATCTCGGTGGAAAGCACATCAAAGTCACCACCAAGTACCATTGGATTACCGAAATCGGCCAAACTTTCAATGAAAGCCAGTAAAAATGCATTGGCTAAACCAGGGCGCATTAATGGCAGTGACACATTGATAAAGGTTCGCCAACGATCGGCACGTAAGGTCTGAGAGGCTTCTTCCATAGAAGGGCTAACGCCTTCCACCACGCCAATCAATACCAAAAATGAAATCGGTGTAAAAGATAATACTTGAGCAAGTAATACGCCCGGCATGCCATACAGCCATCGACCTGGTTCAATATTAAAAGCATCAGCGAAGAATTGTGTCACTACGCCAGAACGTCCGAATAATAGAATCAGCGCTAAGCCAATAACAAAGGGTGGTGTGATAATAGGTAAAACAGTGAGCAGACGTAAGGATCTTTTCCAGCGAAACCCAGTGCGGGTGACGACTAGCGCAAAAGACAAGCCTAGCAAGGTTGTTAATGTTGCTGTCAGAATTGCCAGCGTTAGGGAATTCCACGCAGTGCCGCAAGCGTAGCCACCGCTGAGGCACGACAACGACCAAATATTATCGCTAAAGAACTTACCGAAAAACGCCGTTGGAGCAAACATGCCGTCATTGTTCATAAAGGCGCTAATTAATACTTGGCTGACAGGGAAAAATACAAATAAGCCAACCAACGCGACGATCAAACCAATGCTTCCGGTGACAAAGACATCACCTTTCAAAAAGCCTGTAGCAGCAAGTCCAGTGGTTAAAAGTATCAGGAAGGACAAACCACATAGCATGGCTCCATAGCCAAAACCATACTGTTGGTATTCTAGTTCGCCAAATAAGGATTCCAGTCCTGAAAATTGCCAACCACTGACGCCAATGGCGAAACCTTGGCCCATCATATAGATAAGGCCAAAAGCGCCAGAATAGATTAGATAGCGGCTGTATCTAGGGTCGCTTTTCGTTAATGAAATTAGGCGCAAAGGTGCAATTAAAGGTAAGGCTAATGGCAGTAACCAAAGTTTATCACCAAGCAAGCCTTGCAGAATCGCAGGAGCGTAGTAGAGGTCAGTAGGATAACCGTCGGTTAACCAGACAAATGACCAAAAGCCATCTTCGAGCAGATACCACGGCATCAGCAAAAAGCCGATCCAGCCGAGTAACAGCCACGGAATAAAAGAGTGTTTCACGATCGATACTCCAAACAGTAACTTGAGTCTCTGCCGGGACTAAGGCCCAGCAGATCTCAGGAAAACCAAGGTTCGTCTGAATGATTAACGAGGTAGAGATTTGATCTCATTGTCCCACCGTTGCAGCAAATGTTGGCGCGTGTCCGCAGAGCCGTATTTGGCAAAGTCGTAATCGATCAGTTTTAGCGTATCGAAGTCAGGCGCACCCGGTGGCGTTGTCGCTGACTTGTTGGATGGTACTTGGTAAGCATTGGCTTTTTCAGCCATGGTTTGAATATCTGGGCGCAAGGCAAACTCAGCCCAAATTTTCGCTTCTTTCAGATGACGAGCACCTTTGACGATACTCATTGAGCCCACTTCATAGCCTGTACCTTCACAAGGCGCGACGGCTTTAACTGGGTAGCCTTTTTTCACTTGTTTTACTATGTCGTGAATAAAAGTAATGCCGATGGCGGTTTCTCCATTGGACGCGGCTTTAATCGGCGCCGAGCCGGACTTTGTATATTGGTTAATGTTTTTATGCAGTTGAGCAAGGAAATCGAAAGCTTGATCCTCTCCCATCATTTGTACAAAGGTCGCTAGAGCCGTGTACGAAGTGCCAGATGAGTTCGGGTTGGCTATCTGCACTTCCCCTTTGTAAATCGGCTTGGCTAGATCTTTCCAGCATTGTGGGGCAGGCAATCCTTTGGATTTTAGGATATCTTCATTGTAGCCAAAACCCAGCGCACCAGCGTAAACCCCGACAGTGCGGTAGCCCGATACTTTCGCTTGGTTTTGTGCCCAATTCCTTAGGTTTGGGAGCGCTTTAGGTTTATAAACTTGAGTGAGCTTTTCCGCTGCGGCTTGTAGATGAGGATCGCCAGTACCGCCCCACCAAATATCAATTTTGGGATTTTGAGCTTCAGCACGTAGCTGTGCATAAGCTTCGCCAGAACTCTTACGAATAAGAGAGACATCAATACCTGTTTCTGCTTCAAAGCTTGTTTCCATCAAGCTACACCAATCGGTATCTGTGGAGCAAAGAACATTTAGCTTACCTTTGGCCATAGCGGGTGCGGCGCAAAATGTCGCCGCTGTCGCGAAAGCAAGGCTAAGGATATATGGAGAGTTTTTCATTTTTATATTGCCTCCTGATGTTTTAAATAGTTGTGCATACGTATGAACAACAAAATAAGCATACTAGGCAAATCTCGATAACGAAAGGTAAATTTCAAAAATAATTTAAGGTGAAATAAAAATTCTATTGTGGTCAATAGGTAACGTGTTTCGGTCGGTATAAATAGTATGTTTTGTTTTCTACGTTAGTTCGTTATGGGCTTGGCTAAAGTAGAGCGATAGATTAGTTCCGCGGGAATCGCTTGCTTACTGGGTACTGAGGTTGGGGACTTTAATCGGTTTAATAGGGTCTGCACCGAAGCTTTTGCTATTTCGGTTGAAGATTGTCTAACGGTCGTTAAGTCATAGGCCTTAAAGCTGGCTAGGGCTATGTCATCGCAGCCAATGACTCCGATAGACTGCATTTCTTTGGCTGTTACGAATAGCTTAGCGGCATCTAGAAAGCCACAGGCAATATGATCCATGCAGAAAAAAACGCCGTCCGGTTTATGTTGTGAGGTTAAGATTTTGTCTGCAATTTGATAACCGCTGTCATAGTTCCCAGCTTCACACAACACTTCTGTAGCTCGAACTTTTTCACTGTTTAGGAAAGGCGCTAAATAATTTAAGAAACCTTTGACGCGCATTACGCTACTGAAGCTTGGCTTTTTAGATCGTACGACGACAAGGTTAGTTTTACCTGATTTTATAAACGCTTCAGCCGCCATGGCTCCAGCACTTTCATTATCTAAATTAACGATGTCTGCTTCATCGGAATGCTCTGTACGATTTACCAATACCACGGGAATAGCGTGTCTTATAAAGGCTTTTCCAATGTTTTCACTGGGTGTCCCTGAGGTAATTATCACACCGCTAAGCTGATATTGAATCAGTCCGTGTAGCTCTTCGTCTATAGTTTCTTTATCAGACACATCCATGACCATGGGGCGAAGCCCGCTATTTTGCACTTCAACGATCAACTTATGTAGGAACTCTGAGCGAAAAGGATCTTCTAAACCAGCCGTGACAAGGCCAACGAGATCGCTACGTTTTTTTATCATGGTTTGTGCGGCTTTGTTGATTTGATAGCCCAGCTGTTCGGCTGCGGCAAAAACTCGCTGGCGAGTAGTTTTTGAGATTCGACTATTGGGGTCAAAGCTACGTGATACAGTAGATTGCGATACGCCCGCTAAAATAGCGACATCAGCAGAAGTGGCATTGCGTTTGTTCATGTGTTTGCTCTGATCCATTTTGTTCAAGAAAGCTTGTGTTATTTTGTGGTGACTTGTTATGCCTATGATACAAACGATAAGTCGCGCACCTATGGATAAGCTGTCAGGTTAAAACATTTAGGACAAAAAAGGTTATTTTTAAATCTGTAGTAACAATTTTGTCAAAGTGTTCGTTAGCATAAAAAAGGCTTTCTAGTGCTCTGAAGGTGTCGATTACAAATAAATACAATTTTTTCGCATCACATTAGATAAGACCTTCTATTTTTGAATAACGGACGTCTCGTTATTCAAAATGGGGTTAAAGGATATGCTCACCTTCGCAAAAAAATTATATCTAGGTTTTTCCATTGTAATTATTCTTTTAGCCTTAGTCGGATCTACGGCCTATTTTGCGTTAAACAACGCATCGCATGGTTTTGAGGAATATCGTTCTCTGGCGCGAGCAACTAACGCTGTTGGCAGGGTTCAAGCCAATATGCTGATGGCTCGAATGGAAGAGAAAAGCTACATTTTAACGGGCAATGAAAAAGACAAAGAGGCATTTGATGTTTATTGGGGAAAAACTCAGACATTAATCAACGACGCGTCGAATGATCTTAATAGCCCTGAAGATATAAAAATAATCAGTGAGCTAGAAGGCTCATTAAACAATTACGTTACTGGCTTTGAAAAGGTAGTCGCTTTTAAAGCACGAAGAAACGAATTGTTTAATAATATATTGAGTGTTTCAGGACCTTCCATAGAGAAAAACCTTACTCAAATACTGGTCTCTGCAAAAAATGATAGTGATATGTCCGCTGCTTACAATGCGTCATTAGCAACAAGAAGTTTGTTGCTAGCGCGTTTATATGTCATGAAGTTTTTGGAATCCAATGCCCAAGATGCGGTTGATAGAGTCGATCAGGAATTTTCGGATCTTGAAGTACAATTAAAAACACTAGAAAGTGAATTAAAAAATCCAGCCCGTAAAGCATTGTTAAGTAAAGTTATTCAAGATGTTACGACATATCAACAGGCCTTTTCCGAGTTAGTTTCTGTGATTGTAGCGCGTAATGCAATTATCAATGAGACGTTAAACCCTGTCGGTTCTGTTGTTACCAATATGACAGAAGATCTCAAGCTATCTATCAAGAAAGAACAAGACTTGTTAGGGCCTCAGTTAGTAGCAAGTAATACGACGGCAGTTTATGTTATTGAAGCGCTTGTGGTGATTGCCATTCTGTTAGGTGGCGCTGTGGCATGGTTGATTACTCGTGCGACAACAACGCAATTAGGTGGTGATCCTGCGTTGGTGACCAATGTAGTTCGCAGTGTCGCAGCAGGCGATTTAGAAATTCGGTTGCCAAATAATAACGAGCAAGAAGCGAGTTTATATGCGGCGATCCGAAACATGGTGAAGAGCCTAAAAGCTAAGGCGGTTTTAGCACAAAAAATAGCCGATGGAGATTTGACAGCTACTGTGGTGTTGGCTTCAGAGAAAGACAGCCTTGGGCAAGCGTTGCAAGATATGGTGAAAAACCTAAATACGATTCTTATGGATATTCAAAATGCTGGAGATCAAATTGCCGCAGGTAGTTCGCAAGTGTCCATTTTTAGTCATTCTCTTGCAGAAGGCGCTACCCAGCAAAAAGACAATTTGCAGACTATTTCTGCCGCATTAGAACAGTTGTCAGTACAAACCAGTGAAAACGCTGAAAGTGCTAAAGAGGCCAATCTGCTAGCGGATAAAGCTCAAAAAGCGGTGGTTGAAGGACAAGCTCAGATGCAAGAAATGGTCATAGCAATGAATGAAATTAAAGACGCTGGAGAAAGTATTGCTGGCTTCATCAAAACCATTGATGAGATAGCCGAGCAAACCAATTTACTGGCGCTTAATGCGGCGATTGAAGCTGCCAGAGCCGGAGAGCAAGGACGAGGTTTTGCGGTTGTGGCCGATGAAGTGCGAGGCTTGGCTTCTAGAAGCACAGGAGCCGCGGCTGAAACGGCGAAGTTGATACAGCTATCATCGTCTAAGACCGCAAATGGTGTCGCTATTGCTGAAAGCACAAATAAATCCCTTCAGGCAGTGTTTGACGGTATTAGTGAAACATCGGCTATTGTTGCGAAAATTGCCTCTGCCAGCGGTGAGCAAGCTTTGGCTGTGAATGAAGTGAGCCGTGCCATGGTTTCTGTTGGTGACGTTGTAGAATTAAATGCAGCGGGTTCCGTTGAAGGTGCTGCCGCAGCCGAAGAGCTAAGCGGGCAAAGCGCCGCGATGAAACAGACGATGGCGCGCTTTACACTGGCAAGTTAAGCTGACCATTATTTAGTTTTTTTGAACACCACTAAGGTCTTAGGTTTTAGTGGTGTTCTTCATGTTATGTTGGCTTGCTTCTAATCTGTTCGTGCTTAAATAAGTTGGAGGGAGATGTATGTTAGAACTAAGGCCTAATTGTGAGTGTTGCGATAAAGATTTACCCCCGTCCGCCGAAGATGCAATGATTTGCAGTTTTGAATGTACCTTTTGTCTCGATTGTGTCGATACAATGCTTCCTAATGGCCGTTGTCCAAACTGCGGTGGTAATTTTGCCCCAAGACCTATTCGTCCGGCGAATAAATTGACGAACAATCCCCCTTCTACTGAACGCGTAATTTCTGACTGTAAAGCCAAATAGCCGCGGTGGCATATTGAAGACGTCATGCTATTTGTGTATTTAGCGGTTTAGAATATCGAAGTAGTGTCGATAACTATTTACAAGATATTCTTGATTACGCTCGTCTTAGTGTTATTTTATGCAAGTGATGCTTTGTCGTCTATTGAGCGTTTGATCCGCTTTACAATAATAATAAGACGAAAGGAGAAGGGCTTTGAAGGTATATAAAAACCTCATCTTTGCCATCAATTTACTCTGTTCACCTGCGTTATTGGCGGCGAATGTTTCTATTAACGAGCTTAATTCTTGCGTGGCTCTGGTGGATTTTGTTGATGCCAAATTAGATAACTTTGCTAGCCATCATGCAGTAGAAGATATGGCCGTGGTTCATAGCGGCTTGTCTGCCTATAAAGATTTTCTTCAAAATGACGTTATTACGCCAAAATTATTAAGCATGTATGGTGGAAATGAAGCGCAAGCCAAGCTAATGCAAAAGCTGTTTGATCGCCAAAGAGCGACTTTTTTTAAGCATCTTAGTGAGCGTTACACAGAAAAAAAACTCTTCACAGAATATGCCGCAGCTATTAATGATTGTACGGCAAATACTCGGATTAGACCTGACGTTGCTAAGCCATTGCACACAGCACTTGATAAGATGATCGTCATGGCAAGACAAGTTCAGTGACTTTTATGAGTTCTAGGATAAAAAATAGCCATGGTGCGAAGAAGCATCATGGCTATTTTTTTGATCATAAGGTTTGGTATTGCTTTACCAAATCATTATTTACCGTAGCAGCGGGTTAACTCAGAAAATTGATAAAAATAGCTGTCAGCACTAATAGGTTTACAGCTGTCTTTAAAGGCGGTTTCTTTCTCGTTATAAAGCATTTTCACCAACAAGCCACCGGCTTGGTTGCGATAAACATCCCACTGAATATTGGCACTGTATGGTGATACCCAACCGCCACGCCAAGGGCTAGTTTGCAACGTATAGCCAGCGTCACGAGACACGCCAGCTTCACTGCCTTTTAGCTGCATTTGTGCGGCAAATGGAATAATCGTTTCGGCATGGGCAAAGCGTATTTTTGCAGCTTTGTTGTTTGTTCCATCTTGAATACTTTTGATCTCATTGAAAAAATCATCTTCTAGAACAGACGCCATTTTATAGGTGATATTGGTATCAGAGAAGCTTGGGCCTTTCTCATAGAAATCTTCCCCGTCCAACACATAAGACAACCATTGAGATTCTTTAGGTGTGACGAACTGGGTGAAGTTCCATGGCTGTTCGCCTGCTTCATCAGCTAACCCTGGAGCAATTAGGTAAAGATTAAAAAGTTGGATCGCCGCTTCCACATCGTTGTAAACGGTTGGTTTTTTCTTGCCAACTTTGACGAAAGACAGTTTGCCTTCAGCAAGCTGGTCAACAAAGGCTGGCGTGTAAACGCGCTCTAGCATTTCTCTTGCGACTTGCTGGGTTTTCGGCTGGTCAAATAGATGACCGATGGCTTCGCGTAGCTGCGGATTTTCATCTTTATAGTCTTGATAATCTTTATTGTTGTCTTGCTTGTGGAAGTACAGCTGAGCTTTATTTTTAACGGGTTTGCTGATCAGTGGCGCTAAAGCTGGGTTAACGTTTTCTAAGCCTTGAACGAAGGCTAGACCACTGTCTCTTGCACGATCTTGTCCTGAATACTCAAAGGCGATGTTTTGCTTGTTTTGTACGGCTTGATTTAACAAGCTGGCGTTGCGCTGCGCCATACGCTCACCGATTTGAGTTTGTTCTTGATTGCCCAGCTCAGATAAGTTGCCGTAGCCCATTTTTACGTTGGCGGCCATGAGACGCTCAATTTCAGTGCCTAAGCGCTCGCCTAGAGGTGTTAGTGCGTTTTGCTCTTTGGCGGCTTGCCAAATTTTCAAGCTGATGTCGTCATATTTAGGGCTAGAAAGCGCGCGCGAACCGTGCCGAGCTACTAACTCTGTGTAAACCAGTGTGTAGCTTGCTGGAACGGTGCTGTAGTTTTTAGCGCTGTCTTGGGGAACATAAACGGATTTAGTTCCATAAACATAGGTGTCAGACGCTGTATTTGATGTGGTACCAAAGGAGCTGCAGCCAGCTAATGCTAGCATGCCGATAACTGGAATAAATGCTCTAGTATTCAAAGGAGAGTCCTTGCTAACGAGTGATTTTTGTATCTGTTATTTTAGCCGAATTATATGACGCAACGATGACGAAAAATTTCTCGTGAGCAAATTTGTGTACTATTTTACACAAGGTATGATTATTCGTTCATACCTTGTGTCACATTTAAAATCCACTGGGTTGATCTATTAACATAGCGGTTGTTAACAAATGTTGTTCATTTAGGTAATTGAGCAGCTCGTTATTCACATCCTGTTGAATAGTTGGCAAACCTTGATTGCCAAAAATACGATTTATTTCAATCACATAAGGTACTGATCCGACCATGGCGATATCGAACCCTGCGTGGTTGATGTCCAATGATTCTGCCAAATAAGTCACTAGGTCTTGGGCTTCTTTTGGAATCAGAGCGACTTCTACTTGGCCTCCTTGGCTGATGTTGTTGTGGAAACCGTTGTCTGACTGTAGACGCCAATAACCGCTGACAATTTTATTGCCGACCCAAATAACGCGCATGTCTCTGTCTATTGGTAAATATTCCTGCACATATAAAACGTCGGTTTGAGCAACATAATCGCGCCACTGACCAATCGTTTCTATGAGAAATACACCATTTCCCATGCTGCTGCGTGGGATTTTAGCCACAAAAGGTGATGGCATTTCATCCCAAATTTTTTCCGCCTCATAAGGTGTGTTGGCGGAAATAATCGTATAAGGATGTTGTTGTGGTGCGATAGTACGAAATGTTCGCGTCATCTCGACCTTGTCGTGACCAATCATGTATGACGCAAGGCTTGGAAAAATGCGTTTCTTAAGTCCAAAAACCAAAGCGGTGAGCTGCCAATATTGTGGAAATAGCAGCCAATCGGCTTCTTTGATTTCCTCCAAATGATCGTACATAGATTCAGGCTTTATGTATTTAACCTGAGGTAAGTGGAGGGTTCTTAGGGCGTCAAACGAGATGATCTTCATTATGTATAATCAGTAGCCAAACATGCCGCGATTGTGAGGCTTGGAGGTTAAAAAAGAAACAAAAAAGAGAGCGATTTTACATATTTTTTTAGATCCAAAAACACTCTCTTTCTAGCATCTTTATTCTGCAAATATTAGTGTTCTCTAGGCGCATATTTGAGAAATACACCAAGAGAAATCAGCAGGAACCCCGCACTGGCGACAATCGCCACCGGATAATACAAATTTCCTGCCATATCAAGTTGGCTGTATTTAATCACCATGATGAGACCTTCTAAGGCCATGCCAACACACACAGTGCCTATAAAACGCGGTAACGTACGTCTTAGCAGGACAATAACGTCATGCTCGTTATCACTGCCGTACTCTTTATTGATGACCATCGCCAGTTCAAACACGGCAATAGCAATGATGTTGGAATTGATAATTTTGATGATAACTTGGGTAAGGCTTTCGCCGTGACGATATTCATTGATGGCGCCACCAAAGCTGGCAAGCACCACGAAACCCGAAAGTGTGAAGAAAATAGTTGCGAATGTTTTGGCAAAGGTTTTTTGGATATTAATACTCATTGGAAGAAACCATCTTGTTGGAGATATTCCTAACAATAGGGCTTTGTGAGTGAATAAATAGACTGATCAATACGTTACCGCGAAGCTTCCTTGTTGATGACGGGGAAACTGCAGTCTTTACGGATTGTTCTTGCTCGCAAAAAAGTAATGGCCACAAAGAAGGGAGCGAAGAGAAAAAAGAAGAAAAGACGAACGATTAGACTCGCCTTTTCTTCTGATCGGTTAGAAAGTTATTCTTTGACTAACAGTGTCAGTCCTGTGTCGTCGTATAGGACTGATGCTTTAAAGCCTTCGGTGATGACTTTGTCAAAGGTTCCTTCAAATTGATCTGCTGAAATCAGCTTGATGCGATCTCCAGCAACGGGCTTGCTATGTTGCGGTTTAACGACAATATCGCCGCCAGTAATGACTGCTTTGCTGTTTACCTTTAGTTGCTCTTGCTTAGTTTGTGAAAGTGACAAGGTAAGCACACCGTCTTGCTGAGTGTAATTATTCACCGTAAGCCCAGTATTAACGAGCAACGAGCCGCCTTCTACAAGCACATTACCAGAACCAAAAGCTTTGCTTGATTGAGCCTCTAACGTGCCTTCTTTCAGAATTGTGCCACCTTCATAGGAATTATTCCCCGTTAAGGTTAGCCAGCCCGAGCCTTGCTTGGTTAATAAGCCGTTGCCACTAATATCGTTGCGCCACCAATCATGAGCATTGAAGCGGCCTTTTGATGCGTCCATGGTGACAGTCACATCGCCTAGAAACGCGCCATAACCATCGGAAGCTGTCACGTAGTCTAAGCGGCCCCAGCCATTTGATTCATCTAGTACTGGGTAACCAGAATCAATGGATGTGGTATAAAGCACCGCGCGACGTTGTTCTGCAGTCAGATAAGGTTGGCGAGTTTCTAAAATAACTTCAGCACCTTTTGGCACAATAGGCGCTTGACCAACGTTGCTCTTGTCTTGAGTAAAACCATAAGTCATGCGAAAGCGGTATAGCGCTTTGTTGTGATCATGGTCTGCCCAGCGATCATTGTTGTCCGCTTGGTGAGCCAGTTCGTAAAGCGATTGGCTGCCAGAGAGTTTTGAGAAATAGTCTGCTGAGTTCTCATAAGCTGCTTGTTTGAGTTCAGAGTTTTGGCTATTGGCCAGTGCTGCTGCGGCAACGACTTGAGATTGAATACGGCCGCCGATGACATCGAAGGGGGAATGCATGCCTGCCACGATACGACTCTCACCAAGTTCAGAGCCACGAGTGACCATCTCTGCGAATCGTTCTGGGAAAGCGTATGCGTAGGCCCAGGACGCTAGGTATCCTGCGTTGGTGTGACCGCTTGGGAAAGCGCCATCTTTGCGTCGGCCATCTTGGGCTTTGCGTCGTTGATATTTAAGTGAAGGAACAATAGCGACGTTGGTATCGTAAAGCTCGAATGTTTTATCACCCAGAGTTTCTGTATCTGCCACGCCATCTTTATTAGCATCCAAGGGGATGACTTGTCCTTTGTTATTCATGCGCCACGGGCGAGGTGAAGAGAATACATACTTTGATGGTGAGGTTGACGCTGAACTTTCCCGTAGCAAATGTACTAAATCAACGACTTTGCCTAGCTCAGAAGATGATAAGCCTTTTGCCTTGTCATCGTCACCGCCTTCGGAATAATCTAGGGTTGCGTTGGCGTCAAAATAAGCTGGATCGGACGATGCTCTAGTGACATCGCTAATTGTATGAAGAGGTAAATTCGAACTTGCTTGAGCGCCTTTTATATAGGCATTAGCAAGCGGGCCAAAACCATCGATAACACTGAAGTTCTTATCGCGACGATCATCTAAATAAGCATCCAGCGTTTGCTGATAAGTTCGATGATTAGTCACTTTCACCACATAAGCGATGTTTTCTTGCCAAGCCGTTTTATTGAGGATTTTTTCCTGACTAAAATCCGCGGGACCTTTGCTGTTTGCGCCACCTTTTGCCCATTGTTCATCGCCTTGAGTCCATACCTGATTAAATCCAGAAAGCAGTACAAGAATCGGATTATAGGCTGGATTGTATTTATGCTCGTTGCCGTTGTTTGCAATATTGTCTACGGCGGGTAGAGGAAGGGAAACGCTTGGCTCTGGCACGCTTTGCTCATAACCCAGACCTGTTGGCATATTTGTGGGTGAAGCGCTTGTTGATTGCATGCTTTGTTGGCTTGCACAGGCGCTAAGTAGCGCTATGGTGCTCATGGCTAAAGCCATAGGTTTTAGGACCGTGTTAACGTTTAAGTGCCTTGTTTTCATAAGCTAGAGTCTCCATTTTTCTATTTATTAATACATCTCACTTACAGGTTACATTAGGGTTATTAACGTTTTATGAGAGGAGATAACTCATCATGAGTCATCTCCTTCGAAAAGCTTAGATAGTCTCTTTCGGGGTAATCAGTTTTGCAGCTTTGGTTTTGCGAATGCGGCGAATAGAATCCACAATTAGCATGGCAAGCGCTGACCAGATCAGTACAAAGGTGGTGAATTTTTCAGGGCTGAGTGGCTCGTCGTACAGAAATACTGCTAGGAAAAACATGCCAGTTGGCCCTATATACTGGAAGAAGCCAAGCGTCACCATACTCACTCGATTCGCAGCGGCTGCGAAGCACATTAGTGGCACCATGGTAATTGGCCCTGAGGCGAATAACAGCCAATTTACAGTGCTGCTGTTTTCAAACATATTGGCACTTGGTGAGTCGCTGAGCATTAAATAGGCGAGAGCGAAAGGCAATAAAATAGCGGTCTCAATAGCCATCCCTGTGAAACTATCGACGGCTACTTTTTTACGCACAAGACCATAAAAGCCAAAGGTAATAGCCAGAGCCAAAGCGATCCAAGGCAAAGAGCCAAATTGAATCACCTCAAAAACAACCGCGCAGAAGCATAAAATCACCGCGGCCTTACGAACTATATCTAACTTTTCTTTGAAGAAAATCACGCCTAATAAAATACTAATGAGTGGGTTGATGTAATAACCCAAGCTAGCACTGAGCATCTTGTTATTTTGTACTGCCCAAATAAAAGTACCCCAGTTAAAAGCAATAAGCACGGTCGAAACCAGCATAGCTAATAAAGTCTTGGGCGAACTTAGTACGGTTTTTAATGCCTTGGTGTAACGCAGCAGAATAATTAACACAAGAACCAGTAGGCATGACCAAATAACACGATGTGCGAGAATTTCTTGGGCAGGGACAAACGACATTTCTTTAAAATAGATTGGCGCGATGGCCCATAAAATAAACGCCGTTAACGCGTAGAAAATGCCACTTTTGGAAGAAGTTTGCATTGAAGCCGTCCTGTTCAATGATTATTTTTTTAGGAAAGAGAGTGTATATCAATACTGGTTAAATGGTCAGATTTTTGTTTGAGCCTTTGCTCGCAATATACTACAAAGCAATTTAGTACAAAGGCCTCACTAGGTTTTATATTTGACTTTTATTAGTGTGAACGCCGAACTCATTGCCTAAGCAGGATGATGGGTTTAAAGTTAGACAGTAAATTTTTACATTAATCGAACTTCGGGGCGGGGCGAAATTCCCCACCGGCGGTGATTTGATGAGATTGAGAAATCTATCAACAGCCCGCGAGCGCCTTGTTTCTTACTTTAAGAAAAGCATCTTAAGAAATGCCTTTTAAGGAGCAAGGGTCAGCAGATCTGGTGAGACTCCAGAGCCGACGGTCATAGTCCGGATGATAGAAGTCGACCAAGCTTTTGTTACGCCTAATGGTTGGTTAGGTGTATCTGAACTGTGCATTTTCGTGTGCAGATCTTGGTACTATTCGTTCTCATCACCCCTGTGCATCTTATTTTATTTGGAGAAACCAAAGATGGCAGGCACTTTCTTTATCATGATCGCGTGTTTCACGTGGGCACTTGATACCTTAATTCGTTACCCCTTGCTGGGTGCGGGTTATTCCACTCTGCAAATTGTTTTAATCGAACACCTTACCTTAGTGCTGTTTGTCAGTCCTATGCTATGGCGCTACCGCCATGTTTATCGTCATATGTCGATAGGCGGCTTTTCGTGCTTGTTTTTTATTGGCGGCATTGGTTCTGCAATGGGTACCTTGGCGTTTACCGAAGCCTTTCATTACTTGAATCCAACTGTGGTGATCTTGCTGCAAAAATTACAGCCAATCGTGGCAATTTTGTTGGCTTATTGGTTGCTAAAAGAACGCATTGAAGGGCACTTTGTGCAATGGGCAGCGGTCATCTTATTAGGCAGCTTCGTGATGATGTGGCCAGACTTACGTCAACTGGGTGACGCACAATGGCATTATTCAAGCGACACCACGAGCATTTTAAAAGGTTATGGTTACACGCTCATTGCGGTCATCGCATGGGGGGCGGCAACGGTCTGTGGCAAGTATTTGTCTTATCAACACATGCCAGCCAACGCGATCATGTCAGGCCGTTTTGTGGCTGGATTATTGGTGTTATTACCAATGGCGTTAGCACAGTCTGATACCTTGGTCGCGATGAAATCGATTGATCTTAGTCTTGCCGTTGCCATGGCGTTGCTCAGTGGTTTTATCGGCATGTGGTTCTATTACCAAGGGCTGAAAACGGTTCCCGCGCAACTTGCTACCTTGGCTGAACTGTCTTTCCCTGTATTCGCCGCTGCCATCAACTGGCTTTTCCTTGATATGGGCTTAACGGCTTATCAAATCATCGGCGGCTTGATGTTAATTCTTGGCAACATCGGCTTGCGCATGAAAGAACTGAGAAAAGCGGAACTAGCGACAGCGGTTTAGTAGTTTTTATTACTTATTTTTAAATGGTCTGGGAGATTATCTGTCAGACCATTTGTCATGTCCTTTTTGACCCTACGGTCTGTCCTCGTTTAGATTAAGTTGCGATTTTATAATGCTTCTATCAAATTTAATGGTGGAACGTATTATGACGTTTAAAGACAGTATCTTGGCTCTGGTGATTATCCTCGCTTGGGGGTTAAACTTTGTGGTGATTTCTTTTGGCCTTGGTGAAGTGCCGCCATTGTTGTTGGGTGGGTTGCGTTTCTTAGCAGTGGCGGCGATTGGTTGTCTGTTGGTTAAACGGCCAAATATTCCGCTCAGATGGTGGTGTATTTATGCGCTGCCAATGGGGTTTATGCAGTTTGCCTTTTTGTTTATGGCGATGGCGAATGGTATGCCCGCGGGACTGGCGTCTTTGGTATTGCAGTCTCAGGCGTTGTTTACCATGATATTCGCCTTGGTCTTTTTGAAAGAAGGTGTGCGGTTCCATCAAGTGCTGGCGATTGTTTTAGCGGGCAGTGGTTTGCTGATGATTGCGCTAGTGTCTGGCGTGGGCGATATGACGTTGTTTGGCTTTATCCTGACCTTGTTCGCCGCGGCGAGTTGGGCGATGGGCAATATTAGTGCTCGTACAATGAGTCAGAAAGGCTACTCGGTAAATGTGAATTTGGTTATTTGGAGTGCTTGGGTTCCGCCCTTGCCTTTTTTTGTCTGCTCTTGGTTTATGGAAGGGCCTGAGTTGATGCAATCGGCTTTACTTAGTATGAGTTGGGTGTCTATTGGCGCTTTGGTTTATCTTGCTTTGGTAGCGACTATTTTAGGCTACTCTTTATGGGGATATTTAATGAGCCGTTATCCTGCCAGTCAGGTTGCGCCTTTGACCTTGGGTGTGCCTGTCGTGGGTTTGAGTTTTGCGTCGATAATATTGGATGAAAGTCTATTACCACTACAATGGATTGGTGTGTGTTTGGTATTGATCGGTCTGTTGGTGAATACTTTTGGAGCTCGGCTTTTCTTTCAGATAAAAACAATTTTCAAAGAGGCATAAGGTGTCGGCGATAGCTAAGATTCATGTCTATTTTATCATGCTACCAAACAGTGTTTTGTTGGATACGATTGGTCCTGCGGAGGCCTTTCAATATGCGAATCGGTTTGCAGTAGGAGCTGAATGTGAGAGGTTGAAACAATTCGAGCTGCATTTTATTGGCCCTGAAGCAAAGATTGAAAATACCTTGGGTTTGACTATTCAAGTGGCGCCATTACCCGATGTTATAGAGGCTAATAGCTGGGTTGTAAGTACCGGTTTGGCGGGTGAATTCATTGATTTGGATTCGTCTTGCATGGAAGCAACTGTGAACTGGTTAGGTCAGCAGAAACATTGTATTGGCCGCTATATTAGTATTTGTGCGGGGACTTTATTGTTTGCTAAGGCTGGTCTTTTAGACGGACGAGTCTGTACGACTCACCATATGCATATAGACGAACTGCAAGAGGCAGCGCCTAGCGCTAAGGTGCTTGCTAATCGATTGTTTACTGTAGATGGTGATTTTTATAGCAGTGCTGGTGTGACGGCAGGTATTGATTTAGCTCTGTATCTAATACAACAGGAATTTGGCTTTAACTGTGCGAGTCAGGTAGCGCGTCATATGGTGCTGTTTTCTCGTCGTGGCCCCAATGATCCGAGTCAATCTCCGTGGTTAGAAAACCGCAATCATTTTCACCAAAGTGTGCATCGGGTACAAGATGCCATTCAGGTTGATCCTGCTCGGAATTGGTCACTGGAAAGCTTGGCCGACATTGCTCAATGCAGTCCGCGTCATCTCGTGCGCTTGTTTAAAGAAAGTGCTGGCCTGACAACACGTGAATATATTCATAAACTTCGTCTGACTTTAGCGATGCAATTTTTACAAAGTTCTTCTCTGCCTATAGAAGATGTCGCAGAACGTTGCGGCTTCGACGATCCAAGGCAGTTTCGTCGACTTTGGGCGAGACATCACTCACTTCCTCCTTCTCACTATCGAGAAAAGCAATAATCATTTTTCTCTATCTATTAGAAATACCTGCCCATCTTTGGTGCTTTTTGCTTTAGAATAGCGCCCATAAATTGTCCATTAGGTCAGCTTTTTGTATCTCTTCATGTGCATATGGCTTGATTAATATTGTTAAAAGGAAAATCAATGTCCAGCTCTTCCTCTACTTCTAATAACTTCTCAATCACTGAGCCTAAAACCCAGTGGCTGGAAGTCATTTTACTTTGGATCGCGGGTATTTCTGCGGCGATGCAGTTTGCCAAGTTCTCTGTTTCGTTTGATGGTTTGCTTGAGCATTATCAAATGGGTGCGACGTCAACAGGAGCGGCGCTTTCCGCAGTGGGGATTGCTGGTTTGGTGTTCGGCGTGTCGGCGGGCATGATCGCCAGTCGAGTCGGTTATTTGAAGGTATTGGTGGGCGCTTTACTGCTAGGCGGTTGCTTGTCTTTGATTCAATCCACTCTGCCGCCTTTTAATCTGTTATTTGTGACACGCATGTTGGAAGGCTTTTCTCAGTTAGGTGTGGTTGTCGCGGCACCAACTTTGATTGCCAAGTTAAGTGCGCCACAACACAAGTCTTTGACCATGGGGATTTGGGGCACCTTCTTTGGCGTTGCTTTTGCGTTATGTGGCTGGGCTGGGAAGAATATTTTAGATCAATATGGTTTGCAGACTTTATTTTTAAGCCATGGCGTTTTTATCACCACAATCGGTGTGGTGTTGTTCTTCAAGCTAAGAAAAAATCCGGTTTTGGATTTGGTACCAGTGACAGAAATGCAGGATGGCTTCTTGAGACAGATGATAAAAATTTATCGCAATCCTCGCGCTTTATTGCCTAGCTGTGTGTTCTTGTTTTATACCTGCACACTTGTATCTGTGTTGACTTACGTGCCTGGTTTGATTGGCGATTCGACACTACAGAAGTTGATGATGGTTGTGTTGCCACTCATTAGTACTAGCGGTACTTTTTTGGCGGGCGCCATTGCGCAATATCTGATGCGTCCGCAAAGAGTCGCATTGATGGCGTATTTTGGCGTTGCCAGCAGTGCGGTAGTTTTGTCATTAATCAGTGGCTCGGCTGAACTCTTCTGTGTTGTGGTTGGTGTGATGGTGTTGTTTCTAGGAATGGTACCTGGCTCTGCGTTGGCGATGATTCCAACGCTTGCTCGTAACCCAAGTGAACAAGCGCAAGGTTATGGCTTACTCGCTCAGTTTGGTAATATTGGTGCGACGGTTGGGCCACCGACGTTCGCAACGGCAATCGCGGTTTATGGTCTTTCTGGCTTGGTCATATTAATTTTGTGTATTTGCTGTTTTGGTGTGTTATTTAGCCTTTGGGCTGGCCGTATTAAAGCCGTTTTATAAGCCGCGATTTTTCTGTTTGCCGCGTTTGAATCTGTCAGACGCGGCTTCATTTTCTGCTCTTAGTGTATTATTGAAAAAATAATCCTTCTTGCTGTAATAATTCCAGTCTGTATTCTGTCTAACTACCATTAACGAATTGATTAATTGTATTT
This sequence comes from Marinomonas lutimaris, assembly GCF_019426345.1. GTDB lineage: Bacteria > Pseudomonadota > Gammaproteobacteria > Pseudomonadales > Marinomonadaceae > Marinomonas > Marinomonas lutimaris. The sequence continues at coordinate 354,348 of NZ_JAHLLW010000001.1, forward strand.
TCCCCGAGTCGCAAGGCTCTTTCGGAGTTTGACGAATGAAAAAAATTGGATTGCTGGTATTGATTGCCGCATTGTTCACGGGCTTTTTCTATTTCGATTTACACCAGCTATTAACGTTAGAAGGCTTGAAATCGGGCTTGGTGCGATTTGAAGAGTGGCGTGCAGTCAGTCCGTTCTTGGTGGGGGGAGGGTTCTTACTCTTATACGTCATTGTGACGGCGTTGTCTTTGCCTGGTGCGGCGATCATGACATTGGCGGCTGGTGCTTTGTTTGGTTTGGCTTGGGGCACGCTGATCGTGTCTTTTGCCAGTTCCATTGGTGCAACACTGGCGTTTCTGGTTTCTCGCTATCTACTTCAAGACACAGTGCAAAAACGCTTTGGTGATCGTTTAAAAGCCTTTAACGAAGGCATTGCGAGAGACGGCGCCTTTTATTTATTCACCCTTCGTCTTGTGCCTATCTTTCCTTTTTTCTTGATTAACTTGCTGATGGGTTTGACGACCATCCGTGCTTTTACTTTTTACTGGGTCAGCCAAGTGGGTATGTTCGCGGGCACCTTGGTGTACGTCAATGCCGGAACTCAGCTTGGCCAATTGGAGAGTTTGTCGGGCATTTTGTCACCGTCTTTACTGTTGTCTTTTGTCTTGTTGGGTGTGTTTCCGCTTATTGCGAAAAAAATCGTCGATGTGGTGAAAGCGCGCCGTGTGTATGCTGGATTTAGCAAACCAAAATCCTTTGATCGTAATTTGATTGTCATTGGTGCGGGTGCTGGTGGCTTAGTAAGTGCTTACATAGCGGCGACAGTAAAAGCCAAAGTCACCTTGGTCGAAGCCCATAAAATGGGCGGTGATTGCTTAAATTATGGTTGTATTCCGAGTAAGGCATTGATCAAAAGTGCGAAGGTCGCACATCAAATGCGCCATGCTGAAAACTATGGTTTGAACAGCAGCGAGCCGACCTTTTCGTTCAAAAAAGTCATGCAACGAATCCACGATGTGATCGCAAAAATCGAACCTCACGACAGCGTTGAGCGTTACAGCAAAATGGGTGTCGATGTGGTGCAAGGTTATGCCAAGCTGATCGATCCTTGGACAGTAGAAATTCAACGAAATGACGGCGACACGCAACGTTTGACGGCGCGCAGTATTGTGTTAGCAACTGGCGCTCGTCCTTTTGTGCCAGATTTGCCCGGTTTAGAAGAGGTGGGTTATTACACCAGCGATACCATGTGGGAAGCCTTTGCTAAATTCGATGAGCCGCCGAAGCGCCTTGTTATATTAGGCGGCGGCCCGATTGGTTGTGAATTGGCGCAGAGTTTTGCCCGTTTGGGATCGACGGTGACTCAAGTCGAACGTTCGTCTCGCATTATGGGGCGAGAAGACGAAGAAGTTTCTGCTCTGGCACAAGAAAGCTTAATCCAAGATGGCGTGAACATACTGACGTCACACAATGCGCTGCGCTGTGAGAAAGAAGGCGAAGTTAAGCGTCTGATTGTTGAACACGATGGTCAAGAGTCGGTGGTGGAGTTTGATGCGCTGATTTGTGCGGTTGGTCGTGAAGCGCGCCTTGAAGGGTACGGTTTGGAAAATCTGGGGATTGAAACCAAAGGCACCATTGTCACTAACGATTATCTGGAAACCCTTTATCCCAATATTTTTGCCGCAGGTGATGTGGCGGGGCCTTATCAATTTACCCATGTGGCCGCTCATCAAGCTTGGTACGCGGCGGTGAATGCTTTATTTGGTACCTTTAAAAAATTCCGTGTGGATTATCGAGTGATTCCTTGGACCACCTTTGTTGATCCTGAAGTGGCGCGAGTGGGCTTGAGCGAGCAAGACGCGAAAGACAAAGGCATTGCTTATGAAATGGTGCGTTATGAACTGGATGATCTGGATCGTGCCATTGCAGACAGCGCCGCAAAAGGCTTTGTGAAAGTGTTGACGGTACCCGGCAAGGATAAGATCTTGGGCGTGACCATTGTTGGCGAGCACGCTGGGGATTTGTTGGCCGAGTTTGTATTAGCAATGAAACATGGTCTGGGTCTGAATAAAGTCCTCGGCACGATTCACACTTACCCAACATGGGCAGAAGCCAACAAATACGCCGCTGGTGAATGGAAGCGTGCTCATGCTCCTCAGCGTATTTTGAATTGGCTGGAAAAATACCATACTTGGCGTCGAGGTTAAGTTCATGAAAAAGCTTCGAGTACTGGTTGTTACGACGCTGCTTAGTGTCACTTTATCTGCGTTGTTTAGCGCACAGGTGAGCGCACAGGTGAGCGCAAAAGGGTTTGATCATCAAGTATGGGATACCTTGCTAAAACAGCATGTGGTGGAGCTCAAGGGCGGTCAGGCAAGCCAGGTGGATTACCAAGGTTTTGCCGATAATAAGGCCGAACTGGATCGCTACTTAGCGGATTTATCTAAGGTGAAAAGCGGTGAGTTTGATGCTTGGCCGAAAGACGAGCAATTGGCGTTTTTGATTAATGCTTATAATGCGTGGACTGTAGAATTGATCCTGACAGAGTGGCCTGAATTGGATTCGATTAAAGACCTAGGCGGCTTTTTTAGCTCGCCGTGGAGCAAGTCATTTATTCCGTTATTGGGTGAAACGCGCTCTTTGGATGATATCGAACATACCTTGATTCGCGGCTCTGATCGTTATCGAGATCCGCGTATTCATTTCGCGGTGAATTGCGCCAGTATCGGTTGCCCTGCGCTACGAAATGAAGCTTATACGGGCAAGCATTTAGATACTCAGTTAGAAGAACAAACGCGACTTTTCCTGCAAGATCGTAGCCGAAATCGGGCCGAAGCGGACAACTTGTTGCTGTCTTCGATTTTTAAATGGTATCGAGGAGACTTCGAAAAAGGCTGGCAAGGCTATGCGTCGTTGGAGCAGTTTTTAGTCGATCACGCCACCGATTTGTCTTTAACCTCTGAAGAGATTCAGAAGTTGAAAGACAAGGATATGAGCATTCGTTTCTTAGATTACGAGTGGTCGTTGAATCGTACTTTATAAATCGCTTCCCGTGCTGTTAGCGAAGCTCTTCATCATTTCCCAGAATACGTTCGCTTGCGAACTTTGGGTTTGATGGCGTAAGCGAATCATAAAAATAGGCAGCTGATTCTGTGAAGTGAAATTTTCCACTTCAATCGGCACTAGTTGTCCGTTATCCAATTCTGCCTGAATGCAATGCTTCGGCATGCGTGCCCAACCAAGTCCGTGCACCAACAAGGTTTTCTTCGCTTGAAAGTCGTTTACGTACCAGCGTTTGCCTGTCGGTAAAACGTACCTGTGGCCATTTTCTGAGGCATTGGCCGTGGTGTCGTTGACCAAAATTTGGGGAATGGCGTACAGGGATTGTTGCTTGATCTTGGTGTCGCTGGTGTTAAGCGTAGCGAGCAATTCTGGGCTGATCACGGCCATCATGGTGATTTTGTTGAGTTCGATAAAAGCATGTCGGTCATCGAGTCCGTATCTTGGGCCAATGGCGATTTCACATTTGTTCTTGGCGAGCTTTTCTTGCACGCCATAAAGGTGATCTGTGGTGATGTCTAAGGCGATATTAGCGTGCTGGTACTGAAAGGCTTTAATGCGTGACATGCAGTCATCGTCTAACGCCATTTGACTTAAACAGAGTTGCAGTGGCGCTTCTGTGCCTTGGGCTAGGTCATGGCCTAGGTTTTCCAGTTGTAGAACTTGTGACATGAGCTTTTTGCTTTGTTGGAAAAAAGCATGTCCTTCGCTGGTCAGTGTGGGTCGATAACTGTTTCGGTCAAATAGCAAAATGCCATATTGCTCTTCTAAGGCTTTTACGGCCGCGCTAATGCCTGGTTGAGTTTTGTGAATGGCGTCTGCGGCGGATCGAAAACTGCCCGTTTCGACCACGGCAATAAAGGCTCTTAATTGATCCAGTTTCATGATGGTCTCAAGATGATTATTAATTTGGATCGTTTTGATAATAAAACGAGATTATTTATTGTTCATTATTTGCCGTATTATTGCACGCATAAAACGAGTTATGTCGTGAGATATTTGAAGGAGTGGAACGTGGACATTACGGTTATTGTGTTATTTCTAGCGGGTTTAATTACCGGCTTTTCTAAATTTTCTGTTGGCGGCATGGGATTATTGGTCCTGCCTATTGTGATGATTGCTGTCCCAGGGCCCGAGGCGTTAGCTATTTTATTACCTCTGTATATTATTACCGATATTATGGCGGTGTTTAGCTATAGGTCTAAAATCGCTTGGTCTGTTTTAGCGCGCTTTTTGCCTTTGGCTTTTCTCGGGGTGTTTGTCGCCAGCCATTTCCTCGCAAACATTAACGCGGAGCAGTTTGTGAGCTTTCTAGGTGTGATGATTATTGCCATGATTGCGCTGGGCCTTTATCTAGATTACCGCCCAACGTCTTTTATGCAGAAGCCGCTGGCGGCTTATTCCATGGGGTTTATTGGTGGCATTGTGACCATGATGGCCAACGCTGCAGGGCCGATATTTAGCCTGTTCCTATTGGAACAAAAGCTCGATAAAGAAACTTATGTCAGCACCCGCGCGTGGGCATTTTTCATTATTAACGTGGTAAAACTGCCATTTTATATCAGCCTTGGCTTGCTTTCAGTCGAGAGCACAAAAACCAGCTTATACGCGGTGCCTGGATTGGTTATAGGTTCTTTCATCGGCTACTACGTATTAAAAAAAGTGAACCCAATCCAATTCAAATGGTTAATTCGTATTATGTCGACCATTGCCGCCGTGAAATTGTTTCTTTTTTAGCGGCTTAAGGTGCGTACAAAAAAGCAAGCACAAAGTTCTGTTCTGAGATTATTATGCGTTCGTTTGTTCCGTATTTATGGGGTAGTCGGCAAGTTTAGTAGCTTTCGGGTTTAAACTCGTTTTTCCTTATGAATTCTGTCAAAATTACCGACCTTGTAAGCCACTTAGTAACAGAGTATATGAGCCAAAAGAGTCAAGTTAATGACGTGAAAAACTATCTTGGTGCTTACAGTGCTCAGGTTCAGCAACAGGCTCAAGATCTTCTTGAATCCGAAAAATCCGGTCCTTGGTTGTTAAAAAAATACCCTGACGTTCATGGGCTTAACGGAACTCGTGCTTTGTATGAATACGCAATGGATCTCAAAAATGAGTTTATGCGTAGCTCCCCGCCAATCAGCAAAGTCATTTATGACGATAAGATACACATCATCAATAATGCCCTTGGGTTGCATACTTTCGTGTCTAGAATGCAGGGCAATAAGCTAAAGGCGAAAAATGAAATTCGTATCTCGTCTTTATTTCGTCGGATTCCTGAACCTTTATTAAAGATGATTTTGGTGCATGAACTCGCACACCTCAAAGAAAAGGGCCACAACAAAGCCTTTTACAAGCTTTGTTGTTATATGGAGCCCGATTATCATCAGCTAGAATTCGATCTGCGTTTATATTTAAGTCATCGTGACCGATTTGGTGATCTTTGGTCTTAATAGTCTATTTGGTCTTAATAGTTTAAACATACAAGCTTCTTCCTTTTCTGCTATTCAATACTCATTTCTCATACACTGCCCTCGCGATAGAGAGCATTTCTTGACACTAATTTACGCTTTCTTAATTTTTACACTTTTGTTGTAAGGCCCTATTTTTCTGGCTTTTGGGCTGAATAAATCCTCATTTTTAAAACATTGTTTTATTATTTTTACCTTTACATTACAAAAATACTTCCAAAAATAAAAATATAGAGTTAAATTAAAATCTCAACCCTATAAAAATAAAACGGTGTTTTGATATGAAGATGAAAATTGTATCTGCGGCAGTCCTCATTGGACTCACTAGTGTTGCAGCGCATGCAACAACGATTAATATTCGCCATGAATATGTACCTGAATACGATGGGCAAGATGCAAAACATGCTGATCGTATTGAAGTCAGTCATCGATTTGCCAATGGAATCGGTTTTGGCGTGGAAGCAAAATGGAAAAGTCAAAATGAAGATGCGTTTGGTGAGCAGACTGGTAATGGTCAGCAAAGTAACATTAGCTACCGATATAAAGTGTCGGATACGATCACTCTAACGCCACAGTATAAGTGGGAATCTGGTTCTGATAAAACGGGTCACCAGTTCAATTTAAGCCTAGGCTATAAAGTTAATGACGATTGGTCAGTTGGTTTCCGTCACCGCTATCATTACGAGAATGTCGTTGGAAAAGATAACTCTCATTATAACCGTTGGACTTTTTCTGCTGGGTATAAAGGTATTGAAGATTGGGCGTTTGGCGCAGACCTTGATTATACCTTTAATGAAGAAAGTTCTGGCCCAAGATGGAAGGATGATAAGTCCGCTATCTCTGAAGTTAACTTCAAAGGTGAGTATAAAGGCTTAAAAAATGGCTGGAGCCCTTTTGCTGAGCTAGGTTTTGTGCCTTATAAGTCTGGCGATACTTACAACTTCAATGGCGAATCAGTAACAGCTAATGACAAATGGCGCCCACGTTACAGAATAGGCGCTAAGTATACCTATTAAGCGTATCAATATTTAATTAATGCACTGTAAAGGCCTATTTTTTCCTCCCTTTTAGATAGGCCTTTATCTACGCAGTGTTTTTTAACCTTCCTGCTAATCCCCTAAATTAACTTAGTCTTATGCATTTGCCAAAGTAAAGTCTGGTTTAATTGAGGTGATTTTCTTGGTCAGATAATTCAACAGTACGCCGTATATTGGGATAAACAAACCAAGGCTAATGATGAGCTTAAAGCCAAAATCCGCTAATGCAATTGCTTGCCAATGTTGGGCCATAAATGGGTCTGGGCTTTGGTAAAAAGCGATGCCGAAGAACGCCAAAGTATCTAAACCATTCCCAAATAACGTTGATGCTGCTGGAGCAACCCACCATTGTTTAAGCTGACGTAGGCGATTAAAGACTTGAATATCAAGTACTTGACCAAGCAGATATGCCATCAAGCTGGCAATAGCTATTCTTCCGACAAATGTATTTATCGACGATAAAGCCTCAAACCCTTGAAACTCTCCTTGAGCAAATAGAACTGACAATACGTAAGAAACGATTAGCGATGGAATCATCACTAAGAAGATGATTTTTCGTGCCAATGCCGCGCCGAAGATTCTTACGGTGAGATCTGTTGCTAAAAAGATAAAAGGAAAAGTGAACGCACCCCAAGTGGTGTGGAACCCAGAAACCGTGAAGGGAATCTGAACTAGATAATTGCTAGAAGCAATGATTAGCAGGTGAAACATCGCAAGGTAGCACAGTGCCTTGCCTTTTTGTTCTGAGGTAAAAGTACTCATATTTGTGGCCTTTTTCGTTTGATTGGGGTGAGGGAACCCAAATTTAAAATTTTATAACGCTCTTTGCATAGACATTTGACCATAAGGTCAAATGCGGAGCGGAATTATACATGAATCATTTGGTTAAAAAAGCATCAAATGTAAGAAATCGTGCTTGATGAGCTGAAAGTGTGTATAAAAAAGCAGTCATCATGTTTTTTAGTGCATTAATTCTTTTTGTGGCTTCATTTTTTGGATTTTAGCGGGTAGCCAATACGTGAGATCCAGTTGTGGTAACACCAGCCGAATAGAATAATGAGCAAGCATCCAGATAGAACTGGAGAGAGTAAAAATCCCCACGAAACTTGCAATGATAATACCAGAAGAGGGTTTGCTCCTGCCGGAGGATGCAGCGTATTGGTTAACATCATCAAGGAAACGCCGACTCCAACACTTATTGCCATGGTTAATGGGGTTACATCCCAGAATTGTAATGCGATTAATCCTATTGTGGTTGTTAATAAATAACCGCCTAGAATATTTTTGGGTTGAGCTAAAGGGCTTTTAGGTAAGGCAAACAGTATAACCATGGTTGCGCCAAATGGCGCCATGATACCAAGATACTCTGGTGCAAGCTGGGCACCTTGAGCAATCATAAAAATACACAGTGTTGCTCCGATCCCTGCTAAGCAAATAGTAAAAAATTTAGACTGATGAAATGAAGTGAAAAAATTGGATAGCATAAATGGATTCCTCTTGAGTGCTGGCTATCATCGGTAAATAAAGGTAGACCGATCTGTCTCTGCAATGGTAGACAAGTCTGTTCACTCGTGTCAATATTCTTTTTTAATGAGGGAGAAGTAAAGTGACTAAGCCTGACTTATTAATACACGCGGCGTTTAAACTTTTTTATCAACATGGCATTCATGCTGTGGGGATTAATCTCATTTTGTCTGAAACTGGAGTAGCCAAAAAAACGCTTTATCATCACTTTAGTAGTAAAGATGCTTTGGTTGAGGCTGTGTTAATTTATCGGGATCAAATTTTTATGGATTGGCTAACATCAAGAATGATGGCGGCTGGGGAAGGAAAAACCGCTGTTTTGGCCTTGTTTGATGCGCTTGATGATTGGTTTCATGACAATATTGAGGTGTTATCGCCATTTAAAGGCTGCTTTTTCGTGAAAGCCAATGGGGAGTTTTCTGATCATGTGGTTAATGAAATATGTCAGCGCCATAAGCAAAATATTACGTCTTTTATTCAAGCGAACCTTGTAGGTTGTTCTGCTAAATTGGCTCCGGCTGATTTAGCACAAAGTATCAGTGTGCTAAAAGAAGGGGCTATTGCACAAGCCTATGTATCGGGCGATTTAGATGCCGCTAAGAGAGCAAAAGCGATGGCTGTTGCTCTCTTAGGATAACCTGAAAAACTGTACCTAATATTAGTCTTCGTCGTCTGTGCTATTGATGCGAGCTAAGCGTTCTTGTTCTTCTTCGAAGGCTTCTTTAATTTCTTGTAGAACGGAGTCGACATCCGCTTCTTCTGTTGGTTCTTCAAATAAACCGGTCAGTTCGGTATGTGGTGTTAATTTACCAGCTTCAAATAGCGCCCAGATTTCTTTGGCGTATTTGGTCTCAAGAAGTTCTGGCGCGAACATGCCGTAATAATTACGCATGTTGTTTACGTCGCGCTCTAACATCCATTCGGCATTATTGTTTGCAGCTGCATCAACGGCTTGAGGAAGGTCTATAATCACAGGGCCGTGAGAATCAACCAACACGTTAAATTCAGATAAATCACCGTGGATCAAACCAGCACACAACATGCGGACAATATCTTTGATGATAGTATCGTGATCTCGTTTGGCTTGCTCTTCAGTTAATACCACATCATTTAGACGTGGTGCTACTTCACCGCTATCATCAGTAACCAGTTCCATTAACAAAACGCCGTCAAAGCAACCGTAGGGTGTAGGCGCGCGAACGCCAGCGGCTGCTAGTCGATACAGGGCATCGACTTCAGCATTTTGCCAAAGGTTCTCTTGTTCGTCTCTGCCAAACTTAGAGCCTTTTTCCATCGCTCTAGAGCGACGGCTATTACGGACTTTTCTGCCTTCTCGATATTGTACTGCCTGTTTAAAGCTGCGTTTCCCCGCTTCTTTATACACTTTTGCGCAACGGATCTCTGATCCGCAGCGTACTACGTAGACAGTCGCTTCTTTTCCGCTCATTAATTGTCGAAGAACTTCGTCTACTAAGCCATCTTCGATGAGTGGTTGTATTCTTTTAGGGATTTTCATGCGGCTCGTTATACAGTGATTAGATGACAAATGAAACTACCAGAAATAGAAAATAGACTTTATCGCTGGTGCAGCGGAATTATTTCTACCTTGCAATTAACAAGGTTATTCGTTGGAATCACGCTTTTTATATTCATTCCTTACTAAATACTCAACCATCTCGTTGATTTTCATGTTTTTTTCTTCAGCCAGTGCATTTAGCTTTTGCTTGGTGTTTAGCGTCATGCTAATGCTGTAAGGCTTTTTACCACTCGATTTCTCACGAAATTTTTTCTGGCTCCAAGCTTTTTTCATTTTATCAATGATCAAAGCTTTACGGTCTACGTTATCAGATAAATCAATAGTAGCAATAACCACCGCTTTTTTTTCTATCGCATTGGCTGGTATCCAAGCTTGTTCTAAGGGTCTTTGGGTAATGTTTTGCAGATAAGACCAAGCCCAAGTCCATTGTGAAGGATTATTTTCTTCTAGCCAATTTACTATTGTTTCATTAAAGCGGATTTCTTGCCATTTTGCTTTGAGTTCTTCGAGTAGATCTTGCTGTTGCTGTGTATCAGCCTCGCCATTATAAAAAGCATCTAAAATATCTATGTGCCTATCGGCTGCGTTATCCCTGTCAGTACTGAAGGTCTTTTCCGCAAGTAAGAAGAAACTGCTTTCTTTGGACGTTTCTTGTTCTAGACCAGCCTCAGTCTTTTTAGTCTTACTTTTTAAATAGCACCATACCCAGTTACACAAGCGCTCGTTTTTTTTATCAATCCATCGAAAATAATTGGAAGCCAACTGTGTTGCTTTAAACGCGGTGCGCATTTGAGAGGCGAAATTTTGTGGGGCGCGTTTTTTGTTTATTAAATTTTCTAACTCTTCATTTAGCTTTTTCACACGTTCGAATTGTGAGCTTCCGCGTAAATTTTTTAAAGAGGTACTTCGAATAGTTCGTAGCAAATAATCAGTATAAAAAGAGAGTTCCCTTTCAGATGCCGGTTCAAGAAATTCAGCACTGCTTTTAATCATACCTATCATTCCTTTTTTAATATTTATTATTCAAAGAGTCTAAAAATTACTGTGTAGATGTTCCGTAAATCTTACGTGTATTTCCGTAACCTTACAATAATTTTACAGTATATTTATTGATCTAATTAATGTTCTAATTTTATTTTCATGTATTAAAAAGCGTATTTTCAAACTGGTTTATATCTTTTTTGCTTTTAAGGTTGAGAAAAGTCAGATTGTTACTTTTTGACCATTAATTAAGTTGTTGTTTTATCTAGAGATAATTTCTAGCGTTGTTAGGATTGAAGGAGAGGTCTTTTGCTTTTCGAAAGAATGAGAAGAGAGGGTAATAACAGGTTATATAAGTGCTAAAGGCTGCTATTACTCATTTTATTGGGTGAGAGCATTGCATAGAGCAATAAAAAACATTGTGGACTGTGCCGGAGCGAGTCTATGGTTTTTGACAAGATTGAGTGTGATCTGCTGTATTGGAAAACTAGTAGTTAAAAATTGTCTGCACGAATCGTGTTGCGCCCTGAATTCTTGGCTGTATAAAGATGATCATCAGCAATTTTGAAGACGGCCTCTTTTGAGGTTGCTTCATAGGAGTACCCAATACCAATGCTGATAGTAATGTTTGATATATCGTCGACAACAAGGTTGCTAACGGCTGTTCTTAGTTTTTCGGCTAGCGCCATGACTTGCTGCGGTGTCCTATTTAAAGTGAGAATGATAAATTCTTCTCCACCCCAGCGGCCGAGTATGTCATTTGGATGAATGGTCCTACTTAGTTTGCCTGCGATTCTGTTAAGAACTTTGTCTCCGACAAGATGGCCATTTAGGTCATTGACCTGTTTGAAATGATCTATGTCGATGATGAGTATTGCGTAATTCTTCTGTTGTTCCGTTGAATCTAGGTTAAGTTCGTTAAATACTTTTTCAATACCACGTCGGTTTAGCACTCGAGTGAGTAAATCGACGTAGGCGTAATTTTCAAGGGTGTTTGCTCGTGCAGCGATTTGGTCCGATGTCACTCTTAATTTAATAACCGTCCACAATAAGAAAATATAGATAACATGGGCGATGGCCATATTTAATGTGACAGCAAATGCTGCGTTGACTGTGTGGTTTTGTATGAGTGCAATGTAATGACCTACGATAGTTGCCACAAAAACAATCGCGGTTGCGGGAGCGGCCTTTTTGACATCAAGAAAAAGATAGACGATGACGTAATTTAGCCCTAGCCACTGTGCTGAGTTAGAAAATAGACCATTATCCGGTAAATGATGCCAAATGCTGCAGCTTATTAAGTAGCCAGCCACAACGAGGTAGGCAAGATAGTGCAAGCTCTGCTGGTTGAGGCGTGAAAAACTGAGTATGTAAATCAGAATAAATGCGCCAATGCATAATGGATACGAAAAGGCGTCAAATACTGCAATAATCCCGCTGTAAGCATCGATTCCCCAGATCGAGCTAAACCCTAGGATGGCAACAATCAGCAACTGACGGAATAAGGCCGGAGAAATCTGAGCTGCGCTTAAAGGTTTCTCGGTGCTTATGTTAGGTTGAGGTTTCATCATGGGGTTTCTAAAGATAGATGGGTTTTAGGAGATGCCATTCACGCTTAGAATAGGCATACAAAAATTATACCAGAGAACATAAATATATTTTTAACGGCGTCTTCTCTTCGGTTTTTTGTCTTTTGAAGACGGGTTCAGACCAAGCGCTTTTGCGCGTAATTCTTTTTTAGATGGCTCACGTTTTTTTGGGGTATTAATAACCTTGTTAAGGTCGGGTTCAAAACCGGGTAGCCACTGAGGAATGAATTGCTCACCCACTAGTTTTTCTATATCGGTTAATAAATAACGTTCTTTTTCTGACACTAAGGTGACAGCAAGGCCGGCTGTTCCTGCGCGACCAGTTCGGCCAATGCGATGGATGTAATCTTCTGCGTTGTAAGGTAATTCGTGATTCACAACATATTGCAATTGGTCTATGTCGATCCCTCTTGCGGCAACATCGGTCGCGACCAGTGCGCGTACTTTACCTGCTTTAAAGTCTGCCAACACGCGATCACGCGCGCCTTGTGATTTATCACCATGAATAGATTGAGTGGCGATACCATCTTTTTGCATTTCTTTTGCTAAATCATCAGCTCCTTGTTTGGTGCGAGTAAAGATAAGCACTTGTTGCCAATTTTTAGACCCAATTAAAAATGATAACAGCGCACTTTTTCGGTCTTGGTCAACCGCGTAAATCGTTTGTGCGACCTGAGTCGCTGTGGTGTTGCGGCTGTCTACTTCGATTAATTGCGGGTCTTTTAATAAGGTTTTGCTTAGGGCGAAAATGTCATCATTAAAGGTCGCTGAGAAGAATAAGGTCTGTCGTGACTCAGGCAACTTCTTCAATATTCTTTGAATATCAATAATAAAGCCCATATCTAGCATGCGGTCTGCTTCATCTAATACCAGCGTTTTTAGGTTGTTTAAATCAATCAGGTTTTTCATGATTAATTCAAGCAAGCGACCGGGTGTGGCAACCAATACATCGCAACCTTGTTTCAACGCATCGAGCTGAACATTGATGCTTGCACCGCCATAAGCGACAACCGATTGAATTGGCAATGTTGCACTGTATTTAACAAAACTAGCATGAACTTGTTGGGCCAATTCGCGAGTAGGTGTTAGCACCAATACTTGAATGCCTTCGACATTATTTAAGTTTTTAGTGTGTAGAATCTGGTGTAAAAGTGGCAACGCAAAAGCGGCTGTTTTTCCTGTTCCTGTTTGTGCTCCGGCCATAAGGTCTTTTTTCGCTAAGACAGCTGGGATAGCGGCAAGTTGAATGGGCGTTGGTGTTATATATCCCAGCTCTGTTACTTGCTGAATAATGTCTTGATGAAGCCCTAAAGACGCAAAGGTCATGGATGTCTCGCTAATGATGAAGGATGCAATGATAGAGGGCGCTAGTATAGCATTCTAGAGCTGTTTTGGGATTATCGAAAGATCATCTTTAGAAGACAAAAAAGCAGAGTTGCATCAGCACTCTGCTTTTTTATTGACTTGAATATTAGGTGGTTACTTAGCTGTGCTGTAATCCATGACTAACTCGTCGTTTTTCTTCCATCTTGCTTGCTCTTCAGCTGTTGCTTTTGGAGAGAAGAATCCTAGCTGTGCGTAGATTAGACCTAATACAGGAGATACCCAACATGCGAAGGCCAGTGGGATATAAAGTAGGTTTTCGAAATTGCCATCGCCAATGCTTAGGCCTAATGCGCCGATAACGAAAGCGCCGCCAGCATTCCAAGGCACAAGAGGAGAAACCAAGGTGCCGCCTTCTTCGATTGCACGAGAAAGGTTAAGCGTTGAATACTTCATTCCACGATATACTGGCGCATACATACGACCAGGTAGAGCGATCGATAGGTAAGGGTCGCCTGCGACAAGGTTGGTTGCTACTGACGTCAATGTTGCAGATGTCTGAACGCCTTTGAAGGTTGTTACTTTAGTCATGATGGCACTGATAATGGCTTCTAGACAGCCTGTTCTTTCAAGTGCGCCACCAAAACCAAGTGCGATCAAAATCAAGGAGATAGTCCACATCATAGATTGGATGCCGCCACGATTTAGGAGGCTGTTAATCGCATCAGAGCTTGTGGTGATGGAGTAACCGCTGTTCGCATAAGTTAAAATGTCATGGATGCCTGCGCCTTGTGTAAACACTGCAACGATGGCACCAGCAATAACCCCTGCAAATAGAGATGGAATGGGTGGCATGCGTTTAACAGCCAATACGATAACGACTAAAGCTGGAGCTAGCAACCAAGCAGAGATTTCAAAGTTTCTTTGTAGAGAGGATGTGATCGCCGTGATACGTTCAAAAGAACCGTTGTCATTGTCGATCAAAGTAAAACCTGCGATTAAATAGATAACCAAGGCAATCAACATCGCTGGAATAGTAGTTGGCATCATGTTTTTGATGTGAGAGAACACATCTGTGCCAGTTACCGCAGGTGCTAAGTTAGTAGTATCTGAAAGAGGCGATACTTTATCACCGAAGAACGCACCTGATACAACGGCGCCCGCAGTCCAGTACATTGGAATTTCGAAACCAGCACCAATACCCATTAGAGCTAGACCGACGGTACCGACTGTTCCCCAAGATGTTCCCAAAGACAGAGAGACAACAGAACAAAGAATCATCGCCGCGGCTAAGAATATTTGTGGCGACAGTAACGTCAGGCCGTAATAAATCAAAGTAGGAACGGTACCACTGGCAATCCATACCCCGACCAGCATCCCGACCAGAATCAATACCGATACGGAAGGCATGGATACATGGATTACATGAAAAATGCCTTCTTCAATTTGTTTCCATTTTAAGCCCTGCTTAATACCAACTAATGCCGTAAGGGCTAAGCCAATCGCAAGAGGTATGTGTGGAGTGAAATCACCAAAATAGAAGATTTGTACGCCAAGTAAAGCAAGAGTGAGTATGACGGGGACAAGAGCAAGCGTAAGGCTTGGCTTCTGCTCATCTGATAGTTGTGTGCTGACAGCCATAGGTTGTTCCTTTGTTTTCTTTTTTATGGGAGATAAGCGAAATTGGCATAGTGAAATGCCCTATTTCATTTTTCTTAATTAATGTTGTAACAGGAAGAAAGTATTAATTCACAAACAAGTCGTAATACTTTGTATAAACAATGTGAAATAGAAAGTTGCATCAACGCGTCTGTTAATGCGCTATTTGATGGGGAAATATTAAGAGAGAGTACAGTTTTTTAATCAATTGATGACAAAAAATAGAATAGGCGAATCCGATTCGGTAAGAGCATTGAGTAAGATTTTGATATTTTTCGCTCCATTGTTGTGCGTATTCAGTCGATTGATTAAAGCTAAATATGATTAAGAAAATCTCAATGGGGGCTTATTGACCGAGGGGTAAAAGAAAATGCACCAATGTCGAGCGTATCTGAATGTTGAGCTGCGTTTTGTCGCCTTCGCAAGGAAAAGTATGTCAGCGTTTCTTTGCTTTGCGGTCGCTTTCCTTATGATATGATTTTATTTAACAATAGGGGTGAACAAAACAACAACAGGCATTTACATTTATATAATAGGTTTACATTCTGTTGATGTTTTTTTCCTAATATTACTCTCTTATCTTTTCTTAGCTTAATTGTTATAGTTCATTGAGCTGATATGGAATGGCTTCTTCAATATTAAAAATAACGATAATAAAATGATCATTAGACACTTGATTCCACTTTTACCTTTTGTAGTACTTAGCTATGTTAATGTCAGACATTAAAATTCTCGTTGTTGATGACTCTAGCGTAATCAGAGAAACACTCGAAAGCTACTTTGCAGAAGAAGGCTATACCGTTTCAGGTGCAGACACTGCTGAAGCCGCTGAACAATTATTAAGTGAGCAAGAATTCGATCTGATTCTGCTCGACATTCGTTTGCCTGGTAAAGATGGATTAACTCTGACCCGCGAGTTGCGGAGCCGTTCAGAAGTCGGAATTATTTTAGTAACAGGTAAACAGGATGATATAGACCGCATCATAGGGCTAGAGTGTGGAGCGGATGAATACGTTTGCAAACCTTTCAATGCACGAGAAGTATTGGCTCGTGGAAAAAATCTAATTCGCCGAGTGCGGAATCAGAGAGAGCTTGCTAAAAATCCAGTAGAAGAGCCTGTTCTTCGAACGATTGGGACATGGCAATTAGATACTTCGCGCCGTGTTTTGGTTAAGTCTGACCGCAGTGTGAGCCAACTAACTGAAGGTGAGTTTCAGCTTTTGTTAGCGCTTAAAGCAAATGAGGGCATCGCCCTGACACGCGATCAACTTATGGATCGAATCAAAAACCGCACTTGGAACGCTACGGATCGTACGATTGATGTCTTAATCGGCAGAATTCGTCGTAAGTTAGGCGAAGACCCAGATTGTCCACAAATGATAATTACCGTTCATGGTGTTGGCTACCTCCTTAGTAATAATCCTCAAGACGATTTGTAATGTGGGCGGTGATAAGGCGATTGTTTGTGGTGAATGTTAGAAAAGAAGCCGTTCATCACAGCCCTCTCTTTCATAGGTTTACAGTTTACGGTTGGGCATTTCGGTTATGTTCTCTTTGGCTGAGTATCTTGTTTTCTTGGAATGTGTTGGCACAAGACCGCGCTTTTGCAGAAAACGCCCCGTCTCTGGATGACTTATCTGGATTCACAGTAAGAGTTTGCGGGACCAGTGCTTATCCACCTGTTTCGTGGGTTAATGCGGATGAAAAAGTCGATGGTGTCAATGTCGCAGTGATTAGAATGTTACTGGAACCACTTGGTGTGACAGTAGATGTTCGTCAAAATAGCAATTGGCGGCGTTGCCTTAAAGAAGTCGAATTAGGGAATGTTGATATGTTGTCGGGGTTCAAAACCACGAAACGTCAGCAATTTCTGACTTATTTAGACGCTCCAGTCATTCGAGAGACGATCTACCTTTATTACCCTATTAAGCATCCGCTAGTCTTCAAGGATTGGAAAAGTTTAGCTGGCTTGCGAGTTGGTCTATTAATGGGCGACAGCTTTGGTAATGAAGTGGATGCGGCCTTTCATGAATATCCAAATTTAGAGCTTGTCTCAACTCAAGATCAAAATCTATTAAAGCTGGCTGATAATCGTTTAGACGTTGTACCAATGGGGAAATTGTCAGGTCAATTAGATGTTCATCGACTAGGTCTAGAAGGAAAAATAGGCCATACAAAAACGGATGTTAGCGATTTTTGGTACCTTGCCATTTCTCAAAAATCCCCTTTGGTTAATTGGCTACCTTCATTAAATAAGCGCTTAAATACCTTATTGAAAGACCCAGATATGGTGCCCGAATTGGTGGAACGCTATCGCCAAATTTATAATGCTGATCTTGGTTTGAACGGGGAGTTCGACTACTAGTTATGCGTCCACTAATAAAATTTTCTATCATCCCCAACCTATTACGCTATAAGCAAATGCATCCGCTGGCATACCGTATTTTTATCAAACTTTTGTCATTGAGTTTGCTGCTGGCCCTTATTTCGACGAGCGTTCAAGTGTTCAATGAATATCGTCGGGAGCGTGCTTCGATGCAACAGCAAACTGATTACATTACTTCATCGCACATTGAGGGGGTTCGTAAAGGTTTGTGGGATCTGGATAGTGAGCAATTAGAGCTGCAGCTAAAAGGTATTATGAACTTTTCCAATGTGAATGCGGTTACCTTGCATTCTGCGGATTGGCAAGATGACATCATAGTTGGAGACAGAGACTCAATTGCCAGTAATAAGAATGGCACCACTTTACCTATCTATTACATCGACCGAGATGGCAAGCAGACACAGCGCATGCTTGGTGAGTTAACGGTATATCACGATATGGCGGCTATTCAGTCAAAACTGCTACGATCTGCCATCGAAATTGCGCTTTTTCAAAGTCTCTTGGTGTTAATCAATGGCGTGCTGTTACTGCTTATTGTGCATTTTATGGTAACGAGACATCTGGAATATATGGCCAGTTATACTCGTTCTATTGGCGCTGGAAACCTTAAGAAAAAACTGGTTCTTCCTCATAAAACACCGCGCCCAGAAAGTGATGAAATAGATTCTGTGGTGAATGCGATGAATGACATGCGAGAAGCAATTTTAGCGGATATCAAGCAAAAAGATGTGATCGAAGCGGAATTGCGTTATCACCGAGATCAGCTGCAAGAGCAAGTGAGCCGTCGGACCCGACGATTACAAGATGCTAAAGAAACCGCTGAAAAAGCGAACTTAGCCAAGAGCCAGTTTTTGGCGACCATGAGTCATGAAATCAAAACGCCGTTGAATGGTATTCTGGGTATGGTGGAGTTACTACAGAGCCAGCCTCAATCCAATCAAAGTCAGGAAAAATTGTCCGCAATTTATCAGTCAGGCGAGGCCTTATTAGAAATACTGAATGGCTTATTAGATTACGCTCGTCTAGAAGAAGGCATGTATAGTCCGGAGATTCTGCCGTTTTCAATTAGTGAGCTAGTAAATTCCACGAGTTTGTTGTTTTTAGCCCAAGCCCAACAACAAAACACTCTATTGAATGTGCAAATCAGTGATCAGTTGCCAGATCGTTATCAAGGGGCAGCGGGTGCGTTACGGCAAATCTTATCGAATCTTGTGTCTAACGCCATTAAGTTCACTCGTGATGGCTCGGTAACTATTTCCGTGATGCCGGCTAATGAGAACCCTGAGCAATCTAACGGTGTGCTTATTGAAGTGGAAGACACGGGGATGGGCATTCCTGAAAGTTATCTTTCGCATATATTTGAACGCTTTAGCCAAGCGGATGAAAGTGTCACTCGTCGGTTTGGTGGGACAGGATTGGGATTGGCCATTACAGCTCAACTAGTGCGATTGCTTGAAGGTGAAATGGGCGTAGAAAGTGAGGAAGGTCGTGGTAGTGTATTTTGGTTTTATGTACCTTTGATGGCGATAGATGAAACCACGATAGCGCCGCTTAAAGCCATAGAGTCGCCTCGAAAACTAGCGGCTATGTCGATTTTATTGGTTGAAGATACGCCAATTAACCAAGCGGTTACCACGGAGCTATTAGAACAAGATGGGCATCAGGTGACGCTCGCAGTGGATGGTCAAGAAGCGCTTCATAAAGCAAATTATAGGCAGTTTGATTTGATCCTGATGGATATTCATTTGCCTTCATTAAGTGGGTTAGATGTGGCTGATCAAATACGCAATGGTGGTCAAGTAAATGCTCAAACGCCTATTGTAGCGCTCACTGCCAATGTGCTACCAAGCAATGTGAAACAATGCCATGACATTGGTATCCGAGCCGTCATTCCTAAGCCTTTTAAGCGCGAACTTCTGTATCAAATCATGGGAGAGCAGCTTAATCTCAATAGTCAAATAGCATTAGATCAACAGGCGAGTAATGGCTTGTTAAACATCAGCCTTATTTACTCTCATCTAACAGCGTTGGGTCAGCAGCGTTTACAAAAATTGGTGTCGCTGTTTTCGTCGTCGATTGAGCGAGGTTTGGATGAGCTGACAGAAATGAATGCGCAAAAAGATTTGTACGAACTAGCAGATATCGCTCACCGTTTAGCGGGTGATTCAGATGCTGTCGGTGCACAAAACTTAGCAGCGGCTTTCCGCGAATTAGAAAACCACTGTAACGACAGTTCTAAAGCAGATTTTAGTTCTGAAATAAATGCATTGAGACCGCTTTATGAAGAGACCTTAGACTTATTATTAAACGCTGTTCAGGGGCATTAAAATCGGTCGACTCGCAGAGCCTCTATTGGGATTCGCGTTGGACGCATTTCTATTTTTTCTAGTAACAGCTCTGCGCTAATTGCTGCCTGTGTAATCCCCAAATGCTGATGACCAAACGCAAAAGATAAACGAGAATAAAGAGGGTGCTGGTCAATTACTGGTAAGGAGTCTGGTAACGAAGGTCGATGTCCCATCCATTCGCTTGATTGTAGATTAGGATTGTCGAATAGTTTAGGTAACAAGCCTTTAGTGTGTTCGCGTAAAACCTGATAACGCTTTTTGATTGGTGGTAAATCCAACCCTCCTATTTCGCTCATACCTACCGCGCGTAGCCCCGCCCCTAAAGGCGACAAAACTAACTTACGATCCGCCGATAAAATAGTGTGATTAATGCGTGTTTTGTCATTAGGGAAGGTCACGTGATAACCGCGCTCTGCTTCCAGTGGTATATGGATTCCGACCTGTTCCAATAAAGTTTTACTCCAAGCACCAGCGCAAATGGAAACGTGCTCAAAAGTCTCTGTTTGCCGTGTTGTTTCTAGCCTAATGTTGTCTTTATTAGCTTGAATTGAGTTTACTTTAGCATTTATAAATCGTCCGCCACGTTTTATAAATGCATCGAATAATGCTTTGCAAACCTCATAAGGGTCCGATAATCGATGAATTTCTGGGAAGAAAACGGCATGACTGAGCGTTTGGGATAGTTCAGGCTCCAGCAAGGCTAAGTTGTGCCCATCGACTAATTCGCAGGGAATGTCGTAGCGGCGCATTTTTTCAATTAGTTTTGAGGCATCATCACGGTTATTGGGATTTTCCCAAACCACTAAATGCCCACCTTTGATGAGAAGAGCTTCCGCGCCAATGTCGATTAAAGTGCGTTTCCAAGCGTCAACAGATTCTCTGTTTAGCTGGTGTATCGTCTCTGTTCCGCGTTGCGCCTGATCTGGTCGGGCCGCTTTAATGAAACGCCAATACCAAGGTGCAGCTTTTGCTACATAGCGTATTGGCGTGCAGATCGGTCCTTTTGGATTTAGCCAAAGCTTGAGCGCAGACCTAAGCACTTCTGGCGTTCCCAGTGGGTCGATGATCTCCGTAGCTAAGTAACCAGCATTGCCAGAAGAGGTTGATGTCCCTGGTGCCTTATTGTCAATCAGGGTGACTTGATGGCCACGTCTTTGAGCCTCTAGTGCTGCGCACAATCCGACGACACCCGCACCCACGACAGCAAATCTGCTGATGGCTTCTGATTTTTCATTATTCAGCGAAGGCGTTAGGGTGTTGTTTTTCATTAGTTTTCTCTCGAAAAAGCTCGTACTTGAGGTTAGTAAGTTAATTGATGTTCAACAAAGACTGTTATGAACTCTGATAGGCCAAAATTGCCGCAGCTAAATCTTCACGAGAATCGCCGACAGATTTGAATAAGGTGATGGCTTTATCTGGTTGATTAAGAGATGGTCTGCCTTGATGAGTGTTGCCACAAAGCTCGGCTAACTCCGCGTGAACGTCGTTAGCCGAGATAGCTCCTTCTCTAATTGGTATGATCAAATCACCTGTTTCGGATAGGGCGCCAGCTCGAGTATCGACAAATATTTCTGCTTTTTGCATAGCAAGATTATCGACTTCGCGCATGGTTGGAGTGAAGCTACCGACTAAATCCAAATGCACGCCAAGTTTGAGCCATTCACCTGCAATGATTGGCTTGTTGGCGAGTGTGGCACAGCTGATGATATCGACGTTGCCAGCGATTTCTGGAAGTTGCTCGGTTTCACAGACGCGAGCATCAATACCTTGAGTTTGTAGTTCAGCGACAAACTCTGCTGCTGTCGATATAGTTCGGTCCCAAATCCAAACCGTTTCAATAGGACGAACGCTGCAGTGTGCCGGAACAAGGTGATGTCCCATACGACCAGCGCCAACCATCAACATAGAACGAGAATTTGGACGAGACAGAAAGCTAGAAGCCAAGGCGGATGCCGCTGCCGTACGTATGGCTGTGATCACATTGCCATCCATTTGCGCCAAGGTTTGCCCTGTGTTGCCGCAACTTAAGGTGTAAAGGCTGGTTAATCCTGGGAGTCCTTTGGCATTATTGCCTGGAAATACGCTGACTTGTTTTACCCCCAAATATTTGCCTTCAATCCATGCAGGCATCAGTAGCAAGGTAGCTTGGGCTTCATCTGGTACATCTATAAAATGGTGGTGACGAACAGGAGACTGAACGTTATCGACAAAAATAGCTCGCAGGGCGTCGATCATTTTTGGCCATGTTAAGCGTTCGCGTAAGGTTTCGGCTGAAATTTGCATGTTACGACTCCTATCAATTGAGTGATGTGTCATCCTAGCAAGTTGGTTTGTCCTTTAGTTGCCCCAGACTATGGTGATTGATACCAAAGCTATGCAGTGACATAGGGAGCTGCTATAAAGAATAGTCGTTACGATATTTAAGGTAGGCTTTTGTGTTATGAAGAGTGAAATTCGTCACAATTTGATTTCGACACAGCAAGGTGAGCATTTGCATGATTTTTCTCAAATTCTGATCGGATGGAAAGGAAAAATGACATGTGAATTGCCTCAGTCTTCTGGAGCGTTAGGTCGTGGGAATTTTGCCTTGGCACCAAATGATATTCCGCACTTATTTTCGGGACAGACGAAGGACTGCGAACTGCTGGTGGTAGATATTCATCAGCAAGATCCTTTAATGACTTACATTGCAGAAAGTTCAGGTTCTTCTCTGGATATTTTATTGTCTTCAGCGCCATTCTTTTCCCAGTTACCTGTTGAATTAATTGGTTGTCTTGAGTTCGCTGCTAAGCAATTACGGTATGCATCTGAACAAGTAAGGCGTCGTGTTAGCACACAGATGTTGCCAATGGTGCTGCTACAAGTGACTGATATTGTCAGCGAACAAGACAGTGTATGGCGAAGTGTTGCTCATCAACGATTAGACTTAGCAGTTTTCAATGGTTTGATTGATAGTCAGCTTGATCAGACTTTTAGTAATGAATGGCTTGCGCATTATTTCAATATGAGTGAAAGCCATTTTTATGTAGTGTGTCAAAAGCAGTTTGGGATGAGCCCTCAAAAATATATTTTGACGCGTAAGCTGCAGCAAGCACATCAATTTATTGCTACATCGTCGATTTCCATTGCCATGATTGCAGATAAATACGGGTTTTCGAACGCGTCTTCGTTTTCACGAGCCTACCGCAAGGTTATGGGATTTTCTCCCAGGCAAAGCAAATAGCTTGTGTATCAGTCTGTAATGAGGCTATTTCTTTTGTCATCTTCTGTTACAAAAGTGTTCTTAATTTTTGTCGAATAATAGTGTCTCATTTACTGGCTGACTTTAATGTTCTGGCTTATTTTTTGCTGGTGTAGTGAGTGTTTTGTGAGCTTTTGTTTTAATCATATGGAATGTTGTGAAAATGGCTATTAAGTCGCGCTTTTTAATATCGACTGCTCTGATTTTATTACTTACAGGATTTTTTTCCTGGCTTTCGATGAGAGTGTTGGCCGAAGATATTATTGTTAGCTGGGTTGAGCGTTATGCCGAGAAGCAGATTCAATATGATAAGGTGCGAACGCTGTTGCCATTGATTCAAGAGGTAAACCGATCTAAAGAGTTTGCCGAGCTTGAATCATTAAAAGCATGGGCTAAACATCCATTTAATGAGGCTTTAAAACAGCAGGCTCTTGAAGATACAGAAGCATTTCGTCATCGCTTTTCGGATAAATCCTACTTCATCGCCTTAAAAGGGAATGAACACTATTATTATAGTGATGGTAAGGAATCACCTAACTCTGACCTATACCGCTATACGCTCCACGAATCTAACCCTGATAATGCATGGTTTTACCAGATCATGGCGAAAAAACTCGATCTACATTTGAATGTAAATCCAGATGTAGAATTAGGGGTTATTAAGCTTTGGAGCGATGTCTTAATTCGTGATGGTGATGACATATTAGGCGTAGTGGGAACGGGTTTAGACCTTTCTGGGTTCTTGCGTCAAATGGTTGAAAAACAAGATATTTATTCAGCTATTGTATTTACTAATAATGAAGGCTCTATCCAGCTTTATCAGAGAGAAGAATTAATCGATTATTCTTCTTTAACGAAACAATCCCCAAATAAAAGTCAGGTTTTTCAGCTGCTAGACGATGAGCAATCGCGTACGCAGTTAAAGCAAACCTTGGCATTGGCGAAAGAGTCACCTAGTCATGTCAAAACCTCTTCTGTGAACAAAGACGGCGTTCGTCAGCTTGCCAGTATTGTTTACATCCCTGAAATTGATTGGTTTCAGGTGAACTTTATTGATATCAACGGCTTTCTTCCTCTGACTGAGTTTTCTAGCTTGTTAGTCGTGTTTTTCATTAGTCTAGTGTGCGCTTTAATTGTGTTCTATCTATTGCTCACATTGATTGTTACAAAGCCATTAGCTGAGTTGGATCTTTCTATTGGATCATTGGATAAAAAACAATATAGAGCGCCAAAATTAGGCCGTTTTGCCGGTTTAGAAATCAAAAAACTGGTTTCCCATTATCAAAAAATGTCGACATCCCTTTTGGAGTACCAGCTTGAGCTTGAGAACAAGGTTGCTGAACGTACAGAGGCATTGAGTCGTCTTGCTAAGCTTGATCCTTTGACTGAGCTTTATAACCGCCGCGGCTTTGAAGTGCATATGACGGAATATATGCAGCGCTGGCAGAAAAATCATCATTCATTCGGTCTAATTAATGTCGATGTGAATCGTTTTAAATCAGTAAATGACTTATATGGACATGCAGCCGGTGACCGAGTATTGCAGGAAATTGCAAACTACTTACTAGAAACGGTAGGAGATAGGGGGGAAGTCGCTCGTTGGGGTGGTGATGAATTCTTGATTCTAGTTAAGCAGGATAGAGCCCAAGATTTGGCTAGCATATCTGAGAAACTCCAAGACGATCGTGAATCGCTGGTTATCAAAATGGACGAGCAAAGTGTCACCATTCAATTTAGTGTGGGTAGTGCATTGGTGGAAGGCAATGACACATTAGAAAGCTTATTGCACAGAGCGGATAGTGCAATGTATGCGGCTAAGTTTGATAGTCGATAATATTTTTTTGAAATCTGATTAAGTTTAAATGGTAGATCCCAGCTCAGAGCTGGGATTTTTTTGTGAAAAATAATGCGCTAGTAAAAATTTTGCATCTAGAGTTAGGGGGGGGGTTAGCAGTGATTGTGGCCGTTTTGAAAATATCATAATCGTGTAATTAAAATACGTAACATCCTACTATTCAGTATTTTTTGTGTATTTCTTACTTAATTTTGCTGTTTATTGTTTTTTTACATTGCTATTTTTTCATTTTAATTTCTTATATATCAATAGTTTATTTTTATGTTTTAAATCTTTAAAAAATTAAGTAAAAAATAAGAACTATTATCGTTGTTGTTTTGTTGTAATAAAGTTACTGAAATGTATCATTGGTTATGAAAACACACGTTTTTGTCAAAGCTCTATTTATTATAAAAACAACATACATTTAGGTCTGAAAATCATGAAAAAAACTATCCTAACAACTGCGATTTTGAGCAGTATCTTGTCTATTAGTGCTGCTAATGCCGCTCCAGTATTTGATGCAAACTTCGAGTTAAACAATGACGCTACTGATACTGAGACTGGCGACACCACTTATGACCAAAATGGTCGTGTCGAATTGAATGCTTACAGTAAACATACAGCAGGTGATAACTTCTTTGCTGGTAAAGGTACGCTGTTATTGACGACCGATGGTGACGCAAATATTGATGACGCTTTTATCCAATTTGGTAATAGCACGTGGGATTTTCAACTTGGTCGTTTTGAAGCAATCAACTTATTTCCATTAGCGAAAGATACTTTGATAGTTCATGCTAATGAGGATTATGTCTATCAAGCTAATAAAGTTCGCGGACGTATTGGTGACGGTGGTGGTCAAATTGCTTTTCATTACAGTGCTAGTGAAAGACTAAAATTCGAAGTTGATACCTTGTATGGTGATGGTGATTCAGATCAAGGTGATGGCTCACTTTATGGAGATAATACAACCGCTATTTCGGGGGTTCGCCCATCTGTGACCTTTATTACCGACGCGGCAACCATTTCGGTTGGTTATGAAAGTGTTAAATATGATACAACGGATGGCGCAACCTCTCCTACCACGGGTAAAGTGGATCTAACAGGTTATGCTGTGACTGCCAATTTTGATGTTGCAGAGGCTAATATCAACCTTGCTGCGGCTTTCAGTAAAGATGACATTACTGATCGAGAAGTCGCCTCGTTTATTGCTAACATGGTTTATGGCAACTTTGGTTTAGGTGTGATTGGCTCAAATGTAGATAACCAGACGGGTAATGATCCATCTATGTTGACCACTTATATTGCTTACACTGTGCCATTATTGGATATCGAGAATGCAAGCGTAACATTTGCTGGCTCGTACTCTACTATTGATGATGCTGCTGCAAATGAAAATGACAAAACAACCGCAGCTCGAGTTCGATTTAACTATGACTTCTAATGTTTAGTTAAAGGTAAGAGCAATATTGTTGGTTACTCCCTTTTCTGGTGATATTGCTCTTCATCCAACGTTTTTTTCTCCTGTCTTGGTTTCTTCGTGTAGAAGCTCAAATTTCCTACCTTACGCACATTTACCTGTTTGAAAAATTAGAGACTAGCATCACCGTTGGTAGAAAGGGCATGGCATATTGGTGCTGTTTGGTGAAAGGCGTTTGTTTAAGGGGTACTCATTCTAGTCCGTTTGATTATTCTCACTGTATCGCTTGGTGTTAATTATTATTGGCACCATAGTTCAACAAAGTGAACCTATGATGCCAATGAATAAATTCTACTTAAAAATCCGCTTGGAACTCGATTTGTGTTGAGTTTGCACCATTAGATACAAAGACATGGCCTCCCCATACCCGTATTTGAGGAGTAATAAAGTACTGAACTAATGGAATAAACTTATCATTAAATTCATCATGGGAAGCTGTTACACCCGGTGCCCAGCCTGTAAAACCATCAGGGAGATATTGGTAACTAACAGATACTGATAAGCCTAAGCCACCTTCCGTATAGCCTCTTTCTCTGATCACATCTTTAGATACATCGTCTTCACGATCTGAATAAGCAACAACCGCCCCAGCTCTACCTTTGACGCCAAACTGTTTGTAGCCACTTAAGGAGTAAGTTAATAAGTCATCACTGTGTCTGTTGTAGTCAGTATCTGATTTTGTCTTTGAATCAGTATCAACATTACCAATAATAGAGCTGTTAAAACCACTGTTTAAAAAAGGCTGTCCATTATGTACAGAAAAATAAACCCCATAAGAATCTGCTCTAAAAGGATAAATATTATCTGTTTGGTAGCCGAGATCTAAGCCGATGATTTTAGAATTGAGGTCATAGCTTGTATGGATAAATAGATTATTATCAAAATGATTTTTGTAGATTATTTTTCCTGCATTTTTGCCGCCAGCTTCACCTTGAATATTATTAGCGCCGTGCATGCCAATGTCTGTTGCAAATACAGACCAGTTTGCCGTGTGTTTAGCATAAACTAAAGCGCCGTATTTATTAGATTCAACACCAACAATAAAGTTTTCCCAAGTGGCATCTTCGTCTAAGTCATCGTAGTCGTTGACGGTTTCTCCATCCATTTTGTTGTAGTTCTCTTGGGCCTTTATCCAGAAATCCCCTGTAAAGCCAAGATCATCTGTAAACATGGTTTTACCGCGAAGTCGTAGGCTGGCTTCTAGCTGATTTGAATTATCATCCGTAGATGAGCCAACCGCAGAGAGTGCATGAAGTCTTAGGTTATAATACCAGCGACTATTATTTTCATAATCAGTAAATTGAGATAATTCACTACCATTATTTTTATCTAAATAGTTTTCGATCCAATTGCCATCGTTTTTATTTTTGGCCAACGCGTTAATACTCATGCTTGAAGATAGAGCAACAACTAACATTAGATTTTTATTCATTTTACTTCCCTTTTTTATATTTTTTATAAGCACAAATATTTATTTTTTAAATTGTTTTTTTAGATGCCTCGGCCTTCATTCTTTCTAGCATTTGGTCGGTGAGTTTGTAGTTGTACAAGAAAATGACCAAGCCTATCGTAGCGCCAATCGCGTTACCTAAATTTAGAGCGTCCCACATTCCTTGAATGACCTGTGGAGGTTGCTGTACGACAGATCCACCAGTGGATTGAACAAAGCCCACCATAGCGAGATATCCCATAGCAATTGATCCGCCAACGGCTGTTGTGGCTTTATTAGCGAAAGTTTGGGTGGCAAAGGTGACTGCTTCTAAGCGTTGACCTGAACGTATGTGACCATATTCGATACAATCGGCAATAAAGATACTAGGCATCACCAGTGTTACACCAAGGGCAATGGCTTTAATCATGGTTAAAGCAATAAACAGTTCGACATGTTCGTAACCCATTAACCAAGTAATGATCGATAAGACGGTGAGTGCGGCAGAAGCCCAAGCAAAGGTGGCGATTTTGCCAACTTTACGAATGCCAATTGGTACTAAGGGTGAAGCCAGCATGGCTGGGCCAATCATGGCAAACAACAATATACCTGATAGCGATGGATCGTTAAAAACATCGCGGGCGATATAAGGCATTAAGGTAAAGGCAACGTTTGACCCGCCAATAAAGATAAAAGCGAGGAGGAACATCAACAAATACTTATTGCCGGTTACTGTGCCTAATATTTGTTTAAGGGTGGGCACCTCTTGTTCTACTACGTGGCGTTCTTTCACTGTGCGGATGGTTAACATCAGAAGCATGGCTGCGATGCACATAATGACGGCTGCCAGCGTCCATTTTCCACCGAGCTTTTCGACGAGCCAAGGTGCGCTAATCATGGCGATGACCATACCCACAAAGCCGCCAAAACGCACAAAAGAATAGATAACATTTCGCTCATCTTTGTTTTGTGTCATTACTGAGCCTATAGCGTAGGCAGGCGCATCGGAGACGGTATATAACATCCCCCAGCCCACATAAGTGACGAAGGCGTAAGTAATACGCAGCCACATCGGTTGTTCCGCAAGATAATCGCCGAAGGCAAATATCAATACGGTAGCAAGAGGGACAGCCCAAGCAATTGCGTTCACCCAAGGCTTGAATTTACCGCCTTTGAAACGGCTTCGTTCAACTAGAATAGAAAGAATAGGGTCATTAACCGCATCCCATACCCTGGCTAAAAGAAAGATAATCCCCACAGTACCGGCAGATAAGCCCAGTACAGAGGTGTAGTAAATACTGATGAAAATAGTCACAAACATAAAAATAATGTTTTGACCGGTGAAAAACGTGTAATAGCTTAATCGTTCATGACGACTAGTTTCATAGCTTGTATTGGACATGATTGCCTCTTTATTTTTATTGTTTATCAACTATAAGACCGTTATTACGCATCGACGATGAGCGTAATAACGGTGTTGTGACAGAGCCTAAAAGGTGCTTTTTAGAGAGTTGCTTCCTTGTTATTTAACGAGGCAATAAGTTGCAAAATCTGATCTTCAGAATATTGCTGGCTGTTGAATACCGGCAGATTACGTAAAGGCATATCTGCCACCATAGCTTCGGCCATCAGACGGTCCGCTTCGGCTGCTGAGTCGTTTTTATCTCCTCCCATCATTTGGGTGAACATGGATAACATGCTTTCGAAAAGCGGCTTGCCCAGTGGTTCATTAGCAATGTCGCCCAAGGTTGAATTCACTGTGTAAGGTGTGATGGGTGTTGGTGTTGGAATGTCGTAACCTAATAGAGCGCCAAAAGCTGCATCATTAAAGTCGCGTTTAGCTGGAGTAAAGTACGTGGCCAAAGCGGAATTTGGTTGCTCTGCTGTGATTCCTGTATCTAGGGCAATAGACGCAGTGTCTCGAATATCTTCCACAGAAGAACCAATGTGAATCTGATATTCACCGCTTTCTGCAACCCAAGTGGCTTTCTCTTTGTGCCAATAAGCGAACGCTCGATAATCCAGTTCAAAAACGATTTCTTTGCTTTCACCTGGTTCTAAGAAGACTTTCTCGAACGCTTTTAATTCTTTGGCTGGGCGAGGTTGGGAAGGTGATTTTTGGCCCACGTAACACTGTACAACTTCGGCGCCTGCTCTGTTTCCTGTATTGGTGACGGTGATTTGCAGTTTAATGGAAGCGCTTTCATTAAATGGCGTTTTATCACCACTTAGCAATGTTAGATGGTAGTAAGTGAAATCGGTGTAAGACAAGCCATGACCAAATGGGAAAAGCGTTTTCGTATTAGTGGTATCAAAATAGCGATACCCAACCCAAATAGCCTCGCGGTATTGCACTTGCTTAGTGGTACCTGGGAAATAAGGCTGGCTTGGCACATCGTCTAAATTTGCAGGGAAGGTTTCTGCTAATTTTCCGCTTGGGTTTACTTCACCAGAAAGTACTTTGGCAATCGCGGAAGCTCCAGCTTGTCCACCTAGGTAAGCTTCCAAAACAGCGGGAACTTTTTCTACAAACGGAAGAACGACTGGTGCGCCATTTTGTAAAACAACCACGGTCTTAGCTAGCTGATCACCAAGCGCATGAATGAGATCAAGCTGAACTTGTGGCAAGTTTAAGTGCTGACGATCAAAGCCTTCGGATTCATATTTTGGTGTCAGACCAGCAAACAAAAAGACCACGTCAGCTTGTTTTGCTAGCTCAACTGCATTGGCGATTTCTGCACTATCTTCCGTATCATTTAGGTGATAACCCTCAGTGTAAGTAACGTTATCTGCACCAAATTGTTTTTTGATTTCGTCGAGAGGCTGTTCCAATTTGAATGGATTAATTTTAGAACTGCCTGCGCCTTGGTAGCGAGTGTTGTTAGCTAATGCGCCAATAACAGCGATTTTCTTTCCTGCGGCCACTGGCAATAAACCATCATTTTTTAACAGCACACAGGTTTCTTCCGCGACTCGCGCTGCGAGTTCATGGTGAGCATTTAAGTCGGCTTTTACTTTATCGCTTTCTAAGGAAGCTTGTGATTTTAAAATCAGTTCCAATACGCGAGCGACAGATTTGTCTAACGCTTCCATCGTTAGCTGACCGTTTTCCACTGCGGCAATGATTTTTTTGGTATTCATGTCGCCAGAGCTTGGCATTTCTAAATGCTGGCCATTCTTGACGCCTTCAACACGGTCGTTATTGGCGCCCCAATCGGTAACAATAATGCCTTCAAAGCCCCATTCTTTAACAAGAATATCGTCGAGCAATTGTTTGTGCTCTGCCGCGTAGGTGCCGTTTACCTTGTTATAAGAGCACATGACTGTCCAAGGTTGCGTCTGCTTAACAGCTCTTTCAAAGGCAGGTAGATAGATCTCGCGTAGGGTTCTTTGGTCAACAACGGCATCGACCGTCATACGACAATGTTCATGATTGTTCACTGCGTAATGTTTTAAGCTAGTGCCCACGCCTTGGCTTTGTACGCCTTTGATCCAAGCTGCAGACATGTCGCCAGCCAGTAATGGGTCTTCGGAAAAATATTCGAAGTTACGACCACCCAATGGGTTACGTTTAATGTTAGTGCCAGGGCCGAGCAAGACCGACACATCTTCAGCGCGGCATTCTTTGCCAAGCGCGACGCCCATTTCTTCAATTAACTTGGTATTCCAAGATGCGGCAAGTCCTGATGCAGTTGGAAAGCAGGTAGCTTTTACTGCTGCGTTTAAACCAACGTGATCGCCTTCGCCGGCTTGTTTGCGTAAGCCATGAGGGCCATCCGTTACCATGATGGAGGGCAAGTCTAAGCGCTCAATACCATGGAGGTTCCAAAAATCCTTGCCGGTACAGAGCATGGCTTTTTCTTCTAGGGTTAGTTCGGTTAAGAGTTGTTTTATTTTTGTATCACTCATCGCTTTCATCCTTTTTAAGGTTGTCGAGATGGTTTCATACCATCGAGTAGTAATTGAATTAACACAGGGGTGAGTTGCGGAATGGCCTCTTGTTCAATTTCCATTAAGGCATCTTTGCGTAGCAACATTCGGCGGAAAAAAGTTGGGACCGCATTGAATAGGGTTACCGCTAAATAAGCGGCTGGAATATCGGTTCGAATACTGCCTTCGGCTTGTCCTAGGGCAACAATGTCAGAGAGAGATTGGCTGACCGTTTCTGGTAATAATTGTGTCAGTTTTTCACGGAATTCGGTTGGTATACGTGATCCAGCATAGTAGCCATCAAACTCGGCAATAAAACGGTCATCGTCTTCGTATTGAGGATCAGAATAGGCTTGCATTAACACGCCAAGACCCTCGCGAATGTTGGAATAATGGCGAGCTTTGATTTTTTCTATGATGCTTTCATAAATATCGATCTTACGAGTCAGCACCACCACAAGAATGGCGAAGCCCAAATCGTATTTGTCTTGGTAATAGCGATACAAGGTATTACGACTCATGCCAGTGGCCGCCGCAATGTCTTTCATTTGAGTATCAGCAAAGCCATTTTCGATAAAAAGGGTTTCAGCAATGTTGATGATTTTGTCCCGAGTTGCCTCGGTTTGGTGAACCATTCTAGCAATCATAATAATGTTACACGTGTTATATTTTTTGAGGTAATTTAAGAGCTGATGAGTTTATAGTCAATGACTAATTGCACGATCAGAGGTGAAAAATGAGTAAATGGAATTGCAGCGAGAGAATTTAGAATAAAAAAAGCCTTTGCCTCCATTGTGGAGAAAAAGGCTTAAATTTTTATAAATCAATAGTTTAAATCATTATTCAATGACGCGTAGGGTCATCAAATCACTGTCTTTGGTGATGACCAAACTTGGATCAACGCGCAAACAACTGCCAGCGTAATGTCCCGCTACCGAGAAAGTACAGACTTGTGAGCGATATCCTTCAATGTCTGGTAGCTTCCATAGCGCTTGGAAGATTTGATCTTGATGAGCAAAGCGCCCAGTCGTCTCTTCCATTAAGTCGTCTTCACCGTCGTACAAGCTGATGTTAAAGCCACAGCGCCCCGCAATCGGTTTGCTCACATAACCGTTGGTTTTTAACGCATCGCTTAATTCAAAGGACGATTCCAATAAATAGGGATGATCGGGAAAAAGCATCCATAAAACCGGTAAAATCGCTTTATTGCTTGGAATAAGCGTCCAAAGAGGTTCGTATACCATCACGTCTTTACGCAATAATACATCGACTAAACGTGGTGCTTCGCTGCGTGGTACATCGGTTTTATAGTCGCGTAGACGTTGTTCATCGTCATCACATTCGGCACGGATTTGATCCAACGCGGTTTCCCATGCCCATGTCTTCCATACCCAACGGATTTTGACACCGTCAGCATCGACCACATCACCGTCTTCGTCCCAACGTAAGCTACTGACACCCTTGATGACTTTGCAATCGAGCCCCGCTTTTTCCATGGTACGTTTCATGAAAAGAGCGTGATAGTTCTCTTCTAGATCCGTATCTTGCATGATGTGAATTACACCTTTTACATCACTGTTTTTCCACGCTTCGATTAGTTCGTCGACCAATTCAGTTGCTGAACCTTCGCCTTCATTTGCGCCATAATGCTTGGCCCATTTTTCCTGAATGATGCCAGCTTCCATGTAGCAAGAGGCCGAGTCGCAGTTGTATTCGTAGACCTTGATGCCTTGAGCAGAAAGACTGAAATCAAAGCGCCCAGTGATCATCTGGTTGCGACGGTTGTCCCAAGATTGATGAATTTTAGGCCATAAAGCAGATGGAATATTAAAGCTAGATAATAGATCTTCGTTTTGCAGAACGTAGTCTGTGGCGTGCATAAACAAGGCGTGTAATTCATTGGTAGCGCGCTTTAGTTCTCGCTCTGCGGTTTCTGTCATCACCATGTATTTGTAGTCGTCTTCCGGTCGACTGGCGAGTTTGTGTCCGCCCATCATGTCGACAAAAGCTTCTTCCGCTGGATTCGCGACATTTAACCAAGCACGAGAAGCTTGGCCTTTGTTAGGCACATGACGTATTTGCAAATTGAATAATGCGGGATCTTCAGGTTCAATATTCTCGGCATGCAAATCATCGTCTGTTTGTATTACCCAGCCCATAACAGAAGCATCACCATAAGAACAACGCAGCCAGTAGCCGCCGTCTTCACTAATGCGCGCATCAAGCACGCGAGAGTAATCTTGGCCTTCTTCCCACACTTGATGGCCGACATTTTGCTCGACCAAGTACAAACGATCTGGCAAGACTTTGGTGACAATCGCCACATGGCCGGTGACTTCAAATTCACCACCTTCGTTCCAAATCAACAGCGCACCTACTTCAGGATGACGTAACGAGCCATTGCGAAAGGATTTCAGTGGCAAGCGGCTCTCATCGGCAATGAGCCGAGCTGACGTCAGGCGAAAAATATCATAGGCCATGGCGACGTCATCAAAGATGTAGCCTTTGTTGAGATACAGCCAGCGACGAGCAAATTCAACACATTGCCACTTATAACCCATGAAAATTCCATCCACATAACTGCGATAAGCATGGCGGTTAGGCAGCTCATTATCATCAGCAGAATCATAATCGGAAGAGTAAACGGGCACATTGCCCGGCGCTACGCCTAACAAGGTGCCAAAAGGAGCCATTGGCCTGCTGGAATCGGATGTCATTAGCTTGAATTCCCTCACACGGAACGTGTTTAAACGGGTAAAAGAAAGGCGACACAACTGCCGTCTGATGCTCGCAATATAGACCTTGAAAAGATGACCTGCAAGCACTCACACCGCTTATTTTTTGAACTATTATTTAGTGAAATTGGATCGACTATTCAGGAAAGAAAGTGCACGAGATTGTTTTTTAAAATAACTGCCATATGTAGTGTCTATCCTTTCTATAAAGATTGAAATTTACTCTGGAGTTCATAATGACAAGCACCGCAAAGAATCTTTTCAGCCCAGTAAAAATCGGCGATCTAGAATTACCTAATCGTTTTATCATGGCGCCTTTAACTCGTACACGTGCTCCGGGCCATCTGCCAAATGCCTTGATGGCAGAATATTACTCTCAACGTGCTAGTACTGGTTTGTTGATTACAGAATGTACTATGGTGACGGAAGGTACGTCATCTTTTGGTGATGACCCAGGTATTTATTCACAAGAACAAATTGAAGGTTGGAAACTAACAACCGACGCAGTGCATAAAGCTGGCGGCCGTATTTTTATACAAATTTGGCATGGAGGGCGTGCTGCACACCCATTGTTGAATGGTGGTAAAGAGGCTGTTTCTGCTAGTGCCATTGCTATTGAGGGTGAAACCCACACGCCAGAAGGCAAAAAACCATACACAGTGCCTCGAGCATTAACCGTTGCTGAAATCAAAGAGATTGTAGGTGATTTCCGTCAAGCCGCGATCAATGCCAAAGAAGCAGGTTTTGATGGCGTAGAGATTCACGGTGCGAATGGTTACTTAATTGATCAGTTCTTACGTGAAAGTTCTAACCAGCGCACAGATGAATACGGTGGTTCATTAGAAAACCGTGCACGTTTTTTAACCGAAGTCATTGAAGCGGTAACGGAAGTTATGGGCAGTGGTCGAGTGGGCTTACGTCTTTCACCTCTTAACAGCTTCCAAAGCATGAAAGAAAATGATCCTATTGCTTGGACACGCTTCTTGAGCGAACACCTTAATCGCTTTAACTTAGCTTATGTACATTTAATGCGCGCAGATTTCTTTGGTTTACAGCAAGCAGATGTTGTCAGCGTAGCGCGTGACGCTTACAAGGGGCATTTGATGGTCAATATGGGCTACTCGCCAGAAGAAGCCAATCAAGTGCTAGCAGATAATCAAGCGGACAGTGTTGCGTTTGGTAAAGGTATTCTTGCCAACCCTGACTTTGTTGAACGTGTTCAGGCGGGCGCTGAACTAAACGAGCCCAATCCAAATACTTTCTACACACCAGGTGCGGAAGGCTACACAGATTACCCGTTCATGACGGCGTAATATGTAAACTTGATGTAACCAACAAAAACGCCAAGGCTTATGCCTTGGCGTTTTTGTTTCTTAGCTATTCTTGTATTGTGTTTTTGTCACCGATACGATTACTGATTAAAGATGATTGACGTCTTATGGCGAAGTCTTTTAACTTAGCTGAATTTCTTTTCTTCTAAGGCCTGATCATCGTGACCATCGCTTCAACACTTATTTCCAAACTGCCGTCAGTCGGCACCACTATTTTTACCAAGATGTCGGCGTTGGCCGTTGAAAAAGGTGCGATTAATTTATCGCAAGGTTTTCCTGATTTTTCACCTGATGCGGGATTATTAGAACGCGCGTCACAGGCGATTTTAACCGGTAATAATCAATATTCGCCTATGACTGGCTTGCCAATATTACGAGACGCAATTGCCAGCTTAATCGAGCGTCATTATGACCGAAAAGTTAGCGCACTGGATGAGATTACGGTGACGAGTGGTGCGTCCGAAGCCATTTTTGATGCGATAGCAGCCTTAGTGCATAACGGTGATGAAGTTATCTTGTTTGATCCCGCTTATGACTTGTATGAACCAGCGGTGACCTTAGCGGGTGGTATTTGTAAGCGAGTAACGTTAACGGCACCGGATTTTCGTCCTAACTGGCAGGCATTTTCTGAATTGCTTACTGACAAGACGCGTTTGGTCTTAATCAACACGCCACACAATCCAACGGGAAGTTGCTGGTTGGCTGAAGATTTAGAATCCTTATGGCAAGCTATTGCGAGTCGTGACATTTATGTATTGTCCGATGAAGTGTATGAGTTTATTCATTTTGGTGAATCCGCAGTGAGTGTTCACCAACATGCCGAGCTAGCGAAGCGTAGCTTAGTGGTTTCTTCTTTTGGCAAAAGCTTTCATTTAACAGGTTGGAAAGTTGGCTACATTGTGGCACCAGCGGAATTAACCGTGGAACTGCGCAAGGTGCATCAGTTTGTTTCTTTTTGTACTGCAACGCCTTTGCAGCAAGCTTTGGCTGAGCATTTAATTGCGTTACCTGAAGCCAGTGCTAGCTTGGCGGCATTTTATCAGCAAAAACGCGATGTACTGAGAAATGCACTGGCTGACAGCCGTTTTGCGTTACTGCCATGCGAAGGCACATATTTTCAACTATTGGATTACAGCGCGATCAGTGATTTAGATGACGTGGCGTTTTGTGAATGGATAATTGACAAAGTCGGTGTAGCCGCGATTCCGGTTAGCGTGTTTTATCAGCAACCGCCCAAAGATCAGCGCATTATCCGTCTGTGTTTTGCCAAGGAAGAAAGTACCTTGCTTGAGGCTGCTCGTCGTTTAAGTGAGCTTTAATCAATAGGGTAAGTAGCGCAAAGAAAAGTCATAAAAAAGCCAACGTTGGTGTTTTCTTATCCGTTGGCTTTTTTGCAATGGCTTATTTTAATCATTAGTTATTTAACTTGGCATCGCTTCGAACGCTGGAACATCACCTAAGTGATCGTCCCAATTGCCTTTGCTGTCCATAAAGATATGCGCTTGTGGTGTTATATCGACATCTGTATCTAAACAACCGGCAGGAACGACAACTAAGCCGCGTGCTTTCGCATCGGTAGGCACATTGGAGCCACACACAGAGCAAAAAGTACGGGCAAAGTTTGTGTCTTCTAATCGATAAAAGCTGAGTTTACCTTCGCCGCTCAACCAAGTAAGCGTAGCACCCGGCGCAAATAAATTGGCACAATGGGCGGTGCCAGAGGTTTTTCTGCATCGGCTGCAATGACAAAGGAAGAACTTTTTAAACTCGCCTTCCAATTCGAATTTAACCGCACCACATAGACAAGATCCAGTGTGAAGATGACTCATAACTGCTCTCTCCAAAAAAAGAGTTTTAAAATTAAACACCAACCGAAAACATGCCTTCCAAATCATGTTTCGAATACGCTTGAAACGCCAGCATGGTTTCTGTTTTCAAAATGTAATCGATTTGAGCAAGGTGTTTTGTCACCAATTCAGATAGTTGGTCATTAGTCTGCACACGGGCGATAGCGGCGATATCGTATGAACCACTGACGGAATAAACTTCAGATAACCCTTCAATGGAAGCCAATTTTTCAGCGACTTGGTTGATGTGCTTTTTCTCAACAGAAAGCATGATGATAGCGGTAACCATGGGTGTTTCCTCTTTGCATTATTAGTGTGTGCTGATGTTCGAATAAAACAGATTTCGAATAGTAAGTGTCAGCGAATAGTGGAGGGAATTAAAGCACCTTAAGCGGTGATTTACAAAGGAACAAAGAGACCACTATATGGATGGATTGGAAAAAATGAGTCGTTGGGAGGATTGCTAAGAAGCATCGAAAAACGGCATGGAAAGCCATGCCGTTTGAAAAGCCAAAATAGTGCTTAATTAATTGAAGCGGCTTACGATGTGCGCAACGCGTTCGCCGTAAATGCGTGCTGTTTCCAAGTCGCCTTCAGGAATAGCATCGTCGCCAGCATCTGATGGAGACTGGACCAAAACACCCACAGAACCACCTAGGTTATTTACGTCGTCACGTGTCGCTGCAAGCGCATTGGCAGGTGGTAACCCTAAACTTACCCAAATACCACCATGCTGAGATGCTAATGTTTGTAGGTAAATAAGAGTGACTTGTTTGTCACCGTTTAAACTTGCGCTGTTGGTAAAACCACCAAACACTTTGTCTTTCCAAGCTTGAGTAAACCACGCTTTAGAGGTGGCATCAGCGAACTTTTTAAATTGCCAAGGTGCGCCGCCCATGTAAGTTGGAGCACCAAAAATGATGGCGTCAGCTGCGTTCAATGTATCCCAATCCGCGTCTGTAATGTCACCATTATCATCAATTTGAATGCTTTCTGCATTAGCGCCTTTTGCAACATACTCTGCAACGCGTTTGGTATGTCCGTATCCAGAGAAGAAAACCACTACTGTTTTTTTCATTGCTCACTCCAATAAATTTAGATTGATTAATGCGAGGCAAGATCTCACGAGGTAAAGCCCCGTTTTTTCGAACAATATTGATAGTATGTTTTAGAAACTCGCTATACAAGGAATAACTTTGAAGCAATTAAGTTACATAAAAGCGACTATCACAAGCCAGCATACAAGCCTTCTTTATTTTGAGATTGAGGCTAGAGTTGTTCCTTGTATTGTTTACTTAAAGATTCATTTTTTTACGCAATGACATTAATAAAAAACGTTAGACTCATATGGTTACGTAATGACGTCGAAAAAATACGGTAAGAGGTTTAGCGCCTTTGATATGCTTTATCTACGTCTTGAGGCGAGTGTCGTTATGCTTCATATATTAATAAGCTTGTCAGAGGTCGAGAATGCACGGAGCAACTATGTTGAAAACAAATAATAGCGTCGATTTAATGACTGCTATTTTGGGAGCGCAGAATCAAGGTAGGATAGATGAGGAGCTTTTAGCTAGCTCACTGAACCATGATTTAGAGCACCTAGTGCAAACTATTCGACAGCATTTAGGAATGGATGTCGCGTTTTTGTCGCGTTTTCATGATGGTAATCGTGAAATGTTGCATGTAGATAAAAGTGACAGTTGTGGTGTCTTTCTTAATGAAGGCCATAAGGACAGAAGTGAAGTCACTTATTGCCAGTTAATTGCAGAAGAAAAGCTGCCTCAAATTATTCCCGATACATCGAAAAACGACATTACGAAAGCATTAGCAGTAACAAAAGTTTTAAATATAGGCAGTTATATTGGTGTGCCTATTTATCTCTCGGACGACTCTATTTATGGCACGCTATGTTGTTTCAGCGAGAAAGCTGATGAGTCACTGTCGGCTAAAGACTTATCTATTTTAACACTCTTCGCGAAATTTGCCGCTCGCAATATAGAGAAAGAACTTACTGCATCAAGATTGCACAAGCTCGCTCGCAACGATATTTTCGATATCATTAATAACAAACAACTTTCCATCGTATTTCAGCCAATTTATAATTTTAAAACAAACTCGATTAAAGGTTTTGAGTGTTTGTCGCGCTTTCAAACCAAGCCCTATCATTCCCCTGATTATTGGTTCAATAAAGCCAATGCGTCAGGTGTTGGCGAAGTACTAGAGCTATTTGCTATTGAAGAAGCGCTCAATTTATTGCCAGCTATCCCTGAGCAATATTACATAACGTTAAATGTTTCTCCCAAACACCTTACATCGTCTTGTCTGCAAGCCATGTTAGACAAAGCTCCTTTGCATCGTGTTGTGTTGGAGGTGACTGAGCGTGAATCTATCCCAGACTACAAAATATTTCGGAATTCCATTCAGTCTTTTCGGGAACGAGGTATGCGTCTTGCTGTAGATGACGCAGGAGCAGGTTTTGCAAGCTTCCAACACATATTGGAGTTACAAGCGGACATTATAAAATTAGATAGAAGCTTGATCGCTAATATCAATTCAGATCATCGAAAAAGAGCTTTGGTCGCAGCTTTGATCGGCTTTGCAAAAGAAACCAAAAGCAAGGTGCTTGGTGAGGGTGTGGAAACCTTGGCGGAGTTGGAAGTGTTGCAAGAGTTGGGTGCTCAAAAAATACAGGGATATTTTTTCTGCCATCCATTACCACTTAAAGATGCGTTAGCTTTTTGTGAGGCAAAAAATTCAAATATTTAATCTGTTTTCCTCCGTACTTTTATTAGGATATAAAAGTGCGGCAGTAGACATCTTTTTATTTAAATCATTTTAATAACAATGATTTAAGAATTATTCTAGACATCCCTTATTGTGTTTTTATTTTTCTGAAAACATTAAAAACGGCACATTCTTTACCTTTCCTATTCTTGAAAATGACACTGTCTTTTCCCTTCATCGCGAAGAAAATAGTTTTTATGCACTATAATGGCATGTAATATGCGTGACTTTTATTTTAGGGTCGTCATCATTTAGCGGCCTAAACCATTAGAACTAATGGCATGAGAGAGACTGTTATGAATACAACATTTAAAGTGTTACTTGGAATGCTGCTCGGCATCGTGGTTGGTTTGGTCCTAAACTTAACAGGGTTAAACGCAGACGGAACATGGGCGAACAGTTATTTAACGGATGGCTTGTTTAAAGTCGTTGGTACAATGTTCGTTAACGCACTGAAAATGCTTGTTGTTCCGCTGGTTTTCTTCTCTTTAGTGTGTGGTGTATGTGGTATAGGTGACATAAAGCTGCTGGGAAGGATTGGGTCTAAATCTTTCATTCTATATTTAGTGACCACCGCCATTGCCATTGCCGCAGCACTGACTATTGCCACTGCTTTTGGTATTGGTGAAGGTATGAATGCTGAGTCTTCTGTGACCTTTACAGGGAAAGACTCTCCGCCATTATCGACTGTTTTGATTAATATTGTTCCTTCAAATCCTATTAGCGCTATGGCGCAAGGTGACATGCTACCAGTGATTTTTTTCTCGATCATGTTTGGTGTAAGCATCTTAATGGTAGGGCAAAAAGCTAAGGTTGTTAGCGATTTTATTGAGTCATTGAATGACATAATGATGAAGATGGTCACCATTATTATGGAAGTGGCGCCTTATGCCGTGTTCTGTCTTATCGCCAGAGCCATTGCGGATTTGGGGATGGATTTGCTCGCTCAGTTGTTGGGTTATGTATTGGTGCTGATTGGCGTCTTGTTCTTCCACTTATTTGTGACTTTGCAAGTGATCCTGAAAGTCTTGTCTGGTTTGAACCCTGTGACTTTCATGAAAAAAATGCGTAACACGCAAGTGTTTGCTTTTAGTACATCCAGCTCAAACGCGACGATTCCTGTCACTTTACGTGCGGTGACAAAACGTCTTGGCGTGAAAAACTCGGTAGCGTCTTTTACTGTGCCGTTTGGTGCGACCATCAACATGGATGGCACGGCCATCATGCAAGGTGTAGCGACTGTCTTTATCGCCAATATCTACAATGTTGAACTTGGCATGATGGGTTATTTAACCGTTATCTTGATGTCTGTGTTGGCATCTAT
The DNA here is from genome assembly GCF_019426345.1 of Marinomonas lutimaris. Taxonomy (GTDB): domain Bacteria; phylum Pseudomonadota; class Gammaproteobacteria; order Pseudomonadales; family Marinomonadaceae; genus Marinomonas; species Marinomonas lutimaris. The sequence goes on from NZ_JAHLLW010000001.1 coordinate 396,168, forward strand.
CGGTACCGCAGGCGTACCAGGTGTTGGTTTGATCATGCTGTCTATGGTGTTCGCACAAGTTGGCTTACCGATTGAAGGCATTGGCTTGATTCTCGGCGTTGACCGTTTGTTAGACATGATTCGTACTGCGGTTAACGTCTCTGGTGATGCAGTGGTTTCCATCGTCGTTGCCAAAAGCGAAGGTCAGCTAGATGAGAGTGTCTACAATGATCCAAATGCGGGTAACCAGTCTGAAATGCATTTAGAGAAAAAACAGGCCTAGTTAGGTTTATCAAATAGTTAGCTCGTGAAAATGAGCTGGGGAAAAGAGCGCTACCTTTTTGAGGTAAGCGCTCTTTTTGTGTGTAAAGTGGCAACTAGAAATGTGTAACGACGGTCACACCCGGTGGGTTTGCTTTGTCCATATTCATCAGTGCAGCAATGGATTCTTCTAGGCTGATGGTTCGGCCGAGTAGCTTTTCTGGGCTGAGTTTTCCTGACTTAATCATCGACAACATGGCATCGTAACGGAACGCCTGCATGCCGTGACTGCCAATAATTTCTAATTCATGAGCGATAACCAGATTCATCGGAATCGGCGGTGTGGCTTGATCCGCTAACAGCAAGCCGACCTGAACGTGCTTGCCTAGTTTTTTCAAACTTTTAATGGAGTTTATGCAAGTTGTTGGGTGACCAAGCGCATCGATCGATACATGGGCACCACCGCGGGTGATTTCTTTAATCGCTTCAGCCACATCTGCCACGCTGGTGGCATTAATAGTCGCATAAGCGCCTAGGGCTTTTGCCAGTTCAAGTTTATCGTCTGTCACGTCCACGGCAATAACATTGGCACCAATGCTGTTGGCAATCATGATGGCAGACAGTCCAACACCGCCACAACCATGCACCGCGACCCACTGGCCTGCGCTTACTTTACCTTGATCGACAACCGCTCTAAACGAGGTTACAAAGCGACAGCCAAGGCTAGCCGCTGTGGTGAAGTCTATGGTTTCTGGCAAAGTCACCAAATTCACATCCGCATGATGAATGGAGACGTATTCCGCGAAAGATCCCCAATGGGTAAAGCCTGGCTGAGTTTGATTGCCGCAGACTTGATGATTCCCGCCGTGGCATTCTGGACAAGAACCGCATCCGCTGACAAAAGGCACAGTCACTCGGTCGCCTACTTTAAAACGCTGAACATCTTTGCCAACGGCTTCAATAACACCGGCAAACTCATGACCGGGAACGTGTGGCAACACAATGTCTGGATCATGTCCCATCCAACCGTGCCAATCGCTGCGGCATACACCGGTCGCTTCCACCTTGATCACCACACCATGATTTTCTGGTGTTGGATCTTCGACATTCATAATTTTAGGTGTGGCTGAAAAGCTTTCGTAGACAACGGCTTTCATTGTTTGCTCCTTTGGTTATCAATACGTCAGCCTAATAGACTACTGAATATAGAAGAAATTACCTTGCTCTTTTCCTTGTATATTAGCGACCTTAAGAAATATTATTTCAGATATGAGGTTAATAAGAGGGGGATATTTCAATGGTGGCTTTGGATAAGGTAGACACTGATATTGTTCGACGTATGCAGCAAGATGGTAAGCTGACTAACGCAAAATTAGCCAGTGAGCTTTCGTTGAGTGAAACGCCCTGTTGGAGACGATTAAAGCGGCTGGAGGAAGAGGGCATTATAACTGACTATCAGGCAAATCTTGATCGACGTAAATTAGGTTTTGGCGTGATGGCGTTTGTGCAGTTGACCTGTAATCAGCACGATGCAGAAATCACTCAAACTTTCGAACAAATGATTCAAGGTTGTGACAATGTTTTGTCCTGTCATAACACCACAGGTGCAGCAGATTTCTTGTTGCAAGTCGTTGCCAAAGACTTAGATGACTACAGTCGCTTTGTGGATCAAGTTCTGAGAAAGCTACCTGGAGTGTCTGCTATCGCTTCGAACATCTCCTTGCGAGAGCTGAAAGCCTCAACACGGTTGCCAGTGTAATTGTGAATACTCGCAATAAGCCGCCATACATTATGTATGGCGGCTTATTTGGCCTAGAAAATGTGTATATTATCGACATCGAAATGTAGGCTTATTTCTTCGTCGACTTCAAATACCTTGTCTTCATTGATAGACGCAATTACCTTATTGCCATCAGCTAATGTAATGTCTAGCACGGTTTCGGTACCAAGACGTTCTGATAATGATACACGGCCATGCATTGAACCTTTTATTTCACCGTGATGAGGCTCTAAATACTGAGGACGAATCCCTAGCTCAAGAGAGTCTCCAATGGCAAGATCACGATCGTGTCTAGGTAAGACCACCTCATCTATAACGTCTGAACTGACGGTGATGCTGTCGTTATCATGAGCCACCACTTTTACTTTCACAAAGTTCATTGATGGAGAGCCAAGAAACCCCGCGACAAAGCGATTTGCTGGCTTATGGAAAAGCTCCATTGGTGAGCCAATTTGTTGCACTTCTCCATCTTTGAGCACGACGATTTTGTCCGCTAAAGTCATCGCTTCAACTTGGTCGTGAGTCACATAAATCATGGTGGCATCGAGTTTTTTATGCAGCTTTGAAATCTCCATTCTCATATCCATCCGCAAGGCGGCGTCTAAATTTGAGAGCGGTTCATCAAATAAAAACACTTTAGGATTACGAACAATGGCGCGACCTATCGCAACACGTTGTCTTTGACCTCCAGACAGTTGGCTAGGGCGACGATCCAGCAAATGTTCCATTTGCAGAATCTGTGCAGCTTCGTTTACCCGTTGCACTTTTTCATCTTTAGGAACGCCAGATACGGTTAATCCAAAGCCAACGTTCTCTCGTACCGTCATGTGAGGAAAAATGGCATAAGATTGGAAAACCATGGCGATCCCTCGGTCCTTTGGTTGTAAGTCATTGACGACTTTTCCATCTATGGTTAACTCTCCCCCAGAAATATCTTCAAGCCCTGCTATCATGCGTAAAAGAGTGGATTTACCACAACCAGAAGGGCCAACAAAAACAACGAACTCGCCGTCTTTGATATCGATATCGACGCCCTTAATAATACGAGTAGAGCCGTAGTTTTTTTCAATGGATTTTAGCTGTAAATCCGCCATGACTACTGTCCTTTTTTATTGTTAGCGTCTGTACTTAACAATCCTTCATCATTCACATGTACTGCGACAGGATCTAAAATTTCACCAACAAAGCCATTTGGGCCTTGATCATGAAAACCTATGATAACGGGACCAGTATCGGTTTGTAGGATTCGTGCAGCATATCGGTAGCATGGTTCATCGCCGTCTAGGAACTCACTTTCTGGGAGGCTCCATGGCCCTTCAGGGTTGTCCGCAACCAAATAGTGATTACCAGTGACTGGTTTACCAGCACGAGCTTTTATAAAAGCATCGGCCCAATGAGAAGACGATGTGCAGAATAAGCAGTACCAACGGCCTTCAAGTTCAAACACTTGTGGTACTTCTAATTGGCCAAAGCCGCCAACAAAAACCGGTTTTTGTAGCTCCCAGTGATATAAGTCGTTAGAGGTGGCAAAGCCAATTGCGCCGCCAGCATTGGGTTCTTCAATGCCTGGTGCACGAGCGGTAAAATACATTAACCAGCCTTTGCCATTTGGGTTTTTCATCACCCATGGGTCTCGCATCGCTCGATCATGCCAATGACCTACTTGATGCTGGTCTTCATAGTATTGGGCATTTTCGCCGATTATGTCTAAGCACAAGCCGTCTCCCACACGTTTCCAATTATGCAGATCATCGCTTATTGCGTGACCGACACGTTGATATAAACTTTTCTCGGCTAAACAGGTGCCAGTATAAAAGAGGTGATATAAGCCATCATCGTCTTTTACCACGCTGCCTGTCCAAGTTGTGGAGTCGTCCCAGGCTGTTGATGTCGAAGGCTCAAAACAGGTGCCTAAATGCTCCCAATGGATCAAATCTTTTGATATCGCATGGGCCTGGGTGACATTGAAATGGCGTAAATCTGGATTAATAAGAGATTTATCTGCTTGCAGGAAATAGCCATGCCAAACATCACCTTCTTTGTGATACCAGCTATCCCATATCCATTTTTTTTCTAATGCTATTGTCATTTTTATTACTCCAAAAAAAGCCTATCCTTTGACACCTGTCGATGCGATAGAGGCGATAAATGCACGTTGTAAAGCGAGATAAAAAGCTAAGACAGGCACAGTGATGATGGTGAGATAAGCCATGACTTCTCCCCATGCCGTGTTCAATTGAAAAAAGTATTGTAAGCCAACTAATACCGGGCGATATTGCTCTTGCTGCGTCACCATGATTGGCCATAAATATTGGTTATACATGGCTAGGAACTTCAAAATTGCGGCTGTGGCAATGATCGGACCAGACAAAGGCATAACCACTCTCCAGTAAACCTGCCACCAACTGCAGCCTTCTATTCGGGACGCTTCAATAAGCTCCTTAGGCAAATCTTTAAAGTATTGAGCGAACAAGAAAATGGTTAGACCATCGGCGATAAAGGGGATAATTTGCACTCGATAACTGTTTAACCAGCCCCAGCTGAAGCCATCTAATCCAAGCCAAGGCAATTTTGAAACCATCAACAACATTGGAATTGCAATGGTTTCAAAAGGCACAATTAGGGTGGCCAAAATAATGGAAAAAGCGATGCTTTTTCCTCGCCAATTGAGGAATACAAACGAGAACCCAGCCATCGAACAAACTAGCAGACCAAGCACAACCGTCACGCCTGTTACAAGGAGTGAGTTCAGCATAAACATACCAATGGGAGCGCGTTCAAAGGCTGCTTTATAGTTGTCAAAACTAATATCCCCAATGGGTAGAAACGCTCTAATAGAGGATGTATCTGCTAACAACTGTTGATCAGGTTTAAGCGACGACATCATCATAAAAAGAATCGGTGTGACAAAAATGAGCGCGATGAGAGTCAATACCATATAACGCACGATTAAGCGCAATGTTGGGTTGTCCTTATCTAGTCGAAACATCAGTTTTTCTCCCGTGTTAAGTAGCGCTGTAGTAGAGAAATACTCAAAACGAGTAGGAATAACACGACAGACATCGCTGAGCCTCCAGAAATATCCTGCTTTCCATAACCGCGCTCTACTGCCTGATAAACAATAGTTTGAGTGCTATCCAGAGGGCCGCCACTTGTCATCACATCGATCTGCGCAAATAGCGAGAAGGCTTGCATGGTAATGACGATGACGACTAATACGGCCGTGTTACGTAAACCCGGCCATGTGACGTAGCGGAATGTCTGCCAAGGACTTGCACCCTCAATTTTCGCTGCTTCATAGAGTGTTGGAGAGATGGTTTGTAAGCCTGACAGCCAGATAATCATGTGAAAACCTACCGCCTGCCAAATAGACATAGCCATGATTGAACCGAGTGCCGTATCTTGATTGCCCAGCCAGTCCACCGCTTTGAAATGACCAAATGTGAGCGTATTCAGCACACTATTTAATAGTCCGTTTTGGCCGTCATAGATAAAACGCCATAACAAAGAAACGACCACGATTGATACAACGACAGGCATAAAATATATCGACCTGAAAATCTGTATACCGCGTAATGGTTGGTTAATTAGCAATGCCAATATGAGTGCCAAAGCACCTTGAATAGGGGCAACAAACGCCACAAAGGTAAGGGTATTAACCAGAGCTTTCATAAACACAAGATCACTGGCCATAATCGCGATTTTTTGCACCCCCCAAGAGAATGAGAACCACTCTTTCATCCCTTGTACATTGGGATAATCAGGGTTATTTCGGGTGAATTTTCTGAGTCTTGGGTATTTATTGTCTCCGTTCTTATCCACTAAAATGTTGCCACTAGCATCGATTTCAGGATCAACAACCAAAATGCCTACATCTAGCATATTGGTGTAGTTTTCTAACCCCACGAACTCTGCTGCGTTAGGTGACATCAAACGCTGATTCGTCAAAGAAAATGCAATTGCTAAAATAAATGGAATGACAATAAATAGAAGCATCAAGCCGAAACCGGGCGACGCAAACAGCCATCCTGTGGTGTTATGCCGCGTTAATATCGAGTTTTTTTTCATAAAAATACCAGTATCGCTAGCTCTAAAATATTTTGCTAAAAGTAGGCAGGTAGAGAAGTCCTATACCTGCCAAGGACCTATCAAAACGTATTAACGGCTGTAGCCGCGGTTTTTCTCGATATCGGCATTAATTTCATCAGCTGCGCTATCTAACGTGTCCGCAACATCTGCACCATCAGCGATATCTGCTAAGGCTTTTTCAAAGACTTTAGCTTCAACAATATAACCAGGAGTGACGGGGCGAACTAAGGCTTGTGCTTTGGATAGGACGTAAAAAACGGACAAAGCTCCACCTTGTCGGTAATTGGTCGTTAACGTAGCAGCGGATTGTGTTGGTGGTATTACGCCAAGGCTGTCTGAAAATGCAGCTAAGTATTTGTCCTGAAGAGCAAACTCAATAAAGTCCGATGCGCCTTGTGGATGTTTAGAGGCAGCAGAGACACCGAATTGCCAGCTTGCAGCACCTATTTTAGGTCCATGTCCAAAATCAGGTGCAGGCAAAAACAGCGCGTCATCACCAAATTTATTTAAGGTTTTTAAAGCCGCCCAGTTGCCGTACCATTGCATCGCGTATTTTCCCTCTAATAATCCTGTTTCATGGTCTGCTGGATCTTGAGAGTTGCCAGGCGCATAGCCATTGACGAATAAGCTCTGCCACCACTCACCAAAGGCTATGGCTTCGGGGCCATTTAATGTACCTTCAGCTGTTTTATAGGTGGAACGATCAATCAGGTCGCCACCGAAACTTTGTAAAAATGGACTAAAAGCATAGGGAAACCATTCGCCACTTTCAGCCATACCTAAATCAAGCGGATAATCATATTTTCCTGTCGCTTTAAGCTTTTTAAGAACGCCGTTGAATTCTTCTTCAGTCCATGGCGAGTCAATTGTTGGTATACGAGCTCCTACTTCATTTAAGGTTGAACGACGAGTCACCATAGCGACGGCCGAATCCCATAAGCCGATGGAGTAGAGCTTCCCGTCCCAATAGCCCTTAACTCCGGGTAAAAAGTCCGCAATTTTGTTTTTGTCGATTAATAAAGGTCGCAAATATCCAGCCCATGCCCAATTAGGCATCACTGGACCATCCACATCTAAAATATCCGGTAAATTGTTCGCTAATGCGGCTGCAACAACGGAGTCGTTGTATGAACCTTGGGGAAATGACTCTAAAACCACATTCCAATCGCTTTGGCTACGATTGAAGTCATTGACAATTTGATTGATGACTTTCGCTTCCACTTTATTACCCGCACCGTGATACCAAAGCGATAGATCCGTTTTTGCAAAGGCACAAGTCGAAACAAAAGCGCTCCCTAACGCTCCTGCAGATAAAAGAGTTAATGCCAAATTTTTTGTTATTTTCATTTTTTTTCTCCCATAGAGATGAGCTATTTCTTCAAAAATGACATCGATGTCATTTTTTATTAAAAGAAACGCATCGTAGCTCTGATGCGTTACTCGATAAATTTATTGGTGATTAAATCTTAAGAATTGATTGCCGCCAAATAACAGGACTATCAACGATGGTTATTGCTGAGTTTGGTGCTTTTTGGTCTTTACCATCAATCAACTTTAAAAGTTGTCGTGCCGCTTCTTGCCCAATTTCTTGATAAGGCAGATGTACCGTGGTTAATGCAGGGTATAAACCTTCTGTAATTGCAAGATAGTTATCATAACCCGCGATAGATATTTGCTCAGGTATACGAATACCTTTGACCCTTAAAATACCATAAAGCTTGAGCGCCATTTTGTCGTTACCACAACAAATAGCAGTAGGCGGAGAAGCTAGCGAAAGTAGGTGATCGATTGCGTCGATGATCAATTTTTCGTTGTCTATTAGGTCTAATTTATCGGCGCATAAAACTAATTCAGGGTCGTATGCAACACCGTTTTCATGTAATGCTTGCTGGTATCCCTCAAGTCGCTGATGTGTTGCAACCATAGAAGGGTCTAAGGTTAAGTAAGCGACTCTGGAATGACCTTCTTTTATGACTTTATCCACTAAAGATTTTTGGCCCATTTGGTCATTTGGAACCACGGATGTTGTGTGGTTTGTATCAAAGCAGTTTGCTAGTACAGTGTGGATACTTTTACTGGCGATAGGTAAATCTATTTGTTTATGATAATTCGCCACATAAATAAGCCCTTCAACACGATGTTCTTGAAATGTCCGAATTAAATGCGATACGGACGTTGCAGAGTCGCCTGTATCCGCAATTAATAACGTTTTTCCAGAGGCTTGCATGACTTTTTGGATACCCTGAACAATAAATAAATCGGGTAAACCTGTGGGGGCATTAGATGCGTCAGAAAAGTGAGAAATAGCGCCTGTGACCAATCCAATAAGACCAGACTTGTTCGAGCGCATAGACCGTGCCGCGGTGCTTGGTACATAGCCTAAAGCAGTAATAGCGGCGTCCACTTTCTTGCGGGTTTTTTCGCCAACAGGAACATCGTTATTTAATACGCGAGAAACTGTCTTTGGAGAGACTCCAGCGGCTTCTGCAACATTGTAAATGGTCGTCATTGTTATTCTTTTCTCGTTATGACATCGGTGTCATTTTTATTTAAAAATAAACGCCTGTCAACCTAATTCAAAAAAGCCAACCGTTATGGGTTGGCTTTGGTACTTTAAAAACAGGTGTAAAACGAGAAATTACAAGCTCATTACGATACGGCCTGTAATGTCGCCTTTTTCCATATCGGCGAAGATCTCATTAATATCGTCCAGTGTTTTTTCGGCGATAATCGCTTTGACCTTACCGCGTGCGGCAAATTCCAAGCACTCTTCCAGATCTTTACGAGTACCGACGATGGAGCCAACGACACTGACGCCATTGAGGACGGTGTTGAAAATAGGCAATGGCATGTCTTCTGGCGGCAAACCAACCAAGACACATTTACCGCCACGACGAATCACGTCATAGCTCTGTCTGAAGCCCGCTTTGCTGACAGCAGTACAAACGGTGGCATGAACACCTGAGGTTGTGTCTAGAATTTCTTTTACGACATCGTCGGTTTTGAAATCGAAGAAATATTCTGCACCTAATGACATCGCCAAGTCACGTTTGGCTGCGCCCGTATCGACAGCAACCACTCGAAACCCCATGGCAACGGCGTATTGCACGGCTAAATGGCCTAAGCCGCCAATACCAAACAGAGCGACCCAATCACCAGGTTTTGCACCGGAGACTTTGAGTGCTTTATAAGTCGTCACACCAGCACAGAATAACGGCGCCGCTTCAACATAACCCAAGCCTTCAGGAACTTTAACCACATATTCCGCATGAGCCGCGCAATATTCCGCGTAACCACCATCGACTGAATAACCTGCGTTTTGCTGTGAAAGACATAAGTTTTCGTTGCCTGTTAAGCAATATTCACAATGTCCGCAGGCGCTGTACAACCAAGGAATGCCGACTCGATCTCCCAAGACCAAATGCTTTACTGCGCTGCCGACTTCAACAATCTCGCCAACGCCTTCGTGACCTGGAATAAAGGGTAGAGTCGGTTTAACAGGCCAATCTCCATGACAAGCATGTAAATCCGTATGACAAACGCCACAAGCATGAATCTTAACGAGTACCTGATGTGGTTCGATCTTAGGTTTAGCCACATCCTCAATTTTTAGAATGGCACCAAATTTACTGGCTACAGCTGCTTTCATAACAAACTCCATCTTTTTTTTTGTACTGTTTAGTACTGCGTTATATTTAAGAGCACTTTTGTTTGCTCTTTTACTTTAAAAGTAACCAAATAAAAAACTTATCCATCAGTCCAATATGCTTGCACCACAGTACAATTTATATTTCGAGCTGAATTTCTTTAGCTTTTATCCTTGCTTGATAAACTTTCTCGAAGTGAGCTAATCCAACCGCCGAACTTATGCATCATTGTGCTGCTTTTACCGAGTAGCTCATGCATCTCTTCTTCAAATCGAGATTGTTTGCTTTCCTCTGGTTCCGGTAGTGGAGGCAAAATATGCGCAAAGTAGGTTTTGTCGAGTAAGCGATGTAGTAAGCGCTCTCCCATAAATGGCTTGCCGCTGTTGAGTGCTCTAGCGCCTTTAATCAGATTACGAATATCGTACTGAGTCGGGCTAATATCAGGCACTTGTTTAGGAATGTTCAGTAGTTTATAAACCCCAATACGAGCCGTACGAATGGACGCTTCCATGGTGAAGATAATGTCGTTGCGTGTTTCTACAAACTGTCCAATCAAACCTAAATTAGTGCAGCCTTGTGGCACGGCATGAGGACGATCTCCCGCGGCGCGTGTCATGAATTGAGCGGTAATATAAGGCATAAGCGCGAGGCGAATTTTTGTATTGGCAACAATCTTATCAAGCTGATCTTCAATGTTTAGGTGATAACAAAGTTCGGTAAGGATTTCTTTGCCGGTGCATTGCGCCATAGTTTTGTGGATGCGATTGCCTGATTTATCCATCAATAAGCCATAGACCCAAAGAACCAATGTATCCTCTGGTTGGTCTGGGAAATGAGGCTGGCGATTACAGGTGACACTCAACAGCCAGTTGGAATCGGTAATAGTGATGATCCCGCCCGTGACAGAACGACCAGAATAGGGATCGTTCACGGACAAAGTTTTTATTTTGTCGATAAGAGGAGAAGGTTTACAAGTGAGTGTGGCCGATTCCCAAATGGATTTATCCACGTTACCGTAGAATTTTTCTGGCTTACCGAATACTGGCGATTTTTTCGCAAGATTTTTCCATAAAGTCCAACCACTGTTTTCGCCCGGATCATGCTTGTTGCAAGTGAGCTCTGGCACGTTTTCCATATCGCCATAAGCCGTGTGTTCTGTCATTGATCCGGTTAGCGTAAAGACCAAATCGCCAAGTCCGACATTAATATGTTTGGCTTCTTCTTTACCTTCCTTTATGACAATAGCTCTAATACCGGTGACGGTTTTTTTATCCCCAGAAAAGGAGATATCAAGATCTTCCACCCGAGTGCCGAACTGAAAGCACACTCCTTTCTCGCGCAGCATATCTGCTAGCGGTTTAATAAAGGTATCGTATTGATTGTACTTAGGAAAAACCAACGCAGACATGTCAGCAAAGCCATCGATAGAGTCGAGGAAGCGATGCAAATACAGTTTGGTTTCCAACAGACTGTGGCAATTTTTGAAAGCAAACATGGAGCGGAAAAGGAACCAAAAGTTTGTTTTTAAGAAACCTTCACTGAAATAATTTTCGATGCTGATGTCGTCTAATTCTTCCTTACGTTTTAGCATCAAACGTATCAGTTCCCATTGCTGGGATTTACTCAGACCAAAGTCCTTCGCGTCCAAAAATTCGCCGCATTTGTGCATTAAGCGCGCCTCTGAATAGTTGGGATCGTTGTCATTAATAAGGCGGTATTCATCAAGAATGGAATAGCCTTCTGGCAACTCGACTGCAGGTACATCTTGAAATAAATCCCACAGAGTGTCGTAGTTCCAATTCATCTCACGACCGCCGCGGATGATATAACCTTCTTCAGGATTACCCGTACCATCCATAGAGCCGCCTTCAATGTCCATCTCTTCTAAAATGGTGATGTTTTCAGCCGGCATGTGCGCATCACGAAGCAGATAAAAAGCCGCCGCAAGGCCACCGATGCCACTGCCAACAATCCATGCTTTACGGTTTTCAATGCCGGGTGTCGGCAAGGTTTTATGACGAGCATAAGGCGCAATAAAATCGCCAGGTGGTAAGGTGTTTAATGCTTGGTGGTGCCAGTAATCGCGGGTGCTATCAGGTTCATGTTCGAATCCCTCTGGGGCCGTGGTAGAAATAGTAAACGTCGAAATGTCTTTATGACTCATCACATGTTTCCCTTCTTTAGGCGCATTAGTCGAAATGCTATGTGATCATAGTGGCACAGAAGAAGGTCGTGGAAACTGCGTTAGATCAAGGGTTAGGTCTTAATTTTTATAAGAAAAAATGCTTTGTAAGAGAATCTCTATTTATTGCAGTAAATATGCAGTCTAAGTGCATCTCCTGAAATGCGGTTGTTTTTGATCCTGCCATCGCCAACTATGTATGCAGGAACACGAAATAAAAGAAACGTTAACTAGAACAATTTAGCTTAGGAGGAAGATATGCAAAATCAAACTGCACATGCCCACCACATTACAGATATTATTAAAGTGATGAACGGAGGTATTGAATTCTACCAAGAAGCGAAAACCAAACTAGATGACAGTACTTATAACGCTTTTTTTGATCGCATGATCGGTGCTAAATCTGAGGCCGTTGCAGAGCTGCAGCCATTCGCTGTCGATCAGCAAGGTGAAGTAGAAACAGACACGAATAATTTGGTGAAAGCGCGCCAGTCTTACACCAAATTGATATCTAAACTTTCCAGCGAATCTACCGCTTTTACTTATGTTGATCAGCTAGAAGAAGTGGAAGACAAGGTGCTCGAGGAGCTTGACCTTGCGTTAGAGAGAAATCAAACGCAAGACTGTGAAGTTACTCTACGCCGTGTGAAAGTTAGAATGAAAGAGTGCCACGACGAGATGAAAGCATTGCAAGTAGCGGCTCAGCATTAATCATCCGTACTTGAAGTAGGTTTAATCTTAATTTGTTGATTGGTGACATTCTCGTCCATCGAGATCAAGATAAAAGTGTATCGAGATCAAGGTAAAAGAGGAGAAAGATAGCCGTGAAACAGTGTTAATTCAAAAGCCAGTGTTGCCAGATTAGGGGGTAACACTGGCTTTTTTGTGTCTATTTAGCGGGTTCATTTATGCTTGTTAATGTTTAGACATCTAATCATTTATTGCAATTGTTGTCAGCTTTTGTCAGAGTATACATAGAGGAGGAGCCTTTATGACCAATTCACAAAAGACGGCAACGGGTGCAATTTTGCTACCTGTATTTATTCCAACCGTTATCGTTACCCTATTTCTTATCGTTGGAACTCTAAGTAATCCAGAGCTTGCAGGGGAAGTATTTCAAAGCGCATTGGCTTGGGTGACTAAGACCTTTGGCTGGTTCTATATGCTGGCTACCGCGATTTTTCTCGTATTTCTTGTTTGTATCGGATTCAGTCGTTGGGGCAATATTCGCTTAGGCCCAGACCACGGAGATCCTGAATACAGTTTTCCGGCTTGGTTTGCGATGTTATTTTCCGCTGGTTACGGTATTGCTTTATTGTTCTTTGGTGTGGCTGAACCTGTCTTACATTTCTCCCAACCGCCTAACGCTACCGCCGAGACAATCGGTGCTGCTCGCGAAGCGATGCAAATTGCCTACTTCCATTGGGGCTTACATATTTGGGGTATTTACGGCCTGATGGGTCTGGTTCTTGCCTATTTTGCTTTCCGTCATGGTTTGCCATTGTCTGTGCGTTCCGCACTTTACCCTCTGATTGGTGATCGTATTTATGGGCCTATTGGTCATATTGTCGATGTGTTTGCCATCCTCGGTACCTTGTTTGGTTTGGCGACTACGCTTGGGTTATCGGTTACGCAGATCAATGCCGGTTTGCATTACCTTTGGGAAGACGTTCCAATTAATACCACGGTTCAGATCACTGCCATTGGTTTAATCACGCTCGCCGCAATTGGTTCTGTGGTTGCAGGGATGGATAAGGGGGTGAAAAACCTTTCGATTTTGAATATGGGACTGGCTGTATTCATTATGGTGATTGTGTTTTTCGTTGGCCCAAGTATTCACATTCTTGATGCCTTCGTACAAAACACCGGCTCGTATCTCAGTAATATTGTCGAGCGTACCTTTAATCTACAGGCTTATACGCAAAGTGATTGGATTGGTAACTGGACGCTATTCATCTTCGCGTGGACGATTGCTTGGGCACCGTTCGTCGGTTTGTTTATTGCCAAGATCAGCCGCGGACGTACAATTCGTCAGTTTATCTTCGGTGTGCTTGCGGTTCCGACTCTATTTACTTTCCTATGGTTTGCCATCTTTGGTGATACCGCACTGTATTTGATTATGGAGCAGGGTAAAGATGTATTGATTGGCGAAGTGCAAGCTGATCATTCAGTGGCATTGTTTCAGTTCTATGACCTATTGCCTTGGTCTACATTTCTATCTGTGGTTACTGTCTTTTTGATCATTACCTTCTTTGTTACCTCTTCGGATTCCGGGTCCTTAGTCGTTGATTCATTGGCTTCTGGTGGCGCATTAGAAACACCGGTTTGGCAGCGCGTCTTTTGGGCGTCTCTTGAGGGTATCATTGCCGCAACTTTATTGCTGGCTGGTGGATTAAGTGCCTTGCAGACTATGAGTATTCTGGCGGCACTACCTTTTGCCATTGTCATGTTGATTGCAGCACTTGGTTTATGGCGGGCCTTGGTGATCGAAGGGCACCGTGGCGCTGCTGTAGAAGCGGCTGCGACGCCGGGTCGAGCCTTTAGCAATGAAGGTAGCTGGCGCAAACGATTAAGTACTTTATTTAAATTTCCTGGTGAAGCCAAGGTGACACACTTTATTAAAGATGTAGTGGAACCGGCGATGGAAGAAGTGCAAAAAGAGCTGGCAATTCATGGTTGGAAAGCCAATATCACTCGAGAGGAAAACGGTGTGACCTTCCAGCTAGAGCGTGACGAAAAATTGGATTTCTACTACCAAGTGGTGGCCACAGAGCATGAAATACCAGAAGCGCACAGTGAGAACTCGAAATACAATACTCATTGGCAGGCCGATGTGTATATTCGCAATGGTGCTCTGGGTTATGAACTTTATGGCTGCAGCCAAGATGAAGTAATACGAGACTTGATTGACCAGCTAGAGCAGTACTTCAACTTCGTTGATGCAGCGCCTGGGCAATTACCTTGGAATACGGTCTCTTAGTTTTGATCTAAAAAAGTACTAAGCAAAAAGCCAGCATTGACTCAATAGGAGTGAATGCTGGCTTTTTTAGTTGGCTGAGTGTCGTCCTGTCATACGTGCCAAAACCTTATCTTTGAACCAAAAACGATGAATCAGTGCCATGGAAATATGGCCGATGACTAAGGCAAAAAGTAGCCATGACATAGGGCTGTGTAACAGATTGGCAGGTGCCACCATCCAAGTGATGTTACGCTCCATTTCGGGAAGTATTATCATGCCGTATAAGCGTATTTCATAGCCTTCACCATACTCACGTAGTAGTGCAAAAACGGGCAAAAAAAGCAGTAACGCATAAAAAGAGGCATGCACGAGGCGCGCTAATTTCCCTCCAATACCTTGTGCCTGAGGCGGACGTTGCTTTCTATTTACCCATGTCCATCCTAGACGAATCAAGGTGACTATTAAAATCAATAATCCTAATGATCCGTGTGGACCTATGCTGTCTAGGAATAGGGTAAAAGTGTTTTTCCCTGTGCCACGCCATGCTAACACGATTGAGAATTGTAATATGACGAGTGCCGCCGTAACCCAATGCAGTGTACGGCTGACTCTTCCGTAGTAATTTTGACTGTCTCGCCAGTTTGTATGTCTTTGATTAACGATGTCTGTGTTTTCTATATGTAACGTCATTGAATCTAGAGTTCCCTATCTTTTAACCTTGTCCTGAAGTCAGTAACTCGTGTGAGTGGTTAAAAAGGCTTCGCATAAAAGAGCTTGATTATAACGATAATTGTTATTATTTGTAGGGGGGATGGCACCAAAAAACAGAGCCTAATGAAAGTTAGGCTCTGTTTTAAATCTTGGTGAAAGGATGAATCTGGGGTTCAGGTTATTAAAGAATGAACAACGAAGTATTGTGTCTATCTTTGGCGGCTGAGGTGTTAGCTAACCACCGACTCCGGCACGATAACGCTCAATGATTTAGGCCTGACAACGACTTCTAGCTTCTCTGCTTCGCGTTCTTCACCATCCACCACATAATGACCAACTTGGCTAATATCCACTGTGACACGCTGTGCTGAACGATGAAAGATGCCGTTGTTGCCTTCTGGTAAGTCGTTGTCTTCGTTCCTGTCGCCCATACCAAGCATGGCTAATTCCGCCAAGTTCAATATTTGCATTCGCTCTGGGTCCAACCAAGTTAAATCCAATTCGCCATCCATAATATTAGGCACACCTTTGCCTTGTGCTAACAAAGTGGTGATAGGCGCGGCATTAGCAATAGTTAAACTCGGAGTTTTGATGGTAAACGGCTCATCGTCATTTAGCTGAATAGTAAATTCATGAACCTCATTTTGGCCGATGGCTTCCCACAAACCTTTCAAATAGGCGAGCTGACCACTTGTATTCTTTTTGCTGCGATCAGCTTTTTCGATCATTTGCTGCTCAAAGCCAACCCCCGCAAGTAATAGCATTAATTCGCCGTTACAGGTTGCTGTGTCGATACGTTGCTCGCAGCCATCAATTAAATTCAAGCAAATGGTTTCCAACGGGGCAATTTTCGACATAGTGCCGCAGAGCACATGACTTAACGCATTGGCGGTACCAAATGGAATAATGCCCAGCTTAATGTTTGTACCAACCATTGCGGCAGCAACCTCGGTGACTGTGCCGTCGCCACCACAGGCAATGATCATATCTGGCGAGGCTTTAACGGCTTCTTGGGCTAGATCAGTACCATTCACTTCTGGTGTTGTGGTTTTCACTGTGACATCAAAATAGGCGGATAAATAACGAAGTATGACGTCTTGCTGCTCTTCCCATTGACGGGTGCCAGACACAGGATTAGCGATTAGCCAAGCGGAGTTCTGTACTATCAAAAGCTTGTTATCCAAGGCGCGTTTCAAATACTTAAACTGGCGTTTATTTAAACGCGCTGTTTGGCGTATTTCACGAATTTTATCCATGATGTCACTGGGTGATGATTTGGGATTCTGGCTTAGCAAATACGCCGCCATCATAAACACCGAGCGGCCACGGCCCAAAGCACAATGCACAACAACTGAACGCCCTGTTTTACGGTGCGTATGTATCCAGTTTAGCGCACGATGTATTTGCGTATCGGAAGGAACTGAATGATCAAGAATAGGCACGTTTAAATAATCGACATCGGCTTGATAAGACATCCAATTTAAAGAGCTGAACTCGGCTGTCACATCTAATACAGCACTGATGTTCTCGCTTTTAATTTGGTGAATATCGGAAGGAAACAAACGCCTCGCAAGATATAAACCTTCGTCTATTTTTTGTAATGCAGGAACAGAATCAGTACTTCTCGCCCAGCTATTATAAAGTTGTGTACTCCACAAAAACGGCATAAATACCCAGCGAATATAAACGGGTACAGTGCCATCGGAGCGTTTACGAAAAATAGTGGGTTTATTTAGAAGGTAGGCAAGACTGACAGTGAAAAATGACAGGGCAAACCATGCCCAAGCAAGCTGAAAATAGACATTACTGGTCATAATAACCAACAAAACTAAAGCAGCAGTGATCAATAAATAATAGTTTGGTTTAAACAATACAACTCTCCTAGAGTCCAGCCATAGTCTAAACAGGGTAACACACTGGCATCCAATTGATAGATTATCAGACTGTGAGCCGTTCCGATCTATGTAAATGGCAACCTATGATTTGTCAAAAAGCTGAAAAATAAAGACGTCGATATCTCTTATGGATGCCATTTTTTAGTTGATATGACAGTTAATAATTTCTTAAATATTTTTAACTCGAAAAAAGTGTTATTTCATTCTTTTTTCACTATTTTACTGCATATTTTGAAATAAAAGCGTAATGAAACGTGAGACTTTTGTTCATCTCTATTTCATAAAACTGACGTTTGTTAGGGTAGCTATCTAAATGGCGACTAGTACAGGTGTTGTTGATGAAAGAGCAGGTTTTGGTTTCGCAGTTAAGCGAATGCTTTCCCGAACATTCGTTCCATAGCAATAAAGTTAGTGTGCTTCATAAAGGCCGCTTTGCTAATGCAATTGTATACCGTTATAAAGACGATTCTTTTGATTTTGTCATTAAGGACTTTCAACACAGCCCATGGTTTGTGAGAAGAACGTTTGCCCGCTTATTTATTGGTCAAGAATACAAAGCTTTAGAGCGCCTCAATGGAATGAGTGGCGTGAGTGATCAATTTCATCGTCTGTCTAACATCAGCATAGCGTACTCTTTCATCGAAGGGACTCCTTTGCGATCGCTCAAAAAACAGAATAAAAAACTGCCTAAATCATTTTTTCATCAATTAGAGCATAGAGTGTCTGAAATGCACCGTCGTGGTTTAGTGCATTTGGATCTGCGGAACCTTGGGAACATTCTTGTAGGGGAAGATGGTCAGCCTTATATTATTGATTTTCAATCGGCCATCACCTTTTCCCGTTTTCCCAATTGGTTAAAACGCATTATGCGGGGAGCGGATTTATCTGGTGTTTACAAAGCTTGGTTAACTGGGTGTGAGCAACCAATGACAGCGTATAAAAAGGAGTTTTTAATGAACTATAACCAACTCAGAAAGCGTTGGATTTTTCGCGGTTACCCAATGCATCGAGCCTACCTTTGGTTATGCGGTATTGCCAGTCAGCTACCTGGTGCGGATTTATTTCGTAATATGATAGATAAACTTTGAGTGGCAACGAGAACTCTAGATTTTTTTATTAAATGACTGATGTCACTGCTAACACTCGATCTAACGACCAGCATTAACTATGAACAATCAGATCGTTTTTTCAAAAGTACGCTTCATTGGTTTATCAAACCAAAAGTCCATAGGTTGATCAAAACCGATGCCGTGCATTCGTTATATCGCGCTTATTACCTTAGTATCTGGCTCCTATCATTAGTGGATTAAATATTGAGTTTTCGACAATGATTTTTTCTAAACGTCGAGTTGCCTCATTGGCTTTTGGCGATGTGAAAAGCGTCACTTCCATGTCTGGAAGAGAGGGCAAATCCTGATAAATAGCCAAATCCTCTTCTAAAGTATGGTAGGGAACAATACCAATTCCCACGCCAGCACGAACCGCAGCTAGGACACCTGAGCGGCTTTGGCTGGTAAAGGCGATGCGATAAGGAATCTTGGCATTGTCGAGTGCTTCACAGGCAAATTGACGGTGTTTACAACCCTCTGCAAATACCACCAAGGGCAGTACGCTTTGGGTATGAACAAAATGATTCTTTGGCCCAATCCAAACCAATTCGTCACGGCGTAATCGAACGCCGCCTTCGGTGTCAGCCAGCATTTCAACTAAAGCAATATCCAGCTTGCCTTTGTCCAAAAGATCGAGCAAATAATCTGGACGGTAATCACAAACCGCTTCTAGTTCTGCTTCCGGGTAGCTCAAAATGAAGTCCTGCAAAAGTGGAGCAAGCGTGCGGCTGGCGTATTGATCATGAGTTCCCAGCCGAACCACACCACTGATGTCCATATTCTGAAACGAGCCCATAATTTGATCATGCAGGTTTAAAAGCTGTTGAGCATGCGCTTTTAATTGCTCTCCGACAGCCGTTAATCGCACACCATGTTGACCACGTTCCATAAGTGGGTTGGCGATTAAATCCTCCAAACGATTGAGCTGCATACTAATTGTCGATGGCGCTTTGTGCAGCTGTTTGGCTGCTTCAGTCAAGTTTAGCGTCTCAGCCACCACCATAAAAGTGCGAAGTAAATTTATCGGTAAATCACGCATTGTTTAGTTTTCAATATAGTTGAACATAGAGTTGAATATTTATCGATTTACCGAATAAAAGCAAGCCCCTAATATGGCGCCATTGATTGTTTTTTATACATGCCTTTCAAAGGTATTGAAGCAAGGGGTTTGTGATGCGTATTCCAATAACATTCGGCTTTAATCAGGTTATCAGTCATGGTTTTGGTATTTTCTTGTTTGCGGCATTAGTCCCCACCATGCAAAACTCACTTGATATTACTAGCTGGCATCTCGCTTTAGCGGGGGCGCTAACACAGGTGTCCTATCTTGTTGGTGCCATGCTATTGGGAGTGATTGGCCCACGTTTGGATTCGGGGCGCTTGTTACTGATCACAGGTACTTTAACCACGTCTTTGCTGTTTACCATGGCGTGGCTAGATAATACGACCATTATGATTTTTGTCCTCACCGTTATGGCGGCGAGTGCGGCGATTAGTTGGGGGTCGATTGTGGAATTGGTTACTCGCTATGGTCGTCCAGATCGAACCGCAACCAACCTGTCTATCGCTTCAAGCGGTACTGCTTGGGGTTACAGTGTTAACGGTCTGATTATTTTATTGGTCGTTCCACTATTGGGATGGCGTAGCGGTTGGATGGCTGCATCCGTACTTGGGTTGGTGACGTTATTCGCGACGTTTAGTTTGCTTAAAAGTGTCCGCTCTGAAGTACAAGATCAAGATATTGATGTTACTTTCGCCATGGGAACACGGCAGTTGTTTAGAACCGTATTGCGTGAACGCACCGCTTTTCTTGCTTGCTTCATATTGTTACTGGTTGGCGCGTCAACCATGACATTTACCACCTGGCTGAATACCTATCTGGCGGAGTTATCACTACCGCCAGCATTAGGTGGTTACACCTGGGGCATCATCGGGATAACGGGCATGATTGCGGGCTTCTTTGTTGGCAAGCTGGCGGATAAGAAAGGCCCTAGTGTCACGTTTTTGGTTATTTTCGGTGTTTTTGCTTTAGGATTATTGGCTTTTATTTATCGTCCTGAGCAGTTCGTTATGCTTGCAGGCTTTGGCTACGGCATGATGTATTTCCCTATTTGGGGCATTATTGCAGGCTGGATAAGTAAACAATATTCTTCCAAAGCAACCATGCAGATCAACGGTATTGGCATGGTAACGTTCGGACTTGGTGGTGCTCTAGGCAATGTCTTGGCGGGGATGATTTATGATGCGACTGGCAGTTTATCAAATGTATATTTATTGATCTGCGGGCTGGCTGTCGTGTTGTTTGTATTGGCAATGTATATATTCTTGCACGAGCGTCAATCCAATAAACCTCGCTCTGACAGCTTCTTACAGCCAGAAATCTGAAAGTAGGAGGAGCTGTCTACGAATTTAATGCCAATCGGACTGTGCGCCGTGGCGAATGGAAAGACCTAAAAGTTGTATGGCGCTTCTTGCCTGAAACGCCATTATTCAGGGACGACCATTCAATGGCCGTTTTTATTTAATATGACTATTTTTCTGGTTCTTCTTCTTTTTGCAGGACCCCAGCGGCTTGTTCGTCCATGGTTAAAGCTGTTTGCGGAGCATCAGAGTATGCTCGAGTTTGCTGATTAAGCTGGTGAATTTGGGATGCATTACCTAAATCTCGTGCACTGGTTATAGAGGCTATTGATTCTCGATCTTTTAAGAACCCGATGACATCCGCTCTAATAGAAGCTAGTTCTGCATCATCTTTATGCATTTCTTGTATGTATCTTGGGTGCTCTAAGTTACGCATACCCGTTGCGGCAAACGTGGTGGATACAATACGAGAGACAATAACCCAGGGTGTAATGCTGCTCCTAACTAACGTATTTTCAGAGCGAGTACTGTCATGAATCCCTGTTCCTGTGGATATTTTTGACTCAGTGAAAGTACCTTCACATTTGAAGTAAATGAGTAAGGATTCAAATTGTAATTCTGCGAAAAAAATATGTGCGGCGGTAGTGAGTAATCGGGCAAATGACTTAGCAATCATTGCTATAAGTACAAGATGTATCGCACTATAAAGCGTATCGATAAACAGGTTAAATCCAGCTGCTCTCGTCACCTTTTCTAAACTAGATGCAGAGATTAGCTGGCTTGCTTGGTAAAGATCAAATGTGGCATAAGCGAGTAAAAAACTGAATAAGCTGGCGATGATAAAGAGTACATTTCCTGATATCAATGCAACCATACGGGAAATATTGAAGCTGCCACCTAGGTTCATTGGTTTATAGCGAGGTTGTATTTCCTGAATCAATTTTCCACTGAAGTCTCCTTTACCTTCAACTTGCTCGTTAAGTTTAGGGTCAAGCTCTTGGTAAACGCGGTTAGGAACTTCTTTATAACGGCGGTTTGCCATGACAAGATTATCTAGATTGATAAATATTTCGTTTGGGTGAACAGACTCCTGCCAGTTTTCACGAAGCTCAGAAACTTCGGTTGTGGGGGTAGTATTTTTTAATCGCTTAGTGAGCATTACAGCGATTAATCCGGTACCTAATGTTGATATAGTAAAAACACCGATTAAGTATAGATAAGTATGTAATGCTGGTAGAGCGGCAATAAAAGTATTTAACTTTGACTGTGAAGTATTCGAACTGCCTAGCGACCACTCTAAACCAATAGAAATCGCCACTGGTAATAGCAGTGACCAGATAATCACTTTAACAATAGTACCTGTGCCAAGAGACTCAATATTTAATTCTGCTCGACGATTTAATGGTTTAGACGCTTTACGCCATACTGAAATAATATAAAACAGTAAGGCAACAGAATAGACTGGAAATACTGTATTGCCTGATTCGCCAATTAGTCCAGACAGAGAAACAAATGCGACAAAAGCATAAGCAACTATGGCAATAAGTGTTTTGACCCAGGCACCAAATAGGCGTTGCATAAGGTTTCGTATAGGGTAAGGCATGAATAATAGCTTAGGCATAAAGCTATGAAGCAAGCGAGCCAAAAAGCCAATTGGTTCAACAAAAGAACTATTTTTACGACCGATGAGCATTTCTTCAATCGATTGACGAGAGTATGCGACAGTATTAGCTTCTTCTTGAGCAGTACTAGATTCAGATTTACTGAAGTTATAAGCAAGAGAAGTAGGATGATTTCGGCCGACAAAGTAACGCAACATTGCGTATATACCTTTGCCAAGAGCATTAAGGCCACCAGCTAAAAGAAACGCACCAAAGAAAACAAAAATCCACCCCGCAATTTTGCTTGTCTGAACATAACTCACTGAGTCAATAAGTAAGTATATTCCTAAGGCTAATTGAACAATGCCTCGTAGCGCAGTAACTGCGCCTTCTTTTTTAAAAGGGTTCTTTAAACCAAGATCAATCGATCCATAATCGAAAGCCATAAAAATTCCTATTAGGTGCACTCATAAAGAGTAGGGTGACGTTTAAATATGTAATCAGGGGCGTTGGCTAAGTTGGGGGGGATTTAGCCACATCGACTTCCTGACATCAGCGCACATATTACAATATGAATGTTGCTACTTCTAGCGAAGGATAAGGATGTATTACAGTAACTATGAGCTAAACAAATATTCGTATTTTCGTTCAGCTCAATTACTTTAATAATAAGGTTTAACTACTAACAATCAGGTCGTTCAAGGCTTTAGATATCAAATTCGGTTTTACTAAAGTTGGTTTCACTGGTTTATCGAACCAGAAGTCCATTGGTTGATCAAAACCGATGCCGTGCATGTAGTTGTAGAGTGCTTTTCGCAGTCCGTCGCCAAGCATGTCGTGATCGGTTCCCGTTGGATCGGTGAAATCCACATCGTTTTCTGCGAACAAAATATCGGGACGTTCAGCAAGCGTGATGCCGTACTCTTCGGGATTAATACCAATTGGGCTGTGCGCCGTAGCAGCGAATCTGTGCCAGAAGGCTGATTGGAAACATTCTTGCGCCATCATCTGACGCACCATTTCTAGAGCATCAATGGTTTCTTGCTCGGTTTGGGTTGGGAAGCCATACATCAGGTAAGAATGAACCAGAATACCCGCATCACTGAAGGCTTTGGTGACTCTTGCCACTTGCTCGACGCTGACACCTTTTTTCATTAGTTTTAGTAATCGATCAGATGCTACTTCAAGCCCGCCACTTACCGCGATACAACCAGAATCCGCCAATAACTGACAGCGCTCCGGCGTGAAGGTTTTTTCAAAACGAATATTGCCCCACCAACTGATCACCACACCGCGTTCGATTAAACGTCGTGCTAAGGCAAACAAGGCTTTTGGCGGAGCGGCTTCGTCGACAAAATGGAAACCTGTTTGTCCAGTTTCTTCGATCAATTCTTCTATTCGATCCACCAATATATCGGCACCTGCCGCATCGTAACGGTCGATATAATCCAGTGTCACATCGCAAAAACTGCATTTGCGCCAGTAACAACCGTGGGCAATGGTTAACTTGTTCCAGCGGCCATCGCTCCAGATGCGGTGCATCGGGTTGAGCATTTCACATAGGGACAAATATTCGGTTAACGGCAAGCCGTCGTAAATCGGTGTGCCTACATCGGTTTGGGGAATATCGTGCAGCTCGGCGTTTTCATTGTAGTGAACGAATGGTTCGCCATCTTCGTCTTCAGCGAGGAAGTAAGTACGCACTAACTCATCGATTTCACGCTTGCCGTCAAAGAATTCCAATAGTGTCATAAATGGGCGTTCGCCATCGTCCAGACAAATAAAGTCCACAAACTCGAACACGCGAGGATCACGTAAGGCGCGCAGTTCTGTGTTCACAAACCCTCCACCCAGCACTACTGGCAGATCAGGATTAATGGCTTTACAGGTTTGCGCAATACGTAACGCACCTAGCATATTGCCGGGGAAAGGCACGGTTAACGCCACGACACTGGGTTGAGTTTCTTCCATATATTGCTCTACCAATTGCTCGAGGATTTCTGAACTGAAGCTCGGCTCACCCATCAGCGTATTGTAGAGATCATCAAAGCTTGGGTTGGCCGCGGCGAGGCGTTCGCCATAGCGACTGACTTCAAAATACGGATCGACGCCTTGAGTAATCACCGCAGACAAATCGTTGATAAACAGGGTCGCGAGATACTTGGCTTTGTCTTGCACGCCAAGCTGACCAAAAGCAGTTTTTAGTATATCGCCTGACACAGCTTCCATCTGTTCGATGGCGTCGAACGCAGGCCCTTCAGGCAAGAAACGGCGAGAAGTGATACGCAGGGCAAGGCTGGAATCTTTGCCCTGCAAAAAGCGAATAACCGGTTCGACACAAAGGCGATAGCGGTCAAATTCTGCTAAGAAACAAAACACCGCATCGGGTAGTTCATCGTCTTCAAATGACTCGAAGTTGTCTTCCACATGCTGACGGATAATATCCAGAGCGGGGGCCGTCATCATCTCAAGAAACAGCTCAATGGCAGGGTCTCGCTGCACCGCCTCATAGCCCCGAGAGCGCAAAAAGCCCGTCAAATACGCCGTCGCTGGATACGGCGTATTTAATTGCGTCATGGGTGGAGTCATCAGAAGAACGGTCATAGCCTGCCTTTAAAGTAAAACCTAATCGGAATAGGCGGATTCTAGCACTTAAAGAAGAGTAGAACCCTTAAAAAATAGTGTGCTACTGGTGCTTTCTATTCCAGAATCGGCTTTAAATGGTCTGGGCCAAGCTGCTGCATTTGGCGTTCAATCCAGTCGACTCGTTGGCGAAGGTAAGGGGTTAAATGATTAGGGTCTCGTTTGCGTGGACTTGGTAATAACACAGCCAATCGTGCGGCTTGCTCTAAAGTCAGTTTGCTAGCGGATCGACCAAAGTAATGCTGGCTTGCGGCTTCTACACCGTAAATACCTTTGCCGAATTCTGCGATATTTAAATACACTTCGAGAATACGTTTTTTACCCCAAAGCGTTTCAAGACTCATCGCTAAGCCCGCTTCTAGACCTTTACGAACAAAGCTACGGCCCGACCAGAGAAAGAGATTCTTCGCAGTTTGCTGCGTAATCGTACTAGCACCACGAAGATCGTCGCCATCATCGTATTGGCTTAGCGCCTTGCTGATGGCAGCAAAATCGACACCGAAGTGCTCAGGAAAGCGCTGATCTTCGGAACCAACCACTGCCAACGGCATGTAAGAAGGCAGCTTATCAATGCTGATCCAATCTTGAGTCACTGGATAAGGGCTTTGCAACATAAACGCCGTTGTTGGTGGCGGCACAAACCGAAACAACAATATGACGAGAACGAGAAATAGCAAAAAACGCCATACAACAAACCAAATCCTGCCGAATATACCTTGTTTACGTTTTGCCATTTATTGTCTCTTAATCAATTAAATCAGGCGCTCTCGCCCACAGTGGGCTAAGTATAAACAAAAACGGCTGGAAGTTTATGATTCCTTTACATTCGACAGCCTTTAATCCTGTTACTCAATTCCTGTAGTATGCGCCAAATAACCTTTAATTATATATAAAACAACATCTTACTTTAGATTATCGCAATAAGGGCAACATCAAATGGCCGACTTTAAAACTCACGTTACTGTGGCTGCCATACTGAGCGCACCATTGGCAGCAAGCACTTTTATTATGGGGGTTGCCAACATGAATGAAGCCATTCTTTACGCCTTGGCTGGAACGCTGGGTGGTTTGCTGCCTGATATTGACGCTGATGACTCCGCCGCGATTCGATTGGTGTTTCGACTGTTTGGCGCATTGGTCGCAGGTCTCGCCATTGCATTTGGGATGGACAAACTACTTCATTGGCAAATACTCGTCTTAGCGATAGTCAGCTACCTAGTCGTGCGCTTTCCAGTACAACAAATATTTGAAAAATTCACCGTACATCGAGGCACGCTGCACAGTCTGCTTGCTAACCTCATGTTTACCGCTCTTTCAGTGCCTATCGCTTACCACTTATTCGCACTTGAAGCGAAAACCGCTTGGGGCATTGGTGGCTTCATATTCCTAGGCGCGACAATCCATCTTACATTAGACGAGTTATACAGTATTGAACTCTCAGGAATGCGTATCAAGCGCTCGTTTGGTACTGCGCTGAAGCTCACCGACTGGGGCGAGCCGCTGACGTCGCTTCTGTTAGTATTCGGTTGTGCTGTGGGCTATTGGATAAGCCCAAGTGCTGATGCTTGGCTTACCGCCTTTTCTTGGTGGCCTAACCCTGCACATTTACCTGACTGGTTGGCACAAGAATGGAGCAACCTACACAGGTTGTAGGGGAGTGCTTAGGTTAGCTCTAAGAATATACTTGCTCGTCCATTTCAATTCCTACTAGAGCTAGCTACTTAAAAATTAGTTTTTTGTCTGATATCATTTACCATCACTTTAACTCTAATAAAATATCAAGGAAGGTTTTATCAATGACAAAAACAGAGCAAGAAAGACTTACAAATCAAATTCGAGCTAATAAGCATGAGATACATGTTTTATCTATAGAAGAAATGGAAGCTTTTTTTGTCAGGAAATATACAGAAACTAGAAAAAATATTTATGACGGATGGAGTTTGATTAGAGATAAAATGGCATTATATTCTGGAGCAAAATCTTCGATTGATGATGCTTACAGCATTGCAAGACTCTTGGACGAACTTGGTGCTTGGAAGGTGAAAGTTTATATCAATATTTATAACGGAATTCCTCATGTTCTTTTAAAGGGAAACCCCGCATTTAGAAGAGCAATAGCAAACCCAGAAACTATTAGAAACCCTAAAGTAATTACAATAGGCGTCGGTAGAAGTGGAGCACTTAGTGCTGCTAAAAGTGGAGGTGTTGTCTCTATTTTGTTAATGACTTCGTATAGAATCGCAGATTATGTGTTAAGAGATGAAGCTACTCTGACAGGATTTATTGGTAACTTAGCTACAGATATTGTAAAAATTGGAATCACTGTTGGAGCTTCTATGCTTGCAGCTGAAGGGGCTGCTATGTTTTTGGGTGCAACTATAGCAATAGGTCCTTTAGTAGGAGTGTTTGTTGTAGGTGTTGCTATGAGCTTTGTTTTAGACACTATTGACACTAAGTATAAAATTTCTGAAAGAGTTGTAGCTGGTTTGGATGAGTTGACGGAGCGGTCTACTAAATTGATTAATCAGAAATTAGATGACGTTCAAGAAACTATATTTGATTATGTTGTTGCTTCTGCCAGAAGAATAGCTATTAATGCAGCAAACCATGTAATTAGGGACACATTTAATCAAGGATTTAGAATCAGATGATAAATGAAGCTTCGGAATCAAGGTCCTTAATCTATAAAGTGCTAGTTATTATGGCATTTTTTAGTTTTAGCGCAGGGATCATCTTCTACTCAATGTCCCAGATGTATATGCTGATAAGTCAGATATGGAGCCACAGCCCCGTTATGACTTACGACAGAGGAAGTATCTTTGGTTTTGGGGCTGGTTTAGGGCTACTGTTTTTAACCCTCTTGATGTTTACGAAAGGTTTTTTAGGAGACTCAATTGCAAACAGGTTCTTTCCTATCTTCAAGTATGGACTCATTTTTTCTTTTTTTTGTATTATTTTCATGCCATTTATTACGGACCATATGATAAGTAACCATGTGAATAAACTAGGCTATGTAAATTGCCAGAGTGCCAAAGTGAAGGGCACTTGGTCTATCTACGACACTAGCTATTACACTGAGACCAGTGATAGATGCCTTAGCTTTACCAAGGAGATCAATGAAGAGCGTGATCAGGCTTGGGATGATTTGTTTAACTAAGTGACTTTCTGGGAAATCAAAGGGATTTGAGGACATGAAATTTATTCTCGCAGTGGCGATGTTAGCCCTAATAGTAGGCTGTGGCGACCCCGATACGTTTGAGGGCAGTGGTTTGGAGCTTGAGCCACACACTATTGAGATAGATGGTGAAACCTTTGTCATTAATACGAGCAAAGACTCAGAATTAACGGATGAAGACTTAAAAGAAATGTTCTCAAGTGAAGACATGAAGGATTTTTTGAAAGATGAGCCAACAGAGTAGAAGTTTAATGGGCTTACAGCACCTTAACCTTCGGTGCCTATCTGTGTTGCTCTGCCAGCTATTTCCGAATCGCCCAAAACTGGCTTATGAAGACATAACCCAGTCGGTGGCTTCTTTCTTACGCTTGAACACCTTAATGTCTGCAGAGATAAACCAGCTAATCACACGAATGAACCGATTCTGCCAACGGCTTTTTCCATAGATGGCAATACGGTCAAACTCACCCCCCAGCTTTTGGCTTAATAAAAACTCTGACCATGCGCTTTTCATACTCCAACCTTCGAATTCGCTAATATCCACCAGCAAAGCGGCATAGGGCGAATGAATAGAATAAATCGCAGCTTCTAACTGAGGTGTGATGTTTTCGAAATCCATGTCACTTGGGTGACCTGATGTCTTCATATTAAGTAACAGTTTGTCGTTATAACGCTTTGCTTTTAGCGAAACACCATTTGTGTAAGTAGACATAATTAGCTCCTGAGAAGCGCTTGTTGATAGTGTTACTGTAAAACAAAATTACCCGTAGGAAAGTTGATTAACTCAGCATAGAGAGTCAGTAAACACTGTGAAATTTGCGTTTTTTACTAGAAGTGTCAGTAAAGACAATAGAAAAAGGGAGAGTCGGTAAAGCTAAATACTTAGTGTGGAAAGGTCTGTATGTCTCAAGTAGCTATCTCAAAATTGAAATTGGTTATCGAATAAACAATTATTGATTTAATCTGTTTTGTGGTCTGATTAAATTCATTAAAAGCATTGTTCACAAAAATAAAAATAGGAACTCATCATGGATGCTAGACAGAAAGTGCAATTTATTGGGTTGCTGATTGCCGAAACACTGATTGCCATCGCTTTTACGGTACAGCTCACGCTGACAGATTTTATGACAACGGGTATTAGTTTAATTCTGATCTGGTCACTCACAGCATTAGCAATATTTTTCGCTTTTCGTTATCTAAAGATGTACCGCTATCAACACCAGATGCATCAGTCTATTGTCGCTGGGGTGGCTAAGTACGCAATCAATCATATATCCTTGACTATGCCAGCGAAGGAGGATGATTTAGCGATTTGGATCGATAATGTCCTTCATCAATTAACACTTCCTAAACATGAATATCTGCCACTAACTGAACCGCACGCAGCATCATTGCAGAGTAAAATTGACGCGCTGAGTCAGATTGCCAATAAGCAGGAAAAAGATCTGTCGGAAATTCTAGAACATCGCCAACATAGTGCTCCGCTCATTCAAGGTGTCGCTGCCAATACCAAAATCATCACCCAAAAAGTAGGAACCTTGGTGGATGATGCCAATCAAGGTCTGCAAAATTTGCAATTGGCTGAAGGTGTCTTACAAGAGCTCACTCACCAAGTTACCTCTACTTCGGAAGTGATTAATCGGCTTTCTAATAATTCGACGCAAATCTCATCCGTATTGGATGTGATTCGAAGTATTGCGGACCAAACAAATCTGTTGGCGCTTAATGCCGCCATTGAAGCGGCTCGTGCAGGTGAGCAAGGCCGAGGCTTCGCTGTCGTCGCCGATGAGGTTCGCAATCTTGCTAGCAAAACCAAACAATCCACTCAAGATATTCAAGCCATGATTGAAAGCCTTCAAAAGGGCGTGACAGAAGCGGTTAACAACATAGATGGCAGTGTTCAGTCGGTACAAAACACCTTTGAGCTAACCAATAAAGCGGGCGAATCTCTGGCTGAAATCTGTAGCGAAGTGAATGAAATTAACCAACTCGTTAACGAAAACTCCGTCAAACAAATCAATATCGGTAAATTGGCGGTGGAAGTAAATGAGCGACTAAAGCGCCTTAATGAACGAACACTAGAAACAAAAGCGCTTTCAATGCAGCTTCAGGAAACCATCTCTTAGAAAGTTAGCTCTTTAAGTGAATTCAGCAAACCTAATATAGAAAGAGGTGGATTACTCCGCTTCTTTTTTTGCTTGGCGTTTGCAGCGTTCAGAGCAGTATTTTACCTGCGGCCAATCCCTTTCCCATTTTTTACGCCAGGCAAATGGACGCTGGCAGACGGGACAAATTTTTTCGGGTAAATGGAGCTTTTTATGAGTCATAGCCGTGTATACGTAAACAGCTATGACTTAGGTTCAGTGCATTTTCACTACTTAAATTACGCTGCTTGATGCGACAACACACTGCGACGGAATTGCAAAATCATTAGTAAGATCAAGAAGCCCACCGCCAAGCAGAATGGAAATAATACCGTGGTAACAGAGTAGGCTTCTAACGCCACCACAGAGCAGACATTGCGTAGAATCATAATAATGAAGAACACGCGACTGTCTTCAAAAGGGCGAAGATAGGCTTTTCGGAAGGTTGGCCCAAAACCTATCATATCGATCGTGGTCAGAATCAACACAGCCCACAATGGATCATTGGTAACGTACCAAAGTGGCAAAGATGCCAAAGCCAGTGCTAAAAAGCCCCAATCCAGCTTTGTAATAGTGGCATCCCCGCGCTTTATATACGCTAAGAAAGCAATGAAAATTGTAATAAAGCCTGATAGCCCGATGGGCCATGCGCCCATGCCTCCCTCGGCTTCCAGCTGAGCAAAGAATACAATGGTGGTGGTAATGCCCCAAATTACCCATGAAAACACATGAGGCTTCACCTTGCCTCGTAGGATCAGCGCAATATATGGGATAAAACCTGCAAGCGCCAACGCAATTGCGATGCCACTAAAGATAAGCTTGATATTGAAATCCATCTACCGCCTTGCTCCATCTCATGCCGTAAAACACGATTCTACCGACTTCATGATGAATTAGACGAACAAAACACGTCAAATTCGCACCAAGATAGGTCGTTTAAAGTGAATTATGGGTTATCTATTAGGCGATAGCTAAATGGTTTCTAGCGCCCAATTTTTAAACACATCTAAATTGTCCAATTGTTCTTTGAGATGTTTTACAATCCAGAGACCATCCAAGAATCAGCACACCATAGAAGGGCAATGGCCAAATGAATCCATCGAACAGGGAAGTGGGCTCCAACTTAGTGGGAAAAGGCGTATTGTTATGCCTAGCCGCGATGTTGGTATTCGCGTCACAAGATGCCGTGACGAAAATCCTCGTGCAGGATATGTCTGTAGCGCAAGTGGTATTAGTGCGCTATTGGGTATTTGCCCTGTTTGCCATCGTTTGGGTGTCACGCACCAGCACTATTCGCCATGCATTACGTTCAGTTCGTCCTAAGTTACAAGTATTGCGCTCCGTATTATCTATTGCTGAAATTGCGATTTTTAATCTGGCTCTGCGTCATCTTGGCTTGGCAGAATCCCATTCGCTGATGGCGGCATTCCCATTGATGGCGATTGCCTTGGCGGCCCCCATCCTA
This sequence comes from Marinomonas lutimaris, assembly GCF_019426345.1. Lineage (GTDB taxonomy): Bacteria > Pseudomonadota > Gammaproteobacteria > Pseudomonadales > Marinomonadaceae > Marinomonas > Marinomonas lutimaris. The sequence goes on from NZ_JAHLLW010000001.1 coordinate 428,169, forward strand.
GGGGAGCGGGTAAGCATGAAATCGTGGTTAGCGGTTTGTGTAGGCTTTGCCGGAACGCTTATTATCCTTCGGCCTGGGTTGGACGTCTTTAAACCTGAGTCATTGATACCATTAACAGCAGCCCTGTGCTTTGCCTGTTACCACGTCGTGACTCGTCAGGTGAGTTCAGCGGGTGATGGTTTTCATACCAACATATTGTATATGGCGTTGATCGGCTTCGTGTGTGCAACCCTCTTTGGCATGACGGCATGGCGAGCACCAAGCATGCAGGAATGGGTTTTATTGGCCGTGATCTCGATTATGAGTGTCGCCGCGCAGCTATTGCTAGTGAAAGCACTAGAGTATGCACCAGCCTCAGTATTACAACCGTTCAACTACAGCTTATTGGTGTTTGCCACCATTATCGGCTTTTTAGTATTTAGCGAACTACCGGACAGATGGACCATTGTAGGAGCGGGCATTGTCATTGCCAGTGGACTGTACGTGATCTACTTACAGCGTGCTCGCGAATAGTTTTGATCTTCCCCGAATTCTGGAGATATATGCGTGGAACTTCATAGTGGTCAGTTATATACGTTGTAGCAACACGGCTCCTTTCAAAGAGGCTACTTGATGTAGCTGATTTGCTTAGGAGTTTTTTTGTACTCAAAGAAAGTTATAAGCCACTAGGGGCGCGGGTAAAAAAAGCTTTCGATCAGACTATCTTGGTTATTTTACATCCTACCTGAAGGTTCTTTATCATTGACTGATTGTTGTCGGTTGCAATACGTCGGAGTCAGTACTAAAGTTGATCCTGTAGAAGGGCTTAACATATGACTCATTACTGGATTGTCCATATGTTCTCACGCTACCAATGATTCGCCAGTGACATCATTGTTGATGGTTAGACTAAACATTGTTTAGTCACCCTGACCCCAAAGAGCTAAAGGGCTGCCACGAACTATCATTTTTTATTTTAAAAAAGAGCATTTGTCATGCTCTTTTTTTATGCCTGTTTTATATCATTGCTATGACTGTCCCTGGGTGGAATTTTCTATCGAAAGGATTTTATGAAAGGCCTAATTTTCATATTGAGTCCAATAGTTCACTTTTATTTATCCGAGAAAAGTAATAAAAGCAGGTATTTTGCCTTTCATCAATATCGAAATGTAAGCAAGTGAAGCAATGATAAGCGGTGCTTTAAGGTCAAGTGTTTCAGGGTACCTAAAATATGCTTCAATACGATAGATGTATTCTATTGTTAAGAGTTTAAATAATTTGATTAGGCCGATGTTTTTACGAATATTGAAACTTTCTCCTAATTCATCACCATATTGTTTGTTATACCAATATTGGGAATAGGTTTTACTAAATGGAAGCCAATGCGAAATATATTCCTTATAGCTGTTTGAGATGGTACCTGATTGGTATTCGTCATAATTATCATCATAAATTTTCTGAGCAAGCGGAGACAAAATTCCATAATAGTTATCACTGTCGCTATGGAAGCCAAGTACTCTAGGGTCACTAAGAAAACGTTCTTTCCAAAAACCTGAAAGCTTGATCGTATGTTTATATGAATAATTTAAGTAGCGAACGATGCAGCCAAACAAAGTTAATGCAAGTAGTATATTAAGCCCTTCAGGCTGAATGAACTCTATCTTGAAAAGAAAGGTGTTAGCTTCTTTGATCGTTGCACCAGATAGATTGATTGCAAGGATGACAAGAGAAACATAGGTTACGAGTTGTCTTTTTGATTTGAGTCCCTTGTCATTATTAAGTTCTTTATGAAATGCTTCTAATCGTTCCTGTTCGGTCATCAAGAATACCCTTCTTGCTAGTAATATCGTTTTTGAATTTGTAGATAGTAATTTTTATCTACTCTCAATTGTTAAACGTTTCTATGTTGAACTAGAATTTTGATATATATTGAAATTTTTTAGGGGTTTATCAGAGTCTGACTCCAAATCTTTATAACTTTATAACTTTATAACTTTATATGTTGTTTAGAGCCTCAATAAATAATGATACCGCGTTAAAGTATACCATCGCTATCGTTAGAGCATAGATTGATATAAATGATGTCGTATAAATTGAACATAATAAAATATCCCTTTTTCTAAAGAGTTCTTTTTTAATGTTTTTCCCCTCTAAATATCTAATAAAAAATTGACTGAATAGGATTAATAATATAATTGTGGCAAATAATGCCATAACCATTGGTGGCAAAACTAAATGTATTGATAAACCTGATAATATTTCAAAATCAGGAGTGTCAAATTCTTTTGTTTTTAGTATTGGAGTTAGGTACTGTGGTATTGGAAAACATAAAAATAAAGCTAATAGAGTTGGAAAGTATAGGGTAATACTATCTGTGCAATATTTTCTCGATGGACCAAAAAATCCATAGACTATAGATCGGTTCTTTTTCAAGTGTTTACTGGTTACATTTTTTTGCATTTTTCTTTTATAACTCATTTAAGTCTATGGAAACCCCAGAGTCTTTCATTTCCTTTGCTAGTTTATATTTCCAATCCAGTGAGTAGTTTATGTAAACAACTCCTCCAATATCTCCTTGAATTTCTATATCACCTTTAATTAAAGAGGCAACCTTCGTTCTACCGAGTTTTCCAATAAAATACCCATGCTCAAAAATAACATTTTGTCTTGCGCGCTTTCGTATTTCTATAGTTCCTACCCTCCGACCTTCATCGCATTCGGTATACAAAATAATCGCATAATGAGCATTACTATAATTTTCGAGTTTTTCTATTATTGTGGCTCCATTACTAGATTGATCTTTTAAAACAATTGGCTCTAAATTCAGTTTGCGACATAAGTTTTCTACTTCTACAAGAAGGTGTTCATCATGTCCGTGAACAATAAAAACTTTCTGCTTTTCTATAGCTTGAAATGAGGGGAATGTAGATGTCATCGGTTGATAATTAGTACTTGGTTGAGGCTGATCCTGCGGGAATATAGGCTGTTTGTCATTTGATGATACGTTTGGATGTGTTACGGAGTGCGCCGTGGGTTGGCTGGTTTTATCTAAATTATTTATAGATAGTAGACACAACTCCTTTTGTTTAACGCGTTTTTCTCTTTCATCATTAGTTAAAAAATTAGGTGCTGAAGAATCGTAATCATCGTTTTCTTGTAGCATTTTCAAAAGAACAGTCTTTACCAAGTCTGGTTGGCTCTTTTTGATAAATAGCCTCAGACGATTTGCTTTTGAATTACCCATTTCCGAATAACAATCGCTATAGATATCTATGCCAAAGTCATGAAAAAGCTCTTCAAAAGTTCGATTTGAGTAATGTAAAACATACCCAGTAGGCATATTGAAATAACGCTCAATATTAGTCTTTTCAGTTCTACCTAATTCCATTTCTACTCCTAGGTTGTAGTAAAAAAAGGCGCTTAATGCGCCTCGTCCCAGTTGTCTCCAACTCCCGCTTCCACAAGTAATGGCACGTCGATTGTGCTGCTGTTTTGCATGATGTCGACGATTTTTTCTTTCGCGGCGTCGAGGTCTTTTTCGGCGACTTCGAAGATGAGTTCATCGTGTACTTGCATGATCATTTTCACGTCTAGGTCGGTTCCAGCGAGCCAGTCGTGCATCTTGATCATGGCGCGTTTGATGATGTCGGCGGCGGAGCCTTGCATGGGTGCGTTGATCGCGGTGCGTTCGGCAGCTTGGCGCATCATGGCGTTTTTCGCTTTGATGTCTGGCAAGTATAAACGACGGCCGTAGATGGTTTCCACGTAGCCTTTTTCTTTCGCGCCTTCGCGAGTGTTTTCCATGTATTGCTGTACGCCTGGGTAACGTTCGAAGTAGCGTTTGATGTATTTACCTGCTTCTGGGCGACCAATGCCAAGCTGTTTCGCTAGACCAAAGGCAGACATGCCGTAGATCAAACCGAAGTTGATGGCTTTGGCGCGGCGGCGTTGTTCTGTGGTGACTTCTTCTAAGCTGACCTCAAAGACTTCCGCTGCAGTGGCTTTGTGCACGTCGGCGTCTTTAGTAAACGCGTCTAATAAGCCCGGATCTTGGGACAGGTGCGCCATGATGCGTAATTCGACTTGTGAGTAGTCGGCCGCCACTAACTTGTAGCCTTTAGGCGCGATAAAGGCTTGGCGAATACGGCGACCTTCAGCAGAACGAATCGGGATGTTTTGCAAGTTCGGATCAGTCGACGACAAACGACCTGTGGCGGTAATGGCTTGGTGGTAAGAGGTATGAATGCGGCCGGTTTTCTGGATCATTTCTGGCAGTTTGTCTGTGTAAGTGGATTTCAACTTAGACAGGCTGCGGTGTTCCATGATCAAACGTGGCAGTTCGTAGTCTTGCGCCAGTTCTTGCAAGATAGGTTCAGCGGTGGATGGCTGGCCTTTTGGTGTTTTCTTGATAACCGGCAAGCCTTGTTTTTCGAACAAGATAACTTGCAGTTGTTTTGGCGAGCTTAGGTTGAAGCTTTCGCCCGCTTCTTCGTGGGCTTTGATTTCTAGCTCTTGTAGCTTGCCTGCGATTTCGCTGCTTTGGATATGCAGAAGTTCTGGGTCGATCAAGGCACCGGTTTGTTCCATTTTTGCCAATACTGGAATCAGTGGGCATTCTATGTCTTTAAAGATGCTGACCAATTCTGGTGTGGTTTCGATTTTCGGCCAAATGGCTTGATGCAAACGCAAGGTGATGTCGGCGTCTTCCGCTGCGTAAAATGCGGCGACTTCTAAGTCGATTTGGTTGAAGGTTTTTTGCTTGGCACCTTTGCCAGCAATGTCTTCAAAGCTCACGTTGGTGTGGCCGAGAAATTTGCTCGCCAAGGTGTCCATGTCGTGACGTGAACTCACGGAGTTGTAAACGTAAGATTCCAGCATGGTGTCGTAAGCGATACCGCGCAAGGTGATGTCGTAGTTGTTGAGCACGTTGGCGTCGTATTTGAGATGCTGGCCGACTTTGGCTTGGCTGTCGTCTTCTAGCCAAGGTTTAAGCTGCTCTAGCACCCAATCGCGGTCAAGCTGCTCTGGTGCGCCTTCGTAGTCATGGGCAACAGGTACATAGGCAGCTTCGCCTGCTTTGATGGAGAAGGACAGGCCTACCAGTTCCGCTGCCATGTAATTGAGGGACGTGGTTTCCGTATCAAAAGCAACCAGTTCGGCGGCTTGGATTTTTTCTAGCCATTTGTTGAAACTTGCTTTGTCTAAGACGGTGTCGTAATTGGCTTCGATGTTGGATTTAACTGGCGTTTCCACCTGACCGTCGTTGCCGACCGTATCGCTGGCGGTTTCTACGCTTGGTGCTTTGTCTAGGTCAGATAACCAAGTTTTAAACTCCAGCTTGGTGAACCATTCGCGTAGGGTTTCTTTGTCGGCTTCGCCGTTTTTCAGATCTTGGGGTTCGAAAGGCAGTTCTACGTCGCATTTGATGGTCGCTAAGGTGTAAGACAGCTCGGCCATCTCTTTGTTGTCTTCCATTTTTTGCTTCATGGTTTTGGAACCACGAAAACCCAAGTCAGCGATCTCGTCTAAGCGGGTGTAGATGTCTTTGATACTGCCCAATCCTTGTAGCAAGGCAAGAGCGGTTTTTTCGCCCACGCCAGGTACGCCTGGGATGTTATCGACTTTGTCGCCCATCAGCGCAAGGTAATCGATGATCAGTTCTGGCGGAATACCGAACTTATCTTTCACACCTTGGATGTCCATGACGGTATTGTTCATGGTGTTCACTAGTGTGACTTTTTCGGTAACCAGCTGCGCCATGTCTTTATCGCCGGTGGAAACCACTACTTCGCGGCCAGCTTCGCCTACTTGTTTGGCGATGGTACCGATTACGTCGTCGGCTTCTACGCCATCGATGATCACCAGTGGTAAGCCCATGGCTTCCACCATGCGGTGGATCGGTTCGATTTGCGGACGTAAGTCGTCCGGCATCGGTGGACGGTGCGCTTTGTATTCGCTGTAGATCTCGTCACGGAAGGTTTTACCCTTGGCGTCAAAAATGATCACCATAGGGGAATCTGGGTAGGTTTTGATTAGGCTGCGGATCATGCTGATCACCCCACGCGTGGCGTTGGTCGGTTGGCCATCGCTGGTGTGCATAGGAGGAATCGCGTGGAATGCTCGGTAAAGGTAAGACGAACCGTCTACCAAAACCATAGGTGGAGTGCGTGTTGTTGAATCCGTAGCCAAAATAGAACCTCTTTGTGAATCGGCAAATATGAGGTCTATTCTATGTGTTTGAGCGTGTTTTTACAGCCAAAATGCCTGATAAGTTTTGAAAGCTTAATGTGAGAGGGGTTTAACTAGCTCGTGAATAGGGTTGTTTTAGGCTTTCACTGTATATAATCGATTGATTGCGGCCATTGTTTTTTGCGATATAAAGCGCTTTGTCAGCTTGGTCGATGAGTTCTAAAAAACTGTCGTGAGGTGCAATCTTCGACACACCTACGCTAACGGTGACTTTTCCGACAGATTTGTAAGGCAAGGACCCTAGTGTGTGCTGAAACATAGAGCCAATAAAAGGCAATGTATTCGCTTTTGGATTGACCAATATGACGGCAAATTCTTCTCCTCCCCAGCGCGCAATAGTGTGTTTTTCGAAATAAATAGAACGGAGACGAGAGGCGACTTCGACCAAAACTCGGTCGCCAATCGAGTGACCGTGGCGATCATTGATGTTTTTAAAGTGATCTACGTCGATAAGCAAAATGGCGATTTGATCATCAGATTTGAGTTGCCCTAGCCAAAGGGTTAATCCTCTACGGTTATAAATATCAGTTAAATAATCTCGGCCCGCTTCTAATTCGAAACGGCGCAAGTCGTCAGTGACCTTGTTGATGTGTCGACGAATGCTTTTTTGATAAGGAAACACAATGTAGAGCAATAAGCTTGCAGGACCAAATGTCCCGATAAGTTCATAGCCACGAGGGGTTTGTAACTCCTCAGGATGGTTGAGTAGATAGTAGATAATAGGCAGAGCAATCGATGCCCACATTAGAACCATGTAACGTTTATATTTCTTTGGCAGCATAATAACACTAAGCGTGATAATCGCCATAATGAGCCCAGTAATCGGGGGGTATTCATCAATAAAGCGCCATTCGTTCCCCCATGCCATCCATACATAATAAATAGTGGTTGGTGAAAAGGTCAGAATGAAAAAGATGATAAAAAAAACAATGATTTTATTCATCACTGTATGGGGGCTGTAGTGATAGTAGATCAGTACAGTAAGCAGAACTATAGCGTCGATGCTTGGAATGATGGAGTCTATGATGTGCGCAGTAGGGTAGATGTTAAAAAAAACAGCGAAGGCTACACTGGTGAAGAACGAAGCAATGAGTAGCCGATAAACGGCTGATACAGTGATTTTTTTTTCATCGTCATGGATCATTATAGAGTGCTTTCGGTTGAGTCTGTTTTTTAATCATAGATGCATTGTTATCAACTTGCTGTTGTTCCTTGGTTAATATATGTCTCTTTAATTAACTGGGTTGTAACAGGTAAATGAATTGCTCGACAAAATGCGAACAGAAAAAGACCTATTTACGCTAGTTAGAATTGACCTTTTGGGGTTAATTGTAGAGCATAGGCAATTATTTTTTATTCCATCTCTTTATAGACAACAATAGGTAGAAACTTGGCTGTTTACACTTCCCTTTCGGACTCTGACATGCGCGCCTTAGTGGCCGATTATTATTTAGGTGAACTGGTTTCGTTCCAAGGCATTTCCGGAGGGGTAGAAAACACCAACTACTTTCTGACGACAACTACTGGAAAGTATGTGGTGACCTTGTTTGAAGAGTTTGATTTAGACGAAGTACCGTACTTTTTAGACGTTGTAGCCCATTTAAAACACAAAGGTTTTAATGTTCCAGCTGCTTTGATTGACATTCATGGTGAGCGACTACGTGAAGTAAATGGCCGACCCACTATTATTGTCGACTGCTTCCCAGGTGGGGAGCTAAAAGGCACAGATGAAACTTCTTGCCGATTAATGGGCGAAGCCTTAGCTAAGTTACATATTGCTGGTGAAGATTTCCCCGTACATCGTGATAGCCACCGTGGTGTTGCTTGGTGGCATAAAACCAGTCAAGCCATTGCTGGTGAATTAGAGCCAGAACAAGCGCAATTATTGTTGTCACAGATTACTGAATTTGATGACTTCATTGCACAATATCCAGACCTGCCCAAGACCACGATTCACGGGGATTTGTTCTACAACAACACCTTGTTTGAAGGCAATAAGCTGTCTGCCATTATCGATTTCTACAACGCTTGTCATTCTTGGGTTATGTACGATTTGGCAATAGTGGTGAATGATTGGTGTTCAGATATGAAGACAGGCGAATTGGATAAAGCCAAATATAAGGCGTTGATAAAAGCCTATTTGCATGAGCGTGAAGCCAGCCCAGAAGAAGTGCTGGCTTGGCCTTATATGCTAAAAATTGCTGCTTTACGTTTTTGGTTGTCTCGCTTGGAAGCATGGCATGGTGCGAAGCATGATCCAGAGCGTTTGGCGCAACAGCATGACCCGTTAGAGTTTCAGCGTATTTTGGAAGCAAGAGTGCACTTCACACCGAGCCTAGTTGAATTTCAATAAAGCACGGTTTTTAAAAGGTCACAGTATGATGCGTTTTCTGTTGTGTTTATGCGTTACCGCTCTGTTTGCTGGGTCGGCCATGGCGCATCCTCATGTTTGGGTGGATTCTCAGTATCGAGTCAAGGTAGACCAAGCGAGTATTAACACGCTTGAAGCAACGTGGAGCTTGGATCTTTTTACATCTACCAGTTTGATTGCCGAATACGATGTGGACGGCGACGGAGAGTTAAAAGGTCAAGAAAAGCTCGACATGATCGAGGTGTTAAAGAGTTTTGATAAGTACGGTTTTTTTATCAAAATGAAGCAAGATGGTGTTGATTTAGTGCCAAAAGGCGTACGTATTATCGATGTTCGCATTCGCGATCAGATGTTGTGGATTCGCTTGGGTATCGATTTACCCACTCCGGTAAATCTTGAAACATCGACCTTGAGTTTGGCCTTTGGTGATGACGAATTGTATTTTGCCATGGAACCTTTAGAAGAAGGCTTGGTAAGTTTGTCTGGCGCGTTATCTGAAATTTGTACGCCAATTGAACGTGAAGCAACGGAAACCTCTGTTGCGGTTTGGGTGGATGTGACTTGCAAACCCTAAGTTGAGACTTTTACTCGACTACTGCGCTTGCCAATACTTTGTTAAAAATAGACTCAAAATGCTCACTTATAACCTATAAATAAAGGCTGAAGTACATGTTAGAACATTTCCAATGGTTGCCTTTTTTAGCTGCCATCACTGTGCTTACGATGAGTCCAGGTGTGGATACTATTTTGGTTATGCGTAACGCGGCGTCTGGTGGCTGGCGTTTGGGCTTTTTGACCAGCTTAGGTATTTGCATGGGATTGTTCGCTCATGCGACGGTGTCGGCGTTAGGTTTGTCGGTGATTTTGCTTGGTTCTGCTGGTTTGTTCACTGCGTTTAAGCTGGTAGGTGCTGCTTATCTAGTGTACTTAGGTGTGCAAGCCATTCGCAGTGCAGTGAACCCCGTTGGTATGACCTTTAAAGACGCCAAAAATCCTAAACTATTGACGGCGTGGGGCAGTTTTCGCCAAGGCGTTTTGTCTAACGTACTGAATCCAAAGCCAATTATCTTCTATATGGCGTTTCTGCCGCAGTTTATTGATCCTAGCCATTCAGCATTGGCTCAATCACTTTTTATGGCCTCATTGCATTTTATCATAGCGATGCTGTGGCAAACGTTTCTTGCGCTTATGGTTCATAAGGCGCGAGTTTGGTTGGCTCGACCAAAAGTGGCGTTCATTTTAGATGGCTTAACTGGCATATTGCTGTTGGGCTTTGGCGTGAAACTCGCTCTTAGCCAACGTTAACTATCTATTGTTACACTTCGATTTTAGGTTGTGCTTGAAGGTACACTGACGCCTTCTAAGAGTACTAGCTCTATAATTGTTAGTACTCTTGTTCTGGGCACTCGTCCTAATCGTTCTGCTTCTATCATAGTAAATAATAAACCATGGAAGCACTCGGTAATGGCAGCGGCACTAATGTCTACTCGAAAGTGGCCGCTTTGCTGCCCTTTTAAGAAAAATGCATCGAGTTTTTCTTGTGCCTGTATGCACTTACTGTTTTCTATTTGTTCAGGCTGCCAATGCTGGATGGTAAAGAGGGTTAACTCTTTATTTTTATAGCAATTTTCTAGTAGTTTACGAACCCCTTCTCGTGGCTCTGCTGTTTCTAGGTTTGCTTCTTGGATCGCCTGCGCATATGCATTTACGCTGCTGTTTTGTAATCTATCAAGCAAACTTTCTCTAGTAGGGCAGAAACGATATAAGGTCGCTTTACTGACCCCTACAGCACAGGCGAGTTCTTGCAATGACGCTCGTGGGTGCTCAACTAATGCAAGTGCTAGAGCGTTCTGAAATGCATTGTTTGTTTCGTGTTCTGTCATATCAATATCCAGTTTGTCTTTAAATGACCATATTTCAGGTTTATCAGTGGTTATGTTCAGAATCCCGCTTTTTATGCAAGGGATTTTACGCGGAATATCTAGTATGTGAACTCTTATATTAGGGTAAAAAGCAGAAAAAAAGTGAATTTAAAACAGATCATATGAATCACTATAGATTCATATGATCTGTTTTAATACTATTTGAGGATGTTTTATCTCTGGCAAAAAATTTAAGGTATGAACTAATGATGCGAATTCTAAAAAATGGGCGAGCGTTGCTACCAGTATTAGCAGTGTTAATTGTTGTGTCTGGCTGCACCCAAAGTGAGCCAGAGGCTCAAGCCAGTCCTCCTCCAAGTGCACGACCAGCCACAGTAAGCACTGTGCAACCTGTTGAATATGAAGAAAATGCTATTTTGCCCGGACGAGTTGAACCTATTCGTGAGGCAGAGGTACGAGCTCGTGTACCAGGCATTGTTTTGCATAGAACCTTTGTTGAGGGTTCTGATGTTAAAGCGGGAGATGTGTTGTTTGAAATCGATCCTGCGTCATTAAAAATTGCTCTTGCTCGTTCCAAGGGCGATTTAGCAATGGCGGAAGCCACTTTGTTTGATGCAAAAGCATTGGTTGATCGTTACGCGCCTCTTGTGAAATCTCAAGCGGTCAGCAAGCAAATTTTTGATGCAGCACAAGCTGCATATTTGAGTGCAAAAGCTTCGGTGGCTTCAGCGAAAGCCGATGTGGCGAATGCTGAGCTTAACCTTGAATACGCAACGGTGAGAGCGCCGATTTCTGGTCGCATCGGCCGCGCGAATGTAAGTGAAGGTATGTTGGTAGGGCAGAGTGATACCACTCTGTTAGCCACCATTCAGCAGCTTGATCCTGTTTATATCGATTTCACTCAATCCGTTACTGATACGCTGAAATATCGTCAATCTGTAGAAGAAAGTGCGTCTGCCAATAGTGCTAAATTGATGGCTAAATTAGATGGCTACGGTAAGGCTTTTGAAGGAAAGTTGTTATTTTCTGACAGTCAGGTTGATGAAAAAACGGGTAATGTTGTACTACGTGGCCTGTTTTCAAATGCCGATAAAGTGTTACTCCCAGGGATGTATGTTCGTGTTGAAGCCGTGCAGTCCCATTCTGCTCAAGCTATCTTGATCCCTCAACGTGCTGTTATGCGTGGTAATAATGGTGCGTTTGTTTATATCGTCAATGATCAAAACACAGTGGAGTCTCGTTCAGTTGTGACAGGTTCAATGTCGAAAGATTTATGGCGTATTACGGAAGGATTAAATGCTGGTGATAAAGTGATTATTGATAATGCAGGTATGTATCAAGCGGGAGAGAAGGTAACGGCTTCCGCTAAAGTAGCCTCTAATACTTAGTTCATTGCTCATTTTACCTTAACTATTAAGACGTTTTTAGAGGCTTAATACATGTCTAATTTCTTTATTGCACGACCCAATTTTGCTTGGGTAATGGCTATCTTTATTTTGCTGGCGGGGCTTCTTGCTTTACCAACTTTGCCTGTGTCGCAATTTCCGGTGGTTGCTCCTCCTCAGGTTGAAATCACAGCGACGTATCCAGGTGCATCTGCACAAGTTTTAGTAGACTCGGTAACCAGTGTTATCGAAGAAGAGTTAAATGGTGCGAAAGGTTTGCTCTATTTTGATTCTTCTAGTAATGCAAATGGTATTGCACAAATTACGGCGTCTTTTGAACCAGGCACTGATCCTGATTTGGCTCAGGTTGACATACAAAATCGCCTCAAAAAAGCAGAAGCGCGCTTACCGAGCAGTGTTATTGCTCAGGGTGTGCAAGTTGACCAAGCCAGTTCTGGCTTTTTGATGATCTATGCTTTGACTTTTAAAGGTGATGATTCGTCCAAAAGTATTGTGACTTTGGCAGATTATGCTGCACGAAATATCAACAATAATATTCGTCGTGTAGAGGGTGTGGGTAAACTGCAATACTTTGGTACTGAAGCCTCTATGCGTGTTTGGGTATCGCCTGAAAAACTGTTGAGTTACGGTTTATCAATTGGTGATGTTAATACAGCTATTAGAAACCAAAACGCCCAGGTTCCTGCTGGTAGTTTTGGTGGTAGACCAGCGGATGACACGCAAGAGCTAACGGCTAGTATAGTGGTGAAAGGCTTTTTGGAGGACCCTGAAGAGTTTGGCAATATTGTGCTTCAGAGTAATCCTGATGGTTCTGCTGTGTATTTGAAAGACGTTGCTCGTGTTGAGTTGGGTAAGCAGGACTATAATTTTGAAACCCGCCTTAATGGACGAAAGGCTATCATGGGTGCGGTTCAGTTATCACCTGGTGCAAACGCTATTGAAACAGTGAAGGCAGTAAAAGCCCGCGTAGCTGAATTAGAAGCGAACTTTCCAGATGATATTCAAATTAGTTTCCCTTATGACACGTCTAAATTCGTTAGTGCAGCAATTGAAAAAGTAATTAGTACTTTAGTTGAGGCTATTGTCTTAGTTTTCCTTGTAATGCTGCTGTTCTTGCAGAATTTACGTTATACCTTAATTCCGACTATCGTTGTTCCTGTTTGTATTTTGGGAACCTTTGCTGTGATGTCTTTGATGGGTTTCTCGGTGAACATGATGACTATGTTCGGTATGGTGCTCGCTATCGGTATTTTGGTGGATGACGCCATTGTAGTGGTCGAGAACGTCGAACGTATCATGGTGGAAGAAGGGCTTTCTCCGAAAGAGGCAACGATCAAAGCCATGGGTCAAGTGTCTGGTGCCATTGTGGGTATCACCTTGGTGCTATCGGCGGTATTTGTGCCGCTTGCCTTTATGAGCGGATCCGTAGGTATTATTTATCAGCAGTTCTCTATGTCGCTTGCTGTTTCTATCATGTTGTCCGGTATCTTGGCGTTAACCTTTACGCCTGCGTTGTGTGCAACCTTATTGAAACCAATTAACAAAGAAGAGCATCATGAGAAGGGTGGCTTTTTTGGTTGGTTTAACCGCAAGTTTGCAGGTTTAACTCGTCGCTACTCTACATTAAATGGCAAGCTAGTGAATCGTTCTGGACGTTTCATGTTGGTTTATCTGGTGCTTATTATTGGTCTTGGTTATGCCTATGTGCGTTTGCCAGAATCTTTTGTACCAACGGAAGACCAAGGTTACATGATCGTCGATTTGCAGCTTCCAGCAGGGGCAACGTTCTCTCGAACTGACGATACAATGAAAGACGTAGAGCAGTTCTTAGGGCAGCGCGATGCAGTCGAGAATGTGGTTGCTGTAATGGGCTTTAGTTTCTCTGGAATGGGGGCGAATGCCGGTTTGCTATTCCCGACCTTTACTGATTGGTCTGAACGAGAAGAATCTTTGTTCGATGAAATTGGGGCTTATAGCCAGTTCGCTGGCAGCATTTCCGATGGTCGTTCTATGGCAGTTCCACCGCCACCGATCGAAGGTATGGGTAACTCAGGTGGTTTTTCATTGCGATTGCAAGACCGAAGTAATCTGGGTCGAGAAGCGCTTACCAATGCTCGTAATGTTGTTCTAGGTCAAGCGAACGCGTCTCCAATTATTGCTTATGCCATGATGGAAGGCTTAGAAGATGCTCCGCAGCTTAGAATTGATATAGACCGTAAAAAAGCGACAGCGCTTGGTGTGGGTTTTGAATCCATCAATAACGCGGTTTCTACGGCCTATGGTTCTGCAACGGTGAATGACTTTACCAATGCTGGTCGTTTACAACGTGTTGTTGTTCAAGCTGATGTCGAAGACCGTATGACACCAGAGCGTGTTCTAGAGCTACAGGTATTGAATGACGAAGGCAATCTTGTTCCTATGCGTTCTTTTGCGAATAGTTCATGGGAAATGGGGCCGGTTCAGGTATCTCGTTACAATGGTTATCCAGCATTTAAAATTTCAGGTAGCCCAGCACCTGGACACAGTTCTGGTGAAGCGATGGCTGAGATTGAGCGTATCATTAGCACGTTGCCAAAAGGTATTGGCTATGAGTGGACTGGCTTGTCGTATCAGGAAAAAGCCGCGGGTTCACAAGCACCAATGCTACTAACTATTTCTATTTTGGTGGTTTTCTTGCTGTTGGTTGCCTTGTACGAAAGTTGGTCTATTCCATTGTCGGTTATTTTAATTATTCCGATTGGTGCATTGGGAGCGGTTCTTGCTGTATTCCTGACTGGTATGTCAAATGATGTGTACTTTAAAGTGGGTCTGATTACGATTATTGGTTTGTCGGCGAAGAATGCGATATTGATTGTTGAGTTTGCCAAAGACCTTTATCAACAGGGCTATTCGTTAAAAGATGCCGCAATTCAAGCCGCTAAGTTGCGCTTTAGACCAATCATTATGACGTCTATGGCCTTTATTTTAGGGGTAGTGCCGTTAACGCTAGCTTCAGGAGCAGGTGCCGCAAGTCAGCATTCCTTAGGTGTGAGTGTTATCGGTGGCATGATCTCTGCCACACTGTTAGGCGTATTGTTTGTGCCAGTATTCTTTACTTGGGTGCTTGGACGTTTCAAAACGCCAAATAAAACAGACCAATAAGATATTCTAAATCTTTGTTCGAAAAGCCGACTTTATGTCGGCTTTTCTTTGTTATGCAATGTGATTTGCTCCTCATTATTTATGATTCTTTGCTAGAATACCTTCGTCTGAGTTCTTCTGGTTCACTTGTGTTCTTTTAGAAAGACGGTCCTTAAATAGAGACTGTTTTCAGATAAATATTTGCTGTGCCACAAGCTCGGTAAATTGGGTGAGTCCTAGCAATATAAGATAGGGCTTTAGATAATAAGAGACCTTTGATCTGTCTTGGCTTTGCTTGTGACGCTATACAAAGGCCTCAATAAGTATGCGGTTTTGCTGCCTGCTTTTCTGGTGATTCTTCTAAATGAGTTTATTGATTTCAACTTGGATTAAGTTTTTCTTTCTTTTCGCACCGTTTTTTGTGTTGTCTATGTTTCTTGCGTTAACCCGTGGAGAATCGTCTGCATCGCGTCGAAAAGTGGCGAATAAAGCGATTATTGCCTCTGTGGTGATTTCAATTGTGTTGTTGTTTTTTGGCGGCAGTTTGTTTGCTGTATTAGGCATCACTCTGGATTCTTTCCGTATTGGCTCTGGTATCTTGCTGTTTATGTCTGCCTTGAGTTTGGTGCGTGATGGTACGCGTAATCATGCGGTTGGCATGCCAAGCGAAGAACGTGATGATGTGTCTGTTGTACCATTAGCGGTCCCGACAATTATTGGACCTGCGACCATTGGTACCATTCTGGTTTACGGCGCTGAATTGCAAGGCTGGGATTTGTTCATCGGCTTGTGTGGTTTGTTGTTGGCGTTGGGTACTCTGGCGATTATTTTGTATTCCGGTTCTTTGATTGAAAAAATGCTTGGTCGAACAGGCTTAAACGTTTTGTCTAAGATTACCGGTTTGATTTTGGCGGCCATGGCTGCGCAGATATTTATGAGTGGTGTCATGGGCTTTTTACAGCCAGTGACTTCAGCCGCTAGCTAAGTGGTTATGAATTAAACTTTGTACAAAATGCGGCGTTTCTTGGCTTTGGCTTCTCCTTGGGTTTTACTTGTTATATCATAACAAAATTCTATCCAATCTCGGTGAGAGCCAATTATGGCAAAGAACGTCGTTTTTTTATTGTTATCTTTTTTATGTCTTAGCTCGCCTCTTTATGCTGCGATGGACTTTGCGGTTTATCAAGATTTTATTCAGTGGATTATTTCTCAACAAGCCACTTTTCATCGTGAATTAGTGTCTTTAGTTCGCTCTATCAGCAAGGGCGGCAGTCCGGTTTTATTGTGGGGGTTAATCTCTACAAGCTTCTTCTATGGCGTTTTTCACGCGGCAGGTCCTGGTCATGGCAAGGCGGTTATTTCTGCTTATATGCTGGCGAGCAAAGCACCGTTGCGTCGTGGTATTAGCCTAGCGTTTTTGTGTGCGGGTGTTCAGGCTGTGATGGCTGTATTGGTTATTGTGGTACTTAGCCAAGTATTTTCTTTGGCGGGAAAGGCCATGCAAATCAGTCGTTTCTTTGAAGTGGCGAGCTTTGCAGCGGTTGGCTTGATTGGTGTGTGGATTCTTGTACGTTTATTACGCGGCCAGTCTGGTTGTGGACATGATCACTCGCAAGATCACCTAGAAGAGCATCACAGCCACGATCACGCACATTATGGGCATAGCCATGACGGTCATGGTCACTCACACGGTCATTCTGATGATCACGCTTGTTGTTCGCATCACGCGAATGAAGCGAAAACCGCCCGTCGCAGTATTTGGGCTATGGTGGCTGCGGTGGGGATTCGTCCTTGCACTGGAGCTATTTTGGTTTTGTTGTTTTCTTTGAGCACGGGCATTTTTGTTTGGGGCTTGGTGGCAACCTTTGCCATGGCCTTAGGTACTGCTATTACTGTCGCTGCTTTGGCGGGTGTCAGTGTTTTTGTTCGTGATACCGGTTTTGCGTTAAGTAGTGAGCATCGTGTTTGGCGACAGCGAGTGTCGCGCACCTTTGGTTTTCTTGCCGCTTTCGCTTTGATAATAATCAGTACCTCCATGATTTGGAGTTACATCAGCAATGCAGGAAGGGCTTTCTAATGAAACATGAAGACTTTCATCAACACAGCCACCATAACCATAATGACTGTATTGATACCGCACTAGAAACCGCAGAAACTCTGTGTGCAGAGCAAGGCCAGCGATTAACGAAAGTACGTCGCCGCGCATTAGAATTGATCTGGGAAAGTCATCGTCCACTTGGTGCTTATCAGCTATTGGCGAAGTTAGCCGAAGAAGGTTTTAATTCGGCGCCACCAACGGTTTATCGAGCATTGGATTTTCTATTAGGCGCAGGACTTATTCACAAAGTGGAATCGATGAATGCCTACCTTGGTTGTGCCCATGCAGACAAAGCTCACAAAGGCTACTTCTTGATTTGCGACGAATGCCACAATGTCATGGAGTTTGATTACCAAGATATTCATGCTGCGCTAATCGAAAAAGCCGCACATCAAGGTTTTGAATTACGCGCTGAAACCATTGAATTAACGGGTTTGTGCGCGAAATGTAAGGAAAAATCAGTAGGAGCAAGCGCGTGAGCAAACGATTGGTCGCTTTTGACAAAATTGGTATCTCGTTTGATGGCCGAGTCTTGCTCGAAAACATAGATATGACCATCAGTGAAGGCGAGATTGTTACCTTGATTGGCCCAAATGGTAGCGGTAAAAGTACGCTGATTCGTACCTTACTCGGTCTACAAGAGGCCACATCAGGTGAAGTGGTAAGACACAAAACCTTGCGAATCGGATATATGCCGCAAAAGTTGCATATCGATCCGACCTTGCCATTAACGGTAAAGCATTTTTTAGCTTTGGTACGGGGTGTTGATAAACAGCAAATTTTGCCTACCTTGGAAAAATTGGGCATTGGTCATTTGCTTCAGTCTCAGGTTCATGTGTTGTCAGGTGGCGAAACGCAGCGCGTATTATTGGCTCGCGCTTTGTTGAACCGACCGAATTTATTGGTACTTGATGAACCAGTGCAAGGCGTGGATGTGAATGGGCAAGTGGAACTTTATAATCTGATTGAAGGCATTCGTAATGAGCTAAATTGCGGTGTGCTGATGGTTTCCCATGATTTACATTTGGTGATGGCGAAAACCGATACCGTGGTGTGTATCAATCAGCATGTGTGCTGTTCGGGTAGCCCACAACACGTGACTGGTCACCCAGCTTATCAAGCTTTGTTTGGTGTGCCAGGGGCAGACGAATCCATCGCAATTTATGCCCATCAGCATGATCATGTGCATGATGAACACGGCAGTATTTTGTCAGACGGTGGTGATGCTCATAGCCACGATCATTCTCAGTGTAATCATCACTAATCACACCTAAGTTAGCAGATTTTGGAGTTCGTAATAGCATGTTAGATCTTTTGCTCAGAGCCTTGTTAGGTGGATTGGGTGTGGCTGCAGTAGCAGGGCCGTTAGGCGCGTTTGTCGTTTGGCGACGCATGGCCTATTTCGGTGATACCTTGGCGCATTCGGCCTTGTTGGGTGTGGCGTTAGGTTTTTTATTAGACATCAATTTGAATCTTGCCATTATCGTTTTGTGTGTTGGTTTGGCCTTGGTGTTGGTGACTTTGCAGAAGAAACACATTATTGCGACGGACACCTTGTTAGGGATTCTAGCGCATTCGGCATTGTCACTTGGTTTGGTTGCAGTAAGTTTTCTCGACAATATCCGCATCGATTTGATGGCCTATTTGTTTGGTGATTTGCTGGCGATTAACCAAGCCGATGTTTACTGGATTTACGGTGGTGGTTTGGCGGTTATCACGTTATTGGTGACATTTTGGAAGCCGCTACTAGCTGTAACCGTTAATGAAGAATTGGCAAAAGTAGAAGGTTATCCGGTAGAAGCGATTCGTCTATTGCTGATGTTGCTGGTGGCTTTGGTGATTGCCGTGGCGATGAAAATTGTCGGTGTGTTGCTGATTACCTCTTTGATGATCATTCCCGCAGCAACCGCACGGAAGTTGTCGAAGACGCCGGTACAGATGGCGTCGTTCGCTAGTTTGATTGGTTGTCTGTCTGTGTGTGGCGGCTTGTGGGCATCTTATCGCTGGGATACACCAACTGGGCCAAGTGTCGTTGTCTGTGCCGCTTTGTTGTTCCTAGTGGCTTACACTCTGCCGTTTAAGCGTCTCAGCTAGATATCTTACTATTCAAGTGAAGGCCATTTTGGGAAACCAAAGTGGCCTTTTTTTTGGGTTTTGTTCTCTGTTTCATTTTTCAAACATTAATGATTATTAATAAACCCGATCGTGCATTTTGTTGCGAATAGTTATCATCTACATTAACCTCATGCCAACTTTTTTACCGCTTTGAGCTGGAACAAGAAATGAAAGTGGCAATAGTAAAAAATTGGTTTGCTAGGTTTGTAGCGGCGCTGCGACCTTCTAGAGAATTCACTGCTTTTTATCGGGATGAGGCTGGTGCGGTATTGCCTTTTGCTGTGTTGATTATTGTTGGCGGCGTCATTGCCGTGTCCTTTGCTGTAGATACTACAAGGATGGTGAATAGTTCTGCTCAAGTGAAGCGAGCGACGGATGTCGCAGCATTGGCGATTGGTAATATTCAATTGGCGAATGGTAATGATGAGGACGTGGATCTACAAAAGATAGCGAGTGGTTATGTGTTGAGTAATTTGGGCATGGACTCTGGGCTCATTAATCAAATTGAAGCCGAGCAAGTGACTGTCACGAAAGGCGAAGTGGATGGTAGCCCAACTTATAAGGTGAGTGTCACGCTAACGGCGCAATCAGACCTCTTGAAAGCAGGTGGCCAAGAACAAGTTATTTTTTCCACAGTAGAGGTGGTGTCTCGTCCAACAGAAGTTGCTTTGATTTTGCCTAATTCTGGTGCGGAAGACAGTGGAGAATTAGCAGCGCTACGTAAGGTTAGCAAGGAATTCGCTCGTAATCTTTTAGGTGATGAATCGGCAGGTACAGCGAATAATCAGAAAGTGTGGTTATCTTTAGTGCCCTTTAGTCAATCTGTCAATGTATATGACCCTGATGATCCAGATCGCATAAACCGCTGGGCGGAGTTTGGGGCATTAAATCCGCCAGAGCTTCGTAGCTTATTTAGAACGGGTAAAGTTAGAAGCTTGGCAGACCCTCGCTTCCCTGATCGAGAGGCTGATTTGCTATGTATGTATCGTGGTTTAAGTGCGGGCGAGAATTTCTTTTGGGATCAGCCACCTTCTGGGCAATTTGAAATTTATTATCGTCATGACCTTCCCGAAAACGGTAGTCCTGGAGCATCTCCTGTTTCTTGGGTCGGGCCGAATCCTGATTTCCCCGATACTCAAGCTGAGGATACACGTTGGATTGTTGCCGACAAAGGTTGCCCCGATGCTCCTCTACTTCCACTCACTGACGATTTGACAAAAATTGATTCACGCTTAGATCAGATGTCTACCCGTTTTAATGTGAACTATGCCATCGCTATGAGTTGGGCTGGTGCTGCGTTATCTCCCAATATGCGGGGGGCAGTAGGCTGGGGAGATAATGAACTTCCTCTCGATTTCAGCCCAGATAATAACAATGTGAAAGTGATTGTGATGTTGGTTAATACCATTGGTGATTGGTTTGATACCGATTCATACAACTTTTACTTCGGAGAAGAAACGAGTGATTCGACTGGATTTGCACGTCGGCGCTTTTCAGATCTTTGTCGAGATTTTAATAGTAAAAATATCAAATTTTTCTTTATTGGCGTTCGTCCTGGAGATCCGGAAGATTTTGGTCGTACCTTGTTTGCCGATGTGGCAGGGCCTGGTTTGCGGGAGTGTGCAAGTGGCGATGGCAACTTTCACTTTGCTGATGCCTCTAATTTTACCGAAGGGCAAAGCCAAATTGCATCGTCTCTGGAAGAGATTGCAGACGATATACGCCGTAACTATTACGCGCGTTTAATTGAATAATTCAGGCTGCCGGAATCAGCTAGATAGAGCAGGAGTGTATTAATCATGTTATTTCCTAAAAAATCACGGTCTTCACAGGTGCTCGCGTTGGAACCTCGGATGATGTTTGACGCTGAGGGTGCGGTTGAAGCAGCAGATACTTTGTCAGCGGTGTCGGCAGCTGAAACTGATTTAAGTGCTTCTAATGCTGTCGATGCAAGAGGGGAGGTGCCCACAATAGAAGGCGATATTAATATTTACTATGACAGCAAAGCTGATCTTCAGGGTTCTGAGTATTCATTGAATGGTGTCGAAAGTATGGCTCTTAGCTCTGATGGTAAATACGCTTATTCTGTATACAGTGGCGGTGGCGATTCTGCTGCGATAGGCGTTTTTAGTGTCGATGAATCTGGACAGCTTACATTAGTTCATACTTATTATAACTATAGCGAAGAGTATACAGAATCATCTGGTCTTATTAGGACGATGGATATAGAGGGGATAGCGGGTGCGACTCATGTGCTGCTATCTGATGATCAGCAGAGTGTGTATGTGTATGGGGAAACTGATAACAGCATAGTGACATTTACTCGAAATGCTGACACTGGCGCTTTGGGGTTTCAATCAAAAGCTGATTTATCAAATTTTGGTATTGATAATGACAGTGTGTATGTTGAAGACATCATTATGTCAAACGGACATTTTTATATCGCAGCTGGTGACAGCATTGTTGTTTTGGATGCTGGTGAGGATGGAAACTTTACTGAAGTTGGGGCCTATACGAATGGGCAGGATGGAGTTTCAGGGTTGGAAGGTGTGCGTCGATTAGCCCTCAGTGACGATGGCGAATACCTGATTGCAGGAGAAAATAGTGCCCTCACTTTGTTTAACGTTAATGATGACGGTACTTTGCAGTTTGTTTCATCAGTTGATAGTGGCATAGAAGAAAGCTTTACCATTCAGTCTATTGTCGTTGCTAAAGATGGTAAAGCTGTCTATGCCTTGAATAGCTACTCAGAAAGTGAATCTGAAATATTAGTCATGACATTAAGTGATGATGGCATCTTAGCATTTAACAATCGCTATGCATTGTCAGCTGGTGCGCAAAGTATTGTGGTGTCGGACAATGGGGCTGGTGTGTTTGTTTTAGGCAGTAATGCCGATGTTTTTTCTTATGATGAAACGAATCAAAGCTTAACAAAGGTTGATACTTTATCGGGAGGATTCGGTGGTGATTTAGGTGGCGAGTTTGGTGAGAGTAGCAAGTCCTATTTAAGTGCCGATGGTCGTAAAGTTTTTGTGTTAAATACCCAGTTTTCTCGAGAGTCTATACTTACTTATGATCTGGCTGTGAATAAACCTTCTCATGTAGAGGGCGATGGCAGTGTGTTATTACTACCAAGTGGACGTATTGGAGATTCTGAATTAGATGAGTTAGATGATTATCAAGGTGCAAGCTTCAATGTTGTGCGGGAATCTGGCGGTTTAGAGGAAGATTCTTATGGTTTTATAAACGGTAATGGTTTGACGCTGGAAGACGGGAAAATTCTTCAAAATGGCGTTGAAATAGCGACCTTTGTTGTTTTTGATAATTCATTGATGGTGAATTTTACGAGTGCAACTAACCATGAAACTGCTCAAAATGTGCTGCGTCAGATTTCTTACGCTAACACCAGTAATGATCCTCTGGCGAATGGAGCATCACCTACGTTTGTCATCATGGTTGATGACGGTGACGGTAATCAAACTTCTTTAGATGTCATAGTAAATCTCATTGATGTCAATGATCCCTCTATTCTTACCACGACACCTGCACAGATAATCTATCCAACAGGTAGTGATTACACTCCATTATTTTCAGGTACTAGCATAGATACGGTAGAAAAGGGCCAATTGATTGGGCAAGTGGTTTTAAATATTACGGGTGCTTCTTCTTTTGATGTGTTGAAAATTGGCGACAGTAAATTGATTTTGTCCACAACGTCAGGGCCATCGACAATCAGCAGCGGTTTATCTTATATGGTAACTAAATCGGGTGATACCACTACCGTGACCTTGTATTTACAACAGTCCGCGACAGAAGCCGCTTCTTTGATTGATAGTATTAGCTATAAATATGAAGGTAAAGAAATTGTCGATCAGCGTACTGTAGCTTTGTCTGTTGTGGAGCCATGGGATGGAAGCAGTAGCCTTACAACTACCTATGAAGATGAAGCGGTTATTACTTTTGAACAAGGGCAAAACTCGGCCCCCGTTTTAAGTGGTGACACAGGAAATATATCGTACATAGAAGGAAGTCCTGCTTTTAGTGTTTTTCCTGACGCAAATTTACCCGTAGATGAGCAAATGGATGCTTACAATAATGGCTTAGGAAGCTACCACCGCGCTGTAATGACGGTTTCGATTGACGATGCTTCGCCAGGCGATGTGTTGTCATTTTCGGATGGTAATAATCTGACCTTGAGTAAAGGAACAGAAATACTAAAGGACGGTGTCATCATAGGAACTGTATCCGTGAGTGATGGTGAGTTGACAGTGACTTTTACTGAAAATAACGGAGCGACACCTACAACGGAAGATGTCAAAAATATTTTGAACCAGATTCAATATAAAAGCACCAGTGATTCGCCTGTAGCTACGCTAACGATAACGGCAACAATGACTAATCATTTAGGGCTTACATCAGCAGGGTTAAGCACACAGGTCGATATTATCGCTGTAAATGATGCGCCTTTAGTTAGAGATGCCCTTGAGGTGTCGGCGGATGATATAGGGCTTATTGCTAATTTGGACAGTATAGAAGGCTTAGAAAATGTTGCTGCGTCAACGGTATCGGGCGACGGGACCATTTTTTATGTGGCAGACAGCAAGGGGAATATTGCCGTATTTAATCGCGATGCTGACACCGGAGAGTGGGTTTATCAAATAACGCTTCCTTCGATTGAAGGGTTAGAGTCCGTTGATAAATTGGTAACTACAGCAGATGGCAAATCTTTGTATGCACTTGGTCATTACGAAGCTATTAGTTGGAATGTTCCTGTAGACAGAGGAGTTATTGCTGTTTTTTCGTTAAATGGGAGTAGTGAGCTGACAGAGACGCAAAGAGTGATTGAGGGGGATGATTTTTCAATCAATAGCATAACGGATTTAGTGTTGTCAGATGATGGTGAAAATGCCTATTACCTTTATGACAATGGGTTAGGTGTGATGTCTCGCGATACATCAACCGGAATATTGACGTCTGAGGTAATTATAGCAAATTCTACAACGCCGCTTTGGCAGCCAACTGCATTAACGGTATCAGACCATTATGTGTTTGTAACGAGTAACTATAATGACGCTAGTGTGATAGTGGTTGATCGAGCCAACAATGAACTAGCTTGGATTAGTAATGGTTACATCGATTCCTTTGCTCAAACGGCAAAGCTGGATTCATTGAGTCACATAGCAGTGACTGATGATGGTACTTATATCTATGTGGTGAATGGTTCGAGTATTTATACCTATGCTTACAATACGGCTGATAAATCTCTTAGCGTGGTTAATACGGAAGACAACTTGATTGTTGAAAATTTGACAGACATGGTTGTCTCAAATAATGGCAGAGAACTATTGGTCTCTACATCAGAGGGTACCTTAAACCGTTATGTGATTGGGTATGACGGTCAATTAACCTTGATCAGTACGGTAACGCAAGCTGTTTCGGATGGTAAAGAAATCAATGTAAGCAAGGATGGATATATCTATTTACAAGGTAATAGTGTCGCCATTTTTGAGCCGCTAAGTCGCCAAGTCACTGCTTATGAAATAGGCTTCGAAGCAGTGGCATTAGCACCTACCACGGCTATTTACGATGCTGAATTTGCTGCGTTAGATAATTACAAGGGATTGACTTTGTCGATCCAATCTACGTCACCAAGTGCCGATGATATTTTCGATATATTATCCGGTTCAGGGTTCAGTATTCAGGGTGAAAACCTGTTCTTTAATGACGCACTTGTCGGTACATTCACGGCGGAAAATGGTGTACTGACAGTCGCGATTACTGGTGACCTTACACAGATTCAAGTGAATACCTTGGTACAAAATGTATCCTATGAAAACCCTAATTTAACCGAAGCAATCACCCAGATCTTTACCATTTCAGCTAATGATGGAGAGATTAATAGCGTTGAATTCCAGTCAGAGTTAAACGTTGTCCGCAACAGCATTCCAGAAGCCACTGGTGGTTATGTTATTCCATCGGTAATGGAAACTGCTCCTACTTCTATCGTGTTGCCTGAGGGCTTGTTTGTTGATGCTGGGGGCGAACCCCTCACTTGGAGTGTTACTGGTTTACCAACGGGATTAACTTTTGACCCGCTGACCCGAACGATTTTGGGGCGAGCTTCTGAATCTGGTGCTTTTTCTTTAACGTTTACGGCCACAGACCCTAGACTGCAATCAGCCAGTTTAGAGCTTGATTTGGTGGTTGAGCGGCTGCCATTGACGGATCAGTCTTCGAATGAGAATGATGCGCTCATTTCATCCTTGGCCAATAGAGAACCTTCTTTTGGTCCTGATATAGGTGATACTTTGCTGCAGGGAGACATAGGGCGTTTTCCTTCGACAGCTTTTCCTTCAGCTCCTGATTTTGGCTTATCTGAGGCGAATAACCAAAGAATAACGACACTATCTTCTGAAAACGGTGATGTAAGCCGTCTATCCGAAATTTCGTCTCCCTTGCCAATAGAAGCTTATCGTTTTGTTTCACTTACGTGGCTGGGAGGGGATCGTCAAGTAGCATTTTCGTTACTGGATAACGTGCTGTCAGTAGAAGAAAAAACCATTCTTGCAGTGACGTTGGCGGATGGTGTTTCGTTACCTGACGGAGTGGAATTTGATGCGGACACTGGTGAATTGACGATCAATAAAACGGTGCTTGAAGCAACCGATCAGATAGAGCTTCAGATATTGGTGGTAGATGAGCAGGGTAATGCTTCGATAGTGCCTGTCGAGGTGACATTACAGGCGGCTCAACAAGCCTCAGCAGTACCTTTTGCTCAGCAAGTAAAAAATGCGGGATTAATGAGCTTGTCGGACGACAGCCAGGCGTTGCTTGCAGAATTGTCTGTTAATTGACTCTTTATGGATATGAACGGAATCAACATTTTCGATAGTAAGGTTTTGATGTGAATATAAAAAATACGGTACTAACAACAAAAGGTTTTCAGAGAACTGCATTGAGTGGTGCTTTAATGCTGGCTTTAACGGCGTGCTCTGTTACGCCAACACCTATGACATTTGATCAAAAACTGGCGCTGGTGGAATCTGATCGCGCGGCCATGTTTAAAAATCAAGAACCCGTGGTAAAGCCAATTACACTAGAAGAAGCGATGGCGAGAGCAGTGAAATATAACCTGCAAGAGCGCTTAGCATTGATGGAAAAGCTTGCCGAAGACAATATCTTAGGGCTAAAAAGCTTTGACATGTTGCCCCAAGTGGCAGCCAGTGCAGGCTGGAAAACACGCAATAACGAAGCGGCGTCATCGAGTAAGTCCATTGCCACAGGGCAAGAGTCTTTGGTGTCTTCTACGAGCCAAGATAAGACGACAAACTCGGCAGATTTAAGTGTGTCATGGAATATCTTGGACTTTGGTATCGGCTATTTTGGATCTAAAGCACAAGCGAATAATGTGTTAGCTGCAGAAGAGCGCCGTCGTAGCGTGGTCGCTGACATTATTCAGAATGTGCGCGGTGCTTATTGGGATGCCGTGACGGCGCAGCAGCTGCAGCCTGTGGTTAAAAGAACCTTGAAAGACGCTTATGCGGCTTTGGAGACGTCTAAAAAAACGGGCGCAGAGCGTTTAATTTCGCCATTGGAATCCCTTCAATACCAGAAAAGCTTATTGGAAATGATTAGTCGCTTAGAGACTCTAGAAGGTGATTTGGCTACGTCGAAGTCGCGTTTGGCGAGCTTAATGAATTTACCGCCTGCAACGCGTTATGAGCTAGCTGAGCAAGACGTTTCGCCGATGGATATACGTTACAGCTTGGAAGATTTGGAAGCCTTGGCGATGGTTAATCGACCAGAGATTAACGAAGAAGCCTATCAGGCTCGTAACGTCGCATTAGAAACTCGTTCTGCGTTAACACGTCTGTTACCTGGTGCGTCATTATTTGTTGGTGCGCATTACAACAGCAATAGTTACTCTGTGAACAAGGATTGGGCTGATGCTGGAGTTCAAGTGAGTTGGAACTTGCTCGGTGCGTTTTCATACTCTGATATTAAACGAGTAGGAGAAGTGAAACAGTCCGTTGCTGACCTTCGCAGACAAGCGTTAAGAATGGCTGTGCTAACTCAGGTAAACATTGCTTGGCAGCAATATAAACAAGCTAATAACCAGTACCAGCGAGCTTTAGAATTATCACGTATTCAGAATGCGATTTTAACGCAAAGTACAGGCGCTTATCAGAATAACACTCAATCTTTAGTGGAGCGTGTGCGCATCGCTACAGAAAGTGTCTTGGCGACCCGTAGCCGTGACCGCAGCTTCTCGGCGATGCAAAGTTCTTATGGTGCCATCTATCAAGCGGCGGGCTTAGACCCATTGCCAAAAGAAATTGCAGGAACCAGTGTTGCGGCATTGTCCGGTTCTATTGCTCAGCAAGATAACTTGTTAAAACAAGGAAAAATCACACAGGCAACATTGTTTTCTAAGGATGTGTTGGTGGAGCAATATCCCAGCATGGTAGAGGAGTATAAGAAAGCTCATTCAAGCCAAAGTGATTCTATGCAGCGTGTTGTATTAGAAAATCGAGGATCATTACAAGAAGTGTCTGTTACTGATTATACTGATTACTCGCAATGATTATGACCTTGGTGGCACGGTGCCGTGCTAAGAAGTTTGCTTGTTTATTGGGATTGGGCTGTGTACTTGCATTGCCTTGCGCCTTTGCAAGTGAAGTGTATACAGAAAGCGCCATGGCGGATAATCACGCGATTCGGGTGCAATTAAAAGCACAGGATAAGATGGTGTTGTCGAGTCAGTTGTCGGGGCGTATTGAAACTTTGGTATGGAAAGAAGGACAGAGTTTCAAGAAAGGCCAGCAATTGGTCGCCTTTGATTGTGGCATTTACAAAGCTAAGTTGGATTATGCGATTGCAGCGGAAACAACGGCGCAAAAAAAGCATGCCATAGCGCAGCGTTTGGATAATTTACAGTCCATTAGTGTGTTGGATGTCAGTCAAGCCGAATCAGATTTTATTATGGCTGAAGCCGAGCGCAAGATCGGTGAGGTGATGGTAAAACGCTGTGCGATTGCCGCGCCTTTCTCTGGCCGAGTGTCGAAACGTTTGGTTGAGCAAGGCGAGTTTGTTTCTGAAGGGGAGCCGCTCCTAGAAATTTATAATACCAGTGCTTATGAAGTGGAGTTGATTGTGCCTTCTCGTTGGATTAGTCGAGTGAATATCGGGGATACTTTTACTGTTCAGCTGGATGAAACCAATCAAGAGTATGAAGCCCGCGTGACTCGCTTAGGATCGGTGATTGATCCTTTGAGCCAGTCTTTCTCTGTGTTTGGACAAATTTCCTCGAAAAGCAAAGCACTATTGTTACCGGGGATGAGTGGAAGCGCGTTGTTTTCTTACTCTAAAGCACTCGGGGGAAATACTGCGCCATGACGACTCTTCGTTCTGCTCCCTTGGCGACGGAAGTGACCACAGAGCATGCCTTGTTAAATTTGCTGCAATTAGAAGCAAAGGCTCGTTCTACACAAAGCTTAGATGAGCTGCAATTCATTTGTCTTAATGAGACTCGACTTCTGCTCACCTACGAACAAAGTTTATTGTGGGATGCCCAGAGTGGAAAGTTAGTTGGGGCATCTGGATTGGTCGATATTGACGCGAATGCGCCTTTTTGTACTTGGGCAAATGGCGTATTGAAAGGCATTTCTCAAACAGATAAAGCGCAGCGAATTCATTCTATTGATCCCACTCAACTGGCATTTGATGATGCGGCTCGTTTTGCCGATTACTTTTCTGCGCGCCTTATTTGGTTGCCCATACAAAATGCTAATGGCGATTTGATTGCTAGTTTATTACTGTCGAAAGAACAAGAACTAAATTTGCGTGAGAAAAAATTATTATCTTTTCTATTAAGCGCTTATGGTCATGCTTGGCAGTCATTTATTCGACAGCGCCGCCATTTTTTCAAGAATAAATCATGGCGTTGGTGGGCGGTGGGCGGTTCTCTGCTTGCAGGCTTGCTATGTATTCCTATTCAACAATCTGTCATAGCCCCTGCTGAAATTGTACCTCAGCAACCAAATATTTTACGTGCGCCGATTAAAGGGATTGTCAGGGAGTTGACGGTTAGGCCAAACGACACCGTAGTAGCTGGTCAAGTGGTTGCCCGTTTAGATGCAAAAGAGTTGCAGCAACAGCTTGAAACAGCGCGCCAAACCTATGCCATTAGTCGAGCTGAATTGCGCATGGCGCAGCAGCAGTCTTTTATTGATGAACAACGCAAGGCCGCTTTGGCGGTATTAGAAGGCAAGCAAGCGCAGGCACAATTAGATATGACGTACCTCCAGCAGCAATTAACGAGAACCGAGATTGTTGCGCCTTACGATGGCGTGGTGATTTTTGATAATCAAGGGGATTGGTTAGGGAAACCATTGGCGTTAGGTGATCCTATTATGACCATTGCTGATCCGAATAAGACAGAATTACAGATTCGTTTGCCTTTGCAAGATGCGATCGAGCTGGAAATCGGTTCGTCGTTGAAGCTGTTTTTAAACAGTGACCCAGCCAACCCTGTTGCGGCGGAACTGGTTAAAATTGCCTATAAAGCCAGTCCCACAGAAGATGGACAATATGCTTTGCAGCTAAAGGGACGTTTTACGGATTCAGGTCATTCTTTGCGTCTTGGTAAAAAGGGCGTCGCCAAGTTATACGGTGAATACACCACCCTGTTTTATTACTTATTTAGAAAACCTCTTTCTGAATTGCGTATATGGTTAGCGTGGTAGATGTGGCAGCAGTATCAGGGCACGAGAGTGTGAAAGAAGAGTCGTTAGGGGAGTTAAGAAACGAGTTGCGTCTTTTTGAAGGACCAACAGATCGAGATGGTGCCCCAACTTGGACGTTAGAAGATCCTTTGAGCGGTCAATTTTATCGCTTAGGTTGGCCCGAGATGGAGATGCTGGCGCGTTGGTCTTTAGCTTCGTCTGCTGCGATTGTAGAGGATATTCGACGTCATTTAACGTTGGATATTGATCTTCAGGATGTTAAAACATTTTATGCCTTTTTAAGTCGTCATCATCTTTTAAAAAACCATTCCAATGATGCCGTTCAGCAGTTGGCTGATGCCAAAAAGCAGCGTCAACTGAGCCCTCTGCGTTGGCTTTTGAAACATTATTTGTTTTTCCGTGTGCCACTGTGCCGACCGGATGCGTTTCTTGAAAAGACCTTGCCTATTGCGCGTTTTTTTGTCAGTCCCATTTTTTGGTTTTTGAGTTTGTTAGCTCTGTTGGCTGGAGGCTTTCTCGTGAGTCGCCAATGGGGAACTTTTACTCATACTTTTTTGCATTTCTTTTCTTTTGAAGGCGCTGTAATGATGGCGCTGGCATTGTCTTTAACCAAGACGCTGCATGAACTGGGGCATGCTTACACTTGCAAATACTTTGGTGGCCGAGTAGCGACCATGGGCGTGGCCTTATTGGTTCTTTGGCCGGTTTTATACACGGATACTACAAGCTCTTGGCGACTTAAAAATCGTCGTCAGCGCATGCTGATTGGTGCAGCCGGGGTTATGGTGGAAATGGTTGTGGCGGCGTGGGCGATTTTGTTATGGAGTTTTTTGCCTGATGGCGTATGGCGCAGCTTAGCTTTTATGTTGGGAACCAGTACTTGGCTATTGTCTTTATTGGTGAATTTAAGTCCTTTTATGCGCTTTGATGGCTATTTTTTATTGTCGGATTTATTGGGGATTGCGAATTTACAGCAGCGCGCTTTTGCCTTTACTCGTTGGCAATTAAGGGAGTGGTTGTTTGGTTTCAAGGATGCGGCACCAGAAGTGTTTTCGTCAGCCATGCAGCGCATGTTGCTTTTGTACTCCTTTGTGACTTGGGTGTATCGGTTATTCTTATTTATTGGTATCGCATTGATGGTGTATCACTTTGCTTTTAAGTTATTGGGGATTTTTTTGTTTATCGTGGAAATGGCGGTGTTTGTTGTGTCACCTATTATGCGCGAAGTGAAAGAGTGGTATTTAAGACGATCCCGTTTGTCTTGGAATAAACATACATTGTTAAGTGCGGGATTATTGATACTTATTGTTGGGCTGTTATTTATCCCATGGCGAGGTGAGGTAATCGCTTATGGTGTTTTAAGGGCTAAGCAAGAGTCTCGAATTTATGTTCCAGAAGGTGCGCGTTTGCAGACGGTTTTTGTGTCCGCAGGGGAAAACGTTAAACAAGGGCAAGTACTGTATTTATTTTCTTCTCCAGAATTAGAGAAAGAGCAAGACGATCTCGAAATACGTGTAGCAACATTGAAAAAACAGATTGCAGTAAACCAATTTGATCGCCATGCATCGGCAAACTTGCAAATGATCCGCGAAGAGCTGTTCGCCTCGTCTAAGCGCTTAGCAACGCTTTCTCAGCAAATTGAATCATTGTCTATTCGTGCGCCTTTTGATGGTGTGATGGCAGAGGTCTCAGATCAATTTCAGGAGGGCAGCTGGCTATCATCTGGTGCTTGGTTAGGGACATTGATTGGTGCGCAAGGAAATTGGTTGGAGGCGTTTGTTGACGAGGTGGATGTTGGTCGTATTCAGCAAGGTAACGACGCGCATTTTATTCCCGAGAATATCTCTTATAGCGTATTGCCAGCACGTCTTATGTCAATTGAAGATACTGGGCTAAGTTATTTGTCGTCCGCTCCTGAACTGGCGTCGGTTTATGGCGGCCCAATCGCATCATTAAAAGGCAAAGGGAGTAATGGTGTGCCTCGCTCTGAAAATGTTTTGTATCGTATTTTTATGAGCTTGGAAGATAAGTCTATTGAACAAGCCGGTTTTGTTATAAGAGGAAAGGTGGTGATGGAAGCGACTTCGCAGAGCATTGCTAGCAGACTATGGACTAGAGTTGTGTCTGTGTTCGTTAGAGAATCATCGTTCTAGTTAATTTCATTTGAATTGAGTTTCAGGCAAGCGCATAACCCAGGCTGTGCGTTGCTGAGAATTAATTCACCATTATGTAAGGACGCAATGGCACGGATTAATGTGAGCCCTAAACCGTGTCCAAAGACATCATTTTTGGATGAGAGACGTTTGAAGCGTTGAGTGACAAATTCTAGACTTTCATCTGGAATGCCTTTGCCTTGGTCTGTCACCTTTATAAAGGTGTTCCCCAATGAAGAATCGATACTCAAGGTGATCACTTTGCTTTCTGGTGCGTATTTGATGGCATTGTCTAAAAGGTTAGCAATTGCTTGAAAAATAAGAATTTTATCAGCGTAGAAGAAGTGTTTTTTAGAGGCTTCTATAGCAAGCTGAATATCATAGTTTTCTGCTAATGGCTGATAGTATTCATAGACTTCGTGTAGTATTTCATAAGCATTGATTTTGTTTTTTTGGTGGCTTACTTGTCCTGTTTCTACTTCAGAAAGGCGCATGATAGAGCGGAAGAGCACTTGGATTTGCTCGGTTTCTTTGATTGCTTGTTCTAGTTCTTTAAGCTCTTCTCCTTCCACTCGTTCCGATATATTGATTAGTTTGTGTTGTAACCGTGTTAGAGGGGTTCTTAGCTCATGGGCCACGTGACTGGTAATGTCTCTCACTTCTCCCATGAGCCGTTGGGTGCGACCCAGTACAAGGTTGATTTCTTGGCCTAGCTGCCCGAACTCGTCGCCATTGTTTTTATAATCGACCCTAACGCTGTGTTTGCCTTTAGCGTAGTGCTCTAAGGCTTCTATTATGTGGTTCACCCGATAAAGGTTATGCAAGCTAAAAGGTAAGCTGATCAATAGAATCATCAATTGTATTGCCAATAATCCAGCGCCTGTCATGAGAGGAATAATTCTGGTCTGTTGGATCATGGGTTGAATATTGTAAGCGTTAAAATACATGCCACCATCGGCTAACGGTACTAATAGTCCCAGTAGCTCCATGTCGTTATTTTCGAGTGAGATAATGCTAGGTGGGTTGATATTGTTTTGTTGTAAGGTGGCGATATGTTGATTGGATATGTATTGGCTATTGTCGGATAAAATGCGACCATTTTCGTCGAAAATGAAGGTGAAGTGATCTTTTCTGACCTCCTTTTTATTTTCGTTTTTTAGTTTTTCTGCCAATTCATTACTACTGCTGAACGCCGTTTTTAATGTTTGGTTTTCAATGTTTTCAAAGATCATTCCTCGAACATGGCTTTTCATTATGTTATCTAAAACAAAGTCACAAATAAAAACTGAGGCGGAAGATATGAGTAAACAAATAAAGGCGATCGTTGCAGCTTGTCTGAAGCTGCTGCTATGAAGTAAAGGCTTAATAAACACAGAATTATCCTAGTGCATAACCAACCGAGCGAATGGTTCGAATAATAGGGTTTTTAGATCCGCCATCTAGCTTATGCCTTAATTTTGAAAGGTGGACATCAAGCACATTGGTTTGAGGATCGAAATGATAACCCCATGCTTTTTCTAACAGCATGCTACGAGTCACTGTTTGGCCTGGGTGTTCTGCCAGCACATAAAGCAACTTGAATTCTTTGTTCGTTAAGTCTATACGTTGTCCTGAACGGGTTACTTCATGTAGTTCAAGGTTGATCATCATGTCTTTGATCTTAATTAAGTTACTTGAAGCGATTTTCTTGGTGCGGCAGTACAGCCTTTCCAAGCGCAACAGTAGCTCTGTGAAGTCAAAAGGTTTTCCAAGATAGTCATCAGCACCCGCCCTAAGTCCTTCTATTCGGTCCGAAATTTGATCATTGGCCGATAAAATAAGTATGGGTGGATGCGGTGTATTTTCTAATAAGCCCAGCAGTTGTATACCATCTAATTTCGGTAAAATACGGTCTAGTAAAATGACATCAAAGACTTCTTCTTTAATCAGTTTTAGTGCGTCTTCGCCATTATCGACTAGCTTGCATGTATGACCTGAGACATGCAGCTTGCTGCTAATCCAATGGCTAACGGAGGCATCATCTTCAACAACGAGAATACGCATAGCTTCTTATCTCTATAGAATAAAAAAATAGTAATGAATGGCCGAGAGGTGTGTCGGTATACTAGTTCATATTGATAATGATTATCAATAGCGTACTTGCTGTTTTTTTACATTTTCTTACAAACCTTAAATATTAAGTTCTTGTTGTCTTTATAAATAATTGTTTTTTATAAGTTATTTTTAATTTTTGGCTTTTTTAAAAGTCTAGGGCTTCAATTTCTTTTGTCTTTTTCTTGTCAGGTCTGCTCATCCTAGCAACTGAGTAGCAAAGAGCCAGCTTACTTTCATTAAGCATTCTTAATGCTTCGCTTCTTGAGTTGTTAATGAGAATCAATCTTAATATATGTCGAGTTGAGTCACACATAAGATTATTTTTAGTTTGGAAAAGGAAGAATTATGAAAGCGAGCGTACGACGTTTTTTGTCTGATGAGCGAGGCGTGACAGCCATTGAATATGGCATTTTGGCGGCGGCGATGGCGGCGGCAATTGGGGTGATTTTCGGGTCTGATGGGGTATTTGTTACTGCTTTGAAAGAACGTTTTTCTTCCATTGCGGATCAAATAACCAATACCAGTAATCCTGGGTCTGAATAAGTAGTGTGATCCCTATGACAGACATTTTTGTTTCTTCTGTTCTGGTGTTTACCTCTGCTTGGGTGATTCTCACGGACCTTTTCTATCGCCGTATTCATAATGTTTTGATCGTTGGCTTGCTATTGGGGTGGTGTGGGATCGCCATTTCATCTTTCTGGTCTGTTGGTCCCTACTCGAATGTACCTTCAGAGGATTTGCTGAGTTATTTAGGTTATTCCATTGCTGGTGCTGTTGGTGTGCTGGTTGTTGGTTTTGGACTTTTCTTGATTGGGCAAATGGGAGCAGGAGATGTCAAGTTGATGTCTGTTTTATGTCTATGGGTTGGTTACGACAATCAGTTGGTCTTTCTTGTTGTTACCGCTTTAGTGGGAGGAATGCTTGCGCTTCTTATGCCCGTTTTGTCTTTATTGGAAATTGCTGGAGCCAAAGTGATTGTGCAAATTTCGAGCCGATTTCCTCGGTTGAAAATTCCAGCGCCTTTGGTGTTTTCACGTGAAGGTGTTAAAGGGCTGCCTTACGGGTTGGCTATTTCTGGTGGGGCATTTTATTTATTAATAAGCCCATTTTCTCACTAATTCTATGGTTTGGAAGTTATGAAAGTTTCGTCTGTTTTTTTTATATCTGGTGCGTTGGTTTTTGCGATAGGTGGCGCGCTTTTAGTTAGGGTGTTGGCATCGACACCTCCGCCGCCAGCCCCTGTTGTTAAGGCGGCCCCTGCTCCTAAGCCTGTATTTACGCCAGTTCTTGCTGCCTCAAAAGATCTTGTGCCTGGTGATTTTATTGATAACTCAGCAGTGCAATGGTTGGCTGTAGATAAACAGTACGAGTCACATAGCTACTTTTTGAAAGGTGTTGATCAAGTTGATGCTGTCTTTGGGGCAACGGTCAGAGAACCTGTGGCTAAAGGGGATGTATTAGGTAGCCGTGTGGTTGTTCTCCCTGGTGATGCGGGATTTATCGCTTCTGTTCTTGAACCTGGAATGAGGGCGGTTGCTATTCCTGCTGATGCGGTGACAAGCAATGCTGGGTTGGTGTCAGCAGGGGATCGCGTCGATGTGGTTTTGGGGCTAAAACGGGACCAAGAAAACGGTGGTGAAGCAGATCCAATGGCATCAATTGAGTTACCTAAACTGGCTTCACAAACCCTACTTAGAAATGTTCGAGTATTAGCGCTGAACGATGCTGTTGAAGAGATGGCGAAAGAAAAGCCTACGGAAGAAAAAAGCGGAGCAAAAAAGCGTAAGTTCTATGAAACGGTGACGTTGGAAGTCTTCCCGAAAGATGTTGAGCGATTAACGGTAGCCCGTGAAATAGGGGTTTTACAGCTTGCTTTGAGAAGCGTGAGAAACGAAATGCTTGTTGGCTCTTCGGATGAAAATCGAATAGCAGCGCGTGATGAGGTCACCACTCTTGGCCAAGTAACCGATATATACGATAGCTTTAAACCTCGAAAAAACGCCGAAAAATCTTCTGTTGTGATGTTCCGAGGTGAGTCAAAAGAAGTGTCAGAATTTGCTAATTAAGAGTATTGCGCCGTTCCTTTCAGTTTATTTATTGTGGAAGTTGTTTGATGTCCTTTAAATGTAATTTACTCGTTGTCCCTTTGCTTTTTGGGGTGTTTCTGCTGTCTGGAGTAAGCCGAGCCGCTTACCTTGAGCCCATGAATAATACGTCCGAGAGTCAGTCTGTTATAGGGACTTCCGCTTATCAACAGGTTGAAGTCAGCGGTAATGTCAATTTAGTTGTGAATCAGGGGAAGCTTTTAACCTTGCCGCAAAATGCTGCGAAGGTGCTGATTGCCAATCCTGATATTGCTAGTTTTCAAATGCCATCACCCGACAATGTTTTTGTGTTCGCCAAAAAATCGGGTTCAACCTCTTTGTATGCGTTAGACGATGAGAATCAGGTCATCTTGGCATTAACACTTAATGCTGGATATGATTTAGATAGTTTAACGAAACAAGTTGCTCAAGAAGTTCCTGGGTCTAATGTGCAGGTTGGGCCTGCGACGGAGAATGGACTTATTGTCCGTGGCTCAGTCCAAACCCCGCAACAAGCCAAAAAAGTGATCGATAGTATTGAGGCTTTTGTCGGTGGTGATGCGACTGGCAATGCTGGTGCTGGCAGCCAGACGTTACGTATAGTGAATCAGTTAAAAGTAGAGCTGTCTTCTCAGATTAATATCAGTGTTCGTATTGTTGAGGTTTCCAGAAATTTGAGCAGTAGCTTAGGATTTAGTTGGGATGCTTTGTTTGATAATGGGAAATATTTTGCTCGTAATAGTGCGAGTTTGTTTGATGCTACAACAGGAGCCTTCACTGGGAGTGGTGTGACAAACGCTGTTTTTGGTGGTGCATCGGGAAACCTCGGTGGAGTTTTATCTGCACTATCAAATGATGGACTTGCGAGTATTTTAGCCGAACCTAATCTAACTGCTATGTCAGGTGAAACAGCAGGCTTTGCCGTTGGTGGGGAAGTGCCGATTGTAATCATTACAAACAATAACGTTACGATCGAATATAAGCAGTATGGCGTCATCATGCGCATGACTCCGACTCTGTTATCACCTAATCGTATTAGTTTGCATATTGCTCCTGAGGTCAGTGATTTAACTGAAGAAGGTGCAGTAGAGTTACAAGGACTAACGGTTCCAGCCTTTAAGGTGCGTCGAGCTGACACGACAGTCGAATTGGCCAGCGGTCAAAGCTTTGCATTAGCAGGTATGTTGCGCAGCAGTGTGAGTCAAACGGTGACTGGGGTGCCAGGTTTACGCAGCATTCCAGGCCTTGGTCGCTTATTTGAATCTGAAACCAATCAAAAAGAAGAAACCGAGCTGGTTATTATTGCCACGGCTTATGTTGTAGCGCCGACTTCTTCGGGTGATCTACAAACCCCTGCGAAAGGCATTAGTACCATTGATGCTCATTTACCTCCCTTGGCATCAGCCGGTTATCTGTATTAATTATTAGGTGGTTTAGTTATGCGTGTTATCACTTTTACAATTGCGATTCTGGTGTTGTTGAGTGGCTGTGATCGCACTGTTCATCAGTTAAGAAATGGCCCTGACTCGAGTATGCGTCAGAATGAATCCTTTTCGGTAAAGCCGACAGCCTCGTCTATCTCATTAAAAGTTCAGCCGAGCGGCAGTTTAACGCCATCGTCTCTGTCTGGATTAAATAGTCTTTTGAAAAACCAAGGGCGTTTGTCTAATCAAACGATTCGAATTCAACCATTAAGTGAGCAAGGGGAGCAGTTTGCTCAGCGTTTGGGGCAGTCTTTGTTGGAATTGGGGGTTCAGGGAGAGAGTTTATTTATCCAGCCGTTGGTCTATCAAGAAGCTGAGACTGCGTGGGATCTGAATGTGGTATCAGAGGCCATTATCGTTGTGACGCCAGATTGTGTTATTGAAGACAGCACCACATGGAGCGTTAAACCATTCGACGCGGTGGGGACATTAGGCTGTGCAAATCGCTCTAATATTGCCCGAATGGTAGTAAATCCAAGAGACCTGATACGCGCCAGAACATTAGATTCTGCTGATGGAATTAATGCTGTCGGTGCAGTGAAGCGTTACCACGAAGCAGACATTACACCTCTGTTAGATATCGACTTTAATGAAGATTAAGGCAGGAAGATCCGATGAGCGATAGTAATCAAAAGCAAAATAATGAATCGCAATTTTTGGCAATTTTTGCTGCCGATAGTGCGCAAGTTAAACAGTTTGGCGACAGCCTGTCCCGTTTGGGATACTCGTCCGATAGGGTGTTTCTCGGAGGTGTTGAAACCGCTGAATCATGGGTTAAAGAGCATGCTATTCCATCATTATTATTTGTTGATATTGATAATGAAGTGGCCCCTTTAGTGTCGATTTCTGCGTTGCTTGAGTTGTGTGGTCCGACATGCAAAATTGTGGCATTTGGCTCTGAGCAAAGTATTGATTTGTACCGAGCGCTGTTATCTAACGGCGTATTCGATTATCTCTTGAAACCCATTCCTTTGGATATGATTTCAGCTGTGATACAGCGCGCTGAAAAAGGCAAGGTTGATGATGCGACCACGGGAAGAACCATTGCGGTAACGGGAACATCGGGTGGAGTTGGTGCCTCCCTTGTCTCTCTTGGGCTTGCCCAATCGTTATCGACAAAGCGCCATATGATGACGGCATTAGTGGATTTTGACCGCAAAAACGGCTCATTAGGGCTAATGCTAGGTTATAACGGTGATGCGGGGCTAGGCAGTGCGTTAAGTGCTGAGAATATCGATGCAAGATTGCTTGGTAGATCGATAGGGAAAGTGGATACACGCCTTAGTTTAGTCGCTCAGGTTCCGGATTTTCATGCTGAAGAGTTAACGGATTCTTATCCTGCGTTGGTTCTGGGTAGCAGTTTATGTCGCATGTTTAATCAAGTTATATGGGATTTGCCAAGTGCCAAGCCGTTTGGCTCTATGGATGTTTTGGCTCACGCTCAAACACGCATCATTGTGACCGATTTTACGGTAACTGATGCCCGTAATACGTTACGTTTATTAAATGAGATTGGGGATGAATCATCAGGGCAGCGTATTCTTCTGGTGCGTAATAGCTCAAGGCATATGGATAAGGAAGTCATTTCTCAAAAAGAGTTTGAGGAATTTATTGGTCGCAAGATCGATATGGTTTTGCCTTATGCGGGTTCTGGGTTGGGCAGTAGTTTATTGCAAGGAAAGCTCTCGCTGGAGGCTTTCCCTGATTTTGCGTTGGGGTTGCTAAACTTAGCAGATCTAGCGTGTGGTAAGGTGCCTCAGCAAAGCATCAAGAAAACGTCAGCTATCACTACGGTTTTGCGTCGCTTATTTAAGACGAATAAGTCTCCAGAGATGATGCTGAAAGGCGGGCGTTTATGATTATTAATCATGTCCCTAGAACCAAAACCGCTGCGCAGCGTGTTTCAGCGACAGAGGTTTCGGCACAAGAAGAGAGCAACACAAAAAAGCTTGCTCGCCAGGCATCATCGCAAAGCAATAGTGACACGCTTAGTTTGAAGAATAAGCGACTCATTCGGGAACAGCTTTATGAGCAAATAGACCCAGTTAAAGCATCCACCTTGAGTCATGACAGCCTAAATCATCAAATTGAAATGATGATTCGCAGTATCTGTGACACGAATCGCTTACAGCTATCGCAAGATGATGAACAAGCTATTTGCCGAGAAATGTTCCATGAAATGGTGGGGATCGGCCCTATCGAACCCTTGCTTGCCGATGACTCGGTGAACGATATTCTGGTCAATGGCGCAGGGCAAGTGTTTGTGGAGCGTTACGGCAAGCTTGAGTTATCAAATATTCGATTTATCGATGAGGAGCATGTGCTCAATATTGCGCAGCGTATTGCTGCTGCAGTTGGGCGTCGCATCGATGAAACTCAGCCAATGGTCGATGCGCGTCTCGCCGACGGCAGTCGAGTCAATATTATTACTTACCCTTTGGCGATTGACGGTACCAGTATTTCGATTCGTAAGTTTATGCGTCGCAATATGTCATTAGAAATTCTTGAGCAGCGTGGTGCGTTATCGAATGACATGGTCGACGTGCTGCGTCGTGCTATGCAGGGCAAGTTAAACATTATTGTGTCTGGTGGTACCGGTGCAGGTAAGACGACCCTGTTGAATGCGTTATCACAAAAGATCAGTAACGAAGATCGAATTATTACCATAGAAGATGCCGCAGAGCTGCAGTTGCAGCAAGTGCATGTGGTACGCCTAGAAACGCGTCCTGTCAGTGCCGAGGGTACAGGGAAAGTTGATCAACGAGACTTGGTTCGTAACGCCTTGAGGATGCGTCCTGACCGCATCATTTTAGGTGAGGTGCGTGGCGGCGAAAGTTTCGATATGTTGCAAGCGATGAATACTGGCCATGATGGCTCCTTGTGTACCGTTCACTCGAATACCCCTCGTGATGCGATTATGCGATTGGAAAATATGGTGATGATGGCCAGCATGCAGTTGCCATTGGAAGCCATTCGTCGACAGATTGCCAGTGCTGTGGATTTGATTGTTCAAGTTGAACGTATGCGTGATGGTTCTCGTCGTATTGTCTCTATTACAGAAGTTTGTGGTATGGAAGATGACGTGATTCAAACCCAGGAGTTGTTTGCGTTCGAAACGGATTCTATTGACGGACAAGGACGAGTATCTGGACGATTTGTCTCATCAGGACAGCGACCTAGCTTTTATACAACTCACTCACATTATTTTGATGAGGCTGTATAAATGTCTGATGTGGTCAATTTGCTGTCTTTATTGGTGTTTTTGTCGATTGGTTGCTTTTTTTTATTTTTGCGCAGCATTAATGGAAAACGTAAACAAGAACAGTTGTCTAAACAGTATCTTCAGTCATTAAAGCAGAGCGTCTTGGCTGAGAGTTCTTCGTCCGAGAGTCAGGAGTTTGACAACGTTAGCCGTCAAGTGGATGTGTTTGTGTGGTCTAAAACACCCATTATTGGAGCTTGGTTGGAACGTTTTTGGATAGACATGTCTTTGCTTGGTTGGCAGGAAAAATGCCGCACGCGAGCGATGATGCTTGCAGCGCCGTGCTTTTTATTGGGATTTACACTCGCTAAAGACAGTTTATCTCCTTTTCTATTGAGCTTGGTTCTCTCCGTCGTATTCTTTCTCTGTGCTGTGTTGGTGTTATATCGCAATGCCATGGCGAAGCACTTGAAAGAGTTTAAGCAGAACCTTCCCCAAGCCATCGATTCTATTGTGCGAATTGCCAGAGCGGGCGTACCTGTGAGCAATGCTTTTAATTTGGTGGCAGAGAACCTTCCAGGCCCCTTGGCAAAAGAGTTTTCATTGGTGGATAAATGGCTTCGCTTGGGAGTGCCCTTACGTCAGGCGATGCAAGATTCCGCTAAACGAGTGCCATTGAATGAATATCGTTTTTTTGTGGTTATTCTGATTATTAACCAAGAAGCGGGCGGTCGTTTAAGCGATACGTTAGAACGCTTAGCTCATACTTTGAGAGAGCGCCAAGAGTTGGCCCTTAAAATTCGAGCCAAAACATCAGAAGTGCGCGCTTCAGCTGTGATTGTTGCTTCGCTAGCGCCGCTTTCTTTGGCCTATATGTATTTGAATTCTCCTAAAGACTTCCAGTTTCTATTGAATGATTCGACAGGAAATAATGTGCTGTTTTACGCCTTTGGGAGCGTTTTATTAGGATTGAGTATTACCCATTTTATGATTAAACGAGTGATTCGATGACAAATGACATGATGTTTCTCGTATTTGTAGGGCTGCTTTTATGCACTACTGGCTTGGTGTTGTTTGGGCTCTATTTTCGAGCGAAACCCAAAACACTAACAGATCGTTTACAAACTAGCGGAATAGCAGCGGATAAAGAAAGCCAACTGGTTGAAGCTGCCTTGCTATCGCAAAATGATGAGAGGCGTAAACTGCAAAAATGGCTGCAGCCTTTAGATCGCATTGGACAAGAGTTAGCTGGTACAGAGAGCGACAAATTTGCCACAAGAAAATTGTTGTTAATGGCTGGCTTTCGCCGCCAAAACGCGCTTGGCGTGTTCACTTTTTGCAAGTTTTCGTTAGGCATTATCTGCATATTGTTGTTTTTATTTGGCGTTTTGGAGAGTGGCAATCGCCTAAGCCTTAATGGTTTGGCTGGTAGTCTAATGCTTTTATTTTTCAGTTCCTTTGCGGCTGAGGTTTGGCTAAAGATGCGAGCCGCTAGCCGAGGAGGGCGCTTGTCTAGCAGCTTGCCTGATGCATTAGATCTAATGGTTATCTGTGCGGAAGCGGGATTGCCATTAGGGCGGATCTTTAAAACGGTTTCAAAAGAGTTGGCGTTTTCTGCACCTGAGATCGCCGAAGAATTGGGTTATACCCATGCTGAATTACAGATATTAAGTGATCGTACAAAAGCGCTGTTAAATTTGTCTGAACGTTGTGGTGTCGAAAACGTAGAGGCAATGGTATCGACCTTGATTCAAGCTGAGCGTTACGGCACACCTTTGTCACAAGCATTACGCACTATTTCAGAAGAAAGCCGTAAGCGATTAGTGCTTGATTTAGAAGAAAAAGCAGGGAAGTTACCCGCTCAGTTGAGCGTTCCTTTGATGGTCTTTATTTTGCCGCCAGTGATTGCCATGATGGGGACGCCTGCCATGATCCGTATAATTCGTATGTTGGGTAGTTGATTGATGAATATAGTAAAAGGAATGATCGGTTCAACGAGAGGCTTTTATTTGCTGCTTGTGTGTTTCGTTGTGCTTTTAGGAGGGTGTTCTACCCAGGTTACCAAAAGCAGTAGTCAGATCAGTGAAAGTAAGACAGTAGAAACGGATACGGCGGAAGAGGCGTTGAAGCTTGCGCATCTGTTGCGTAACAACGGACGTTATCAAGCAGCCTATGAAGTGTATGAAAAAATGGATGAGAAAGGTCAACTGGAAGGGCCTTTTGTATTGGAATACGCTAGCTTGTCAGCTTCTATTCTATCTGCATCCGAAGCAATCGCGCTGTACAAACGCGCTCAAGGCGAGTTAGGAAAAGAGGTTTCTGATTCTCAGCAACAAGCTATTTGTGTGGGATTAGGACGTGCCTATTTAGAATTAGCTCAGTTAAATAAAGCCAAAGAGCAATTTCAGTGTGCGTTGGAGGCGAGTCCCCAAAGCGTCATGGCACTAAATGGGTTGGGGGTCATTGCCAGTATGAATGGTGATGTCTCCACAGCCCAAGAGAATTTGCAAGGCGCTTTAGATATCGCACCCTCTAACGAGATTGTATTAAATAATTTAGCACTTTCGTGGTTGTCATCAGGTGAATTTCAAAAAGCCATCAGTTTGTTAAAAACAAAGCAAAGTAGCCAAAATATGTCTACACGACTTAATTTGGCTTTGGCATATGTTCTTATCGATCGTGAAGATATGGCCAGAGAGTTACTGTTGAAAAATATCTCTAGAAACAAGACTGAAGCCATTTTAGATAGTTATGTCACTTCAAAATACAGAATAAAAAATGGATCCGATATTTCAGCTGAAATACTAGCACTTACCAATTCTCCATTTTCATTAAAGGATGAATGATTGTGATAGATAGTATTCGTTTTTTTATTAGAAAAGAGAAAGCTGTAGTTTCTATTGAAGTCGCTCTGATATTTCCTGTCATACTTTTTATTGCAATGATGTTTTTTGAATTGGCAAGAATCGCATTAATTATTTCAGTTGTTGGAGTTTCTTTGGAAAGAACAACGCAAGAGTTTCGGTATAATAAAGACTTTATTTCAATTGGTGAAGAAGGAATTAAGCAGACGGTTAGTGATAAAGTGGTTGAGAATTCTTATGGGTTGATTTATGAAAATAATATTAAAGTAGATCTTCAAAGTTTTTCTGATTTAAATGATTTCGCTAGTGTAGATATAGAATCTGGTAGCTATAGATCCTTACCTATTTTAAATTTTAGTGTTTTATTGAATGATAATTTTATAACGCCTTTACCTGGTTTTTTTGGCTTGGGTAATTCGTTCCAACATGAATACCGACAAGTTCTTGGTGATCTTGTAGGGAAGTCTTCGTCATGATATCGCGCTTTTTTCGAGACGAGAATGCGAACGCAGTGTTGGAATTTGCACTTTTCGTTCCTGTCATGATTGGCATTATTTTAGCGAGCGCAGACCTTTATAATATCAATCGCATGCGTGGTGTGATGGAGCAAACAGCACATAATTTGTCTTCAATTTTATCCAATCAACAGGAATGGAATATCAAAAGCTTTGATTATCTTGTGGAGCAGGTGGTTGATGTTAAGTCATTAGGTAGCTATAGCCTTGTTGTATCTAAAGTAAATTTAGATCGCACAATGGATTGGTTACCCATTTATCGTGGGGAGCTGGACGCTGCTTGCCCTTCAAAAAGTGAGGGCAATCGTTACCTTGATGATATGCCTGAAGAAGATGAAGATGTTGATAACATCTCTTTGATTGTGGTTCAGCTATGTCGATATACCGATAGTTTGGTTT
This sequence comes from Marinomonas lutimaris, assembly GCF_019426345.1. Classification (GTDB taxonomy): domain Bacteria; phylum Pseudomonadota; class Gammaproteobacteria; order Pseudomonadales; family Marinomonadaceae; genus Marinomonas; species Marinomonas lutimaris. The sequence goes on from NZ_JAHLLW010000001.1 coordinate 472,930, forward strand.
TAAATAGTGGTTTACTTGGTAATAAGTTAATGGAAAGCGTGGCAGTTAACCGATTGCTATATCATTCTATTATACTAGATAAGCCATTATCGGAAGAGGTAGGGGTGGAATATGAATGAGGTTGAACGTGTTATCTGAAGTTAACAAAAAGGGCAAGAGATTATTTTATCAAATAATTGCTGTCCTTAGCTTAATTATGGCCTTTGTGGGAGTTTTGGTTCCTGGTATTCCTGCAACTGAATTCATACTGTTATGCGCTTGGTCGTCATCAAAGGGCTCCCCTAGGATTCATCGATTCTTAAATAACAATAGATTTACAGGGCCTACTTTATATAATTGGAAGAACGGTAAGGTTATTTCGAAAAATAATAAAATACTATCATCATTGAGTATGATGTTTTGTGCATGTTTATTGTTTTATAGCAATGTTAATGTGTATCTTGTTTTTTTTGCCATATCAGGGATGTTTGTTGGTTTTATATGGATGTGGTCTAGGCCGGAAGAAGTTAAAAATTTAACAAAAGAATGTTAGCTTTTCTTAATATAAATGAAGTGGTCATTTGGAAGGTAAGTTTTTATCATTAAATAAGATGGATTTTTAAATGAGGCCAGATATGCAAACAATAGAAAAAGACCAAGATACACTGACATTTGCAAAGCGTTTAAAATATTCTACGCGTACTAATCACGATAGTGTCGATTCACTGGTGATGCAGTCAGAACCATTTGCAAACGAAGAAAATTACAGAAAATTTTTGCGTTTACAGCATATTTTTCATTTGTCTGTTGCTCCCTTGTATCAACATGATGACCTGCAGGCATTGTTTCCTGGATTAGCTGAATTACCTAGGTTGTCTGCGGTTGAATCGGACCTGAACGACTTGGGCTTAAAGGCAGATGTCGATGCGTCTTTGTTAGCAACGCCGACCGATCTATACCAAGCTATTGGTTGGCTTTATTGCAGCGAGGGCTCCAATATTGGTGCGGCATTTTTATATAAAGAAACTCAGAAACTGCAGTTTGATGCGGAGCATGGTGCTAGGCATTTAGCGGCCCATCCAGAAGGACGAGCGCCGCATTGGCGTAAGTTTGTTGCTCAGTTAGATGCTTTGTCGCTAACGGAAGAACAAGAAGCACAGGCAGTAAAAGGGGCAATGGATGCTTTTGCATTTTATAAGAAAACACTATCGAGCTTGAATGCCTAAGAGTCTCTCTGAGGCCAGATGAAGATTATTTTTCATCTGGCTTTTTCGCTTTGGTATAGGATTTTGATAATCCGCGAATAGTCTCCATTTGTTTGCCAAACTGGCGACAAGGAGTGCAAATTGCAGTGTGCATGGTCAAGTTTATCTTTTCTTTGGCGGATAAAGGGCGATCCAGTTTCTCCGAGAGCATTTGGGTCGCTTGTTTGCATTTTATCATTTACGACTTCTCCTTTTGAAACCAGTGATCTTCTAAACATTCCCTTAAGCGCAGCCGAGCACGATACAAGGTGACATTTAGGCTGCTTATCGACACATCTTCGTTATGGCAAATTTCAGGCGTATCCATTTCGAGAAATTCGCGCATCATAAATAGTCGACCATATTTGGCTGGTAACGCATCCAAACACGCATCAAAAATACGCCAGAAGTGTTCATTTTCAACGCCATGTTCTGGCTGATCCCATTTTTTTGGGCGCTCGTCTTTTTGCCAGTGACCATTTTCTTCGAATAAATGCTCTATTAACGCTTCACCACTTAGGTTTGGTCCATCTTCGAGCTGACTGGCCGCCGTATGGCGTTTTTCCTTGCGTAGTAAGTCGATTATTTTGTTCTTTAAGATAGAAAACACCCAAGTCTTAAACGCTGCTTGTCGCGCAAAACGATCAATATTTTGATATGCAGAGATCATCGCTTCTTGTACTGCGTCTTCGGCTAATTGATTGTCTCGTACTTGAAGCTTGGCAAACTTCAGCATCTGCGTGCGTAACTCTTCAATAAAAACAGCATCCTGAAAGATGTTAACAGCTGCTGAAGAATCCATCTCAACAGAGAGGTTCGCATTAGTCATTTAAGCCTCGAGTTGTTTGTCTGATTGTTAGACGAGGTTAGTTGGGATTTTATTACCACTCAACCGTGATGTTGATTTATCTATTTGCTCGCTTCAGCTTCAGCTAAGTACTCATCTTTCAATTTGACGTAATTAAGTCCGGCATACTGAAAGTATTCAATCTCTTTGTCGTTAAGTGGGCGGATTTGTTTCACGGGAGAACCCATGTACATAAAGCCCGTTTCTAAACGCTTGCCAGGTGGTACCAAAGAGCCTGCGCCTATGATGACTTCGTCTTCAATTACTGCGCCATCAAGAATGGTGGTGCCCATGCCAACTAGCACTCTGCTGCCAATGGTACAGCCGTGTAGCATCGCCATGTGACCCACAGTGACATCGTCACCAATAGTCAGAGGATGACCTTCTGGCTTATAGTCGCTGGCGTGAGTAATGTGCAAGCAGGAATTGTCTTGGACGCTGGTGCGAGCACCAATACGAATGCGGTGCATGTCGCCACGGATTGCAACCAAAGGCCAAACCGAGCTGTCTTCGCCAATAGTGACATCACCAATAATGACGGCACTGTCGTCGACCCAAACACGGTCGCCTAATTGCGGTGTTTTACCGCGGAAAGATTTCATCACCATAAATCCTCTCTTAAAGGGGGTCTTGTTAATAGAAAGTGTTATTAAATGAAGGAACTATTAACACAATAGGCTTTTATACATTGAAAAAGTGTTAAGACAACCTATCTTAGTAAGCATAGTATTGATCAATGCAATACAGCGTTCAATTAATATAAAAGGATATCATGATATGTCACAGTCTGTATGGGACGCGACCAGCTTACCGAATTTTACCGACGTCGATGTTGCGAACATCGAAGCGGACCTAGAAAAACTACTAAAGCACAACCAAGCAGCCATCGATGCCTGTGTGAGTGAAAATACCAATCCAACATGGCAAAGCCTTGTTTTACCTCTGGATCAACTGCACGACGATTTAAACAATTTTTGGTCGCCAATTAGCCATTTGAACTCAGTGAAAAACACGCCTGAGCTGCGCGCGGCTTACAATGCATGCTTACCAAAGTTGACGCAGTTTTATACGGATCTTGGGCAAAACAAAGCCTTATATCAAGCGTACAAAAACCTTGCTGAAAGTGAGGTTTCAAAAGAGCTGAATCAAGCACAAACTGAAGCCTTAACCCAAACTATCCGTGACTTCGAATTGTCAGGTGTTGGCCTAGAGGGTGAAGCGAAAAAACGCTATGGCGAGATCAGCCAGCGTTTGTCTGAATTGGGTAGTCAGTTTGGTGAAAACGTGTTGGACGCGACACAAGCGTGGAGCAAATTAATCACCGACGAAAGTGAATTGTCTGGTCTACCTGAATCGGCCCTAGCACAAGCAAAACAAATGGCCGAAGCGAAAGAAAAAGACGGCTGGTTGTTCACCTTAGACTTCCCATCGTACATGCCTGTAATGAGTTACGCTGACAACGCCGCTTTGCGCGAAGAAATGTATCGTGCCTTTGCGACTCGTGCGTCAGACCAAGGTGGCGACATCAAATTTAATAACGCGCCTTTGATCGACGAGATTTTGGCACTGCGTCATGAGATGGCTCATATTCTTGGTTTTGATAACTACGCTGAATTGTCGGTTGCCACTAAGATGGCTGACAACGGGCAGCAGGTTATCGATTTCTTAGATGATTTAGCGAAAAAGTCAAAAAGCTCAGCAGAACAAGATCTTGCGCAGCTAACAGCGTTTGCGAAAGATGAAAATGGCATAGAGAAATTGAACGCTTGGGACATGACTTACTACGCGGAAAAACTACGCCAGCATAAGTTTAGTATTTCTCAAGAAGAGCTGCGTCCTTACTTCCCAATGAACAAGGTTTTGTCTGGATTGTTTCACGTGGCACAAACTTTATTCGGTGTGGATATTCGCGAAGAAAAAGAATTTGATAGCTATAACAAGGACTTGCAGTTATTCACCATCAGTAAGGATGGCGAAGACGTGTCTCGTTTCTATTTAGATCCATATGCGCGTGAAGCAAAACGCGGTGGTGCGTGGATGGATTCTTGCCGTACACGTCGTCGTTTAAGCGATAACCGCTTGCAGCTACCGATTGCCTATCTTGTGTGTAACTTCACCCCACCAATTGGCGCTAAGCCAGCGTTATTGACTCACGATGAAGTCACCACCTTGTTCCATGAATTTGGTCATGGCTTGCACCACATGTTGACTCAAGTGGATGTGTCTTCTGTATCGGGCATCAATGGTGTGGCATGGGATGCCGTCGAGTTGCCAAGTCAATTTATGGAAAACTGGTGTTACGAGCCAGAAGCTCTGGCTCACATTGCGGGTCATTACGAAACAGGCGAACCGCTGCCACAAGACTTGTTAGACAAGATGCTGGCAGCGAAGAACTTCCAATCGGGTATGCAGATGATGCGCCAGCTGGAGTTTTCTTTGTTTGATTTCCGTTTGCACATGGAATATCAAAAAGACATTTCAGTTCAATCGGTTATCAACGACGTACGCAGCAAAGTCGCAGTTACTACGCCTCCTGAATTTAACCGTTTCCAAAATAGCTTCTCGCATATTTTTGCTGGTGGTTACGCGGCGGGTTATTACAGTTACAAATGGGCGGAAGTCTTGTCAGCAGATGCTTTCTCGAAATTCGAAGAAGACGGCATCTTCAATAAAGATACCGGCGCGCGCTTCCGTGATACCATATTGGCAAATGGCGGCTCTCGTCCTGCAGCAGAATTATTTGCTGAGTTCCGTGGTCGTGAGCCAAGCACCGATGCTTTGTTGAGACACAGCGGCATCGCAGCTTAAGTTTTTGTACTGCAAGGAAGCAGCGCCTCGTCTGATGAAAATCAGACAAGGCGCTGCTTTTTTATAACGTCGAATTAGGGCGTTACTTTTTTGAAGGTAGGGTTATGACAGTAAAACGTTTTATCGCAGGGGCGGTTTGCCCTCGTTGCAGTGAGATGGATAAGATTCGAGCATGGCGCGACGATGACGCTGAAAAGCAATATCGTGAGTGCATTTCCTGTGGTTACACGGATGAGCAATCTACGGTAATACAGTCACAGCCAACCGAGATACCAACGCGAGTGAATAAGCCCCATACGAGTTCGCCAGAAGCGGAAGAAGTGGTGATTAATTTTATACCGAATCCAGGTTCGACCAAGCACTAGTCTCAAGCGAGCGCAGAGCAATTAAAAAAGCGGATTGATATTTCTATCAATCCGCTTTTTTTTGTTTCTTTTTTTATATCAATTTTAAGCCAGGAATAAAGCTAAGCCTTTGTTAACCAAAGAATATCTAACGGTTCGATAAGGCTTAATGATGGCAAATCAATTAACTCTTTATCTAGCAAGTTGATTGCTGTGTCTTGGCCGATTAGTTCGCTTAGTGATTGACCAAGCGGCAGATGTTGAAGTGCTATTAGGTGTTCGCTCATGTTGGCGATGACTAATAGTGTTTTGTCGTCCATTTGTCGTCTAAAGGCGAATAAGTGTTCGCTGCCTAGTGAAACTAGTTTAAATTCCTGTGCAGCGAAAAGTGGATTAGCTTTGCGGATTTGGATCATCTCTCGAACGATCTGAGCGATTTTGCCTTGTGGTGTGCTCTTATCTTCCGCCAGCGCGAAATCGGCTTTGGTGAGCTTCTTACGATGCACCCAACGGCTATCATCCACCTTAGTCTGATCATTTAAGTAGTCGTTGCTGTTGAGTACACCAAGGTCGTCGCCTTGATACAATAATGGAATGCCAGGCATGGCGAAGTTGATGCCGTTAAGGACTCGGATACGCTTAATGGCGTGATCAAGCAACAGCGGATCGTCTGCAGCGATGGCGTTTTCTACACCTGCCAGAGACGCTAAGGTACCGCACACTCGGCAATCGCCATTTACTGGGTTTTCTTGAAAGGGGACGCCCGCGGCAAAAGAACCTTCGAATTGACCCGTATAGAATTGATTCAAGAAGCGACGATGGCCGATACCATCAATGCCAAGACGATCAGAAATGGCGTCATCCCATAACCAGCCAATATCGTCATGACAGCGGATATAGTTGATCCAAGTGGTATGCTCTGGAATGGTGAAACTGCGTTCAAGGGATTGGTATAACAAGCTGGTTTGGCGTGTCGCTAAACTTTCCCATAACAAGGCCATCATTAGTGGGTTGTAAGACAGGGTGCACTCATCGGCGCCAATGTATTTATTGACTTCATCAGGGTGAACTATGGCTTCAGATTTAAACACCACTTGCGGTGCGGCAATGTCCAAGCAGGCTTTGAAAGCTTTGATCAGATTATGAGCCTTAGGTAAGTTTTCACACACTGTGCCTTTCTCTTTCCAGACAAAGGCTAAGGCATCGAGTCGTAAAACATCACAGCCGTTTAAAATTAGATGTAACATTTCTTCGACTACAGCGACAAAAACTGCCGGATTGGAATAGTTTAAATCCCATTGAAATGAATTAAAGGTCGTCCATACATGACTGTCTAATTCAGGCAAATAGGTGAAACTGCCTCGACGGATCTGCGGAAAAATTTCACGCACTGTCTTATTGTATTCTGTGGCCTCTTGTTCGCCCATGAAATAATAGTAGCCTTGGAATTCTTGATCGCCAGATTTTGCTGCTTCGGCCCAGCGATGTTCGTCTGATGTGTGATTAAAGACAAAATCTAACACCATGCGGATGCCTTTTTTATGTAGCGCGGAAGCAAGGTCTTTTAGGTCTTTGTTGGTGCCCAAATTCGGTGACACGGTTCGGTAATCTGAAATCGCATAACCGCCATCACTGTTGCCTTCTGGCGCTAAGTAAAGCGGCATTAGATGAACATAGTTAATCCCTAAGGATTCAAAATACGGAATTTTGTCGATAAGAGAACTTAGATCGTCCGCCAGCAAATCCACATAGATAGCAATGCCGACATTTTGATTGGATTCGAACCAGAACTCTGATTTGTCTTTGATTTGGGCTGGGCGTTTTTTCTTATGAAAATCGATAAAGGATTGCAGTAATACCTTTAGATGATAATGCAGATCAAAGCACTGTCCATAAAGCGGAAAAAGCTGCTCGAAAAGTGGCGCAAAGCCGCTCTCTAAGCGCTTAACGAAGATGGCCTTTTGTTGGGAGGTTAGATGGCTAAAATCTAATTCGGCTAACAAACGTTGTTGTGTTTTTTGTGCTTCAAAAGCGAAATTCATGACCATGTTTTTGCCTTGTAAGACGTGCTCGTGAAAAACGACGAGTTTGAATGATTGTTACCTAGTCTGGAACTTTAGGTTAAAAGTTTGGTTGGAGAGTTCGCTTTAACAACAAGATCTGCGCACTTCGTTTTCCATGGGGAAAACGTAGCCTAAGGGGTATGGCGGGTCAATATGGTGACTTTCTAAATACTGACTTAATTTCCGAGAAGCTGGCTTCTCGGAAATTCATGGGGAGGTTAGTTGTCGTTGTCGGCATAGCCACTACCGATGGCATTAAAAGGCATATCAAGATTCAGCTCTGGTACTTGTAAGCCAATCCAAGTAGGAAAGGTGTTGCTGTTTGGTCCTGGAAATACCGTATATTCGTTTGCCCAAGGATAACGCTTTACCGCTTCGTCTATTTTCGGGATCAACGCTTCGGCTTTTGGGCCAATAATAGACAGTACTTTTTCTGGTTTCGCCCCGAACCAATACCGATCCGGTGTGGTGGTCTTATATTCAGATAGCGCTGGCAAGCCTCTATTTACTCGCCAACCTACGACTTCATGAACCGTGTATTCAGAAGCATTCTTCTCTTTGGTCGCAACCCAGGTATGAACAGCAAACCAACCTCGCCAACTGTAAGCGTCGGCGGCATAAAATTCGATGACGGCGTTTTTTTCTGTCTCGGGTGATGGGGCAATGCCTGCGGGCTCTCGGCTTGCAGTGCGCCAATTGTCATTAGAAGAGCAAGCGCTTAAAAATAGGGTGATTAGTAGGAGTCCTAGATATTTTGTCATGCTTTGTCCTTTGGTTTTTAATGTAATTAGCATACGAACATTGCAGTGAATAGGGAGTAATATTTTTGATACAATGTGACGATTCCCTATTTCTTACCAAATTCAAAAAGTTAGACATAAAAAAACGCCAGCAAGCTGGCGTTTAGGTCTGTTGTCTTTACGAGACAGCAGGTTAGTTCATTTCAATGACGAAATCTTCTTTTGCGCGACGTACTTTTTTCAGGTCTTTCAACCAGTCGCCTTCTTCTGCACGGTAACCTAAAGGAAGCAGAATCACAGAGCGAAGTCCGCGTTCAGTTAAGCCTAGAATTTCGTCTACTTTCACTGGGTCAAAGCCTTCCATTGGTGTGCTGTCTACGCCTTCTTCGGCAGCTGCGATCAATGCTGTGCCAAGACCAATATAAGCCTGACGTGCAGCGTGCTGGTAATTGACTTCAGCATCGCGTGGAGGATAAGTGGCTAGGATCATTTGGCGGTAGTTTTCCCAACCTTCGTTTTTAAACCCTCGTTCGTCATTCACTAGGTCGAACATATTGTTAATGCGTTCTTCTGTGTAGTTGTCCCATGCAGCGAAAACTAAAAGGTGAGAAGCGTCGGTGATTTGAGCTTGATTCCAAGCGTGAGGCACGATGGCTTCACGTAAAGCTTGGTTTTTTACTACGATGACTTCGTATGGTTGAAGACCACTTGAGGTTGCTGTAAGACGGATTGCTTCAAGAATACGGTCGACTTTTTCTTGTGCAACAGCCTTGTTTGAATCCATTTTTTTTACGGCATAGCGCCAGTTCAATTTTTCTAACAAATTCGACATTTGAATTCCTTTATAAGGTTTATGTATGTGGACAATATGGATCTAATGTGAGTTGAATTCAAGCGAGCTTTAAGTAGAAAACAAGGATGTTGTACGAAACTTGAATGATCGGTTAAATGTCGAAATTTGTTGATATCTTGCAATAATTTCTTTAATAATGCCCTAAAATGGTTCATTTTTTTGGCGAGATGCAGTAAGGTGCGATTCCGAAAACTTCAATGGACCCCTTTCTAATGACGTTAGATCATAAACCATCATTACTACAGCGCTATTTGCGTGGTAGCTTGGTACTACAAATTGCCATCGGGATTATCTGTGGTATCGCGTTGGCTTACATGTCACCAAGCACAGCTTTATCAGCAAGTTTGCTCGGTGGATTTTTTGTTAAAGCGCTAAAAGCGATTGCTCCGATTTTGGTGTTTTTATTGGTAATGGCATCGATTGCTAACCATAAGCAGGCTCAACAAAGTCACATTCGTCCGGTACTTATCCTGTATTTGTTTGGTACGTTTGTTGCGGCACTAACTGCTGTGGTGTTTAGTTTTGTGTTTCCGACACAACTGCATTTAGTCGCGCCAGACTTAAGCCAAAGCGCACCTCAGGGTGTGGGCGAAGTATTGCGTACACTTGTGTTTAAAATGGTTGATAACCCAGTAAATGCACTTGTGCAGGGGAATTATGTTGGCATTTTAACTTGGGCGATTGGTTTTGGTTTAGGTTTACGTCATTCCTCTGAAGCAACGAAAGCATTGCTGCAGCATTTGGCGACTAGTGTGACAAGCATAGTGTCGGTGATTATTCGTTTAGCGCCGTTTGGTATTTTTGGTCTGGTTGCCAGCACTATCGCGGAAACGGGTTTTGATGCCTTATTTGGCTATTCACATCTGTTAGCTGTGCTAATTGGTGCCATGTTGTTTATCGCATTTGTTACTAATCCATTATTAGTATTCTGGAAGATTCGTCGTAACCCGTATCCTTTGGTCTTTAAATGTCTAAAAGAAAGTGGTGTTACGGCATTTTTCACGCGTAGCTCTGCGGCCAATATTCCGGTTAACTTAGATCTTTGTAAGCGCCTAGACTTAGATGAAGATACCTATTCTGTGTCGATTCCGCTGGGTGCTACGATCAACATGGCTGGTGCGGCGATAACCATCACGGTTTTAACCTTGGCGGCTGTACATACATTAGGTATTTCATTAGATTTTGGTACAGCGTTATTGCTTAGCATAATTGCTGCTGTGTCGGCGTGCGGCGCATCTGGAGTGGCTGGTGGTTCTTTGCTGCTGATCCCGTTGGCGTGTAGCTTGTTTAATATTCCGAATGAGATTGCTATGCAAGTTGTGGCGGTTGGTTTCATCATTGGTGTGTTGCAGGATTCTGCTGAGACTGCCTTGAATAGCTCAACTGATGTTTTATTTACGGCAGCGGCTTGTCTTTCGAATGATAAGAACTAGTTAGTTCAATATCAGCTGTAGAGCAAAAAGAAGGGGAAGCGATTTGCTTCCCCTTCTTGCTTCTATGGTTTTCTAGTTTAAAGCTTAAACTGGGTAACCAATTTATCAAGTTGAACAGATAGTTTCTGTAAGTTCGTGCTTGAAGCGGTTAGCTCGTCTGCGATCTCAGAAGTTTCTGTTGTTAGCTGATTAATCTCTTCAACGTTTTTGCTCATGTCATTTACCACAAGCGCTTGTTCTTCTGTTGCAGTTGCAACTTGAATGTTCATATCGCTAATCTGACCAATGTGCGCGGTGATTTGTTCAAGCGAGCTGTTTGCTTCATTGGCTTGACCCATAACCGTGGTGCTTTGATCCTGCCCTGATTGAATCGTTGCGACTGTTTTTGCTGATTGCTCTTGCAGCTTGTCGATCATTTTTTGAATTTCATCGGTGGAAGCGGCAGAACGACTTGCAAGGTTGCGAACTTCATCGGCAACGACGGCAAACCCTCGACCCTGTTCACCAGCTCGAGCGGCTTCAATGGCAGCGTTTAAAGCCAATAGGTTTGTTTGTTCAGAGATGCTACGAATCGTGTCTAGGATGCTACCGATTGAATCTGTTTGCGTTGCTAATGACCCAATATCTGAACTGATATGCTGTATTTCTGTAGACAACGCCGTCACGCCTTGGCGTGCCCGTGCTACTAAATCAGCTCCTTGATGTGCTTGTGTATCTGCTTCTTGGGCAGCTCTAGCAGCCTGAGAAGCGTTTTCAGCAATGTTTTCAACCGTAGCGCCCATTTCATGAATGGCCGTGGCAATCTGAGTAGTACGGTCTCGTTCATTTAAACAGTTGGTGTGTGTTGCCTTGGCTTTTGCTGCGACATCGTTTGCTGTGTGAGCAAGTTGACGAGAGTTCTCTGCAACGTTTTCAATAGCGGTACGGACTTTTGTAATAAACTGGTTGAAGTGCTGAGCAATGTCGCTGAGCTCATCTTTACCATCTAGTGTCATCACAGTACCAAGGTCAAGTTTGTCACTGGCACTTGATATGTGTTGCTGAAGATAAGAAACACGGCTATTAAGACGACGTAACATTAACCAAGCTAACAAAATAGACGCCGACAATGCGATGATGATTAAAGCAATCATGTTGTTGCGACTATTTTCATAATTGACTTGGCTTTGAGCGTAGCCTTGTTGGCCTTGTTCAAGCAGTTCATCAAGTATTTTATTGACAGCTTTACGCATGACACCATAACTGTCTGCGTATTTGCTTTTGTATATTTCTTGGGCTGTGGTCAGGTCGTTGTTTTCAATGGCTGTTAACATAGGTGCCAGTTCATCGCTTTTTACTTTAGCGAATATATCAATGATCTTTTGGACTTCAGCACGCATTTTAGGGTTTACTTGAGAGTCTAGGGCTTGTTTAAGCGCCATGTCCATCTCAGGAATATCCTCTGCACGAGTTTCTTTTACACGAGTCAATGCACCTCGTTTATCCTGCATAGCTGGAATTTCTTGCAGCAATATAATATCGATACCAACACGCATACGTGGAATGCGAGATGCGACTTCCGCAAGAGATCGCATTGGAGCACTGGTATTTTGAGCTAGCTGTTTTGTTTGCTCTTGCACGCTAGAAAGGCCTTTAAGGCCAGCCCAACTGACAAGTAAGAGGACAAGACAGGGTAGTGCGATCACAGATATAAACTGTGTTTTTAGGGACATTTTGTTAAATATCACGATGTATTACCTGCTGATTATTTTTGGATGGAGGAACTACTGTGAAACTTTTAATCCCTTATCGTTTTACAGAATAGGAGGTGCATGGTTAATTGTACAAGAAAGTTATATCAATATAGTTTTTTTTTGTACGCTGTTACTAATATCGTCTGATATTAAATCCAATAGATGACATTTTTAAATGATAGAAGAATATTTTATTGAATAATCGAAGGAGTTTTCATTGAGCAGTACATTTCGATCTCTATCCAATCCAAATTATCGGCTTTGGTTTGGAGGCGCGGCGATTTCGAATATTGGCGCTTGGTTGCAACGTACTGCTCAGGATTGGATAGTCATTGCTGAGCTATCGGATAAAAATGCTTCGGCGGTTGGTTTGGTTGTTTTCTTGCAATTTGCCCCACAAATTTTACTTTTGCCGCTTACTGGTTGGACGGCAGACCGTATGGATCGACGTAAGTTGTTGTTTATTACTCAATCCTTAATGGCACTACTGGCCTTAGTGCTGGGGGTGTTGGTTTTGAGTGGGCAGGTGGTGTTGTGGCAAGTTTGTGTTTGTGCCTTTGCTTTGGGTTGTGTTGCTGCGTTTGATGCGCCTGCCCGTCATGCCTTTGTGTCTGATATTGTCAGTGAAAAAGAATTATCAAACGCGGTAGGGTTAAACTCGGTGGCGTTTAACTCGGCTCGTTTGGTTGGGCCTGCGATTGCTGGGATCTTGATCGCGTTGATTGGTAGCGGTTGGGTATTTATGATCAATGTGTTGTCTTTTATTCCTTTATTAATTGCCCTGCATAAATTTAAAACACGCCTGCCAGCAGTTGTTGCTGATAACAGCAAAGCAACACCTGATATGGCGAAATTTTTTGATGGTTTTCGCTATATTTGGCAGCATCGGGAAATGGCTGTCATCTTGGTGATGTCTTTCTTGATTTGTAGTCTAGGGATGAATTTTTCTGTGTATCTATCGGCGATGACGGTGCATGTTTTTCAAGGACATGCGGATCAATATGGTTTCTTGATTTCCATGATGGCAATTGGCTCTATCTCTGGTGCAATGGTGACGGCAAGTCGTCGCTCATCACCGTCATTCCGCTTTATGATTTATGTTGCTGCAATGTTCGCGGTGAGCTGTTTTTTGGTTTCTATCAGTACGTCGTTTTGGGCGTTTTCCGTGTTGCTCATCCTTCTTGGCCTGAGCTTGCAGCTGTTTACGACGTCCACAGCGTCTTATATGCAGGTAACAACGGAAAAACGTTATCGTGGCCGAGTGATGGCGGTAGTGTTAGCAACGGCATTGGGAAGCACTGCATTAGGCGCGCCTTTGGTCGGCTGGATTGCTGATGTCTTTGGTGCCAGATGGGCAATTGGTATGGGCAGCTTTTCAGGTGCTGCGGCTGCTTTGTTGGGCTTTTGGTTTTTGCGTAGGCAAACCCAATTGAAAAACAACACACTTTAGCCCAGTGTTAAGAGTCAAAAATAATTGCAGTCGTCTATATTCAGTTTTTAGTGTATTTTTTATTGAAAGCATCGCATGAAGCGGTTCACTCTTTTGCATAACTCTAAAAATATTGATGGAGAAAACTATGTCACAGCATCTTGTATTGAGTTTTATCGGAGACGACCGCCCCGGTCTTGTTGAACGTTTATCCGATACTATCGCTCGCCACCATGGTAATTGGTTGGAAAGCCGTATGGCACATCTAGCCGATAAATTTGCCGGAATTTTAACGGTGACTGTTCCGTTGGAGCACCAAGAAGCACTGGTTAACGCATTACGTAATTTCGAACAACTTGGTCTGCATGTCACGGTTGAACTGGCGAATAAGAAAGCGACAGAAGGATCGACCTTGTCGCTGTCCGTTGTAGGCAATGATCGACCTGGCATTGTGAAAGAAGTGTCTCAAGTGCTGCATTCCTTGATGGTTAACGTTAAAGAACTCACCACCACTTGCGAACCTGCGCCGATGAGTTCCGATATGCTGTTTAAAACCGACATGGTGTTGGCTGTGCCGAAAGATCTACCTTTGTCAGAATTGGAAGCTGCACTAGAAAAAATTAGTAGTGATTTAATGGTGGAACTATCCGTTAATCAGTTTGCCTAGTAGCTTAATTTGTATACATTTTCGTTGGTCTAGAGCGGTTTTTCGTTAAACCGCTTGATCATAAAGTCGATTAACAAGCGTAGTCGTAAGGGCATGTTATCACGATCTCGGTAGAGCATTTGGCAGCCGCGGGGTTGGTTGCTCCACTCAGGTAAAACTTGTCGAAGCTCTCCTGAATCAATCAATGGCTGCGCATGGTAATCGGGCATAAATCCGATGCCTAAACCATCTTGTATAGCGCGAGTGAGCAAGCTAATGTCGTCTACTTTTAGGCGAATATTATGGTTTGGTTTATGAGTTAGCATCTCTCCAGATATAGTGTGTTGCAGTTTCCAAGTAGACATTGGTGAGCACAAGACAGTGGGGAAACCGTCCAAATCACAAGGTGTTTTTAGGCTGGATAGGTCTAAATTGATCGAGCCGCATATCACAAAGCGAATGTTCGTTAAGTGCCTGCCAATCCAATGATCTGCATTGTGGTCACCAACACGAAACGCAATGTCGATGGCTTCTTCTTCAATGTCGATATTTTGATTGGAAAGACGCAAATCCAAATGGATGTCAGGGTATTCAATCAAAAAGGCATTAAAATGCTGAGCTAAAACTTGCACGCCAAAATTCACTGGCGCAGAAATCCGAATAGTACCTTTGGCTTGGGTTTTGTCCTGCAGCAGGCACACTGCCACATCGTCTAACTCCTCAAAAAGAGATGCGCTTCGTTCATAATATCGCTGTCCTGAATGGGTTAGCTGGACTCTATGGGCGTCACGGTTTAGCAATCTTATCGCCAAGTCTTCTTCTAATTTAGCGACTCGTCGACTCAATGTGGAAAGAGGAATCTCCAATGCCGCCGAAGCTTTTTTAAAACTACCATGTTGAGCAACCGCGCAAAAACAACGCATATCATCAAGTGAATAGTTAAATTTCATATTTGGGATCTATTATCTCAATTTTGTTTATTTATTCCGTATTTAAAATCTATACACTGCGCCTTATATTTTCAAGTTTTCTTTTTGTGGAGAAAGATATGAACCGTTCGGCGAATACCAATGCCGTATTACTATTGTTGCTATGCACGTTTTTTTGGGGAGCTTGTTTTCCTGTTGGTAAGCATGCGTTGGGAGAAGTGCACGCGCTGACTTTGGTCATTTGGCGTTTTGCCATTGCTGCTGTTTGTTTGTTTATTTATGCCAAGTGGAAAAACATGTCGATGCCTAGCTTAACGGCAAAACAATGGGCGTGGGCGATTGGCGTTTCTATCATTGGTGTTGGTGGATTGAATCTGGGTTTGTTTACTGGTTTGGCGCAAACAGATGCCAGCAATGGCGCCTTGATCATGGCGCTTAGTCCCTTGGCCACGTCTTTGATTGGCTCTTTGTTGCAACGCAAACTGCCAGCACGCGGTGCGGTTTTTAGTTTGGTGGTTTGTTTATCCGGCGTGTTGCTGGTGTTAACCAATGGCGAGCTAAAACGCTTGTTGGGTTTTGAGTTTAATCACGGTGATCAAATGATCTTTTTGGGTATGCTGTGCTGGAGTCTTTATACCTATTTAACGCAAGGTGTGAGCCGCTGGATGCCAATGATTCCTTATACTCTAGTTGGCATGCTATCAGGGCTAGGTGTGATCTCTTTGGTCACGGCTTTTAGTGCTGAGGTTCATCCACTGCAAGAAAGTTTAGCGATTAGTGGTTATGTGTTGGGTGATTTATTGTTCATCGGTGTGTTTGGTACTGTTGGTGGTTACTTGTTGTGGATTTCTGGCGTTAAACAGCTAGGTGCGGCGAACGCTTCGTTGTTCTTTAATTTTGTCCCTGTCTTTGCGGCGTTGACGGCATTTGCTTACGGTCAAACTGTAACAAGCTTGCAGCTATTAGGAGTAGCGATTGTGATTGCCGGTTTGTTACTGCCAAGAATCGTTAAATGGCAGCAACAGCGTTTTAATCGCCAAGAAGCTACATCGGTTAATTAAACTTTCAATCAGAAGGTAAAAAGTAGAAATTACAGCGATTCAATGTTTTCCAAACACCATTCGGCTCTTTCTAAGACGGCGTGCTTTTGCGCGTCGTCTTGCTTATCCCAATTGCCGTAAATCATACCTATGCGATGATTTTTCGCCAGGCGTTCTCGATGCTTCACCATGAAGCGCCAATATAAGCTGTTGAGAGGGCAAGATTCTTCGCTGGTTTTCTCTTTTACCTTGTAATGACAATTACCGCAGTAATCGCTCATTTTCTGCATATAACTTCCGCTTGCCGCGTAAGGTTTGGAGGCAATCCAACCGCCATCGGCAAATTGGCTCATGCCGCGCGTATTGGGCAACTCCACCCATTCCAAGGCGTCTACGTAAATGCCTAAATACCATTCGTCGACTTGCTGCGGCTGAATTTCGGTTAATAAGCAAAAGTTGCCCGTCACCATCAAGCGTTGAATATGATGCGCATAAGCATAATCGAGAGACTGTCCAATGGCGCTGGCAAGGCATTTCATCTTAGTCTGCCCGTTCCAGAAATAGCTGGGCAAATCTCGCTCAGCGTTTAGGGCATTTTGTTGTTGGTAATCAGGCATATTGATCCAATACATGCCACGCACATATTCGCGCCAGCCGAGGATTTGCCGCACGAAGCCTTCGATTTGAGCGATGTCGATATTGTCGTTTTCTTGATAAGCCGCAATAGCGGCTTTTATCACATGCTTTGGGCTGATCAATTTCGCATTGAGGGCAAAAGACAGACGTGAATGGTACAAGCTCCAACTGTGCGGTGTTTGGTTAGTCATGGCGTCTTGAAAACGGCCAAAATTCGGCAGCAAATGCTCGCAGAAAAAGGTGAGTAAATTCAGCGCGTCTTGGCTGGTGACAGGCCAAAGTAAATCGGATTCTGCTTTGCCAAGGGAAGGAATATTGTGACGTTGAATGCGTTCAAGTAAATGTGTCACATCATGCTGAAAACACAAGGGCGCTGGAATGTCGTCGAGATCTTTTGCTTTGAGTTTATTGCGATTGGCGCTGTCGTAGTTCCATTGTCCGCCTTCAGGTTCTCTTTCATCGGCCATCAATATGTTAAAGCGCTGGCGCATTTTACGGTAAAAATGCTCCATACGAACGGTGCTTTTTGCCTGGAAAAAGTTAGGTATCTCGTTGAATGGTAATAAGAAGTGCTCGCTATCGATCATCCTAATTTTGGGCTTTGGGTTGCTCGCGATCAACTGATGATATTGCTGTAAGACGCGATATTCATCAGGACGTTGCAGTTCTACATGGTCAATATTATGTTGTTTGGCGAGGCTTAAAATCACTTCTTCTAGGCTCTGATTTTGAGTGTCATCCAAAGTGAGGTAACACACGTCATGACCGTTCTCTTTTAAGGCGCTGGCAAAGCGTTCCATGGCAAGGAAAAACGCACACAGCTTTTGAATGTGATGTGTGACATAGGTGGCTTCTGGGTGCAGTTCAGCGATCAGATATAGCACACCTTTATCTTGTGCTTTAAACCAAGAGTGAGCGGCGTTTAATTGATCGCCAAGAATAACGCGCAGCGTGTGAAACTGTTTCATGAAGACTTCCTTGGTTGCGATTGTCTGGATTTTGCCCGACTCTTCGAACGAACATGGGTTGCTAAAATACGCTGTTTTTCTTGTTGTACATTTGGCTGTTCCCGATACCCCCAAAGGCGATCACGGGCTTCTTTTGAAGCTTCTTTAAGGCTGACAATGGGCGCCGGATAGTTTTCACTAATTTTGAATTGATATAAGGCTTCTTCCATTGGTGACATTTCCCAAGGAGAGTGTATCAACGGAGCAGGTACTTCAGCCAATTCCGGCACCCAACGGCGAATAAACTCGCCATCTGGATCTTGGTCTTGAGACTGTTTTACGGGGTTATAAATTCGAATGGCATTTGAGCCAGTGACGCCAGCTTGCATTTGAAATTGTGGGTAGTGAATCCCCGGCTCAAAATCGAGAAACAATCTTGCTAGGTGATGCACGCCAAAGCGCCAATCAATATTTAAGTGATGACATAGAAAGCTGACGAGCATGGCGCGCATGCGAAAATTAATGTAACCCGTTTTATGCAAAGCTCGCATACAAGCATCAACAATTGGATAACCCGTTTGACCTTGTTGCCAAGCAATTAAGTCTGCTTCGACTTGATCATCTTGCCTATAAGGGAAGTGGGCGTAAGCTCGATTAACATGCTGAAATTCCATGCGGCATTCGCTTTCGAATTTTTGCATGAAATGGCAGTGCCAATGTAATCGAGAGCTGAGTGCGATGAGCGTACGTTTCCAGCCAGCCGTTTTCCAGCGAGACAGCAGGTCTTGATAGACTTCTTTTATGCTGATATTTCCCCACGCTAAATAGGGCGACAGCCGAGTGCAAGCTGATCGACTACTAAGAGGACTGGAAATAGACCGATAATAGTCTTTGCCGCGCCCTTCATAGAAGCTGTCTAAGGTTTTCCACGCCAATGTTGGACCGCCTGTTTGAATACCTTTTTGGGGTGTTTGCCATGGGGCTGGAATCGTAAGCGTTGGCGTGTTTATCTCATACCAAGTTATCGCTTCAAGTTCGATGTTTGCCAAGGGCGCGCGCATGACTTTTTGCCAATCTTCATCCCAGTTTTTTCTGTTATCGAGTGGTCGTATCACTGCGCCAGTTGGAGATTCGTGCCAAGATATATTGCGTTGCTGACACCAAGATTTAACCGCTATATCGCGCTGAAAGGTGAGCCCAATGCCAATTTCTTCACTACTGAATAATGCTTCAAACTGCGTGGTTGCATGGAGCACCTCAAGAGCCGGTAAGGCTTCTTGCCAAACAATATGTATGTGTCCACCATATTCGGCGAGTTGACGATTCATATCGTCTAAAGATTGCCAGACAAAGCGCCAGTGGCGCTCACTGTAATGCGGATCAGTGATAAGGCTAGGTTCAAAGATGTATAGCAAAATAATGGGTCTGTTTTGCGCAATGGCCGATGCAAGAGGCAGATGATCGCTTAAGCGCAAATCTCGCTTAAGCCAAACAACAACAGGTTTTACAGCAATATTTTCAGTCATTTGGTGGTTGCTCATCCGGTCGGATAAATCGGCCAGTCAGCCGCATCGACTGAATCCAATTGTGTATCGTAGACTTGGCCTTGCCATTTATGAATAAAATGCTGGTTTGGGTCGTATTGTTCGGTTTGCTTTTGCAAATTGAAGTGACGGCCACCTCTTGGGTCTGCTCCGACGCCCGCGATGTATTGCCAATTGCCCCAGTTTGAGCCAACACTGTAGTCGATCAATTGTTCTTCAAAATAGGCGGCGCCATAACGCCAATCTATGCCTAATTCATAGATCAAACAGCTGGCGGCAATTTGGCGACCTCGGTTGCTCATAAAGCCCGTTTCATTTAGTTGTTTCATACAAGCGTTCACCAATGGATAAGGCGTATTACCTTGACTCCATTTTCTAAAACGCTCTGCGTAATAACTGCCTTGGTTTTGCTTTTCTGTTAAGCCACCGGGCAAGAAAAGTTGCTTGCCGTAACGAGTCGCATACCAATGAAAATACTCGCGCCACAGCAGTTCGAAATAAATCCAATAGGTTGATTCGCTTGCACCATTATCTCGCTCGTAAACGTCTATACTGGCTTTGATTTGTCTGGCAGACAAACTGCCTTGAGCCAACCATGGCGAAAACTTAGTGGAGTTTTCCCAGCCGTCTAATTCGTTACGTGTTTCTTTATAAAGGCTTGGGAGATTGGTTGAGAAGTAATCGCTCAGCTGATCTATTGCGGCTTGCTCTCCGCCTTTGAATGCGCAGCTGTCGTCTATTTGCTTAAGCTTCAAAGGACGAATGCGTTGAATGTCGAAATCCGGTGCTGGTGGTAGTTCTTGCAAGGCAGGTAAGGGCGTAAAAGTGTTTAAGCTCTCAACTAATCGACGGAATTTTGAAAAAGAATCCGGTAAATACGTTACATCAAATGGCAGCTGAGATGTCGAAAATAAGCTCAAACCATGGTCCAGATGAATACGCACGTCAGGGTATCGGCTGGCGATCCGCTTGAGTGTTTGTTGCTCGTCCCAACCGCCATGATGATTACGATATAGATGTGAAATTGGTACTTCGTTGAGAAGTAAATTTAAGCTGGTGGCCGCATCCATGGAACTGACGAATAAAGTTTGCCCCAAGGCTTGTAACTGCAGCGCTAAATCTTGAAGACCTTGATCTAAAAATCGTCGGCGATTGGCAGACATGCCTTGCGTTGCATATCGGCTAGGGCGATTGTTATGAGGCTCATCGCAATAAAGGCAGACAAGGTAATCGACCTCCTGAACTGCTCTCCATAGCATGTTCTGATCTGCACAGCGCAAATCATCTCCGAACCAAATCACACCTAGCTTCATTACAAATTCCTATTTATTTGAGTCAATTAACCTTAGTACGTATTTAAGAGAACATTGGTTTAAATAAGATGCAAATCTGCTTTGTATTGATCATTTCGGATGGTTTTGCTTTAAAGACTGAATACCGTCTAATTAAATTATTTTTATTGGCAAGCAAAAACCATAACGAAAATAGGGTTATAATGCGTGAAATTTTCCCGTTTACGTTAGAAGGTAGTGATAAATATGAGTCTTCCAAATTGCCCAAAATGCGATTCCGCTTACGTGTATGAAGATCAAGCTATGTTGATTTGCCCAGAGTGCGCGCATGAATGGAACCCAAATGAAGTTGTGGTTGATGAAGATGCGCTCATTATCAAAGACATGGGCGGCAACTTATTGCAAGAAGGCGATAAAGTGACGTTGGCGAAAGACCTGAAAGTAAAAGGCTCTTCTCAAGTGCTAAAAATCGGCACTAAAGCGACTATTAAACGCCTTGTCGATGGCGACCACGATATTGATTGCAAATTAGATGGCGGCGGCGAAATGATGCTGAAATCTCAGTTCGTGAAGAAATCTTCCTAAATAGCTAACCTGCGATTTAACGATAGAACTTCTTCAAAATGAAAACCGCCTTCTGGCTCAGTCAGGAGGCGGTTTTTTTATGCTTTATAGCTTAAGCAGAATGTATAACGTCTAGCTTTTCATAGCTGCTCGACAGAGCAAATGCTGACGCCATTTGGCGAATCGAATATTGCCAATAATGGTACCAGTTAAAATCAGTACTAAGGCAATGGTTAATCCTAGCGTCCATTGTTCGCCAAAAATAGGTACGGCCAACACGCTGGCAAACACAGGAACTAAGGCCATCAATCCACCCATTTTAGTAGCACCTAAAATATGCACGGCACGTCCGTAAAATACCATTTGTACTGTGGTTGCCATCACGCCTTGGTAGAAAGCCTGTAAACCAATCATTTCCCAAGAAGCATCTGTCAAATGATGTGGCAAAAACAAGATATACGCAGGGGTAAAGAGCAGGGTTGTGACAGCAATAATGCCTAATGTTGCTTGCCAAGGCGCAAACTTCCAACGACGTAACAGCACAGTGAAAATTCCCCAAAAGACGCAGGCGATTACAAAGCTGATATCTCCTAGCCAATAAGATGCGCCTGATAGCATGGTTTCAGCTAGTAAGGCGAGAATGCCTAAACTGCTTATTAAAATGCCAATCCAAGACGCCCTAGTGTGACGCTCATTTGCTAAAAAGTAAGCTAACACTGCGATCATGATCGGCATTAAACCTGGTAATAAAAGAGCTGCGTGTGTTGCTGGCGCATGCTGAAAGCCATTAAATACAAATAAAGCGTAAGCCAAACCACCAATACTGCCTAACGCAAACATACGCCATTGCAAGATGGTTTTACGGTGTTGCCAAATAAACGGAAAAAACAACACAAATGCGGTGCCAAAGCGCACCATCATCATGTCTGGTAAGGCTAAAGCTCCCAAAGCGCCCGCTTTCGACACCAAGATAAAACCTGTCCATATAGCAACAGCTGCTAACGCGTACGCTACGCCAGCAATTGGTAATGAGGATTCTACATTTGATCTATTCATTTCTTTATCCTCTCGGTTTTGATTTTTTTCCAGTATAGGGTTATTGTTCTTTCATTAATAATGAATAATAAAGAACAAAGCCTTCATTAAATATGAAAGAGACGGCGACATGGATATTTCAGATCTGATTGTTTTTAAGGCTGTGGTAGAACACAAAGGCGTTACCCGAGCCGCAGAAGCTTTGCATCGAGTGCCCTCGAATGTCACTGCACGACTTAAAAAACTAGAAGGTGAACTCAATGTTGACCTCTTTTTACGAGAAAATAATCGCCTGTCTGTCACCTCGGCGGGACTGAGATTATTGGATTACACCGATAAAATTCTGCAGCTACAAAAAAGTGCCATTGCCGAGCTAACTCAAGCAGAACCTTCGGGATTATTACGATTGGGTTCCATGGAAAGCAGTGCTGCTTCGCGATTGCCCAATGTACTTTCCCGTTATCACGATACTTATCCTGCGGTCCAGATTGAACTGATGACCTCTGCTTCCATGCCGCTAATCGAGCGAGTATTGGAAGGGGAGTTGGATCTAGTGATGTCAGCTGATCCACCAGATGATCCAAGGCTATCTTGTGTGCACTGCTATGACGAAGAGTTGGTACTTATCATGCCCGCAGCTTGGGGCGACCAACCAGAGTTGCCCGATTCGCTCACCATGGTGGGTTACAACAAGGGGTGCTCCTATCGAGGTCGACTAGAAAAATGGCTCAAAAGGCAAGAACACACTTGCGAGCGCATTATCGAAATTCCTAGTTATTACACCATGATCAGCTGCGTCATCGCCGGAATGGGCATCGGCATGGTGCCGCGCTCACTCTTGTCATTACATAAAACCGAAGGGCTGGCTTTCCGAACGGTTGATCAGGATATAGCCCATGCGCCAACTTACTTGGTTTCCCGCAAAGACAACCCTTCAAGCGCAATCAGTGCGTTTGTGGAATGTACCTTGGGGTTACCAGAGCAGGTAGTTTGAAACAGTTTAAAGCGCTTTGACCATAACTGCTTTATCAACACCCTTATCGTTCAAACTATGTATCACCTCGAAGCCGTATTTCAAATACAGGCGAATATTGTGCTGTTCGCACTGCAAATACAAAGAAGTGATCTGTTGAGTTTTAGCGTGCTTCAAAGCCTGTTGTAACACTGTTGTGGCGTAGCCTCTGCCGCGTTTATCGGCTGGCACAAAAACGCCTCCAAGCCAATGCTTGTAATCGGGAAATTTAGGATGTTCATGGAACTTCAGTTCCGCCACAGCAAGTAGCTCGTCATGGTCATGCAAGACAAAAGAGATGGGGAGCGCGGCTCTACTTTCCGCCACCTTTGCGACTTTTATCTCAATGTCTTCTTGTGATATTCCCTGCGTTAAATGTGCCCATTCCTCGAAATACCACTGAGCAATTGTCGGAATAAAGTGCTTCTCGTCAGCGAGGAAAGAGACCTTCATGCGGTTATTAATTTGCTTATCCATTTCTATTTCCACTAGCTTCGTACATCAATCTAATCTAACCGTTTTTCCGCGCACTTTGCTATTTTTTACTGGGTATAAGCGCTTTTTTTATAGTGCTGAAATAAGGAAAAAGAGAAAAATAGTTTTGAGTTATAATTAAATGCGTGTTTAATAAAAATGTCACTTTAATTCGTTATACGCACATGGAGAGCTATTTTATGGGAAAAATTACCGCATCTATTCTAGTTGCCTTACCACTGTTGAGCAGTGTTACGTTTGCTGCTGAAGATACTAGTTGTACACCAAAAGAATACAATATGGCGCTGCGTTATCAGCAGCAATCTGCCGAGGTCATGGCGCTGCAGTTGCAGGCATACCAGTTTGCAACACAGCGTTTTATCCAGCTCTTAGCGAATCATCATTCAGATAAAAAACCTGCGGTGGTATTAGATCTTGATGAAACAGTGATAGACAACACGCCATTATTAGTTCGTGATGTAAATAACTGCCACGATTACACTTCTTGGGATACTTGGAGTGATTGGGAGCAAAAAGGCGAACCGACCTTGATCCCAGGGGCTAAAGATTTCATCGACTTTGTTACACAACAAGGCGTGAAAATTTACTATATCTCAGATCGTTTTCAGGAGAACAAAGCAGACACGCTTAAGACACTGCAAAAGCTGAATGTTGCTCAAGTAAGCAGTGATAATGTGTTGTTGTATACCAAGTCGAAAGAAGCTCGTCGTGATATCGTTCGCAAAGAGCACGATATTCTTATGTTGATTGGCGATAGCCTGCATGATTTTGCTGCAGAATTTAAAAACAAGAAATCAACGGAGTATCAACGTGGATTGGTTGCCAAAGAAGCAGCCCATTTTGGTAACGACTGGATCGTGATGCCCAATGCTTCGTACGGTTCTTGGTCGAAGTCTGAGCTAAAAACGTGGAATGAAAAAGCCGCAAAATAACGCTGAATAGAACATAAACAGCCAATACGAATTAAGGTTTGTATTGGCTTTTTTATTCAATTTCTGTCCAAAACAGCATCATTTCTCAATCCTTTCTCTTGTCTGTGTTCTGTTTGCTTCCACTTCCGCAATGGCTGCGTTTAAACGAGAAGCATTTTTAGGACTCGCCATTAAATAAGCTGTTTCTTCATAGGCCTGAAAATCTTCCAAGCTTATCAGCACAGCCGGCTTCCTGCCCTGACGAGTAATGAGTACAGGCTTATGATCGTCATTTACTTTATCAAATGTACTAGCAAGATTTGCTCTAAAAGCTGAGTAACTTAACGTATCCATATTTTACTCCTGCAAGTCAGTGTTTAATTTTTCCGTATGCAGAGATTTTAGCCTTTCCTACTGGCTGTGAAGAGTCGGTGAAACTCTTCTGCTGAATTTGCCAAGCTACCACTCGCTTTATAGCCACAGCGTTGGTTTCAGCTAAGATGCCTTCCTCTTCAAGGAAATCATCAAAGGAAGAACCTATGTGTTTGTTAGTCATGTTTGGTGTCCTCTTCAATTAGGTCTAATGCGGAGGCTAGCTCGACATAGTCTTGATAGGTTGTTTTTAGAATTTGTTCAAAGCTATTATTAAAATAATTAGATTGAAGCCATTTTAGTGCAATGTTTTTATTTTCGGAATTATAAAAGTTCTCGAAATCATATTGTAATTCCTTATTTACCTTTGCTTTTATATCGGCATTTGAATTGTGGTCTTCAGTATAGAGATCAAAAAAACTTTTGGAGTTATTGTCTCCAAAGTGATTTACAAATATTTCCTGCAGATATTTGCAAAAATCAATTTCAAATTTTTTGTTATTTTTTGTATGAAATAAATCATCATACTTCTGTGGCTGAACCTCTACAGCCATAGATGCATTGATATTACCGAAACGCTCTCCGCAATAATTCATTAAGTTTTTGGAATTACCTGAGACAATTTTTTTGAATTGCTCATTATCTTCTTCATAAAAGCACAGCAATGTTGTCAGCATCAAAATATCAACCTTTGAGCCGCTAGGCATATTTGAGATGGTTGCCACAACGCGATCTGCAATTTGAATAGCGGTTCTGGGAGGCATTTTAAACGCGTCTAAAATTACTGAAATATTGCTCAGGGTAATGCTTGCATCGTCATTTGGCGGCAGGATCTGAATCCCCGCTTTTTTCAGGTATTCGCCAGATAATTTGCTAATATCAGTATGCACTTCCAGAAAGCTTTTTAAGTCAGGTGCTTTTAGGCTAAATCGGCTATTGAAGAATCGGCCAAGATAAAGACGAGCGTCGAAGCCTTCGCCATAAATGGCTTTTACGGCATGTTGCAGTTGTTCGGTGTCTGTGGCGACGACAAAGACAATGCCTTTTATATCGAAGATGTGCTTGATGGTTTCGAGCATTTCTACCGCATAGCTAGGGCGGCAGCGGTCTAATTCATCTATAAAGATAAAAGCTGGGTAGGACAGTTGTTGTGTTTCTGTCACTGTTTTGACCCAATTCGCCACATGAATTTTTAAATCATCAATGGCTTTCTTTTTACCATCATGTTCATCAATAAGTTGCTTCACCATTGTTGAAGCTAACTCACTTAGGTCGATGGTTTTCCCTTCGCTATCCTTGGCGTCTTTAAGTTCTGAGTCATCGTCAGCTTGCAAGAATGCTGCGAGATCCATATCCAAGTAGCGTTTTGCCATGCTTCGCGCAAAGCCGGGAGCTGCCGCTTTTAGAAGCCCTAAAGCTTTTTTCGGAAGTTTGAACTTTGGGCTATTTTCAGGCATATCTGCCTGCATTCTAAGTTGTTTGATGATGGATGAAATCGCCGTCATCAAAGGATCATCAGAGTAGTCTTGTTGCCATGCATCGATGTAAACAACAGGGAAGTGAGCTTTTAAGTCGTTAGACCAACGCTTTAGAAAGTAGGTTTTGCCAGAACCCCATTCGGAGTTTAGATTGAGCACATAATTACGCTTTTCATCGCCAGACTCTCTTGTCGTATCGTAACCTTGTCCCACGAGAAACTGGGTTAAAAACTCGGCGTATTTAGCACGGTTTAATGTATCTCTAGGAAAGGACACATCTTCGATAACATCTTTTTCTGACCAATCGAGAGAGATTTTTTCTGGCATCGACGAGTATCCTTACATAAATCAATAGGTTGGTATTACTTTAGAAAGCGTCAAATTGACGTTTAGCAATGTTTGTATTTAGCCTATTCATTTCTATGCTTTACTGCAATTTAATTAAGATGAAACAAATTCACGCCGAGCGGTTTTACGCGCTTGCGCGTGGAGCGAGGCGGGAAGTTTGTTTCTAACTTAATTGCAGGAACACAAAAAAACCGCCATCTTGCTAAGCCAGATGGCGGTTTGTGTGATTGCTTCGGGTATTGTTGAAGACTGATTCTTAGTTACGAATCAAGTAATCAAATGCACCCAATGCCGCGGTTGCGCCAGATCCCATGGAGATGATGATCTGTTTATATGGCGTTGTGGTGACATCACCAGCGGCAAATACACCTGGGATAGAGGTTTCGCCATGAGCGTTGATGACGATTTCGCCTCTGTTGGTTAATTCCAATGTGTCTTTCAAGAACTCGCTGTTTGGCACTAAGCCGATTTGTACGAATATCCCAGCCACGTCGACAAGATGAGACTCGTCGGTTAATCGGTCTGTGTATTTTAGGCCAATAACACGTTGTCCATCACCGATGACTTCCGTTGTCATGGCGTTTTTGATGATGGTGACGTTTGGTAAAGAGTTGGCTTTTTTCACCAATACATCGTCGGCACGCAAGGTGTCGGCAAATTCAAAAACCGTTACGTGTTCAGTGATGCCAGCCAAATCAATCGCGGCTTCGATACCTGAGTTACCACCACCGATAACGGCGGTTCTTTTGCCTTTGAACAAGGGGCCGTCACAATGTGGGCAGTAAGCTACGCCCTTGTTGCGGTATTCTTGTTCGCCCGGTACGTTCATTTCTCTCCAACGTGCACCCGTCGCTAATACCACAGATTTACTTTGTAGTATTGCACCGTTTTCCAATTCCACTTCGATGAACTCTTTCTTCTCTAGGCGAACGGCTTTTTGCAGCTTCATTAGGTCAACATCGTAATCCAATACGTGTTGTTCAAGGCCGGCGACCAATTTCGGGCCGTCGGTGGCTTTCACAGAAATGAAGTTTTCAATCGCCATGGTGTCACTGACTTGTCCACCAAAACGTTCAGCGACGACGCCTGTTCGGATGCCTTTACGAGCTGCATAAATGGCTGCGGCTGCACCTGCTGGACCGCCACCAACAACGAGCATGTCGTAAGGCGCTTTTTCTGCTAACTCGGCCGCTTGTTTGTCTGCTGCGCCTGTATCTACTTTGTTAATTATCTCTGCCAATGTCATGCGACCTTGGCCAAAGAGTTCGCCATTTAGGTACACAGATGGCACGGCCATGATGTTGCGTTCGTTTACTTCGTCTTGGAATAAAGAGCCATCGATCATGGTCGCGGTAATGTTAGGGTTTAATACCGCCATTAAGTTAACGGCTTGCACAACGTCTGGACAGTTGTGGCAAGAGAGGGAAATGTACACCTCAAAGTTCAATGTAGAGTCTAGAGACTTAATTTGCTCTAGGGTCTCTTGTGCCGCTTTGGATGGATGGCCACCTGCTTGTAATAGAGCCAGTACGAGAGAGGTAAACTCGTGGCCCATTGGAATGCCTGCAAAGCGCACACGTGCTGATTCGCCTTTTGGCGCGATGGCCATTTGCGGTGCACGACCTTGTGAGTTTTCATCAACCGTTAAGGTGATTTTGTCGTTTTTTAGCTCAGTGATTTCGCGAGCCAATTCAAGTAATTCGTCTGATTTTGCGGAACCGTTTGTGGACACAGTAATTTCAATCGGATTAACGATATTTTGCAGGTATGTGCCCAACTGCTGTTTTAAGTTTGCTTCTAACATGATGATGAAACCTGTGTTTGATTGAGTGATTTACTGTGCTGAGAGAAAAAGGGGTCTGGTATGACCCCTTTTGGGTTCTTTATTCAGTCAGCTTAGATTTTGCCAACTAGGTCTAGAGAAGGAGTCAATGTTGCTTCACCTTCTTTCCATTTCGCAGGGCAAACTTCACCTGGGTGAGCGGCTACGTATTGTGCAGCTTTTACTTTGCGAAGTAGGTCTTGTGCGTCACGGCCAATACCTTCAGCAGTGATTTCCATTGCTTGGATTGTGCCTTGTGGGTCGATCAAGAAAGTTGCACGGTCTGCAAGACCTTGGCCTTCACGCATTACACCGAAGTTGTTAGTGATGTTGCCAGTTTGGTCGCCAACCATGAAGTATTGGATTTTGCCGATTGTTTCAGAGCTTGCGTGCCATGCTTTGTGAGTGAAGTGAGTGTCTGTAGAGACAGAGAATACTTCAACGCCGCGAGATTGAAGTTCAGCGTAGTTGTCTGCAACGTCGCCAAGTTCAGTTGGGCAAACAAAAGTGAAGTCAGCTGGGTAGAAGAAGAATACAGCCCATTTACCTAGTACGTCTTTTTCAGAAATTTCTACGAATTCGCCGTTTTTGAAAGCCGTTGCATTGAATGGTTTGATTTGCGTGTTGATCATTTTGTTTCTCCTAATGTGTGTTTGAGTGCGTTACCAACAGGACTCATATTAGGGAAAACGGTTCGATAGGTAAAATTGTTAATAACTAAAGTTGTAATTGTAAAAAACTATTTAATGAGAGGTAAGCTGTACTGAAAATAATGATTGGTTATAGCGGGAAACTAACTTGATTCATCCGGATACTCCTGACGAATGGCAATGATTTGTTGCTCCATTAATTTTACAAAAGGCGTAAGTGCTGGATCAAAGTGTGAGCCAGAGTGCTCTTCTATATATGATAGAGCTTTATCAAGCGGCCAAGCTTCTTTGTAAGGGCGTTTGGACATTAGTGCATCAAGCACATCGGCAATAGCTACAATACGGCCTTCCAAAGGAATATCTTCGCCTTTCAAGCCTTTTGGATAGCCACTGCCGTCCCATTTTTCATGATGGGTGAGTGCGATGGTGCGAGCCATTTGTAACATCTGGTCATCGTCTTCTGAGAAGATTTCACCGCCAAAAACAGTATGAAGTTTCATGATTTCCCATTCTTCAGGTGTTAATTTTCCTGGTTTTAAAAGAATGGTATCTGAGATGCCAATTTTTCCGACATCATGCATAGGCGCAGCTTGAAAAAGGTTATTGATCCACTCTTCGTTTCCGCCATAGGCTTCAGCAATCAGTCGAGCATAGTGGCTCATACGAATAACGTGAGCGCCAGTTTCGTTGTCTTTGTATTCAACGGCACGGCCTAAATGATGGATGATACGAAGTTGGCTTGCTTGTAGTTCCTGAGTGCGTTCAGCTACCTTTTTCAGTAGTTGGCGGTTTTGATCATACAAAGCAATATGGGTGCGAACTCTAGCGCGAACGATTGGCGGACTAATTGGCTTGACGATGTAATCAATCGCTCCCATTGCAAAGCCTCGTTCTTCATCTCTGATATCGTGTTTTGCGGTCACAAAAATGACGGGTATGTTTGCGGTTGATGGGTTTCTTTTGAGCTGATAACAGACCTCATAACCATCCATATTAGGCATCATCACATCCAAAAGAATGATGTCTGGGCGTGGTATCGTTGCGGCAATAGTTAATGCTCGCATACCGTTTAGTGCAACTTTTACCGTGTACTCATCTGCTAAGGAGGCGACTAAAACGTCAATGTTTTCTGGCGTATCGTCAACGATTAGAACGGTCGGTTTTTCTAGTGGTTGTTTGGTATTAGATTGCTCAAACGTCGCTTTTATCATGATGTTTACTGCTCAGAGTCCTCTAAATATTCTTTGAGTATAGTTAAATGTTTCATTGCTTGTTCAAAATCGTAAAGGTTTAAGGCTGCAACGATTTTAAGCATGCTGTCATAAAGACGTCTGTCGGTAATATTTGGGAGTATTGCTTGTGCTAATGGCAAGGCTTGAACCGTATTACTTTCAATATAAGTGTTTAATTTTTCAATGTTTTTTTGAATTTCTTCTTGTGTCATAACTAAAGGTGGTTGAGGCGTTTGTGCCAAATCCGTAGAGCACATTTTATCCCAAATTTTTAGTTCATTAAGAACCGTGTTTAGGTCATTCTCTACTGCTTTTAGTATAGATGAGAGATCTGTTTTGTCTTCTTCGATCGCATTTTCTAGTCGTTCAGAAGATACGCTCAGTTGAGTCATTCCTAATGTAGCAGCGATGCCTTTCAGTGTGTGGGCGTGTCGATTGGCTGTTTCTTTGTCATTCGCTGCCAAACAAGCTTCGTATTCTTCGATGAAATAGACTTGGGTCACTAAAAATCGTTTTAATAAGCGAGTATAAAGCGAGCTAGTAAGGGTTCTTGCCAAGCCTGCTTCGACATCAATATACGGGCTGTTAGGCAGAATATCGGTATTAAGATTCTCATCAACCGATGACCTTGATGTCTCTAAAGAACCCCGATTGCTCATGTTTATCCACGTTTGTAATGTGGCAAACATGGTGTCTATGTTAATAGGTTTGGCAATATGGTCGTTCATACCAGATTCTTTGGCGCGCTTGATATCTTCTTGCATGACGTTGGCAGTCATCGCAATAATAGGTAAGTCTTTATATTGCACCATAGAGCGAATTTTTTGGGTGGCCATGTAGCCATCCATGATGGGCATTTGGCAATCCATCAAGATACAATCGAATTGCTCTTTTTCTAGCTTATCAATCGCTTCTTGGCCGTTATTGGCGGTGGTTACGTCGATGCCTTGTTGTGTGAGTATATCTTCCGCTAATTCGCGGTTTATTTCGTTGTCTTCAACTAATAATATTTTTACCCCTGAAAATTCATAAGAGCAGTCAAGGCTTGTCTGGTAGAGTGCTTTATCATTTAGTGGTCCACTTTCAGAGCCACAGACATTGATAATTTGATCAAATAAGCTAGAGGCCGTGACGGGCTTAGTCAAATAGCCTGCTATAGGAAGACCATTACCAGCTTGTTGTACTTCATCTAGTTTGTAGGCCGTGACCATAATGATGGTAAGCGGAGATTGCTTGTCTGTGTGTTCAAAGATAGCTTTGCAGGTCTCTATGCCATCAAGCCCCGGCATTTTCCAATCGATCAGCATCAGTGGATAAGGATGCGAACACCCTTTTAGTGAATGGATATACTCAATAGCTTCATACCCACTCTTGCAAGAGTGACAAATAAGGCCGAGAGCTTCCACGTTCGCTTTTAGAACATCTCTTGCTGTGTCGTTATCATCCACAATGACGACTTGGCTTAAGCTAACCTGAGGGCTAAGAGTGAACTGAGCAGGGTGTTTGTCACAATGCTGGAAAGGTAAGGTAAAATTAAAGGTGCTACCTTTGCCTTCTTCACTTTCTACCCAAATCTCTCCGCCCATAAGCTGAATAAGCCGTTTTGATATAGCAAGTCCAAGCCCGGTGCCTCCGAATTTTCTCGTTGTCGATGCATCAGCTTGAGAGAAGGATTTAAACAGCTTGTCCTGTGTATCTTGATTGATGCCAATGCCCGTATCTTGCACGCAGAAGTGGATGATATGTTCTTGCTGATTTTGCTTAAAAGAAGTGGCTTTAATGATAATTTCCCCCGCTTCTGTAAACTTAACCGCGTTGTTGCTCAGGTTCAGTAGAATTTGGCGCAGTTTGGTGGGATCTCCTACCACGCTTTCTGGTATCTCTTGGTCAATATCTATGATGAGCTCTAACCCCTTTTCTTCAATTTTCAGCTCAAGTACATGGGTCACATTATGGATAAGGCTATGTAACTTAAAAGGGACTTTTTCAATGTCCATTTTTCGTGCTTCGATTTTTGAAAAGTCTAAGATATCGTTAATAATGTTGAGAAGAGACTCGGCTGAGTGACTGACTTTTTGAATATAACTGCGTTGTTTGTCTGTTAAGTCGGTTCGAAGTGCTAACGAGGACATACCGATGATAGAGTTCATTGGTGTACGAATTTCATGGCTCATGTTGGCAAGAAATTCACTTTTTGCTTGATTGGCATTTTCTGCCGCTTCTTTTGCCGTTTGTAGCTCGCCTGTTTGTAAGGCGATGTCATTTTCCAGCTTTACTTTATATTGCGCTAGAGATTGCTGTGACATGACTCTTTCCGTCACGTCTCGCCAAGATATGATAGTGGCTGGTTTATTATTAAAAGAAATCGATAGAATGGTCATGTCCGCATAGATCAATTCGCCATCATAGCGTTGGAAGACCCATTCTGTTCTCGTGTGGCCATGCTGCGCGACCTTCTCAGAAAGGCTTTCAAAATGTACTGAAGAGAGTCGACCATCAGCTTGTTCAGTTGGAGAAAGGTTGGTTAGCTCGGTATCCAGTAGTTTTTCTTTGCTGGGAAATTGAAGTGTCTGAATCGCGGCATCGTTGCACTCCACCATTTTTAAATCAATGAGTATCCAAGTTGGGTCTGGCGATACTTCAAACATAGAGCGAAAGCGCTCTTCGCTTTTGATAAAACTAGATAATTGTCGCGTCACTCTGCGTGAAATAGCCCACGCTAATATAAGTAATATGGCAATCGTAATAATGCTGATCAAGATAATGCGTGATTTAACATCTTTTAACCTATCTTCAATTTGTTGCTCTAAGTTCTTTGAATTGACCTGAACATACTCACCGATTTGATCCATTAAACGTGGTAAGGGCAAAAAGATATTTTCTAATAAATTATTAAGCTCGATTTTTTCTTCTTCTAGCAATATATGCTCGAGGCGCATATGAAAAAGGCCATTGTTTCCGAGTACGATAACTTGATTTGTATTATCAAAATAATATTGCTCGCCAAATAGAATATTACCCAACGCATTTCTTTCTATTTGTAGGTATTCCGCTGCGTCTGGATGTGTTTTGGCAGACTCTGCAATGACATAATCTAAGCGGTCGAGGGAGGATTTGATTTGGTTATCTTTTAAATCGGTAATGGTGCTTAGCGAGTTAGAAACCAGCATGACATTTAAAGCGACTTCAAGTGTGTTTACGTCTTCCATTGCAGTGTTTAATGCAGACTCTAGTCGTGAAAGACGAAGCTTTAAATACTCTTTGGCAAGTTCATCTCTGTCGTCGATTGAGGATGTATTGTACTGGTAGATTAACGCATTTTCTCGTAGGCGGTTATCTCCTGTCATGGAATAGATAGAACGCTTTAAATTGCTAAGATGAGCAATGGCTTTGGCGGGGAAGTCGAGTTGTATTTCGTTTAAAACATGTTGGGTTCTTCGGGTATGCCAGTCGTTAATTTTATTGGTTATGTCTAACATGCTTTGTTCGCGCTCTTCTAATTGAGCGCTTATAGCAGCGGTTTTTGTGTTGATAGACTCAGAACGGAGCGTAGCGATAGATTGATGATAAAGAGCCATTTGCTGTGCGTTATCAACGGCCGAATTAGTACCTTCAAACAAGGCTTGACGAAGCTGACTACGGAACGCAGGGACAATTTCTCTTAGCTCTGCAGATGCGTTTAATAGTTTTGTTTGCTGTGCTCTTAGGTCTTGCCTTTGTTGTGTTAGTTCCTGCAAGGCAGCGGTTAAGATAACGGCTCCGATGATAGAAGAAATTAAAGCGACAAAAGCTAAAAGCCAAACCAAGGGAGAGATGGATAAGTGATGTCGATCTAATGTCATCATAATGCAGCCCTACTCAGTCTCTTGCTCAATAACTGGTGACTGTGTGTCAGTGAAAAGTAGTTCTTGTAATTCTCCATGGTTAATAAATTGCACCCAAATGTGTCTTTTTTTAGGGTTCAAAACAGACAGTTCGTTTTGTTTCTGAGAATCATTATTATCTCTCGTAAGCTTTTTCAGGCTGTCTTCGATCTCTTTGCTGGCGGGCATGTCTTTTAGTGGCAAAAGAGCTTGTCCAACAATGAGAGCATTGATGTAGCCTTCTAGTTGCATTGTCGTTGGAGGAGCTAGGTCGCCAAATCGTGCCATGTCTTCTTTCAGTTGTTTTATGATCGGAGCGTTTGAATTATTTAGCGAAGGGGTTGTTTGGGTGATTAATACTTTTGCTTTAGTGTCATTAATTTTTGTCTGTAATGCCTCTAACCCCGTAAATGAAAAGGTGGCAAATAGTGGTGATACGCCAAAGCTTTCAAGCTGCTTAATGAAGTTAGCGCTTGTATCATAAGTACTGATCATAATAATGGCTTTAGGTATTGGGAAAACAGCTAAGACATCAGCAACGGAGTGGCTTACTTCGCTACTATTTCGTTGATGTCTAATCTGTAGTATTGATGTTGGGTCTTTCAGCCCAGCATTGGTTAAAGCTGCTATCGTACTTGCTAATCCTGCGTCACCGTAACTGTCTTTCTGCGCGAAAACCGCAATCTCATTAGGCTTTATACCTAAATCATTCACCAGTACTTTTATTAAATAGTAGGCTTCTTCTGAATAGCTTGCCCGTGTATTAAATATAAATGGAGAAGACCTTTCCGCTCTAATAGATTGTGCACCAGTGAGTGGCGATATAAGCGGAATATCGTATTTTGATAACACACTAAGGGAAGCAAGGTTAGTTGGTGTGCCAACACTACCTAACATGGCTTTCACTCCATAATCATTGATTAGAGTGTTGACTTGAGAAGGTGTTCTACTTGGCTCATAGCCATCGTCTAAGGGAACTAATAAAAGTTGATAGTTCAGTTTCTTGCTGTCATTAATACGGTCAAAGCCTAATTTTATGCCCCTTACAATCTGATTGCCCATAAAGGCATTTGGACCCGTCAATGGGCCAGTAAAACCAAAACGTAATTCCGATGAATACGCTTTTTCACCTAATAAAAAAAGGGATAGTGTTAAACAAGCAATGACTTTTAATATCATAAACAGATTCAATCCCGCCGATACGATAAGCAAAGTAGTGAGTTATCAGTCTAAGATAAAAAAACAGGAATGAAATGTAAGTTTGGTAAGTAAATGTCAAAGCTGGTTACCCAGCTTTGTATTGATAAGAAAATATTAACGCCACTGAGTAAGTCGAGCCATTTGTAAATGACGCTCTCGCTCGGCTTGATCGACTGTGATAGGAGTGAACTGGATAATATCCCCCGGCTTTTGTTGGGCAAGAATGCCACCGCCAACGCGGGTGACGCAGCCCATTTTTGGGTAGCCGCCGATGGTTTGTCTGTCCTGCAGCAAGACAATAGGCTGGCCGTCTTTCGGGACTTGAATCGCACCATAAGCAATACCTTCCGAAATGATCCCTTTTAAGTCGCTGTGAACTTCTTGGCCTTCCAAGCGATAGCCCATGCGGTCTGAGTTGGACGATACTGTGTAATCGCTAGAGAAAAAGTTGGCGCGATCTAACGAGGAAAAAGACTGATACTGATAACCTAAAATGACCGGTATTTCTTTGTTGCCATAATTTGGAATCGCTAAGCGAGGCACTGATCTTTTTTCATGGCCCGAGAAAGCTTGATAGGCTAATAGATCGCCTTTTTGCAGTTTGTCACCTTTGCCAGTGAGTCCGCCAATTTTTTCACGCACCACCGTGGCAACACTGCCTAGCGTCGGCTCGCAGTGAAAACCGCCTTTTACTGCGAGGTAAGCTCGCAAGCCCCAAACTGGCTGGTGGAAGGCTAATACATCGCCTTTTTTAATGGCGTAGGTTTGCCAAGGCGTGATGCTTTTCTCGTTCAGCGTTGCTGCAAGATCCGCCCCGGTGATGGCGATGCTGGTATCGGCTTGCGCTTCTAATATGAACATGCCAAACGTAATTTCGATCTCTGGGCTATTACTGTCGTTATCGAGTAGAGCGTTGGCCCAACGAAAGGCAACTTCATCCATCGGTCCGCCAGTGGTTAGGCCAATAGATTGATGACCGTGGCGGCCCAAGTCTTGAATCAGCGCCAACAAGCCGGGTTTGATTACTTTAAAAGCCATCGAGCTGACCTCCTAGTACTAAGAATTCATCCCGAGAAATAGGCTCGAATCGCACCGAATCTCCCATGGCGATTAGTGCGAGATTCTTGCTGCCCCAATCAATCAAATTGACTGGTGTGCGACCAATAATTTGCCAGCCACCAGGTGTCACGCTTGGATAAACCGCTGTTTGATTTTCTGCTAACGCCACGCTGCCAATCGGGACTTTTAAGCGCGGCGTAGTTTTTCTTGGAACGTGTAGTTCATCGGGTGTATTACCTAAGAAAGCAAACCCCGGTGTAAAGCCAATGGCATAGGCTCGATAGGTTGTTTCACTATGGCGCTGAATTATTTCGTCGATGCTTAAATGACAGTGCTTGGCTACGTTTTCGATATCTGGCCCGACTTCTTTGCCGTAATACACAGGAATCACCACTTCGCGCTGATCTTTGACCGAAAAGTCATTAGGATCAATGGCTTCTATGGTCTGACGAATGGTTTTGAAAATAGCAAAGCGGTCATAATGATCATCATCAAACACGACCAAAAGCGTGGTGTAGGATGGTACCAAATCAACAATGCCCGCTAGTTTCGTCAAATGTTGCGTGACTTGAGCAATGTAATTAGAGGTCGCTTCGCTAATCACCTGATTAAAGGTCAATAAGCAGGCCTGATTACTGACCATTTCTATGTTCGGGAAGTCTTCGCGGCTCATAATTTATTTCACGTTTGTGTTGTTTAAACGATCCACTAAAGAGCGAATGCGCATAACAGCGTCCACTGCATGAGCACCATCGCCATGTACACAAATAGTATCGGCATGTATCGCCAGCTGTTTGCCTGATGTGGTCGTTAACATGCCCGTTTCGCATAGTTGCTCGACTTGCTTTTCGATCAAATCAAAACTGGCGTGAACGGCATTGGGTTCTTTACGGGGCGTGAGTCTGCCTTCGTCTGTGTATAAACGATCAGAAAAAGCTTCAAACCAAACTTGGATACCGTATTTCTTCGCCATCTTCTGGATTTCAGGAGCTTCTGGTACCGCCATCACCATTAGTGGCAAGGTAGCGTCTAGCTCGCTTACCGCTTGCATCACCGTGTCTAACACAGTGAAATCTGCCATCATGGTGTTGTACAAAGCGCCATGGGGTTTGACGTAATCCACTTGGGTATTTTGGCTTTCGCAGATACCTTTTAACGCGCCAATTTGGTATTGAATGAGCGCTTTTAATTCACCGGGTGCGATGTCCATGTTACGACGACCAAAGCCAACCAAGTCTGGATAAGCGGGATGCGCACCAATGGTGACATTATGTTGTTTTGCCAATTCAACGGTTTTTGCCATGGTCAGTGGATCAGAAGCATGGAAGCCGCAAGCGATGTTTGCCTGATCGACAAATGGCATGATTTTATCGTCTAAGCCCATTTTCCAAGCGCCGAACGCTTCGCCCATATCGCAATTTAATTTCATCTTTGGTTCCTCGTGCCTGTTTACTGTTGAAGGCGGTTAGTTTTGAGACATGGTCGTTGGTAAATACGTGACAATTTCAGGAAAAATACTGATCAACAAGATGGCTACGCCAATCAGTAAAAAGAACGGCAGGGCAGCTTTTGCCACATACAAAATATTTTTCCCCGTCAGAGCCTGTATCACAAAAAGGTTGAAGCCAACGGGCGGGGTGATTTGCGACATTTCCACCACCAACACTATGAAGATACCAAACCACAACAGATCAATATTCGCAGCTTGTACCATAGGCAATATGACAGCAACGGTCAGCACCACCACAGAAATACCATCCAAGAAGCAGCCTAGGATCACGAACAACACTGTAAGGTATAAGATTAGTTCCATAGGCGATAAAGACATGCCAGAAATCCACAAAGCCAAGGCTTTAGGTATACCTAAAAAGCCCATTGCTAGTGTCAAAAAGTGCGCGCCAACTAGGATGAAACCAATCATACAAGAGCTTTTTACCGCGCCTAATAAGCTGTCCATAAAGCTGTGACGGCTTAATGATCCAGTGAATGCAGCCAGTACCAATGCACCGGCCACACCAATAGCGGCAGCTTCGGTTGGTGTCGTAATACCGCCGTAAATAGACCCCAATACAAAACCAATCAACCCGACGACTGGCAATAGTTTACGTAAGCCTTTAATGCGTGCCGACCAGCTAGTTTCATGACCCGTTGTTTTAGGTAATTCGTCCTTGTGTAGATGTCCCCAAATCATGGTAAAGCCCATAAATAGGGTGACTAATAACAAGCCTGGCAAAGCGCCAGCGATAAACAAACGTGCGATAGATACTTCTGCCGCCACGCCATACACAATCAAAATAATCGATGGCGGAATGAGCAGACCCAAGGTCCCAGAGCCTGCCAAGGTGCCGATGGCCATGCGATCGCTGTAACCTTGCTTGCGCAGCTCTGGCAAAGTCATGCGTCCAATGGTCGCAGCGGTTGCCGCAGAAGAGCCTGATACCGCAGCAAAAATGCCACAGCTAAGAATATTCACATGTAGTAATTTACCTGGTACTCCGCCTAACCATGGCGATAGACCTTTGAATAAATCTTCTGATAAGCGCGTACGAAACAGCACCTCACCCATCCAAATAAACAGTGGTAAAGCGGTCAGTGACCACGCGGTACTTGCCCCCCAGCTTGAGGTCGCAAAAAGCAAATCCACTTGATAGTTTTCAGAAAGAATTAAGCCCAAACCACCAATGGCGATTAGGGTAAAAGACACCCAAACACCCAGTGACAAAAGGGCAAGCATGGCAAACGCCAGCAGGATAGAAATCCACATCATATCCATTAGATTTCCTCCAAAGACAGAGCGTCTTCTTGTTCACTGTAAGTGGGCTTTTTACCACGCAATACAGTGACTAATGCATCTAAAATGGCAAGGTTCAACGCGATTACACCAATCGCAACAGGCAGCTGAGGAATCCAAAGCGGAATCGGAATATAACCGTAGGACACTTCTTCATAAATATAAGATTCGTACACCATGTAACTGCAGGCGTAGGACAAATAGCACAATAGCCCAAAGGACAAGACCAGAATTACACCTTCTTGTATCCTGCGGGGGACTGGAGAAAATCGTTGAATCAGCAAGGTGACTCGAATATGACCGCCTTCACGGAAGGTATAAGCCAATCCAAGAAAGGTCGATGCTGCAAGCGCGTACCCTGCAAAATCTTCCGCAGAGGGTACAATAAAACCGAATAAACGACCGACGATTTGCGCTAATAAAAGCAAGGTGATAATAACGATACACAAACCGGACAACAGGCCAGAACAGAGGTACAGCTTTTCTTTTAATTGGCTCATAGTGTTCACTTTTTGCTTGGAAGACACCACCTAGCTTGATGTTGTATCAACAAAAAAACTAGGGGTGTTGGGAGGACGCTTTTATTTATGAGTCTTTTTTATTCGCTAAAGACTCTTGATGATCAGTTCTGATAACGAGTCAGGATTTCACCAATTTCTTTTGGTGCTTCCGCTTTCCATTCTTCTGTCATCGTTTTACCAATGGCTTTTAGTTCTTCAACTAACTGAGGTGATGGATCCGATACCACCATGCCGTTTTCAACCAAAGTTGCTTTATCTTTCGCTGCGCGTGCTGCGATTTGGGTCCAACCTGCCGCTTCGGCGTTTTTCGCTGCGTCTAGTATTACTTGTTGAGTCGCTTTATCTAAACGACGAAAAGCACGCTTGTTCACCACAACGATATTTTTTGGAATCCATGCTTTCACATCTGTGTAATAGTTCACGTAATCCCAAGCTTGGCTATCAACGCCTGTCGATGGCGAAGTGATCATGGCTTGGATAATGCCAGTACTAAAAGCTTGAGGAATATCAGGCGTTTGAATGGTCATTGGTGTGGTATTCATTAGATCAGCAAGGCGCGACTGTGTTGGGCTGTAAGCACGCATTTTTTGACCTTTCAAATCGGCCAAGCTGTTTACTGGCTCTTTGCTGTAAAGGCTCTGTGCTGGCCATGCAACGGTATAAAGCAACATCATGCCGTCTTTGTCCAATTCCTTAGCGATAGAAGGTTTAGCCGCTTCCCACAATTTTTTGGCGTCTTCAAAAGACGTTGCCAAAAACGGAATATTGTCGTGTTTATAGATAGGATTTTCATTGCCCAAAATACCCAAAAACACTTCGCCCATCTGTACTTGCCCTGTTTTTACTGAGCGTGGGATTTCAGTGTGCTTGACCAAAGAACCACCAGAGTGAACCGTGATATCAAGGTCGCCATTGGTATTGTTTTTGATTTCTTTCGCGAAGCTATAAGCGATTTGTGTTTGTAAATTGCCATCACCGTAAGGAGTTGGCATGTGCCATTTTTCGGCAAAGCTGGCAGTAGAAGTAAGGCCGCCGATAGCGACGCCACTAATAAGTAATGCACTGGTTAATTTTGACATGGTGTTCGTTCCTATTTTTAAAAGTTATTTGTTTTTTATTATCAATGATGCGGTAGTTTCTACCTGCGTGTTGTCATTCAAGGTTCTGAAAAAGCTATAGCACAGCGAGGTCCGTATCTAAAATATCTGTCACAAGCATCTTTCCTGGTGCGTGTGTAATGCAAATTGGTGGTTTGGCATTACGAATGGCCACTTGTGGAGTGACGCCACAAGCCCAAAAAACTGGGATTTCGCCGTCTTTAACGCTTACAGCATCGCCGTAATCTGGCTTGTTTAAATCTGCAATGCCAATGTCTTGTGGTGAACCAAAGTGTAGTGGAGCACCGTGTGCTTTGGGAAAACGTGTGGTAATTTGAATCGCACGAATCGCATCTTTTGGAACATAAGGGCGCATGGTGACCACTGTGTTACCGAAAAAACGCCCCGCAGGCACAGTGGCAATATTGGTTTCAAACATAGAGACATTTACGTCTTCTTCTATGTTTCTTGGCGTTAGTCCTGCTTGTGATAGCGCGTTTTCAAAAGAAAAAGAGCAGCCCAATACAAACGCCACCATGTCGTCTTGCCATAGGTCTTCAATATCGGAGCGGCTTTCGACTTTTTCGCCATTACGGTACACATAGTATTCTGGGATGTCGTGGCGCATATCAATGTCGTTGCCAAGCTCTGGCATCGTAAAATTACCCACTTCAGATACACCAATTAAAGGACATGAAACTGGATTTTTTTGGCAATAAAGTAAAAAATCATTTGCCCAATCGGCTGGCAAAATCACCACGTTACCTTGCATCGCACCTTGTGCTAAGCCGCTAGTAACGCCCGTATGTGCCTTGCTACGAATGGCTTGGCGCAAGTCAGCGGTTTGCTGCAGTAAGGTTGATGGGGCTGATTTCATTTACTTTTTCCTTATTCTTGCCACATTGTTGATAACTAAGAGTAGATCTTGCTTACCTTAAAAGTCTAATCGTGTTTTTTTGGGCTATTTGATCAATTTTTTTTATCAAATTTTTTATTTGGCTCTTATTTCTTCTGTGGTTTGGTTTTTTGGTCGTAGTCTTTGGCAACCTGAAGTGCCAGTTGCGCGACTTGATAAACAATATGGTCCCTTGGATCATTTAAGTAAGACGCGGTGAAAATAAGGTCATCCGGCACCCAACCTGGATCAAAAGAAATAAGACGGTTTGCCTCTATAAAACGCTGAGCCAGTTGTATTGGTAAAACACCAACGCCAATGCCTGAGGCGATCATTTCAAAGCTGGTGGATAGTGATGTTGAAGGAAAAACTTGCCCTACTTCTCGATAGCGTCGCATTAACTCAGACATGAGTTCTTGATAAGGGCGAGAGAGTCGAGAAAAAGAAATAATAGGTGCGCCGCTGCCCAGATCCTTGTTTTCAGTTTGTGGATGGCAGAACCAACCAAGCTGGAACGACGGTAAAGTAATATTTTCCACATTACCTTCTGATAGCGGCCCCATTAGAAACACTAAATCCATGTTTCTGCTTAATAATTGATCGCGTAAGTTCATGGTTATGTCGACCGAAAGTTCAACAACCAGTTTTGGGTAATGCTTCCTGAGAGCTGAAAGGAATTCAGACAGCCAGGATTGTGCAATAGTTTCTGCTACGCCGATTCGTAATGTGCCTTTTACTTCTTCTGAGGGCGTTAGCTCAGCTCTAATTTGTGACAAATAGCTTTCTACTCGTTCTGCATGCGATCTTAGCAATAAGCCTTCTTTTGTCAGTACAACGCCACTTTTTTGACGATCAAATAGCTTAATCCCCAGCTCTTCTTCCAGCGCCGAAATTCGTGCAGAAACAGCCGGTTGGGATAAATTCATCTGCTGGGCGGCTCTTCGTACTCCGCCTAATTTTGCGACCCAAAGGAAGGTTTTTAATTGATCAAAGTTCATCTCATGCGCTCTTTATTTTTGTGTTAGTTGTATTGGCGATCAGTTTTTTTTATCACTTTAGAAAGAAAATAGCGAATTGACTTTATCACTTGAGCGTTCAACACTGAACTCAGCCTATCTGAAGACAATTTGTCTTTTGGGGTATATAAAAAAATTTGTAACCAACAAATTCACAAAATAGGACACGAACATGACTAAGCAGAATATATGCAAAACGGGGATGCCTTTTGTTTTAGCTGGGGCGCTTTTCACAGGTAATACTTTTGCAGATGAGTCTCTTTCTATTGTCGGTAGTTGGAGCAGCTTGCCGCTTTATAAACAATTTGAACAACCCTTTTGGACAAACACATTGCCTAGTGACAGCAAGGGTGATTTTAGTGTTTCTATGACAACGCATGACCAAATGGGGATTGGCGGTGGCGATGTTTTTCGAATGCTGGGTGATGGCGTTTTTGATATTGGCATGACGGTTGGCGACTATGCCGTTGCTGATGCACCAGCATTAGAAGGACTAGATGTTCCTCTATTAGCGAATACAGCGGAAGAAGCCCACAAAATGGTAAATGCAGCTCGTCCAATGGTCGAAAAGATTTATGAGACAGCCTTTAACTCGAAAGTATTGGCCATTGTACCTTACCCACCTCAAGTGGTGTTTTGTAAGGTGCCGGTATCGTCTCTAGAGGATTTATCTGGTTTGAAAGTTCGTGCTTCTGGTCGTATGACTGCGAAGTTCTTAGATGCGTTAGGCGCACAAAGCGTGAATATTGGATTTGGTGAAGTGCCAGGCGCTTTACAGCGTGGCGTTATCGATTGTGCAGTGACTGGCGCAGGCTCTGGTTATAGCGCGGGTTGGTGGGAAGTAACCACGACTCTGATGACCTTGCCATTGGGTGGATGGGATCCTGTGGTTACGGCCATTAATCTAGACAAATGGGACGATCTTTCAAACGAGCAGCAAGCATTCCTACAATCTGAAGTTGCTACTAAATTCGAAAAACCAGTATGGGACGCCGCTCAGGGTGACCTTGATCAAGATGTGGCTTGTTTAACTGCTAACGGCGAATGCGCCAAGGGGCCAAGCCATAGCATGAAGTTGGTTGAGCCGAGTGACGCTGACTTAGCACATGCTAAAGATATTCTTACCTCAAAAGTATTACCAGACTGGGCGGATCGCGCTGGCAAGGACTGGGTAAAAGAGTGGAATAGCACAGTTGGGAAGGCTGTTGGTATTCAAGTCGCTGTGACTGGAGAATAGTTACCATGATGTGCATTATTGATTGGTTAAAACGTATCAATAATGGGGTGGCGATTGCTGCAGGCCTAGTTTTGTTGGTCTGCATTCTCCTCATTCTAGTTGATATTGTGTTGCGGGAATTCGGCATTAGTTTTGGTGGTTCAGAAGAAATCTCTGGTTATGTCATGGCGTCCGTTTCTAGCTGGGGGATTTGTTATGCATTAACAGAAAAAGCCCATGTACGTATTGATGTGTTAAGAAACAAAAGTAAGGCAGTAGGGCGTTCAATTTCAGATCTTATTGCTTTGTGCGCTACGTCATTTGTGGCGATTTATGCCGCTTATTATGTGATTCCTGTCGTGGAAAAAAGCTTTAAGCGACAGTCACTTGCCAATACTTCATTAGAGACGCCACTTATCATTCCTCAATCTATATGGATGGCGGGGTGGATATGGTTTGCTGTTACTTCATGCGTGTTACTGGTTTGTGCTACTTGGTTGGTTATTCAGCGTAAACACGATCAAGTAGACGATATTATCGGTACGGGGACTGAATAATGCTTCCTTTTACGTTTTTTGGTCTGTTAGGCCTGCTCGCTTTATCTATTCCTGTTGGTATTGTGTTGTTTCTATTGGCGTTTGGGGTTGATGAGTTTTTTAGCCCTTTTCCTCTAATGCGTGGACTAGGGCAAGTTTTATGGTCTTCGTCTAATCACTCAACGCTCATT
The DNA here is from genome assembly GCF_019426345.1 of Marinomonas lutimaris. Taxonomy (GTDB): domain Bacteria; phylum Pseudomonadota; class Gammaproteobacteria; order Pseudomonadales; family Marinomonadaceae; genus Marinomonas; species Marinomonas lutimaris. The sequence continues at coordinate 517,741 of NZ_JAHLLW010000001.1, forward strand.
GCTGTACCGCTGTTTGTACTGATCGGTGAGATTTTATTGCGCAGCGGTGTGGCACAGAAAACCTACGGTGCCCTTAACGCTTGGGTTTCGTGGCTGCCGGGTGGTCTGATACACGCCAATATTGCAACGGCGACTATGTTTTCAGCGACGTCGGGCTCTTCTGTGGCAACCGCAGCAACGGTAGCGACCGTTGCGACACCTCAAGCAGAAAAGCTAGGTTACGATCAACGCTTATTTACTGGCTCTATCGCCGCAGGCGGTACTTTGGGGATTTTGATCCCACCGTCTATAAACTTGATCGTTTATGGTTTTCTGACAGAAAGCTCTATTCCGAAATTGTTTCTAGCTGGCATTGTTCCAGGTATCAGCATGGCGCTGATGTTTATGATAGTGACTGTCATTATTTGTTCTATTTGGCCGCGTTTAGGGGGGCCAAAACAGCACAGTAGCTGGAAAGAAAAGTTTGTCGCATTGAAGTCCCTTCTGCCTGTTCTGGTTTTATTGTTCAGCATTGTTGGCTCTATCTATTTGGGCTGGGCCACACCGACAGAAGCCGCTGCTATTGGCGTGTTGATTGCGCTTGTTCTAGCCCTTGCTTACAAGGCATTTTCGAAGAAGATGCTGCTTGATAGCTTATCAGGAACCATACGAATTACGGCCATGATTATGTTGGTGGTATTGGGCGCGTATGTTCTCAATTTCGCTTTAACCGCTGCGGGTGTGGGCCGGACGTTACAAAATCTGTTAGCAGGTCTTGGGCTAAGCGCGATCGCTACCTTGCTGATTATTGTCTTGATGTACATTGTTCTAGGGTTCTTTATTGAGACCTTGTCGCTGATGGTGGCGACCATTCCTATTGTCGTTCCCATTATTGTTGAGCTTGGCTACGACAAAATTTGGTTCGGTATTCTAATGATCATTTTGGTTGAGATGGCATTGATTACCCCACCTGTTGGATTGAATTTATACGTTGTTAACTCTGCCCGGAAGAACGGCAAAATCTCAGATGTGGTCATGGGCAGCTTGCCTTACGTTGGCGTGATGATCTTGATGATTATTCTGCTTATTGCTTATCCAAGTATTTCTCTTTACCTACCTAATAATTTTTAAGGAAAATCATGTTATTTACCGTGAATGAAACTGCAAAGCAAATTGATATCAAACACTTAGTCATTGCTGGCTGGACAGCCCGAGACATGGAGTCTGTTCAAGAACACATTGATGAGTTAATAGAAATTGGCGTAACGCCGCCTTCTACTGTGCCATTATTTTACCGTGCATCTAACTTGCTAGTGACGCAAGATCCGATTGTTGAAGTGTTAAGTGGGGATACCTCTGGTGAAGTTGAACCATTAATTATCAAGGCAGAAGGCAAATTGTGGCTGGGTGTGGGTTCTGATCATACTGATAGAAAGCTAGAAGCGCATTCTGTTGCTCATTCAAAGCAAGTATCGGTAAAACCAGTTTCTTCCACGCTATGGGATTTTGATGAAGTAGCGGATCATTTAGATGAGTTGCTAATCGAATCTTGGGTAGACGAAGGTGAAGGTTGGACTCAGTATCAAAAAGGTTCATTGGCGAACATTCGTCCTTTGACGGAATTGATTGAGAAGGGTAACTTGCCTGAAGGAAGTGCGATGTTATGTGGAACTTGCCCTGCGATTGGTGGTGTACGTCGTACAGAAAAATTTCGTATGAGTATTCATGACCCTGTATTAAATCGCACTATTTCATGTGAATACATCACCAAAGAATTGCCAATAGTGAGCTAATGTATGACGCAACCAAAATCATCGAATTTTGCTTGGCAGGATAGAGATCTTATTGCCAAGTGGAAGAGTGCTTTAGATATTATCGATTCAAAAGGTCAGTCAGTTTTTACTGAGTTATTTGATTATGTTGAGCCTCAGCCAGGGTCATTAAATGGGGCGATTATTTCTATTAAAGACCTGTTTCAAGTACAAGGATATAAGACACAAGCAGGTTCTGTATTTATTAACCAACAGCTTGCAAAGCAAGATGCCGCTGCCGTTGCTTTGTTAAGAGCCGCTGGTGCGAGTTTCTTGGGTCACACCAATATGACGGAGCTGGCGTATTCTGGGTTGGGCTTGAATCCCCATTATGGCACGCCGGACAATCCGATTAATGCTGGTCGCATTACCGGAGGATCGACCAGTGGTGGTGCCGCGTCTGTCGCTTTGGGTGTGGCGGATGCAACGCTTGGTACCGATACTGGCGGTTCATTGCGTATTCCAGCGGCGTTTTGTGGCTTGACTGGTTTTAAACCATCACAGCAAACTGTCTCAAGGGAAGGTTGTTTGCCATTGTCTGATGAGCTTGATTCAGTCGGTCCAATTGCTAAAACAGTAGAAGAATGTGAATTGCTTTGGCATGTATTGTCTGGGGCACCGTCAGTGGATTCAGCAAAAAGCACGGATTCTTCTCAGTTGAAGCTAGTCGTACCAAGTAACTTTGGTATGAATGATTTGGATGCGCTGGTTGAGGATGGTTTTGAGGAGAAGCTAGCTTGTCTTGAGGCCGCTGGTGTTGTAGTTGAACGACGTTTCATTGAAGCTCTAGAAGCCTATAAAACCTTGCCAGTTTGGCAATTCTCGTCGTTCGAAAGTCAGGCGTTTTATAGTCAGAACTATGACTTAGAGACTGCGGATATTGATCCACGAGTTGCTTCTCGTATCGCCCGTGCGAAAACCATTAATGCTGAGGACTTTCAGAGAACTCAAGCGGCTCGACAGGCTTTTATTAAGCGAATGGCAGAGGAAGAACCTAATACCGTTTTCTTGTTGCCGACCGTTGCTGTTGTCGCGCCTAAATTGACGGATTTAGCACAAGACTCCGAATACGATCGTTTAAACCTGTTGTGTCTGCGCAATACCTCGTTAGCCAATGTTTTAAATGGTTGTAGTATTTCTGTTCCTTTCCGTTTTCAACAAGAGCCTATGGGGCTGATGTTGACGGCTGGCAATGGTAAGGACCAAGTGTTGTTAAGCTTAGCGAAACAAATAGAAGCTATTTTACAAGGCTAGTTATTTTGTTTGCTCTAAAAAGCTTGGCGTATCGGTTAAAGAGCGGCAAGTTTTTTGTTTGTCTATTTAAGTGCTTTCTTAAGCTCTGTTATCTTCTCCGGTTTGCTTTTTGCTGTACTCTTGGGCAGCAAGTACGGCAGTATTTGTCGCCACTTCAGCAATCGGGTTAAATGGCTCATCTGAATAGGATGCGGTGAACGTAAGGTCGCTGGGTGTCCAAACGGCACGAATTTTTTGCAGGCTGCCCGCTTCCAGCTCCTTGGCGATCATAATGTTCGGCAAAGTAGAAATGCCGACCGCATCAATGGCTAAACTTCGGCAGGCGGCCAATGATGTAGAGGCGAAGAAGTGCGCGGGTGCGCCATCCAGCTCACGGAATTTTTGGTTAATTTCGACATAAGGTTTAGTGGCGCGAGCATAGGTAATGATTGGCCATTTGGCTAACTCTTCTAGATACAAAAGCCTATCGGGCAGATCTAGGTTCGGGCTGGCGACCCAAGAGAGAGAAAAAGTACAGAGCTCTCGGTTAACAATGTTCGGCTCAGAAATCGGTCCCATTAGCAGCCCTAAATCCAGTGTTCTGTCCTTGATACTTGTCGTTAGGTTTGCCGTGATATCGACCGTCATTTCCACATCTAGGTTTGGCATATCTTTGTGCAGACGAGAAAGAAAATCCGGCAGCCAAGTGTTTACTATTGTTTCAGATACACCTAAACGCAGTACGCCAGAATAAGCGGTGGAAAGACCGGCACGTTTTCGTAGTTGCTCGGTCTGGTAAAGAATTTTTTCTATATAAGGGAGTAATTCTTTGCCTTTGGAGGTCAACATAATCGGGCTGGAACCGCCTTCTCGTTCGAAAAGTTTAACGCCTAACTCAGCTTCTAATCCCGCAATCCGAGCTGAAATAGCTGGTTGCGTGGTATGAAGTCGCTCTGCGGCTTTACGGAAATTGCCTAACGAGGCAACCCATACGAAGGTTTCTAGGCGTTTGTAGTTCATATTGTTACTCCGTAAGAGGCCTTAACTTAGTAGTTATTGCGCAAAAGGGTATAAGGCTGACGATGTTTCGGCAATCTTTTCGTTAACTCTTGCCAGAGTCATAGGAGTGGCACAAAGCTTGCGGTATGCTGTGAACAATTTTATAGGATCATTATAAACATGAATAAATTGATTACGTTATTGCTTAAAGGGTTAGTGGCGGTTTTACCGATTGGCTTGACCGTGTATTTGATCTATTGGTTGCTGGCGACAGGTGAAGCTATTGCTCAGCCGCTTTTATTATTCCTTATTCCCGATGCGCTGTATTTTCCAGGATTAGGCTTAATTGCTACGTTGGGCGCTTTGGTATTGATTGGGTTCTTAGTCAACCTTTATGGTGTTCGTTATTTGGTGAAGTTGAGCCAAAACATTTTTGAGCGTATTCCGTTAGTGAAGTCCATTTATGGCGCCATTAAAGACATGATGATGGTGTTTAACTTGGCGGAAAAGAAGGAAATGAAGAGCGTAGTGTCAATTGAATGGAATGGCGCTCAAGTTATTGGTTTTATTACTGGTGAACAAACTGGGCAGCAGTTATTTGGAGAACAAAATTTAGTGGGTATTTATGTGCCACTTAGCTATCAAATTGGTGGTATGACGCTTTATATCTCCCGTGATCGCTTAACCGAGTTGGACATAGGTGTAGAAGAAGCTATGCGTCTTGCCTTGACGGCTGGGGTGCAGGGAAAACCTAAGCCTTAATACTTTAACGTGCGTTTTTTACTAGAAATCATTGGGGCTTGAGTCAAAACTCTTTATCATACACTTCTTTTTTAGTAACTCTTTAAAGTGATGTTGGCGAGTATGCAAGAAGTGGTACAAATGCAAAAAACAGTCATTGTTGTCGGTGCTGGCCCTGCGGGTCTGATGGCAGCAGAAGGTATTTGTGCCGCAGGTCATCAGGTTCATGTTTACGATGCTAAACCGAGCGCTTGCCGTAAGTTTTTATTGGCGGGTGTTGGCGGTATGAATATTACCCATTCCGAAGCCTATCCAGAGTTTATTCAACGCTATTACGACAAAGCTGAGTGGTTGGATACATCGATTAGTCAGTTTAATGCCGATGCCTTGTGTGATTGGATTCATAATTTAGGCATCGAGACATTCGTCGGCACATCCGGCCGAGTTTTTCCCAAAGACATGAAAGCTGCCCCCTTATTACGCAACTGGTTAAAACGTTTGCGTGATGCTGGTGTGCAGTTTCATATGCGTCACAAAATGATTGGCTTGTCAGCCAATGAAGTGGTGTTTGATCATACTGGAGAAAGTGTCACAGCACGGGCGGATGCGATTGTATTGGCAATGGGTGGTGCTAGCTGGCCGAAGTTGGGCTCAGATGGTACTTGGCTTCCAGTATTGACTGAAAAAGGCATTGATGTGGCACCATTGCAAAGTGCCAACTGTGGTTTTTACAGTGAATGGAGTGAGCATTTAAAAACTAAGTTCGCTGGTAGTCCACTCAAAGATGTGGCGTTTTCTTTTACCTTAGAGGACGGCCAAGTGGTGACGAAAAAGGGCGAATGCATTGTTACGCAAGATGGAATGGAAGGCAGTCTGATTTATGCTTTTTCTAAATACTTGCGCGATGGCATTAACGACTCAGGTCAGTCGTCTTTGTTGATGGATTTTCTGCCGCTGCAAAGTGAAGAGCAAGTCATCAAAAAACTGCGCAATACCAAGCCAAAAGAATCCTTTAGTAAATACTTAAAACGTACGCTGAGTATCACTGGCGTGAAAGCTGTGTTGTTGCACGAATCCTTTCCTAAAGAAGCCTTTCAGACGCCAGAAACCTTAGCTAGATGTTTAAAATCGGTGCCTGTTAGCTTTTACAAAACCAAGCCGATAGAAGAAGTCATTTCGAGTGCGGGTGGGGTATGTGAGAGCAGTGTTGATGACAAGCTGATGCTGAAAGCCATGCCAGGTGTTTTTTGTGCTGGTGAAATGCTGGATTGGGAAGCGCCAACAGGTGGGTATTTATTAACGGCTTGTTTTGCGACTGGGCATTTGGCTGCCAAAGGCGTGGATGAGTTCCTATCCTGAGTAGGTGATATAAAACTCTTAGATTTAGCATATAAAAAGCGCCCAATGTTGCCATTGGGCGCTTTTCTATTCATTTTCTATTTCAGCAACATATCCATGTTAGAGAATGATTTGATTGTCTTTTAAAGCTTAGTTATTAGAAGCTTGTTGGTTTGGCATACCGAAATTGTACTGTACACCAACAGACGTTACGTTATCTAAATGATCGTCTTCAATATCTTTCACTAGACGGAAGTCTGCGCGAAGATCCACATCACTGTTAATTGCATATTTTACACCACCACCAGCGTTTACCAGTAGGTTGTTAGAGTCGCCATCAACGTCTGTCATACCAACACCTGCTGCGACGTATGGCGTTAGATTTACAGTAGTGAACTCAGGCAGGCTGTATAGGCCATCTACTCGATATTGATTCAAGTCGTTATCACGTCCACCTTTGCTGGCATCAGAATGAAGATAAACTGCTTCTAGTGCTAATGGGCTGTTTGTTTGATAGCCGACGCCAATGGAGTAAGACATGTCATTGCCAGCTTGTCTATCGCTATCCGCATCGTAGTAACCTATGCTTGGTGTTACTGTGAAACCTTCTTTTGGTGTTGCAGCATATGCCATTGTAGCGAGTGATGAAGCTATTAGGACACCGCTAAAAAGAGTGTATTTTTTAAATGATGTAGACATATTAATTTCTCCTAATGAACATAATGTTTTGTTGTTCGCTATCTAGATTACGCGGATTTTTTGCCGTGAAAAGCCCCCTCAAAATGCGTAAAAAATGGGACATGAACCTCTGCTACCCAATCATGACGGAAGCTTTACTAAAGTGGTGGTATTCAAGCAGTTTAGTGGTCAAAAAGCGCCCAGAAGGGTGTAGGAAATGCGTCGCTTATTACAGTAAGTTTTCACTTAAAAATAGCCAAAAAGTAATTGTGGCGTGACTAAGCACCAGAAGGTCACAAAGTGCTAATTATGCACAAAGGTAAATAGAAGGCGCTTTGTCAAAAAGCGTGATTCGCACAGGAATCTTCAAATACTACAAATAAAAAAACGCCCGATATAAAAAATATCGGGCGTTGCCTTAGCCTTAGGCTACTTGGGAGAATGTAATATGTGGTGCTTATGCTTCGCTGGTTGAGATAATTGCGACAACGCGGCGGTTAGCTTCACGGTGTGCTTCTGTATCGTTCTCAACGAAAGGTCTTTCTTCGCCGTAACCAATTGCCTCAACGCGTGTTGCTGAGATCTCAAAGGTGTTAGTTAACACATCAGAAATGGCTTGAGCACGCTTTTCAGAGAGCTTCTGGTTATAGCTTGCGGCACCAGAGTCATCTGTATGGCCTTCGATTACGACAGTGCTTTCTGGGTTGTCTTTAAGGAAAATAGCGATTTTCTCTATTTCTGGGTAAAACTTCTGTTCAACATTGGTTTTGTTAAGGCCAAATTGAATATTGATTTTTCCCGGTGGCTCAGCCACTACTTCTGGTTGTGCCGGTGCTTCTTCCGCAATAGGTGAGGCTGCAACAGGTTCTTCTGTAACTGCTTCTGGCTGTTGTGTTTCTTGTGGTTGAGCTGCTGGCTCTGGTTCAACCTGTGTATAAGTCTGCTCTACAGGTGTGTAATCATCGTCATTAGATGTTGAGTTTGCTGACGATCCACCGAACGTCATTTGTACACCAAGAGAGGTGACATTATCGAGGTGATGATCTTCCACATCATCGACTAGACGGAAGTCAGCACGTAATGACACTGTGTCATTAATAGCATATTTCAAACCACCACCCGCGTTGACTTGTGTATTGTTATTACCACCGTTACTAAAGTCGGCAGTACCCACACCGGCGGCTAAATAAGGCGTAAGATTAAGTGGGCTGACATCTGGTAAATGATATAGACCATCAATTCGGTATTGATCTACATCGACGTCACCGCCGCCACCAGATTGTTTAGAATCTGCATTTAGGTAAACAAATTCGACCGCCCATGGGTTGTTGAATTGATAACCTAGGCCTAAAGAGTAAGCTTGATCATCCTTGGTATCTCTATCGCTATCCATATTGTAGTAGCCAATACTTGGCGTAACGGTGAATCCTTCCTGTTGTTGTGCAAGCGCCAATGTTGATACTGAAGACGCTGCAATAATACTGCTGAGAAGCGTGCGTTTTGCGATTTTAAAAGACATTTTTTATCTCCTGATAAATATCTATATTTTTCTGTGTTGGTTGTTCTTTTTCTCAGCATAGCGCGTTTGTTGATGTTAAAAAAACACCCCCGAAATTACCTATAACCCTTATGTAATCTGATATTGCGCAATCATGACGCGGTGTTTACTTAATAAGCGTTATTAACACGGATAGAGTAGAGGATAGGTATTTAAAAGCGCAGAAAAGGAGATATTCATTACACGAGATTTTCACTTTAGTGTCTAAATAAGAGAAGATAAAAATAGATTGGTGGAGCTGAGGTGGATATTTATAATCCACCCTTAAGATAAACCAAAGGTTTAATCGTGCATTAATGATTGATGAGCTCCGACACCAGCCATCACTCCAGAAGCCGATGCTAAGGTGGCATTTTGCATGGGGTTGGACACATCACCAGCAGCAAAAACACCCTCCACAGACGTTTGTTTTAAGGCATCGGTTTTAATAACAAGGCCAAGAGGCCCTTCTTCAAATTCACATCCAAGCCGCTCGGCAAACGGGCTTGCCATATGAGTCTTTGGTCCAACAAATATCGCTGCGATACGAATTGTACGGCCATCAGCAAGGTAAACAGAAGCAATTTCCGGCGCACGTCCCAGTACTTCTAATACTGGAGTGCTTTCAATGGTAACACCGCGTTTCAGTAAAAACGCGCGTTGCTCTTCATCTGGTTCGTATAGACCTTGGGTAAAGTAAGTGGTTGGGCCCCAATCAGGGATCATTCCAGCCTGATGGGTAGATAGCGGACTGGTTGCTATAACGCCGAGTGGCTGGTTACGTACTTCATAACCATGGCAATAGGGGCAATGAATCACCGTCGCCCCCCAGCGTTCTTTTAGACCAGGAATATTGGGCAACTCATCTCTTAAACCCGTTGCTAATACGAGTTTCTTACTATTAAGGCTAGTGTCGTCTTCAAGTGTGACGCTGAACCCAGAAGCATTTTTTTCGACTGCTACTGCTCTGTCTTTGACAATGTTCACTGTCGGGTATTTAAGTAGCTGACGATAGGCTTCTTGCTGAATAGCAAAGGGTGACACACCGTCCAATCCGAAAAATCCATGAGATTCATCAGAGAAGCGATTTCTTGGCTCTCCAGCGTCTATTACTGTGACTTGTCTTTGTCCTCTTGCTAGCTGCATGGCGGCAGACAGTCCGGCAAAACTTCCACCAATTACGATAACGTCAAGTTGCATTGAGTTGTTCCTTATTCCTGTTAAACATAGAGATATTAAATAACATCATAAGTTACATGAAATATTAAAGTCAACTCATGATACTTTCAATGTTTCATGATAATCTGAGTTAGAATATACACATTGTTATTCGCCATGAGATCCCTGATGAGAAAAGACAGCCGTTTATCCCGCATGTTGCACGTACTGATTCACATGAATCAGCTGGATGCGCCTGCTACCTCCGAAAAAATTGCCAGTATGCTTAATACCAACCCTGTTGTAGTGCGTCGCACCATGGCTGGCTTGCGAGACAAAGGTTACGTCACTTCGGTTAAAGGTCACGGTGGAGGTTGGTCATTGGTCATGGCTTTGTCTGATATCACCTTGTTAGATATCCATAATGCTCTGGGTGAAAGCTCAGTGTTTACCATTGGATTGTCTGATGAACATACGTCATGCCCAATTGAAATTGCCGTTAACCAAGCTATTAGTGATGTATTGATTGAAGCCGAAGCATTATTGCTAGAACGCTTTCGAGAAGTAACATTAGATGTGTTAGCAGCTGGCTTTGCGGATTATCCACTTAATCAACAAGCCTCTAGCGGAGAGTAACAAGGTGGTTCGTTCCCAGCGTTTGCTTGCTTTAATTGATTTACTACGTGGTTACCGATATCCAGTATCTGGGAAGGCGTTGGCGGAAAAACTCAATGTGAGTTTGCGGACTTTGTATCGAGACATTGTCACCCTGCAAGAGCAAGGTGCGAATATTGAAGGTGAAGCTGGCGTTGGCTACGTTCTCAAGCCGGGCTTTCTTATGCCTCCCTTAATGTTCACAGAAGAAGAAATAGAAGCCTTGGTGCTAGGCGCACGTTGGGTTGCACAACGTACCGATAGCCAATTAAGTAATGGGGCACAAAACGCTTTGAATAAAATTGCGTCGGTATTGCCTGCGGAATTAAAAGACATCCTCGATGATACGACCTTGCTGATCGGCCCGAGCAAAGAGTCGACCTCAGATACGGTTGATATGGCCGAAGTTCGTCAAGCCATTCGTGACGAGAAAATCCTCTCTATTGATTATCGAGATTTAAAAGGCAAACACTCCCAGCGACGAATTTGGCCATTTGCTTTAGGCTATTTCGATGAAGTGCGAGTGTTGGTTGCTTGGTGTGAGTTGAGACAGGAGATTCGAAACTTTCGTACGGATAGAATCCTATCTAGTGAGCTAATCAATACTCGCTATGCAACGCCTCGTCATGTATTGCTCAAACGATGGCGAGCTACGCTACATGAGTTAAAGCCTTCTCAATAAAACACTCTCTACTTTGCATCACTGCTGACAAGATCTGACACTCTGTCTGTTTATTCTCATTTTATCGGGCGAAAGCCCGATTTGAAGTACTAAACTTTTAACGTGAAATATAAACAGCAAATAGGAATATCAGTATGGATCTCTCAAATTTCACCATCTTATATGTAGATAATGTTCAGCGCAGTGTAGATTTTTATCGTCCTTTGTTTGGCCGGGAGCCTGTCGAGTCGACCGAAGGTTTTGCTTTGTTTGTCTCGGAAACGGGAACAAAATTTGGCTTATGGGCGCGAGAAAGCGTATTGCCAAAAGCCAACGATGTACCAGCAGGTAGCATGGAAGTAGCACTAGCTCTTGATAATCTGATTACTCTACAAATCCATTACACCAAATGGAGAGAGCTGGGCGTCGACATTATTCAAGAACCAACCGAAATGGACTTTGGCACGACGTTCACCGCGCTCGATCCTGATGGCCATCGTCTGCGTGTCTATACCTATGAAAAAGGCAAGCATGAGAAAGCCTAATGGCTAAGAAGATACCTTCATCGATCAAATGATGAAGATTTTCTTTTTTTAATCGAAAAGAAACTCAAGCAGTCTTTTTTATTAGATTGTTGATTAAAATGAAATGATGGGTTAACTGGATGCATATTGATCAAGTTGAGTCGCAAGCCTAGACTGATCACATCAAATAAAGCCAATTCAGCTTTTAGCGAGTTGGCTAATTATTCCAGTTTTAGAGGTGAATGATTATGTTACCCACTTATTTTATTTCTCATGGCGGCGGCCCTTGGCCTTACATGACAGACATGCGCGCCATGTTTTCTAATCTTGAAGCGTCTTTGGTTCGAATGACGGAAGAATTGCCTGAAAAACCAAAAGCCATTTTGATGATTTCTGGCCATTGGGAGCGCAAAACTTTTGGTGTTCAGTCTAGTCCAGCTCCGGGAATGGAATACGATTATTACGGTTTCCCAGCTCATACCTATGAAGTGAAATACCAGGCTCCGGGCGCGCCAGACGTCGCAGCTCGTGTCGCTGAACTCATAAAAGGTGCAGGGTTTCCAGTGGATTTGGATGATAAAAAAGGTTTCGACCACGGCGCATTTGCTCCCATGGCAGTGATGTATCCAGAGGCTGATATGCCACTGGTTCAATTGTCACTTAAATCGAACCTAAACCCAGAAGAACACATGGCATTAGGCCGAGCGTTGGCACCATTACGTGCAGAAGGCATATTGATCGTCGGCAGTGGCTTGAGTTTTCACAACCTTGGATTGAGAGGCCCACAAGCCATCAAGCCTTCGAATGGCTTTGATGCTTGGTTACAAGAAACATTACTGGAATCAGCACCAGCAGAGCGAAACAGTCGATTGGTTGAGTGGGACAAAGCGCCTTATGCTCGTATTGCTCACCCAAGAGAAGATCATTTGATTCCGCTAATGGTGGCTCTTGGAGCGGCACAAAATGGTAAAGCAACTTGTGTGTATCACGATGAAGGGCTTTTCGGTGGCTGGACAGCCTCTAGCTTTCGCTTTGATTAGCTTGATTTGATAGTTGGTTGCGATTGTTTAAATGATAAAAAATCTACCTCCCTTGTTTTTCTGTTTTATCATTTGATGAGAAAATAAAAAAGCTTAAACGCCAAAAAAAGCCAGTGTGAAAACTGGTTTTTTTGTTTTCTAATCAAACAGTTAAGTCTTTAAAAATCAGTAATCTAACGGCTGTTATTAAAGATGGCATATGCCTTGCTAACCTTGTCCATATAAATATAAAAACAATGAGAGGGCACTATTTTGGAAGATTTATACACATCCGTTCAAGGCAATACGATTCGCTATCGAGACACTGGCGGTGAAAAGCCAGTACTGTTACTGACTCATGGTATTGGCTCATCGCTAGAAACATGGGAAGCGCAAGCGGACTCACTAGCTGGGCATTTCAGAATTATTAGCTGGGATTTACCCGGTCATGGCCTGTCAGATATTCCCCATGATGCCTTTGGCATAGAAACATATGCAGGTTTTGCATGGCATTTTTTAGATGCGCTGAAGATTGATCAGGCTGCTGTAGGTGGAAACTCTATGGGGGCTGGGATCAGTGTTCATATGATGGGACTTCATCCAGAGCGAGTCACAAAAGCCGTTTTATTGAATTCGGCTGCACTTGGTAAAGATATCCCTCTTCCCTTTCGCTTGATGCTATTGCCGATTTTGGGGAAATTAATATCAAAGCCTGGACAGATGTCGATCGATAACCAGATTAAAGGCATTTTTTATGATCAGGATAAAGTCACTGAAAAAGTAAAAGCGACCATAGCTCGCAATGTTATGCGAGAAGGAGCTCAAGCAGCCTTTGTTGCCACTTTGAAAGAAATATCGACGGTATCGGGACAAAGAGAAAGTCTCTACAGCAAAACGCTCGCGATCCTATCTTCGACAAAGAAGCCAGTTTTATTTATTCATGGCCGCCACGATGTGGTGATACCACTAGCGCATTCGCAACATGCTCAAGCCATGACACCTAATTCTAAATTGATTATTTTAGAAGATTGCGGCCATACGCCACAAATTGAAGAGCCAGTGGAAGTGAATAAACTGCTAACGGAATTTCTCCTCGAACACGAGGCGTAATTTTTAACACGTAAGCCTCTATGATTGACTAACTGTTCTTGGGCTTACGTGTTGTAAATTTCTTGGTGGCTCTAGATCGAAAGCCAGATTTGGCGCCAACCTGTTTGATACGACCTTTCATCTCGAGCATGGCGATTTTGATCTTTTTGTTCGAAGCCGCCAGTGCCTTTAACTGCTCGATTTCTTTTAACGCCTCGGCAAACTGTTTTTTGACCAGCAATATTTCAACAATTTCCTGCATGTGACTGATGACATCGGTGTGATCTGTCGTGAAGTTAGAAGCACTGATTTCAAATGCCTTTCTAGCATGCTCTAACGCCTCATTGGACTGATCTAATGAATTGGGCTGCGTAAATGTTGCCATGAAAACCTTATAAATAGTGAAATGAGTAGGTGCTGTATTTTACTGGGAAATCATAGTGTTTGCCTTTTTTATTGACTGTTTAAGTAAGAAGGCAAATAAGGGTATTGGCCGATAGGTTATATTTTTCGCCTAAAATCGAGTCGTAATACTTGTCGAGGAAGATTTGAAACATTGGCCGAAAAAGTGTGAAGACAGCGCGGATCGAATACAATGATGTCGCCAGCGGTGCCGGTCAATGTGACAACTCTCTGTTCGATGCCATGCAGGGAACTGCCTTCTTCTATGAATCGTTGGATTCGTTGATCAGGAGAGCCTTCTTTAACCAGTTCTTGGAACCACGGATCTTCTTGAATAAGGGGATCTAACACCTGATCCATGGGCAGTAGCGTGACGTCTTCAGGGTTTTCAAACAGTCCGCTGTTCACCGATTCAAAGGCGTTTATTAACGCCGCGTTATTGGATGTTCCTAGTGCTGTTGCGAGACGTTCCGCTCGTCGATGAGAGCCAGATACGACCGTTGTTGACCCCATATCGGCAGTGACATTATCGAGAAATACAAAAACAAATAGGCTCCACGGCTCGGCGTCTTCCACCACAGTGGGTTCATCATTATGCCAAGATTTATGAGGCACATTCCAAACTGACTCTGAGCCAGGAAAACTCAACAAAGAATACCAAAGATCTAGCGGTTGCCATGAATGAGCACCAAATACCTTATCAATAGCCGATTGGATTGCACTCTCTACCTTATCCAATTTACCTGACGCTTTGAGCTCTCGCATAATCGATCCCATACCGTTTAGCCGTTTTGCACGAGCGTCTCCGACAGGGTTACTGGCATTGGTAAACCATGTACTAGGTTCGTCGATATTGATGCTAAAGTTGCGCTCCACTTCTTGCCAAAGATGAGTTTGCACATCGGCAAGCATTTCAACATCGATAACATTGGAGAGTTGAAGGACACCCTTTTTTCGGAAGTTTTCACGGTTAGAAAATGTCATCGAGTTGGTTTCCCGTTCAGCGTTAGAGTCTTAGTGATTTCAGGTGTTCGCCCTTGTAGCTATAAATAATGCTTTAAAATCAAAGTTTTTTGTTCTTATCTAACAAATACTTCAATTTTTTACATAACTTTTCTCATTTATGACAGAGTAATTTCTAAAAGTTGTCTATGGTTATGTAGTCACCATGCTATCTACGGAGAGAACCCGCATGAACAGAAAAGATGACCGCATACAACATTTGGTTAGCTTGCTCGAAAACTTAGAAAAAGTATCGCTTCAGGATATTGCTCAAATACCGCCTTCTCAGCAGCATATACTGGCTGAAAAGATTGAAAGCTTGCAGGACGAGCTAAAAGCTTTGATGGTGGACGATGAAACAATGACACATTGATACTTTTATTTATTTAGCCACGTAATATCAACTATTGCCAATGCAATTTAATCCTCGCCATTTTCCACTCGAAAAAAGACCGGCCTAAGCCGGTCAAATGTTCAGAGAGTGTAGAGTGATCTTATTCCCAAGAACGAAGCAAATCGTCATAGGAAACTGTAACACCCTGTGGTTTTTCATTCGCCAATTTTGGTTTTGGAGAGCCTGGTTGAGCCAACCAGTAAGCTTCGTCACGTGGTTTGTTCATTTTTGGTCCACATAGAGGCTGTACGTTAGCACGTTCTAAACGCTCCATTACTTTGTCTTGCGCTTCTGCTAGGCCGTTAAGCGCTTCCTGTGGTGTGGCTTCTCCACTTGCCGCTTGAGAAATGTACTGCCACCAAAGCTGAGCTAGCTTAGGATAATCAGGTACGTTAATCCCTGTTGGCGACCATTGTTTACGCGCCGGTCCTTTGTAGAATTCAACTAAGCCGCCTAATTTAGGCGCTGCAGCAGCCATTTCAGGAGAGTTGATATCTGATTCACGAATAGGTGTTAGACCTACTAGTGTTTTCTTCAATGAAACGGTTTTTGCTGTGGTGAACTGAGCGTACAACCACGCGGCTAGACGACGGTCTTCTGGTGTTGAGTTCATGAAAGTCCAAGCACCCACGTCTTGATAACCTTTTTTCATGCCTTCTTCCCAGTATGGCCCAACAGGAGACGGCGCCATGCGCCATTTTGGCGTACCATCTTCATTTACAACAGGAAGACCTTTGGTCGTCATGTCAGCCGTAAAGGCGGTGTACCAGAAAATTTGCTGAGCCACGCCACCTTGAGCTGGCACAGGGCCAGATTCAGAGAAGGTCATGCCTTGCGCTTCTGGTGGCGCGTATTTGCGCAGCCATTCTACGTATTTTGTTGTTGCATAAACCGCAGCAGGGCCGTTTGTTGCACCACCACGAGAGACGCTTGAACCAACAGGCGAACACGCATCTTTGATACGAATACCCCATTCGTCTACAGGCAAGCCGTTTGGAAGACCTTTATCGCCCGCACCTGCCATAGAGAACCAAGCATCGGTGAAACGCCAGCCTAGAGATGGGTCTTTTTTACCGTAATCCATGTGACCGTATATACGTTCACCATCGATGGTTTTCACTTTATCGGTGAAAAACTCAGCGATATCTTCATAAGCAGACCAGTTAACTGGCACGCCTAGCTCATAACCATAGATAGATTTGAATTTGGCTTTTAGATCAGGACGAGCAAACCAGTCAGCACGGAACCAATAAAGGTTAGCAAACTGCTGCGTTGGCAACTGGTAAAGTTTGCCATCTGGGCCTGTGGTGAAATCTAAGCCGATGAAATCGGCAAGATCCAAGGTTGGCGAGGTGAAATCTTTGCCATCGCCAGTCATCATGTCTGAGATTGGTACCACTTTGCCGTAGCGGAAATGGGTACCGATCAAGTCGGAATCGTTGACGTAAGCATCATAAATGTTACGACCAGATTGCATTTGTGTTTGCAGTTTTTCGACCACATCACCTTCTTGGATCAGGTCATGATTGACCTTGATGCCAGTAATTTCGGTGAAGGCTTTAGCCAACACTTGAGACTCGTATTTGTGAGTCGTTAAGGTTTCAGACGCTACATTTATCTCCATACCGCGGAATTTTTTAGCGGCTTCGGTGAACCAGTGCATTTCGTCAAGCTGTTGTTGCTTGGTTAGTGTAGAAACGGTGAATTCGGTATCTACCCATTTTTCTGCGGCGTCTGAGTATGCGTCAGCCCATAAGGTGGCTGAATGCATCATGACAGCAAAGGGTAAGGCGGCGAGTGCAATTTTTTTCTTATTGTAGTGCATAGTTTACCTCAACAAAGTTTGGTTTTTCTTTTTGGTTTTTTATGTTTGGCTTCCGTGCCTGTCGTACTAGAGAGTCCATCAGTTCATTACTGATAATGACGTTGACTAGCCCCAACGCATCAGGATGATCATCCAAAATGCGCATAGGACGGTTGCCACCGCAATGTTCACATCCGTTAACGCAACGAATGCAAGGTGGATAAAAGCACTGCTAAGCAGGCCAATGAATAAGCGATCACCACGCGTGGTTGCCAGTGGCAAAAAGCCACGACGTTCCACGCAAGGCGAGACCAGTTGCCATGTGGTCATGCCGACCAAGATCACAGCAATGCCGATAAAAAATAGGGCGGTAGGTAATGTCCAAGACATCCAAGCCATAATAATTCTCCTTACACTCGACCAAGGGCAAAGCCCTTCGCCACATGGTTACGAACGAAGTAAATGACCAACATACCCGGTAGGATAGTCAGCACACCTGCGGCTGCGAGTAGTCCCCAGTCCATCCCTGACGCCGAGACGGTTCGAGTCATAATGGCCGCGATAGGTTTTGCATCAACTGACGTTAACGTCCGTGCTAATAGCAACTCTACCCAAGAGAACATGAAGCAAAAGAAGGCTGTCACGCCGATACCTGAGCGAATCAAGGGGATGAAGATACGCACGAAGAATTTAGGGAACGAATAGCCGTCGATATACGCTGTTTCATCAATTTCACGAGGTACGCCACTCATAAAACCTTCCAGTATCCACACGGCTAAAGGCACTGTGAAAATACAATGAGCTAGCGCCACGGCAATATGGGTATCAAACAAACCAACAGAAGAATACAGCTGAAAGAATGGCAGTAAGAACACAGCTGGTGGCGCCATACGGTTAGAGAGTAACCAGAAGAACATGTGCTTATCACCAATGAACTTATAGCGGCTAAAGGCATAAGCAGCAGGTAAGGCAACCAGTAGACTGATAACCATATTCATGGACACGTAAAAAATTGAGTTTACGTAACCCATGTACCAGGTTGGGTCGCCAAATATCTTAGCGTAGTTTGCCAAAGTGAAATCTTCAGGGAAGAAAGATAAGCCGCTGAGAATTTCGGTATTGGTTTTAAATGACATGTTGATTAGCCAATAGATTGGCAGTAGTAACAGCACCAAATACAGCACCAAACCGAAGCGTCCACGAAGGTGGGCATTACGCGTCTTACGTTCAGCTTTGCTGTAAACCGGGGCTTGTTCTTTTTTACCTGTATTGCGTGTGCGTGTCATAGAGGTATTTGATTGCGTCATGATCCGCTCCTACTTGTCTTTTTGCATGTTCATGATGGTGGTGTAGAACACCCAACACACGAGCAAGATGATTAAGAAGTACACCAGCGAGAACGCTGCGGCAGGACCAAGGTCAAACTGACCGATGGCTTGCTGTACTAAGGCTTGGCTCAAGAAGGTTGTGGAACTACCTGGGCCGCCACCGGTAAGAACAAAAGGTTCGGTGTAAATCATGAAAGAATCCATAAAGCGCAATAACACACCAATAATCAGCACGTTAGTGAGTTTCGGTAGCTGGATGTAACGGAATACCGCCCAGCGTGATGCTTGGTCGATGCGTGCTGCTTGATAATACACTTCAGGAATCGCCCGCAGTCCGGAATAGCACAATAAGGCAACCAATGGAGTCCAATGCCACACGTCCATCAAGACAACTGTTAACCAAGCGTCGGTAGGATCAGAGGCATAGTTATAATCGACACCGATACTGCTCATAAAAGCACCAAATAAACCGATGTCTGCACGGCCAAAGATTTGCCAAATAGTGCCCACCACATTCCATGGAATCAGCAAAGGAATGGCAACCAGAATTAAGGCCAAAGACGCGCCTCGGCCTTTGGTTGGCATCATCAAGGCAACACAAATCCCCAGTGGCACTTCAATGATAATAATCGTGAAAGAATAGATAAACTGACGCAGCAAGGCTTCTTGTAAGCGGCTGTCTAGCATCACTTGCTTGAACCATTCTGTGCCGACAAAGTAGCGTGTATAAGGATCAAAAATATCCTGTACCGAATAGTTCACCACCGTCATAAGAGGAATGATGGCAGAGAAAGCCACGATGAGAAAAACAGGCAGAACAAGGAACCACGCCTTATTGTTTTCGACTTTAGTTTGCATGGCCAGTCTCCTTTTTTGGATCTTCTGAGTGGGCTTGATCACTTACATCAACCAGATACTCATCTACATAGACCTTAGTCCATTGCTCAGGGAAGCTTACGTAGATTTGCCCTGAAGGCACTTTCTGGTCTTCACTTAGGCGCGCTTTCATCACTTGCCCTTGGAATAAGAAAGATAGGATTTTGTATGTACCAAGGTCTTCCACGTAGTCCACTTCTACAGGGAAAGCATCGTTATTTTTGCCGTCCCAAACATGCACAAACTCCGGGCGAATTCCCAAAGTAACCTTATTGGCGCCCATGGCTTTTAAACGTGTCAGCATGGCATCGCTGATTGAGATTTCATAATCGCCGAACATTAGTACTTCTTTTTTATCGTCTTGGCTTTTTAGTTCGGCTTCAAAAAAGTTCATGCCCGGACTACCAATGAAGTAGCCAACAAAAGTGTGGGCTGGTTTTTCGAATAACTCTCGTGGGGTACCGAACTGGACGATTTTACCGTTGTACATCACGGCGATTTTATCGGCGAAAGTAGAGGCTTCTAACTGGTCGTGGGTGACATACACCATGGTGATGTTGAACTGCTCATGGATTTGCTTGAGCTTACGGCGCAGTTTCCATTTCAACTGAGGATCGATAACGGTGAGTGGTTCATCAAACAAAATCGCCGACACATCGTCGCGTACTAAACCGCGGCCCATGGAGACTTTTTGCTTTTGGTCTGCCGATAAACCTTTGGCTTTGCGTTTTAGCTGGTCAGACAGTTCAAGAATCTCAGCGACTTCGTATACTTTCGACTTCACCTTGTATTCCGGCACGCCAATATTGCGCAGTGGAAAGGCCAAGTTATCAAACACCGTCATAGTGTCGTACACCACTGGGAACTGGAAAACCTGAGCGATATTGCGTTCTTCTGGCTTTAATTCGTTCACGCGTTTGCCGTCGAATAAAACTTCCCCATGGGAAGGCTCCAGCAAACCTGAAATGATGTTCAGTAGGGTGGATTTTCCACAACCAGATGGGCCAAGTAGAGCGAAAGCACCGCCTTGCTCCCACACATGGGACATTTCGCGGATGGCGTAATCTTCTGGCTTGGTTGGGTTGTCTGTATAAGTATGCGCTAAGGCATTTAATGTAATAGAGGCCATGATTATTGATCCCTCATTCGTGCTGGGGAATGCACCATCTTGCCTTGAGCGTCAAAGGCGTAAAGTTTGTGCGTTGGGAAGTAGACCTTAATTTCTTGGTCTACTTGGTAGGCATGAACCCCAGATAAATGCAGCACCAAATCAAAATGCGGATTGTGAACATGCAAGAAGGTTTCGGAGCCACTGATTTCAGCCAAATCCACTCGCACTGGTAGTTCTAAGTCGTCGTCAGAATGTGGCACTAAACCAATGTGCGAGGCGCGCACACCGAACTGATATTCACCGGGAGTTAGGCGACGTAAATCGCTGTTTAAACGAAAATGTACTGTGTCGTCAAAAGTCACTTCTTCTTCGCTGACGCGACCGGGAACCACGTTGATTGGTGGTTCTGAGAACATCTCGGCGGTGATAATGTCTTTGGGTTGATGGTAAACCTCAGCGGTTGGTCCCATTTGCAACAAACGACCTTCGTTCAATACTGCAGTGTTACCACCCAAGGCTAAGGCTTCGTTGGGTTCGGTTGTCGCGTAAATGGCGATGCAGTTGCGAGCTTTGAACAAGGCGCGCAATTCTTGGCGCAGCTCTTCGCGTAATTTGTAATCGAGGTTAACCAAGGGTTCATCAAACAGGATGATTTGCGAGTCTTTCACCAAGGCTCTCGCCATGGCGGTACGTTGTTGTTGACCACCGGAAAGTTGCAGTGGCAGACGATCAAGATAAGGATCTATACGCAACATTTCAGCGGTTTCACGTACACGGCGGTCGACTTCTTTTTCATCCATCTTTGCTAAGCGAAGCGGCGATGCAATGTTTTCGTAAACCGTGAGATTGGGGTAATTGATGAACTGTTGGTACACCATGGAAATGTTGCGTTCGCGAACGGGCACACCCGTTACGTCCACCCCATTCATGAGGATTTTCCCTTTGGTTGGTCGATCAAGACCGGCCATGAGGCGCATTAGCGTGGTTTTACCAGACAGCGTGCGTCCAAGTAAAACGTTGAAAGAGCCGGGTTCGAGAGACAAATTTACATCGTCGATCCACGTCTCGCCTTCAACAACGCGCGATACATTCTGCAGCGTCAGAGACATTGTAAGTACCTTTTTTGTTGTTATTGTTTTCTAGTGCAAACGCTTTTTGGTCTTGTGCAAGGCTCAAAAATGAATGCACTGTAATCTTGTCTGTATTCGTTAAGTACTTACAAAAGCCATGCCAAAATTATTTTTATGTTTTTTATAAATGTTAAGATTTTGAAAAGTAAAGGTTTTATCGGTTTTTATTAGTGTTTTTTATGATTTTCACTTTCGAAAAAGGACTGTTCACGAGTGTTCAAAGTGTTTACAGTCTCCTGATTACAGTGAACATTTCATGCACACTTTAGGTGTTTTACCCAATGTGTTGGAGTTGGAAATGCAAGACGAAGAAGAACAAAAACAACAAAAAATCGCGACCTCAACAGCAGAAATAGATCCAGCTTCGGAAGCGAATCTGGCGCAGACTCACAAAGAGCGAATTCAAGCGTCTTGGTATCGTTGCGAGCAATTTGGCTTGGATCACAGCAGTAGCCCAGATTTCGCGACTTTGCCAAAAGGTACCTTGAGTGACTTGATAGATCAGCATCGTAGCTTGCTGGAAACCACTGAAAACGAAGTGCTGCCTTACTACGAAAATATTCTCAGCAATTCGGCTTGCATGATTGTTTTGGCGGACCGCCAAGGCCATGTGTTGAATACTTGGGGGCAACCGCGTTTTGGTAGTGCTGCACAGCATGGTTTAGTGGGTGGAAACCAATGGACAGAAATGGGCGTCGGTACCAATGCCATTGGTACTGCGCTGATTACCGGTGAAGCTATTCAAGTGGGCCGAGATGAGCATTTCTTGCGTGCCAATCGTTTTATGGTGGGTTCTGCTTCGCCTATCTATAACACCAAAAACGATTTGGTCGGTGTATTAGACATTTCTTCAGACGCGTATCTTCCACAGGATCATACTTTTGGTATGGTCAAATTGATGTCTTTGAGTGTGGAGAATCGACTGATATTTTCCGCTTTTCAACAAGAGCATTTCATTCTCAGTTTTAATACCAATGTGGTCAGTTTGGACAGTCATTGGTCAGGTATCTTGGTACTCGATGAAAACGGCACTATTGTGTCGGCGAATCGTCGTGCAGAAGTGGTATTGGCACAGGATTTAGCCTTACTCAATATCAATCAAATCTTTGATATTGAAATGCGTGAAATTAAGCATCATCCCTATAGTTTGCCGATGAAATTGATCGCTATGGGACGTTATCAGTTCTATGTCAAAGTGATTCCTCCCGTACAGCAGATTATGCGCATACCTGACTTTCGTCAGCGTGCTGATTACGTTGCTCCTCCACAGCCAGAAGCCTTTGTTATGAATGAACAAAATCCGCCTGTTGAAAAGGTGAAGAAACCGGAAATATCACCATCTAAAACGATTCCAGATAACGTCATTCCATTGGCTGAATTGCAACATGGCGACGACCGAGTAGAGCGTTTAGTACGTCAAGCTCATAAGATCATGGAAAAAGACATTCCTATTTTGATCCATGGCGAAACAGGAGCAGGCAAGGAGATTTTTGTGCGCAGTTTGCACTATCACAGCTCCCGAGCTAAAGAGATGTTAGTCGCAGTAAACTGTGCCGCAATTCCTGCAGAACTAGTTGAGTCTGAACTTTTTGGTTATGAAAAAGGTGCTTTTACTGGCGCACAAAATCGCGGCTCTATTGGCCTGATTCGTCGTGCCCATCGTGGTACATTATTTCTCGATGAGATCGGTGAAATGCCGATGGCTGTGCAGTCGCGTTTATTGCGTGTTTTACAAGAAAGAGTAGTCACACCGTTGGGTTCTACTGAGGCGTTTCCGGTGGATATTAAACTGATATCCGCCACCAATCGCATCCTAAAAGACGAAGTAAAAGAAGGACGTTTTCGCCAAGATTTGTACTACCGGATTTCTGGTTTGAACATAGAGTTACCCGCTTTGCGTGAACGAACTGACAAAGCGAAATTGATTCAATACCTCCATGAGCGTTTACGAAAAGAAGAGCCTGGTCCTGCTTTGTCGCAACCTATGCTGGACTTACTAGTGACTCATCCTTGGCCGGGAAATATGCGCCAACTGGTTCATGTACTTAAAGTTGGTATGGCCATGGCGGATGAAGAAGTATTGGAGGAATGGCATTTGCCTGATGATTTCTTTGATGATCTCGATGCCATGACACAAGCCGATGAAAGCTCACAGAGAGAGCAGGAAGAGCCACTAGAACAGTTGATTCCGCGATTACTGAATGAATTCAAAGGTAATGTTTCGCAAACCGCGAAAACCGCTGGTGTTAGTCGAAATACAGTTTATAAATACTCGAAGCCTAAAGAAAATGATGTCTAAGCTGATAATGTCGTTCCTGTTTTAACCTCTGTGGTTAAAACAGGAATCGGTATATTATCGAGCGATTTTTGCGACCGCTTCAATTTCAATTAACGTCTCTGGAGAGGCTAAAGAGGCGACACCAATTCCCGTTAATGCTGGGCGTGAAGTGCCTAATGTGCTGGCGATAATAGGGACGATGTCTTCCATATGGTCAGCAACCTCACCGCGAACGTAGACACGTAACTGCAAAATAGACTCGACTGAAGAATTTGCTGCTTCTAAAACCGTGATTAAGTGTTTTGCCGCATTGGCAGTTTGCGTTTTCATATCGTGATTGTTGGTTTGAAAATCGGTGTCCCAATCGACTTGGCCTGAAATAAAAACCAACCCTGTATCAGTATCGACAGTGGCTTGTGACATGCCAGTAGCTGTACCGTCATACAAAGATGGTGGGTTAATGCGTTTAATGGACATAATGACCTCTACATAGTGTTTAAAGTGACGCTAGAGTAGAGTTGAGTGGGTCGTTTGACTATAAAGCCTAGCTTGTTACCGATACAAGTTAAGGTCTCTTTAATTAGTAAACTTTTTCTGAATGTTGTCCAGTAACCAGCTAATTAATAGGTCATTTTTGGTATTTGGGTGATGGGCTGCTACGACTTGATAACCCGGTGGGTATTTTTCTAATGGAAGCTCAAATAGTCCTTCGTACGGTAGAAGTCTAGAAGGAATGAATCCCACCATATCTGAATGTTTTAAGATTTCTTTAGCCATATGAAAGGATGGGGCGGATACGGTAACTTGACGTGGAAAGCCTTGTTGTTCGAACCAAGTATCAGCAGAACCTATAAAACTGCCAATGCCTGGCGAAACGATGACGAAGTCGTGTTTTGTTAATTGTTCTAGTGATAGATCATGAGTACGTTTAATGGCTTTATTCGCTGTCACACATAAGTACTTCTCTGTAAATAATGGAGTGGAAATCAATCCTTCAGGAACATAGGCGCTGGTGGTAAAAACAAGATCTATTGTGCCTAGATGGATTTTTTTGGTTAGATTGGCGTGTTCTATATTGGTAATGATCACTTTGATTTTAGGTGCGTATTGTCTAAGTTCTCTAATTAGGTCAGTTACTATCACTTCTTGTGTGTAGTCTGTTGCACAGATAACCAAAGTCCTTTCTATTTCCTGTGGAGAAAGTATCTTTGCCGGAGGGATGCTATTTATCTGAATCAATATCTGTTGAATGTGCGACTCGATCTCTTTGGCATAGGGCGTTGGAATCATTCCGTGGCCAGTTCTAACAAAGAGCTGATCACCAAGAATTATTCTTAATTTTTTAAGTTGAAGACTGATAGCCTGTTGAGAAACGCTTAGATGTTCAGCAGCGACTGAAATATTGCTGAACTGATAGAGCGCATCTAATGTTCTAAGATGATTTATTTCAAGTTTATCTATCATGCGCGTCTCTCGTTGGCTATTAGCGGCCTAAATAAGTTAGTAGATAGTATTAATAGCCGTTAATTGGTGGTTTTCAATGATCTTTCTGTTTAAAACACTCAGGAGTGAATGGTATGTTGCGTCAATGTCTTTTAGGAATTGTCTGTGTTTTGTTATTGGCATCTTGTAGTAGTTATTCTGTTAAAAATAAACAGGTGCCACAGAGCACAATCAGTTTACCTTTGTTGCACGGTTGGCATGAAGGCAAAGAAGTACTTTATATAACGACAGATGTGTCTGATCAGGCTGTAGCAAAAGCAAAAAATGCCAATTATGCGCCTCGGCTGCGTGACGCTGTTCCTCATTATCCGAAACCACCGCAAGTCAAAACAGTGCTAGAGCGTGTGTATGCTTTTCCGAATCAAGAGCAAGCGTGGAGCGTATTTGCTTCCGTTCCAGAGCCATTAGGCTATAAAAGCCAAGATACTCATTACTCACCGCTTTGGTTGATGTACGTCGTAGCATGGAAAGACCCAAGCAAGGCAACAGAGCTGAGGTCTGAAGAAGCGATTCTAACAGCGGAAGATCAGGGTTTGGTTACCATCGAACGAACCGATATCGTGCTCAATTGTCCGGTTATTCCATTCTCTCTTGTTGATTAGTGTCCGATAAAATAGCGCTCTACCTGGGGCGCTCTTACCTCCTATTACCCATCCTATTTTTGAGTGAAACTATTCAATCAAGAGTCGTATCTATTCTTCATTATGAATAAAATTCAACAAATTAAAATTCAATTCATTTTTGTTCATGATTGTGATTGCGTATAACTGTACTCACTTAGTAACTAGGCTGATCGCCGCCAATCGAAAACTGGCAAGTGAAAACAAGGAATAGATCCTTATTTCACTTCAGAAAATAGGATACCAGATCACCATGAACAACAGCTTTACTTTTACCATTAAGAGCATTTGCTTCGATGAAAGCTACCGCCCTTCAGATAATACTCGCATTACAACCAATTTCGCGAATTTGGCCAGAGGAGAGCGACGACAAGAAAATTTACGTGATGCGCTAAGGATGATTAACAATCGTTTTAATGCTTTGGCGCATTGGGATAATTCAAAGGGCGATCGTTATTCTGTTGAGCTTGAAATCGTTTCGGTTGATGTGGATATCGAAGGGAAGGGCCAGACCTTCCCAACCATTGAAATTCTGAAAACGAATATTCTTGATCACCACACTGAGCAGCGTATCGAAGGTATTGTAGGAAACAATTTCTCGTCTTATGTCCGCGATTACGACTTCAGCGTCGTGCTGCCAAACCATAACAAAGGCCAAAAAGAATTTAGCATTCCTGATAACTTTGGCGATCTGCATGGAAAGCTCTTTAAAAGCTTTGTGAAGTCAGGCAGCTTTAAAGAAAAATTTACCAAGCCGCCAGTGATCTGTCTGAGTGTGTCAGAAAATAAAACCTATCAGCGAACAGGAAATCAGCACCCAGTATTGGGAATTGAATATCAACCAAATGGCACCTCTTTGACCGAGCAATATTTTCAGAAAATGGGCTTACAGGTTCGATACTTTATGCCTGCCAACAGTGCTGCACCATTAGCGTTTTATTTTGTAGGCGACTTGCTTAACGATTACAGCAATCTTGAGCTGATTGGCACCATCAGTACGATGGAAACCTTCCAGAAAATCTACCGTCCAGAAATTTACAACGCCAACGCGGTTGCTGGAAAGAGTTATCAGCCGAACTTGAAAAACTCGGATCATTCTCTAACACAAATTGTTTATGACCGTGAAGAACGCAGTCAATTGGCGAGTGAACAAGGCAAATTTGCTGAGCAGCATTTTATAAAGCCATACCAAAGGGTGCTTGAGCAGTGGTCTGCTAATTTCGCATAGGAGCAAGTATCCATGGTTATTTTCCAACATTACATTTAATAGACGACATTCTTTATTATGAAAACAGTTATTGAAAAAGCAGTTATTGAAAAAACAGGTACTAATAACACGCTACTACCAACATCAACGGCAGGCAGCTTGCCTAAACCCACATGGCTTGCCGAGCCAGAAACCCTTTGGTCACCATGGAAATTACAAGGCGATCAATTAGTTGACGGAAAACAGGATGCGCTGCGTGTTTCTCTACAAGAGCAACAGCAAGCGGGTATCGATATTGTTAGTGATGGGGAACAAACGCGCCAGCATTTCGTTACCACTTTTATTGAGCACCTCAGCGGCGTGGATTTTGAGAATCGTCAGACGGTGAGAATTCGTGACCGCTATGATGCCAGTGTGCCTACGGTTGTTGGTCCTGTTAGCCGCATCAAGCCAGTGTTTGTTGAGGATGCTAAGTTTTTACGTCAGCAAACCAAGCAACCGATTAAATGGGCGTTGCCAGGTCCAATGACCATGATTGATACGCTTTATGATGATCATTATAAAAGTCGCGAAAAGCTCGCGTGGGAATTTGCCAAGATTCTCAACCAAGAAGCCAAAGAGTTAGAAGCGGCTGGTGTGGATATCATTCAATTTGATGAGCCTGCATTTAACGTCTTTTTTGATGAGGTCAATGAATGGGGTATTGCTTGTCTAGAAAGAGCCATTGAAGGCCTGAAATGCGAAACCGCAGTACATATTTGTTATGGCTACGGCATTAAAGCCAACACGGATTGGAAAAAGACGCTTGGCTCTGAATGGCGACAATATGAAGAAGCCTTTCCTAAGCTGCAAAAATCCAATATCGATATCATTTCGCTAGAATGCCATAACTCGCATGTGCCAATGGAATTGCTCGAACTTATTCGCGGCAAAAAAGTCATGGTCGGCGCAATCGACGTGGCAAATCATGCCATAGAGACACCAGAAGAAGTGGCTAATACTTTGCGCAAAGCATTGCAGTTTGTCGATGCAGACAAGCTCTACCCTTGTACTAACTGCGGTATGGCTCCGCTGCCTCGCGCGGTGGCGAGAGGCAAGCTACATGCATTGAACGCTGGCGCAGACATCATTCGAAAAGAGCTGGCTTTGTCGTCGAATTAATGGGCCTCAAGCGTAAAACAATCCCGTTTCGAATTTATATATCGAAACGGGATTTTTGTGTGTTGCAAATAGTACCAATCAGTAAATGGTACGAAGTGAATTAAATGTTCGACACCACTTTTAGCATATCTAGAAACGCATCCACGGATTCCACTGCTGCCGATTCGTGCATGGTGTGATAGCCGATGGTGGGGATTTGAATAGTGGTGCCATCTACCAAGCCATTTGATGCGGCGATAATGCGACCAAGTTCAGTACTACCTAGCGAGCTTGGCGGCAACCCTTGCTCAGCACGTTTCGCGTTTTCGTTTTCCACGTAACGGTTTTTATACAAATAACTGATGTTGTTTTTTACGCACAGTTCTTCAAGAAGTTGTGTACTGTCTTTATTGAACGTGGCGTTGGCGTCTTTTTCCCTAAGTACCAGAAGCTGTTCATTGGCGGCATCGACATTTGGAAAAGGGCTGGTATCAACCACAAACAAGCGGTTAGTTGAGCCACCAAAGCGACGGAACCATTCAAGCAGATAGCGCCAGCTTTTTCCGGCCTCTTCTTGGGCAGTAAAAAAGGCCGTACCTTTAAAACCATGATCAAAAAGATGTACCAAAGCCGCCGCAGAAATGACGTTATCGAGTTGGCCTTCTAAGCGGTTGTCAACGATGTGTAATTGGTCTTTAAACGCAATGGGTGTACCGGCAACCACACCTTCTAAGCCTTCGGTTTCGAAAATTAAGTTGTTACGGAATTCACAAACGTAAGAGCTTTTTATTGTGCCTTTGCCCCGATACACCCCAGACCAAGGCTCGTAGGCGTAGATCTCTTCATGGTTGAAACGCTCTGTGACCTTGGTCATCAACTCTTCAGAAACCGAGTTGTTTAATAAATCGGTGCGGTTTGCTGATACAAACGCTGCGTATTGGAATTCATTCGGGCCCGTACACACCAAGCCGTGACGATCTATATGCGCCGAAAACATGGTGCTAAACGGATCACTGCCTTGGGCAACCAACAAACCTTCGTACCAAGTGACTTTTGCCCCTCGCTCTTCCAGTTCGCGTTGTAACACGCGGAAAAATGAATGCTCTGCGCCAACCACACTGGGCGCGCGAATAAGCAGTTTGAGCAGATCGATAAAGTCATCACTAGGCATGCAAATAGGTTCCAAAAAAGGGGTAAGTCGAAGCTTGTTTATAAACTGAATCTGCTGATTTACATAATGTTTTTGTGTAAATAGTGCTAAGTCGTTTTCTTAAAACAAAAATAATGTCGTGTTCGTGTAAAACATCCGCTACTCTTTAATAAAAATTGAATTGAGATACTTAAGGAAGAAGTAAATGCTATTTGGTAACAATAAATTATTGACCCGAATTACTGAATTGGAAAAAGAACTTGTTTCCTTTCAAGAGACTCAAGCCGATCTTAGACAGGAAATGCTGTATTTCGCTATGACATCAGACGGAAAAATAGTCGATGCAAACTCGCTTTTCATAAAGTCCTGTGGTTTCGAAAAAGCTGAATTAACAGGTAAAAATATTCAAGATTTCATTCTTGGCAAGTCTTTAGACAAAGATCATTGTCAAAAAATGTTGGCTGCTATTAGTGGGAAGAAGCACTGGCATGGCGCTTTACAGCTAGAGACCAAGAAAGGTCAAGAAGCATGGTATAGGTCGATTATTCAACCGAAAAAACAAGTTGAAGATGGGCGCGTGCTGTTGGAAGTTTACTCGGCTGAGCTTACGCGAACGATTTCTCAGTCTAAAGAAGTTGAAGACATGTTAGCGGCATTGAACCGCTCGTCTGCAGTGATCGAATTTAGTTTAGATGGCATCATCTTAAATGCTAACGACAACTTCCTTAAAAGCATGGGTTATTCAAAAAGCCAAATTATTGGTAAACACCACAAAATGTTTTGTGATTCGAAAGAAGTTGAGTCTTCAAAATATCAAGATTTTTGGCGTCAACTTAGATCGGGCAAATTTGTTTCTGAACGTTTCAAGCGTTTTGATAGCCATGGAAATGCGGTGTGGTTGGAAGCTTCTTATAACCCAATACACGATGAAAGTGGCGAGTTATATAAAGTTGTTAAATTCGCGACGGTCATTACCGAGCAAATGAATCGAGAGTTCGCTATTTCTGAAACCTCTGAGATCGCCTATGACATATCCAAAAAAAGTGATGCGGACGCTATTACAGGTAAAAAAGTCATCGAGTCGACGATTCAGACAATGGATGAACTTTCAGTGCAAATGGGCAATGCGAGTCAAGGAATAATCGAGCTCAATACTCAGTCATTGAAAGTAGCCGCTTTGGTAGAAAGTATCCGCGGTATTGCCGATCAAACAAACTTGCTTGCACTTAATGCCGCAATCGAAGCCGCGCGAGCTGGCGAACAAGGTCGAGGTTTCGCAGTGGTGGCTGATGAAGTTAGACAACTCGCGTCTAGGACGAGTACAGCCACCGAAGAAATTATCAAGGTTGTAGGTGAGAATAAACACCTGACAGAAAAAGCCGTATCTCTCATCGAACAAAGTATGGAAAAAGCCCATAAAGCGTTAGATCTTTCGACTGAAGCGGGTCATGTAATGAATGACATTCAAATTGGCGCAAGACAAGTCGTTGATGCGGTGAGTCAATTTAACAACAAACTATAGTTGTTCTTGAAACAAAGACTCGACATTAAAATCCTTCTAAGAGTTTGCTCTTAGGGGGATTTTTTACATCATGCCGATGGCTTAAATAACTAAAACAACGCCATCTGATCACCTTCTTTTGGTGGAACAGCAAAATGACGACAATCGAGATAGCTTAATCGGTTGTCATCCAATCCATATTTGCGTCGCGCTACGTGAAATCGTTGATTGATTAAATCCGCGAAGATGCCTTCGCCAGTCATGCGTTTGCCAAATTGGCTGTTGTAGAGCTTACCACCGCGCATATCCATAATACGCTGCAAAACATGCTCAGCACGTTCTGGGTAATGCTGGTGAAGCCAATCCGAAAACAAAGGCGCAACCTCGTGAGGCAAACGCAACATGATGTAATTAATGGACTGCGCGCCAACTTCCGCGCAAGCAGCGACGATTTCTTCTAGCTCGTTATCGTTGATAAAAGGAATCACCGGCGCGACAAGAACCGAAACCGGAATCCCAGCTTCGCGTAAGGTTTTAATCACTTGTAAACGCGTCTTCCCTGATGCCGTTCTGGGTTCCAAAATACGCTTTAAATCGTTATTGAGTGTTGTCACACTGATCGCCACATGAATGAGCTTTTTCTCTGCCATTTGTGTGAGCAAATCTAGGTCTCTAAGAATTAGAGTGCTTTTGGTTATCAGCGAGATTGGCTGATGATGCGCCAAGGCAATTGCCAATAATTGCCGAGTGATCTTCAGCTGTTTCTCAATCGGCTGATAAGCGTCGGTATTGATCCCTAATGCAATGGGTTCACAGCGGTAATTAGGATGCGCCAGTTCTTCTTCAAATAAAAACGGCGCATTGGTTTTAGCAACTAGCTTGGTTTCAAAATCCAACCCTGGTGATAAATCCAAATAGGCATGAGTGGGTCGAGCAAAACAATATACACAGCCATGTTCACAGCCTTTATAAGGGTTCACCGACATACGAAAAGGTATGTCAGGGGAGGAATTACGACTGATGATGCTTTTGGCACGTTCATGACGAACTTCCGTCTTGGGGGACGAAGTTTCCAGCAAAGCAATAGCTTCGTCGTTTTCATCTACTTCAACCAGCGTAATAGCAAAGCGCCCCGCCATATTATTGGCCGTGCCGCGCCCCTTTATAGGATGATTGAAAGGAGATTTTTCGCCTTTTTGATCGCTGTTATTGATAAAAGAAGTAGACATAAAAACACTCAAAATACTGTATGGATATACAGTATTTTGGTCGTTAGATTTAAATAAAGCAAGCTTGTTATTGTGGAGTTTTAAGTTTGCTCGCGTAGTGTGTTGAGATCTGCTTATTGATAGGTACACTCGATTGAATGATCGATGGATTTCTAGGAGAGCTGCGTGTTGTTTCAAAACAATCATTTACCAAATAGTGTTGTGGCTTACGCACAAGATTATGAACACGGTAAATTTGAGCCTTACCATGCTCATAACTGCGCACAGCTGATTCACACGTTAAGCGGTGTGATACGTGTGGAGACTCGTTTTGGTAGTTGGGTGATTCCTCCAAATCGGGGAATGTGGATTCCTGCAGGAATTGAACACAGCCTCCATATGACAGGATTGGTAAAAGTTAGAACGCTGTTTATTGATCCTCTTGCTCGGGCCGA
Source organism: Marinomonas lutimaris (assembly GCF_019426345.1). GTDB lineage: Bacteria > Pseudomonadota > Gammaproteobacteria > Pseudomonadales > Marinomonadaceae > Marinomonas > Marinomonas lutimaris. The sequence continues at coordinate 550,271 of NZ_JAHLLW010000001.1, forward strand.
TTTGCCCCATGATTGCTCTGTCATTGACGTATCCATGTTGTTAAAGGCACTTATTATTGAAGCGTTAGAGCTTCCTAACGAAATTGTTTCAGGAGGTCGTGATGAGCGAATTATTGAATTGATTTTGGACGAATTACGTCGTTTATCGAGCGTGTCTTTCTATGTGCCATTGCCAACCTCCGACTCTTTGGTTTCTTTGTGTGAGCATGTCAGTCAGCGTATTGCTCATGATTGGACAAATGCCGATGGTGCTCATATTTTGGGCATAAGCGAGCGCTCTGTTACTCGAAAGTTCCAGCAAGAAATGTCGCTAACATTTGCAGAATGGCTGCGGCGGAAGCGTTTACTTTTGGCTCTGGAGTATCTTGCCAGCGGAAAAAGCGTCCTAGATACCGCGATTCTGATTGGTTACGATAGTCCTAGTGCTTTTAGTGCAATGTTTAAAAGTCGAGTCGGTGTATCACCGACTGACTATTTACTGCAATCTCAATAGACGTAATGAAAGTTACCGTCTCGCTAAGCTTCTTTGTATAAAGGATGGCAAGCGTTGATTAAGGCTTGTAGCGATGCCTTGGTCGAATCTTCATCAATGGCAACGCCAAAACTTGGTGTAACCTGATCGGACTCAATTTGAACATAGCTCACCGCTTTGCTTTTCGTCTGTTGTCCTAAGGTGTGTTCATGAAAGTCACTGATGTTTATCTGCCAGTTAAAACGCTTTCTTAACGCATCAAGCATGGCTGACAATAATCCTTTGCCTTCGCCAGTCAGTTGCCATGTTTTTTCCAGATAGCGTAATGTGGCGCGAATTTCCTGTAATCCGTTTGAGCTATGGCTGCGGTAATCTATTAATGTCATTTGGCCTTTGTCATCTGGGTTCAACCTGTAGGATTCTCGGAATAAACGCCAAACATCGGCTAGAGGCATCTCATGTCCTGTTTTATCGGTGTGATTTTTGACTCTCTTGCTAAAGTCTATTTGTAATTTACGCGGTAAAAACAGTCCGTGATTTTCCTGTAACAACCAAGCGGCTCCACTTTTTCCTGACTGGCTATTTACTCGAATGACTTCTTCATAAGTGCAGCCAATATCTTTCGGGTCTAATGGTAAATAAGGGATTTGCCAAACAGTCGATGAGGTTAATTTTTGTGCGGCAAAACCTTTTTTGATCGCATCTTGGTGTGAACCTGAAAACGCCGTAAAAGCCAATGAGCCAGCATAAGGATGCCGAGGATGAACGGGAAGTTCATTGCATTCTTCGACCAACTCTACCGTGCGGCGTATGTCTGAAAAATCCAAATTAGGATGAACGCCTTGGCTATAAAGATTCATCGCCAAGGTGACGAGGTCGACATTTCCGGTTCGTTCTCCATTACCAAATAAACAGCCTTCGACTCTCTGCGCGCCAGCGAGTATCGCCATTTCTGCTGTGGCAACGCCTGTTCCTCTGTCGTTGTGAGGGTGCACGCTGATGGTTATGTTCTCTAAGGAAGAAAAAGACGTTATAAAATGCTCAATCTGATCGGCAAATACATTGGGGGTGTTTACTTCCACTGTCGTTGGTAAATTTAAAATCATCGGGCGTTCTTGGTTTGGCTGCCATGTTTGTGCTGCTGCTTCACATACTTCTAAGGCAAAGTCTGCTTCGGTAAAACAAAAGGTTTCTGGCGAATATTGAAGCGTCCACTGAGTATCTGGATTTTGCTCGCACAATTGGCGAATGTGTTTAACGCCTTGCACGGCTAATTCAAGGGTTGCTGTTTTGTCTTGGCAAAAAACAATTTCGCGAAATTCCGGCGCTGTGGCGTTGTAAATATGCACTATGGCTTTTTTTGCACCAACGAGAGACTGTATTGTACGTTCAATTAAATCCACACGAGATTGCGTCATCACTTGAATCGTCACATCATCAGGGATGTAGTCGTCTTCGATAAGCAAGCGAACAAAATCAAAATCTGTTTGTGACGCAGCAGGAAAGGCAACTTCAATTTCTTTAAAGCCACACTCAATTAAATGCTTAAAGAAAGCCATTTTCTTCGTATGATCCATCGGATTAGCAAGCGCTTGATTGCCGTCGCGTAAGTCTGTTGAGCACCAACGAGGGGGAGTCTTCAACTGCTTTGAAGGCCAAGTGCGGGCAGGAAAATCGATAATTTGAGCAGGGTGATATTTTATAGAAGGCTGGGTTAGCATGATGTTCTCTCTTTAGCATAAGAAGTTGAATCCTTATGCTAAAGAGAAGTTTTTTGTCTGTCTGAGCTGTAATTGACAACTATCGTCGCTAAATGGACATCGCCATCTACAAAAAGCAGCTTACAACGAGACGTTACGTTTTTGGCGCATCAGGAAGACAAAGGCGATGCCGCCGACTAGGCCTGTAAGAATACCGATTGGCATGTCTTCCGGTGGCATGATGATTCTGGAAGCTATGTCTGCTGCTACTAGAAATAGGGCGCCGAACAGCGCCGATAAAGGCAAGACTTTGCGGTAATCGCCACCCACTAACAAACGCACAATATGTGGCACCATAAGTCCGACAAAGCCGATCACACCAGAAAAGGCGACGGCAGCGCCAGTCAGTAGCGCACAGACAACAATCACAATCAGGCGGAACCGTTCTACAGGAACGCCCAAGGTACTGGCGCTTTCATCACCAAGAGTCATGGCATTAAGATAACGGGCGTTGTAAATCAGATAGCTGGAACCTAGTAATAGTGTCACTAGTGGGAACCAAAGTTGTCCCCACTGAGCAAGCCCCAAGCCGCCGAGCATCCAGAATATCACCGTATGAGATGAGCGATGATCGCCCATAAATATGAATAGATTCCCTAAGGCTGTCAGCACAAACGCCACTGCCACGCCTGCGAGAATTAATCGTCCTGCACTGTGCGCTGAGGAAAAGTTCGCTACCGCCAAGACTAGAAACATGGCTAACAAAGCGCCAACAAAGGCAAACACGGGCACAGTCACCACACCTAGAATCATGCCAGTGTGGAGCAAGGCGATAATCGCCCCTAATGCCGCACCAGAGGACACACCGAGTAAATGTGGATCAGCCAAAGGGTTACGAGTCACGGATTGCAACGCCGCGCCCACAATTGCCAAGGCTGCCCCGACCATGGCAGCGAGCAACGTTCTTGGTAAACGCACCGCCCAGATAATGTTTTCGCGTCCCATCGACCAGTTAGGCAGGGTGTTGGTGATCGACAGTTTATGACCGATCACGCTCCACACGGTGGACTGGCTAATGGATACGGAACCCACGCCAATTGCCACGCCCATTAATAACAGCAGTAAGATGCTTAGCATGATTAACAAAGCAGGCAAGGGAACGCGTCCCATAATGGTGAGCTTTTTGTTGGCAGGCTTCATAACGCGGTTCTAAAAGCCTCGGCTAAGCGTTTGATCGCATTAATATTACGCGGGCCTGGTGTGGCTTCCACGTATTCTAAAACGACAAAATGGTTGTTTTTCACCGCTGGAATATTTTCGAAAGCGGGATTACTGCGTAAAAAATTAATCTTTTGCTCTGCGGTAACGTCGCCATAGTTAACGATGACAATTAGCTCTGGCGCTCGATCAATAACAGCTTCCCAGCCAATTTGAGTCCAGCTTTTTTGCACGTCATCGACGATGTTTTTGCCGCCAGCAGCTTCAATCAACGCTGTTGGCATGCCGAAGCGTCCAGAAGTGAAGGGTTGCTCTTCACCTGAATCGTAAACGAAGACTTTCGGTGCTGTTTTTAGAGGAGTGAGATTAGCTTGGAAATTAGCGAGATCTTCTTGATAGCCTTTTACCAAGCGTTGGGCTTGCTCTTCTTTGCCAAAAATACGGCCTAGGTTCAGTAAATCCACATAAAGGTCATCCATGGAGACTTTCGGTTTGTCCATGATGTGAATACAGCTTTCGGTTAGTTCGTAAACCTTGATGCCAAGCGGTGCCAAGGTGTCTGGCGTAACGCCACCACCAACGCGCATGCCGTAGTTCCAGCCAGCAAAATAAAAGTCCGCATCGGCACCTAAAAGCACTTCTTTGCTCGGATACTTTGGTGATAGTTCTTTTAACTCGCCGATACCATTGCGCAGCGTTGGATCAAGGGTTTTCCAGCCTGAAACACCAGTAAATCCCACCATGTGATCTTGAAGGCCAAGGGCCAACATCATCTCGGTTAAGTTCACATCGTTTGATACTGCGGCTCTGGGAGCTTTTTCAAAAGTAACCTGACGGTCGCAGCTTTGTACCGTCACAGGATAGCCAGAAGCGTTGGCTAAACCTGTGTGTAAAATGCCAAATAATGCGCCGCTGATAAGTAATGAAGTACGCTTGATCATTGTCTTGCTGTTCGCTGTCATGAGGCTGTCCTGTTAATCATTCCGTTAATCATTAATAAAAAAAGAAAATCTGGGTCTTTGTGTGATTGGATGCTCATCAATGATGGTGTCCACATCGAATACTTGTTTTATGCGCTGTTTGGTAAACACATGACTAGGTGGTGCACAGGCCTGCATTTCGCCTTCCTGCATGACTAACACTCGGTCGGCATACGCTGAAGCAAGCGCCAAGTCGTGCAAAGACACGATTAGCGTACAAGGCAATTTTGACAATAAAGCCAAAACATCGAGCTGGTGGCGAATGTCGAGGTGATTGGTTGGCTCATCGAGAATAAGTACATCAGGGCGCTGCGCCAACGCTCTGGCTATCATCACCCGTTGGCGTTCGCCGCCGGACAAAGAATCAAAAGATCGCTCGGCCAAATGCGCCACATCAAGTAATGCCAATGTGCTTTCAATAATGTGCGTGTCTTCTTCGGAGCGACCCCAAACAAGAGATTTTGGCGTCAGGCCGATTTCTACCATTTCAAAAACGCTCAGGCCAAATTCACCGCCGGTGTCTTGTAATACTGTCGCGATGCGTTGGGCGCATTGGCGTGGAGACAACGACCATAGATCTTTGCCATCGAGCAAGACAGTGCCGTTGGTTGGTTTATTAGTGCGATAAAGACAGCGTAATAGACTGGTTTTTCCTGAACCGTTTGGTCCGACAATCGCAAGAAACTCACCAGGATGAATGGTGACAGATATCGGCTTAAGCAGAGCCTGATCTCGATAGGGCGACCAAGCTACGTCCTTCAGCTGCATGCCCGCAGGCTGACAATCGGCAAAAAACGAGTAGGAAGCATCGTCTTGTTGGCTGTTATTGATTGGAGTATTAATGATTTGGTTGATCAAGGCGAATAGAGGTCCGTAATATTTAATTGTTATAATATAACAAAATAAGACATGGACACAATCTGCCCTTTAAAAAACCTGACTATACGGAAGGACGATTGGCTCAACAAGACCTGTTGGCTGGTGAATTTTCATCTTCACATGTGGGAATTGAATATTGTCTAGATTTTTATTAAAGGCTTGGCTCTTAAGTGTTTCATGGCTAAACTTTTTAATTACTTATAGGAAGGCGTTTTATTTATTAAGAGGTTAAATAAGGAGACGATAAAGATGACATATCGTGTTTATCTATTGTGCTTTTTATTGTATCCCTGTTTTGTACTCGCGGAAAATTACCAATGGGATTTACCTAGTTGGATGACGCCTCCACCGGTTCCTGCGGATAATCCAATGAATAGGGAGAAAGTCGAGTTAGGCCAACGCCTTTTTTATGACGCTAATTTGTCTGGTCCAGGCTACATGTCTTGTTCTACTTGTCACATGCCAGAGCACTCATTTTCAGAGCAGCGGCCCCTTTCAGTTGGTGTGACAGGGCAGTTCCATAGCCGTAATGCTATGGCGATTGTGAATGTGGCTTATATGAAAACACTGACTTGGGCGAATCCTAACGAGGTGCGTTTAGAAGACCAAGCAAAGGTGCCTATTTTTGGGGTTCATCCCATTGAAATGGATACCAAAGGGCAAGAAGACAAGGTGATTTTGTTTCTACAGCGAGACCCTATTTATCCAGACTTATTTCATAAAGCCTTTCCTGACCAAGACTATCCCGTTAGCTTTGACTCGATTACCAAAGCACTGGCTTCTTTTGAGCGTACTTTAATCAGTTATCAGTCTCCCTATGACGATTACAAATACAATCATAGTGACAGTGCCATCAGTGAGGATGCTAAGTTGGGTGAGGCGTTATTTTTTAGCGCGAAACTGGGTTGTTCTAGCTGTCATGCTGGTGTGCATTTTTCCGATGCGACGCAAGCGCCAGCTTTCCATAACACAGGGCTTTATAACTTGGATGGTAAAGGTGCTTATCCAGAAGGCAACCAAGGATTGTATGAACATACAGGGAAAAAGGCAGACAAAGGACGATTTAGAACACCAACTCTGCGCAATATCGCTCAAACTGCGCCTTATATGCATGATGGTTCTATCGCGACACTTGAAGCGGTGATAGAGCATTATGCGGCTGGTGGACGCGCTGCACAGCAGGGTAAAGTATCTCCTTTGCTTGATGATAAAGTGCGTCCTTTTGCGTTAACAATCGATGAAAAGCGTCAGCTCATTGCTTTTTTAAATAGCTTAACGGACACCAATTTTATTGAAAATTTGCACTTCACGACTCCTTTTAGATAGTGTGAAATAGCTAAACAACCGTCGAAAAGTGGTGGTTTCGAGGGTTGTTTAGCTTATAAAGGCGAGTGTTATCAAACAGTAAAGCGTTTTACCTGTCCAGCTAGTTCATCGGAATTACTTAAGGTCTGATTGACCGAATGGCTAATGCGTTTGGAGATTTCCATGACGTCTTTCGACATACTGGCTAGATTCGATAGATTTTCGTTTATCTCGTCAGTGACTTTGCTTTGCTCTTCGGTGGCGCTGGCGGTTTGCGCGGTAAAGTCATAGATTCGTCCAGCGGATGTTTTCACCACTGCAATGGATTCCATGGTTTTACGCGAAAGAGAGACGCTGGTGCCTGCCATATCGACGCTTTGAGTAATCGAGCTTACCGCATTGCTCACCCCAGACTGTAAGTCATTGATCATCTTCTGAATGTCTTCGGTAGAGGCTTGGGTTTTGCTGGCCAACTCACGCACTTCGTCAGCAACCACCGCAAAGCCTCGACCTTGTTCGCCCGCTCTGGCGGCTTCTATTGCTGCGTTTAAGGCGAGTAAATTGGTTTGCTCGGAAATACCAAGGATGACATCCAATACGGAAGCAATTTTATCGGATCGTTCAGATAGCTGATTGATGACGCCAGCCGCACTTTGGATTTGTGCTGCAAGATTGTCTAATTGAGATATTGCATCGTCCAATTGTGTTACGCCATCATCAGCAGAGCGATTTAAGGCTTCGACTTCTGCCACCGTGTCAGCAGCATTTTGCGCGACTTCTCGTGTTGCTCCACCCATTTCTTCAACGGCGGTGACCACAAAATCCAATGACTGGTTTTGGCGTTCACTAAGGTCGGCAGATTCAGAGGCTGATTTACCTAAGTTAAACATCTCTTGGCGAATATGTTCACAACCGTTACGAACCTGCCCAATCAAGCTGCCTAGACGAGCGACAAAGCTGTCTAATTCTCGACTCAATTCGCCTGTTTCATCTGGTTTGACGCTATTGATACGGCGAGTTAAATCACCATCGCCAGAGCTAATTTGTCGAACACCAAAGGTGACTTGTTTGATGGCTTTAGAGATGTTCCTAGGTGCAAACCACGCGAGTATCACACTTAAGCATAAGACGAAAATCGCGAATATGCCGACGATAAGTTTAAACACGTCAGTAAATTCGTTGATGGTTTGATTTTCAAGTTCAGAATATTTACTGATCAGTTCTTCTGAATGATCGTATAACGTGCGTAACTCAATGAAATCTGTTTGGTTTTCACCAATAAAAAGGATCATCGCGGCGTCAGGATTGTCTTTTACTAATCTGATGATATCGGCGTTATGTGAAGACCAGCTTTTGTAAAGGGTATCGAACTTTGCTAGTAGACCAGATATTTCATTTATATCGGCGGTCAGCCCTCGAAACTCCTGCATACGATCCAACGCCTGCTTGGCATTTAATAAGGTCGACTCCTCTAATTCTTTAGCATTTTTGGAGTTGTGCTCAAATACTAATGTTGCTAACGCGAGACGTGATTGATACAAATCTCTATCGGCATTCTGAATTAGTGAGGTGCCAGAAGCGTATTTGCCCATACTATTTTGCAAGTAATTGACTAATGTTTCGGTTGAGATAATGACCAATAAAAAAACCAACGCCAACCCGCCAAATATTAATGTATAGCGGCCTCGTATCGTTTGTAGCATCTTCATGAATTTATCCCTATATTTTAAACGCTGTTGAAACCAAAAAAATGGTTAACTTTCCTTGCTATACAGCTGTCTTTTTCGATGAGACTACACCAATCAAACAATAGCCTTCTATTAAAAATGGCACTTGCATTTGAAGTGTGCAAGCAGCGATAAGGTTGTTCCTTAAACAAATTGTAATTTTTTGCAAAGAACAATGTAGTGGCAAATAATTGCTGTGTGATTTGAGCCAGTAAAATAACCAAAAGGGGAAATGAAAAATGTCGGAGTATTTTGCAACGGTTGAGTGGAAGCGTGGTTCGCAGGTTTTTTCAGACAAAAAATACAGCCGCGGCCATGAATGGCAGTTCGAAGGCGGCGTAGTCGTGCCAGCCTCGTCTTCGCCTCATATTGTCCCTTTACCCATGTCTGTGGCGGAAAATGTTGATCCGGAAGAAGCCTTTGTCGCTTCGCTATCCAGTTGTCATATGTTGTTTTTCTTGGACTTTGCTTCACGCAAAAAGTTAATTGTCGATCAATACATAGATAACGCCATTGGCACCTTAGCTCTGGGGGCGAACGGTAAACAAATGATGACCGAAGTAATATTGCGTCCAACGGTGACATTTGTAGGAGATAGGCCTAGCTCAGAGGAAATCAAAGCACTCCATCATCAGTCCCATGAGGCGTGCTTTATTGCCAACTCAGTATTGACCAACGTCCGTGTCGACGAGGCTTTCTGTGTTTGATCAGTAACAGAAGCGACTCATTGATTGAGTCGCTTTTTAATTACTTATCAAGCTTGAGTAATGGGGATAAACCAATCCAAAGCTTCGATGTCTTTAATCCAGCGTTGGATATTTGGATATTCAGACAACTGATAAGAACCGCCTTCTTCGGCCACATGGGTATAGGGGAAGAGACAAATATCCGCTAGTGTCATGGTGTTTCCCGCCAAAAAGGCCTGTTTCGCTAATGCCTCATCCATGAGTTTTAACGCGGCGCGACCTTGTTCAATACGATCGGGCAGCATTTGCTTTTTCAACTCTGTCATGGCGTTATGAGTGAGCCAAAAACGTGGCGAAGCGATGTTGGGTTCGTGGCTGTATTGCTCCCAAAATAACCATTTATAGACTTTGGCCCTAAGAATGGCATCAGTCGGTAACAAGGCAGATTTGTGTTGTTCTGCAAGATAGAGAAGCACAGCATTACTTTCGCTCAAGCATTGTCCATCATCTAATTGCAATACCGGAATTTTACCATTTGGGTTCATCGCCAAGAAAGACTCGGTGTGTGTTTCACCCTTGGTGATGTCATATTGTTTCAACGTCACTTTTAAACCTAAACAAGCGCATAACAAACGGATTTTATAACCGTTTCCTGAGGGCAAGAAATCGTGCAGAATCATGAGTGTCTCCTTCTTAGTTGATGCTTTGATCATCTGACAAACAGCTCACGGAAAAAAGCGAATTAAATTGACGGCTGGCTTAACGCATTTTGATGAATCCCCAAAAGAGAAAATAGCATTGGATACGGAACTATTAAAAACCCTTGTGGCGATTGTTGATCATGGCAGCTTTCAACGCGCCGCTATGCAAACTTTTCGTACTCCCTCGGCCATCAGTATGCAAATGAAACGACTGGAAGAACAAGTCGGCACCGAGCTGTTTTGCAAGCAAGGTCGAGATCAAGTGCTCACCGAAGACGGCCAACAGCTGGTTCATTACGCAAGGCGAATCTTGCAACTGCAAGAAAGCGCCCTGCAATCCATCAAAGGCCCACAACAGGGTGTTTTGCTTAATTTAGGCTGTCCTAATGATTACGTGGCGAATTTATTGGTCGTCATTATGTCTGTCATGGAAACCATGCAGCCTAATATTCGTTTTCGAATTCGTACAGGTACATCCGCTGAACTAAGAGAGTGGATGGACAAAGGCGAAGTGGATTTAGCCTTGGTCACGCGTACTCCAGACAGTGATGAGGGATTAACCTTGTTTCATGACAAAGGCGTTTGGGTGGCGAAGAAAGGCTTTGATTGGACGACACTGAATCCTTTATCACTGGCCTTATATGAGTCTAGCTGTAAGTTTCATTCCAGTGCCGTTGATGGTTTGCAGAAAAAAGGTACGGATTATCAACTCTATTGCGTGACCGCGAATCTTACCCTGATTGAACGTCTTCTGATGGCCGAAAAAGCTATCTCCGCTATTGCCAGCATCAGCGTGAATGACTCACTAGGCATCATCGAAAGCGATTTATTGCCTGCCTTGCCTGCGGTACAAATAGCCTTCTCCCGCTCCGCCTCCGCACCAGATTGGTTAACCGTTTCATGGATTGAAGAAGTGATTGAGCGGGTGGTAAAAGAAACCAAAAGACCGGCCTAAGAGCTAAGACTCTGTAACCGTATAAAACCGCTCAACCTTTTTTGTCACTTCACCCCAATGAGAGGTTTTTACTCTGGCTTGGTGCCTTTCAAACGCCGCTTTGTCGGTGAATTCTTCGTACACATCAAAGCTTTGTGGATTGTCTGAATCTCGGGTCACAGTGAAGGTGATGCAACCTGCTTCTTGATGAGTCAGCGCGATGTGGTTGGGAAGCTCTGCCAATACCGCGTCTAGATCTTCTGTTGGTACTTCAATGTGGCCGCTTAGGGTGACTTTTGACATGGTCGTTCGTCCTATCGTTTCTGTGTCAGTGGAAGTGACCAATTAAATTTCACCGCGCTAACAGCCAGTAATATCAATATCACACCCAACATTTGCGTTAGGCTGATGTGGGTCGCAAAAGCCAAATGGTCGACAAACAAAGCGGTGATCGGATAGATAAACGACAGTAGAGCAATCAAGCTGGTGGGTAGTTTTTGAAAGCTGTCATACATAATGATGTACATAAATCCGGTTAGCACGGCACCGAGAATCAATAGATCGATCCATTGGTTGATTTGCGTTGGTAAATTATCAAAATCCGCGAAGGGCAAGAGCATAAAGATACCAACGATCACCTGTACCAAGGCCACAAACGTGGAGGGCACTTGGCTGACTTTTTTGGTGACAAGCGTGGTCACGGTATAAAGTAGCGCTGCGCCCAAGGCAAGTAGTAAGCCAAATAATGCAGAAGAACCGTCGCTGCTTGTGTCGCCAGAGAAGAGTGCGCTTATCTCGTTTAGGTCTAATTCCACGATCAAAAATAAACCGACGAACGCCAAGGCTAGCCATAATAACAAACTGCCTGACAGCTTCTCTTTGGTAATTAACGCGCCTGTTAGTACTAAAAATAACGGCTGCATGTGATAGGCCACGGTGGCGATAGAAAACGGAATATAGTTGAACGAAGCAAATAGAAATATCCAGTTCCCTACCAAGGTGATGCCACCCAAAATAATCATTAACAACACGCTGCGCTGGAAATATTCGCGACGAATAAGACCGGCATAATAAGCATAGCCTCCTAGAACAACCGCGCCGATGACGCAGCGGAAAAACACCACATTTAAAAACGCTTGACCTGAGTTGATAACAAAATAGCCGATAGTGCCAGACAGTATCATCGCTAGAATTAGTTCGATGCTGCCGATTGTGTTGCTGGAACGATTCATTGCTGACTCCTAATGGTGTCCTCTGATTTTAAGCGCTCCGATGAGTACCTTTTTTCGAGGAAGTGTTCTATGGTGAATAGAATAGATCCGAAAGCCTGACTTTGGCAGATATAAAAATAGGTAAATACCATAAAATACTATCTATATCGGAGGTAAAAATGCGAAATAACCTAAGAAAAGAAGAGTATTCCTTAGACGGTATTGATACCAAGCTCATCGAGCTGCTTTATGCGAATGCAAGAACTCCAATTACCGAGCTAGCACGTTCTGTAGGAATGACCGCACCAAGTGTTAATGAACGACTCAAACGATTAGAAGAAAGCGGCGTGATTTCTGGTTATCGAGTGGAAGTAAATCCCGTCGTACTGGGTTATAGCTTAATGGCGATTGTTCGTATGCGTCAGCTACCAGGTAAATTAAAAGCCTTAGAAGCGCTGATCAGCTCGATCCCAGAATTTGTCGAATGCGATAAAGTCACAGGGGAAGATTGCTACGTTGCTCGCCTGTATTTAAAAGACATCAGTGAACTAGACCCGATTCTAGACCGAGTCTCTGAGCTGGCGGATACCAATACCGCGATTGTTAAATCTACTCCAGTGACTCGACGGTTGCTGGTTTAAAGTGTGTTTTCCTCAATCTGTGTCAATCAATCGTCTCTGTATCAATAAGTCCGTTTTCCTGATGTCGAGTGTTAAGAGTCACGTGCACTTGTAGGCCTGGATGATTGTCTTGAAGTTCTAGCTTCCCTTGATGAAAGTGTGCGATGGCTTTGATTAATGGGAAGCCTAGCCCATATCCAGGGCTTGTGCGGCTTGATTCTAGGCGAAATAAACGTTGCAAGGCTTTGTCTTTAAATTCATCTGGTATGCCTGGGCCATTATCTTTGACAATGAAACCTGAGGTGGTGGTAATTAGTTCAATAGCGCCACCAGAACCTGTGTATTTGCAGGCATTTTCTAAGGTATTAAACATGGCGCGGAAAATAAGCGTTTTATCACCCTTAATGTGGGGCTGAGCAGTGGCAATAAATGACAGAGTTTGCTGCTTATCTTGAGTCAACGGTTGTATTAGGTCGATAACATCTTCTGCGATTTGATTAATATTCACGGTGTCAAAGTGAGAGTCGGTTTGCTTATGTTCTAGTCGACTCAGTTCTAGCATGGCACTAAACGTCGTTAGAATATGATCCAGCTCTTCAAGCATTTCTTGTAACTGGGATTCGTTAATAGGGGCTTCATATAAGGTGTTTAGGTGGCTTTCGAGGCGCAGGCGCAGTCTGCCAAGTGGCGTACGAAGATCGTGGGCGATGGCATCAGTGACGCCTGAGACAGCATGGAAAGAATCTTCCAGTTGATTGAGCATTCTGTTTATGTAGCTGGCAAGTAGATCGAATTCATCTTGGCGATGGCTAACGGTGACCCGTGCACCTAGGTCACCGGATTGTATGACCTTGGCGGTGTCATTGATGTTTTTGATGCGGCTGAGGAGTTGTGTCGATAAGTAGCGTCCAGATAGCAGACCTAACCCGAGGGTTAGTAGCAAAGCCAATATGCCGGCCCGAAGAAATTGAGTTTGCAAGAAATATAAGTTTTCATCATCAAAGGCAACCAATAAGCGTCCATGGGTGAGTGTTGTAATACAGCCTATGTAAAAGCGCAGATCGTTTGCACTGTCGACAAAAAAGGTCGTTTGCGCAGGGCAAGTTGCGAGGCTGGTTGGTAAGCGGGTAAGGTTTCCGTATGTTGCATGCGCATTTTCATAGGCAAGCACCAGATTATTAATTTGCTTGGCTTGATTCGTAAATTGAAGCAGGTATTCATCTTCGTTCATTTGTTGGTTGAAGAGGCGTTGTTGCTGCGTAATAAGCTGAATTTGCTGTTGATAGCTGCGGCTTATCTCGCCCACGCTGAGTTGATAAAGCACAAAAAAAGCCACCGCCATTAAGGTGATTAATAGGGTCGTGTAAAGCAGAGTAAAGCGCCAAGCAAAGCTAGCCCGTCGCTTTTTCAACCAATCGGTAACCAACGCCGCGTATTGTTTCAAGGATCGGGGGAAGGTCATCGGTTTCTACCTTTTTTCGTAAGCGTGCCACGTGAACATCAATGACATTGGTTTGTGGGTCGAAGTCATAATCCCATACTGCCTCAAATAATAAGGTGCGGGTAACGACTTGTTTAGGGTGTTCCATCAAATAGCGTAAGATTTGGAACTCTTTTGGTTGCAGGCTGATTTCTTTTCCAGCCCGCCAAACTTGTCTGGTAAGTAGATCCATTTTCAGGTCTGACACTTGTAACAAGGTACTTTGTTGCACAGCTGCCATGGGTTGTCTTCTGATGAGTATTTCAACGCGAGCTAGAAGTTCGGCAAAGGCGAAGGGTTTGACAAGGTAATCGTCTCCGCCTTCGCGTAGCCCTTTGACTCGCTCATCAACAGAATCTAATGCGCTGAGTATTAAAACGGGTAAGGTTTTTTGGGCGCTGCGCAAAGTATTGAGAACGGTTAAACCATCTAATTTTGGAAGCATGCGATCCAGAATGATCAGCTGATAATCCCCTTCTAATGCTTGGAATAGAGCATCTTGCCCATCGCTGGCGACGTCTACTTGATAGCCTTGTTCTGTCAGACCCTTTTTGATAAAGCCTTGTGTTACGAGATCGTCTTCAACTACCAAAATTCGCACGGTTTGTTCCTATTATTGTGAGCCTGGCGTTTTTTCTATTGCGGCGGCTGTTCTTATGTTAAGCAAGTTTGTTCAATGCTGGAATAGAGGGATGGCTCATTTTCAAAAAAGCGACGCATTTAGCGTCGCAGAGAAGGAATTACTTCACCTGATTTGGCGTCCATTAATATTTTTGTCGAACCAGATGGCCCTAGCAATTCGATTTCATAGAATGTTAATCCACGTTTGTGTTCTAGCTCGATGGATTCAATATAAGAACCTTCCTGCGGATTAGAAAGCGCTATTGCATTTTTAATGGAAACGCCTTGCTGTAGTGATTCCAGTGCGGTTTGATCATTGTCATCTAATTTATTAAAGCCCATGAAACGTAGAGATTTAGAGTGTCTATCTATTTCTTCACCGCTGTACAGTGCATATTTTGCTTTGTATCTTACACCTTCTTTTAGGTCGATCCCTTTGATTTCATACACCAGAATGTTGTCTTCGTCATCCAGTTCGATTTCCATCACTGTAGAAGGGAAATCAGCTTGGAACTTTTCTAGGAGGCTATCCAAAGAAACTTTGCTAGATTTTAGTGCCTGTAGCATAAGTTGGTCTTCTTGATAATCATCGCTGTCTTTTGCGTGCACTGTACTGCTCATCAATAGAGCGCTTGAGCATAAGGCGACAAGTGTACTTATCGAAAAAAAGGTAGTGAAGATAATGCTGAGCTTTGCTTTAAGAGTCATGATTATTAACCTATATAGTGTGGTTGTTTGAATGAATATGGCGACACTATAGCTGGCTGTTATTAACGACAAGATGGCCGCAACATTAAACTTTGTTCATCTTGAGCGAAGGCTTTTTATCTAGCGATATACGGTTACCTGTAAAACAGTGTAGAATTTCTAATTATTATCGCTATAACTATTCGCGCAACTATCAATGAGAACTTATGACTTCTGACAATTCGCTATTCCCCGACAACCCATTATTACTCGACAATCAGTTGTGTTTTGCCTTGTACTCGACTTCTCTTGCGATGACGCAGTTCTATAAAGAGCCGCTTTCTGCTATCGGCCTGACGTATCCGCAATATACGGTGATGTTGATTTTATGGGAGCAAGATGGGGTGAGTTTGAAACACATCAGTGATGCGCTTGGGCAAAAATCTGGCGCGCTAACACCTGTAATAAAACGCATGGAAGTTGATGGTTTAGTGCAGCGTTTACGTGGCGTGGATGATGATCGTAGTTTAAGTATTGCCTTGACTGAAAAAGGTAAAAAGCTGCGCGAACAAGGTTTAGAAGTGAACCGCTGTGTTGCTGAGGCCTGCGGAATCGATATGGATGAAGTCGTTGCTTTACGTGAGCAGCTAGTTGCCCTTAGACAAAAACTTGTAAAATAATGCTTGCGCAGTAATAGTTATTGCAATAACATAAATCCATCAGCTCAGGTAACTGAGCTTTTATTTAATTATATAGTTATCGCGATAATCATTATTCAGATAACATAATGCAACAATGACATTTTAGGAGCAATATTATGCAAGCAATTTATAGCGCAACAGCAACATCAACTGGTGGCCGTGATGGTCGTTCTATTACATCTGACAACAAATTGGATCTTGCTCTAAGCACGCCAAAAGAATTGGGCGGCGCTGGCGGTGAAGGTACTAACCCAGAGCAGCTTTTCGCAGCAGGTTATTCTGCTTGTTTCATCGGCGCATTGAAGTTGGTTGCATCTCAACAGAAAGTAAAAGTGCCTAATGACGTTAACGTCACAGCAACTATTGGTATCGGCGCTAACACCAAAGGTGAAGGTTTTACTATCTGCGCAGATTTAGAAGTGAATGTTCCTGGCGTAGAAAAAGACGTAGTAGAAAAATTAGTAGAAGCCGCTCACAAGGTTTGCCCATATTCAAACGCAACACGTGGCAACATTGATGTGAACTTCACTATCAAGTAATGGTTTTCCATTAAATCGTTAGTCTCAAGAATCCCTTTTGCATGAATTTGCAGAAGGGATTTTTTGTTGCGTTTTAATCATAGTCTTAACCGACTACACTGGTGATTGATACGCTACATTTTCTGATTTAAATAGAGGTGAAACAGCATGACACATCGAAAGCTCGAACAGCATGAGATAGAGCAAGCCCTTAACCAGTTAAACACAGAAGCGTCACAAGACTGGGCGATCGAAGACGAAAAGCTCAGTAAAACCTTTAAATTCAAAGACTTTCAACACGCTTTTGGTTTTATGACCATGTGTGCGATCTACGCTGAAAAGCAAGATCATCATCCTGAATGGTTTAATGTTTACAATAAAGTTAGCATTCAACTGACATCACACGATGTATCTGGCATTTCCAATAAAGACTTTGATCTTGCGAAGAAGATGGAAACCTTTGCATTGTCTGTGTAATAGATAATTCACCACAACACGCAGGCTTCCGAGTTCGATTATTCGCTAATTAGTTAGAATAGCTGCCAATAGTTGACTGGAAGTCGGCACTAATCCCACTTTAATCTCGAAAGGTTTGAACACCTTATTAATGATTTCTGCGGTGTAATTACCTTTGTCGTTTTCGATTTCTGACAAGGTCTTACGAGAGACGCCACACAGCTTGGTATAAGCATCTTGTCTAATACCCAGAACGCCAACGCGTAATTCTCGTAGTGCGGCGCCTTGTGTCATTTCATCCAACAATAAACTTTTGATGATCTGATTAATCGCAATTAATTGTTCTTCTTTTGTCATCGGCTCTAAGCTTTTAGACGCACGCTGACGAGTGCTGCTTGATGATTCTGGCGCGTCAGCCTCAATAGCAATAGGGCTTTCAGCAAGGTTTTTAATAGAGTCATCAATAGTGCTTTCTATCGCTTTTTGGGTTTTGCTTTTCTTTGGCGTTTGGGGATCTGTGGTAGACACTTTCACAACTTCAGTAGATACGATCACTTCAGGCTGAGAATCTTTTTTTTCTTTAGAATGTTTCTTGGTTTCTAGTTTGTCCTGCTTCTTCTTTTTTTGCTCATTTTTCTTTGATTTGGCTTTATGCTTCTTCAATGGTTGAGCGCTGTCTAACTGTCCTTTCATCTTCATTTTGTCGTCTCCGTAGGCCTTATAAAAAAGCGAGGTTGAGTACCGTGAATGAAATGAGAGTACAGAGCTAATATGACAGATAAGTAACAATAATAAATAAAGGTTAAACAACTCAAACTATTTTTTTAAGTTATAGATATTCATAGTATTTTCACCAAATACTTTTTCCTTAGATAAGCTATTTTGTGTCAAATATAGCTCAACTATGTCGAACCATTTTGCGTAAGACGATGCCAAAAGGCTGACTGGCCAGTCGCTGCCCCAGAGGACTCTTTGTTCCCCGAAGACGTCAAAAATAGTATCGATATAAGGAAATAAATCCTTCGCTTGCCAATCACTGCTTGCTTCAGTAACGAGACCAGAAAGCTTACAACTTACGTTTGGTAAATCTCGAAACGCACTGAGATCTGTACGCCACTGGTGCAATTCACGCTCTTTAATGTTTGGTTTCGCACCATGATTGATAACAACTTTTAGGTCTGGATGTTGTTCTATCAGTTGTTTTAAATTTTTTAGATGCTGTGGTTTAACAAGAGCATCGAATACAAGTTGGTGTTGTCTTAGACTGCGTAATGTTTTAGCAACAGCGGGACTTAGCATCCAGTCAATGTCTTTAATGTCTTGGATCATTGGACGTATGCCAACTAATTTAGGGTGCTTTGCCAATTCAGCGATATGTTTTGGTGCGTTGCTATGATCAAAATCGCCCCAGCCTACGACGCCTTTGATGTATTCGTATTGCTCGCTAAGCCGTAACAAAAATTGGGTTTCTGCTTCCGTCGGAGCAGCCTGAACCAACACGGTGCCGTCAATATGGTGATTGTTCAGTAAGGGAAGTAGGTCATCCGGCTTGAAGTCTTTATACAACGCAGTCAGTTCTGGCGTTAACCAGCTGTAATCATTGCGTTCTAGTCGCCAAAAGTGTTGATGAGCATCAATCCGCATGATTTATCACTCCCTTTTTGACCATAATATTTGCGTAAGGGCGAATGTCTGAAGTTTGGATAATCACAAAGGCTTGTTTTGCTCTTTGATAAAATCCAAATCGTTCAAGCCCAATTGGACGAGCGGTGAAGTTGGTTTTCTTTTGAATTATTTGTGTGAAATCCTCCACTGTTGGAGGAACGATCTCAGGGTGATCGACTGTTTCCATGGTAATAAAAGGGTTTTCAACAAAGGTATCGATAGGGAGAAGCGTGAGGATAGCGGATAAGGCTTCAGAGCTGTTTACACCGCTTAGCCTAATGCACTCTCGACCATGGCTGGTGGCTGGAAAATTGGCATCGGTGATGAGTAATTCATCACCGTGCCCCATTGCTCTCATTGCATAAAGCAGTTCAGGCGTAATGATACTTGGTATGTGATAAAGCATGATGTTCCTCTTATTTTTATTATGGAAAGAGTTTTTTTAGAAGACAGAACTTCTCATTATTTTGCGAATTACATTTTAAAATACTCAGCGTGAGATTCTTCCAATGGCAAAATTCTAGGGATCAGTTGGCCAATGTGATATTTCATTGCTTCCCGAGCGGCATCGACATCTTGTTCTTTGATCGCAGCAAGAATCGCCTGATGTTCTTTTACGGCTTCCGCAGGTCTACCTTCTTCCGGCAAAATCAGCATACGCGCTCTCACCAAGTGTAGAGAGACGCTGTCTAACACTTGTGAAACACCGTTGAAGCCAGTGAAATTCATCAGCAGAGTGTGAAATTCTTCATCTGCTTGGTAAAAACCCACGAAGTCTTTGTCTTCCACCAATAACGCTTGCATTCGTACGTTGCGAGTCAAGGCGGCTAATTGTTCCTCGCTGCGTTCTAGCGTTACTTTTTCAACGGCGGCGACTTCTAATGCTTGCCTTAAAAAGCTTGCCTCACGTATTTCATCCATGGAAAAACAGGATACTTTAGTCGCCGATTGTGGGATGACATCGACTAAACCTTCCGCAGACAGTCGAGCTAATGCTTCAGCAACAGGAGAGCGGGAAACGCCCAGCTGCTCACAAATTGCGCCTTTTCGAATCACTGTGCCGGGCGGGTATTGCATGGAAAGTATGGCCTCTCGCAATGATTGATATACCCGCTGAGACAGTGAACCGCTCAAGTTCTGGATTTTATTAAGCGATGACTCTGCCATAAATTTATTTCCTTAATACTAACATGTTAGTTGACGATTGAAATTGTTGGTGCTAGTTTGAATATACAACAACAATAATTAAATGTGAATTTAGAACAGGGGATTGCCCATGATCATTGGGTCCAAACAAACTATTCGTTTACACGCTAATGATAACGTCGTTATCGCCTTAAGTGATCTTGCTGAAGGCAGTAAATTAAACGAATTTGACGTTACGCTACTTAGCTATGTCCCAAGAGGTCATAAGGTCGCTGTTAAGAATATAGCGAAAGGCGATAATGTTATTCGCTATGGCCAAATCATTGGACAAGCGACACAAGCTATAGCGCTCGGAGAACATGTACACGTTCAAAACATGGGCATGGGCGAGCATCTTCAAGACTATGCATTTTCTCAAAACAGCAATTCATTACCTCCAATTTTAACCCCTCGTACTTTTAACGGTTATCACCGTGAAAATGGCAAAGTCGGTACTCGTAACTATCTTGGTATTTTAACTTCGGTTAATTGTGCTGGTTCCGTTGCGCGTTTTATCGAAGAGGCGGCTACTAAAACTGATTTCCTAAAAGATTATCCGAATATTGATGGCATCGTGCCGATTGTTCATAGCACTGGCTGTGGCATGTCGGGTCAAGGTGAAGGCTATCAAACTCTTCACCGTACGCTGACGGGTTATGCCAATAATCCAAATTTCGGCGGCATTTTGTTGGTCGGTCTTGGCTGTGAAGTACTGCAAGTGTCTAGCCTTGTGGACAGTCAAGAACCGAGCGCTGCCTTTCGTTATATGACGATTCAGTCTGAAGGCGGTACGCGAAAAACAATCGAAAAAGGCTTACAGGAACTGCATTTATTAGCTCAAGAAGCAAATAAAGCAACACGAGAACCTGCTCCTGTCTCCGAAATTATGGTCGGTATGCAATGTGGTGGCTCCGATGGCTATTCCGGTATTACTGCTAATCCAGCTTTAGGTTATGCCTCTGATTTATTAGTTCGTCACGGTGGCACTACTATCCTCTCAGAAACATCTGAAGTGTATGGCGCGGAACATTTATTGACTCGCCGCTCGGTATCAGAAGAGGTAGGGCAGAAGCTAATTGATCGAATCCATTGGTGGGAAGATTACTGTGCCCGTAATGGCGGTGAAATGGACAATAATCCAAGTCCCGGTAATAAAAACGGTGGTTTAACTACCATTCTTGAAAAGTCTTTGGGAGCAGTTGCCAAAAGCGGCAGCGCGCCATTAACCGATGTTTACCTGTTTGGCGAAGCGATTGATAAAAAAGGCTTTGTATTTATGGATAGCCCAGGCTTTGACCCATGTTCAGTAACCGGGCAAGTCGCATCTGGGGCGAACATGATTATTTTTACCACAGGACGTGGTTCAGTTTCAGGTTATAAGCCTACGCCATGTATTAAGTTGGCAACTAATACAGAAATGTATCGTCGGCTTCAAGAAGACATGGATCTGAACTGTGGAGATATCGTCACTAGTGGTGTGTCAATTGAAGAAAAAGGCACGGAGCTATTCGAGCTAATTATTCGAATTGCGTCAGGTGAAGAAACAAAAAGTGAAGCGTTAGGTTTTGGTGGGGCAGAATTTGTGCCTTGGCAAATTGGCGCAGTGATGTAGGTCTTTTTTCAATTTAATAAAAACAAATAAAAGGTAGCTGTTGGCAGCGGTGGTGACAGCTACTTAAACGGGGAAAAACTTATGAGACTCAAGGGAAAAACAATATTAATAACAGCTGCTGGTCAAGGAATTGGTAGAGCAAGTGCCGAAGCCTGTTTAAAAGAAGGGGCGAATGTCATTGCTACAGATATCAATGCTGAGGCGCTTAAATCTTTGCAGCAAGATTGCCCAACTATACAAACACATATACTCGATGTTATGGACGCCAATTCTATTAAATCATTCGCTGAGCAGATGCCCAATCTAGATGGTTTGTTTAATTGTGCAGGTTTTGTTCATAACGGCACTGTTTTAGATATTAGTGATGAAGATTGGGAGTTCAGTGTGAACTTGAATGTCACTTCTATGATGCGTATGTGTCGAGCTTTTCTACCCGGTATGTTGAAGCAAGCCGAAATTACTGGCTCTTCTTCTGTCGTCAATATGGCTTCTATGGCCTCTTCAATCAAAGGCTTCCCAATGCGGACAGCCTATGGCGCGACCAAAGCAGGTGTCATTGGATTATCAAAAGGCATTGCAGCGGATTTTGTCAAACAAGGTATTCGTTGTAACTCAGTCTGCCCCGGAACTGTTAATACACCTTCTTTGCAAGGCCGTATTGCTTCGGCTGCGGATCCTGTTCAAGCGCAAAAAGATTTTATCGCTCGCCAACCTATGGGGCGCCTAGCTGAGGTAAGTGATATTACGCCAATCATTGTGTACTTGTTATCTGATGAGAGTGCGTTTATGACGGGGCAGTCTTTGCTCGTAGATGGTGGTGTGACGATTTAATTACGTCACGTAGATGATATTCGAATCAGCCTACTATTTGTTACGGAGTAAAAACGATGCCGTTATTGGTTGAAATGAGTGGAATTGAAAAACGATTTCCCGGTGTATATTCGCTTCGAGGTGTTAATTTCGACCTTGAAAAAGGTGAAGTACATGCTTTGATGGGCGAGAACGGTGCTGGCAAGTCGACGTTGATGAAAATACTGTCTGGTGTGTATCAAAAAGACAGTGGCACCGTAAAAGTTGACGACCAACTTGCTGTCTTTGATGGTCCAAAAGCTGCGCAAAATGCGGGTATTGGCATCATTCATCAGGAACTGAGTTTGATGAATGATCTGACCGTTGCTCAAAATGTGTTTATTGGTCGAGAGCCTCGTTCTGCTTGGGGGGTGATTGACGAAAAACGTTTAAATGCTCAGGCAAGTGACATCTTTGAGAAGATGAATTTCGATATTGATCCGATGACTGAAATTGGCAGTTTAACGGTCGCTAAGCAACAGATGGTCGAAATAGCCAAGGCTTTATCTTTTCAATCACGTGTTCTCATTATGGATGAGCCAACAGCGGCTTTGAATGATGCGGAGATTGCAGAGTTGTTTGTCATTATCCGTCGCCTGAAAGCGGAAGGCGTTGGCATCATCTATATCAGTCACAAGATGGATGAAATCAAGCAAATCGCAGATCGCGTTACTGTGCTACGCGATGGCGAATACATCGGCACAGTCGAGGCTAAAGAGACGCCATTATCTGAAATCATTTCGATGATGGTCGGTCGCGAAGTAAAAGATGAAACGGTTGATATCCCCGATTTGTCTGATCAACCAGAGTTACTTGCTGTGAAAGGCCTGAACCGTGGAAAAGAGATTAAGGATGTCAGTTTTTCTCTCAAGAAAGGCGAAATTTTAGGTTTTGCGGGTTTAATGGGAGCAGGGCGAACCGAAGTGGCTCGGGCTATTTTTGGCGCTGACCCAATTGATTCTGGAGAGGTTTGGGTGAAGGGCAAGCAGTGCCACATTCAATCTCCATGTGATGCTGTTGCTGCTGGTATTGGTTATTTGTCTGAAGACCGTAAGCACTTTGGTTTGGCCTTGGGGATGGACGTTCGCGCCAATATTGCCATGGCGACGTTAAACCGTTTTACCAGCTCGTTCGGCGCATTGAATGAATCTAAGATGAGCAGCGTCGCCAATGATTATATTAAGCAGCTGGGCATCCGAACTCCTTCTGATACACAGGAGGTGGGCTTTTTGTCTGGTGGTAATCAGCAAAAAGTAGTCATTGCAAAATGGTTATTAAGAGACTGTGACATTTTGATTTTTGATGAACCAACGCGAGGGATTGATGTGGGTGCCAAGTCGGAGATTTATAAATTATTAGAATCTCTCGCCAAGCAAGGTAAAGCGATTATTGTCATTTCTTCGGAGCTACCTGAAGTAATGCGCCTAAGCCATCGAATTGCCGTTATGTGCCAAGGGAAACTTACTGGAATATTGCCCGGTGGAAAAGCAACAAATCAAGAACAAATTATGGCATTAGCCACTCAGTAAAGGCTAACAGGAGAGAAAAATAATGATAACCGAAAGCCAAAAGGCATCACCAAGTCTTATCAGTAAGTTGATAAAAATGTCAGCACATCAGCGAGTGCTCGCCTTTGCGAGTTTGATCGTATTATTGATCGTGTTTTCTATCGCATCCCCGAATTTTATGCAGACGTCGAATATGCTGGCGATTCTGCAAGCGACATCTGTTAATGGTGTTCTAGCAGTGGCAGCCACGTTAGTAATTATCTCCGGTGGTATTGATTTGTCCGTCGGAACCTTGATGACATTCACCGCTGTAGTTGCTGGTGTACTGTTAACCAATATGAATTTGCCACTGCCAATAGGTGTGCTTGGTGCCATTCTAGCAGGTGCATTTTGTGGTTTCTGCTCTGGCTCTTTTGTCGCTAAGATGAAAATCCCACCTTTCATTGCCACTTTAGGCATGATGTTGATCCTAAAAGGTTTGTCGTTGGTAGTCAGCGGTGCGCGCCCTATTTACTTCAATAACACGCCAGGTTTTGACGAGATTTCGCGTGGCTCACTAATTGGTGAAGTCTTACCTTTTCTACCTATTCCAAATGGTGTGTTGATTCTTTTCATTGTTGCTGGTGTGGCGAGTTATGTATTGAGTAAAACCATTCTAGGTCGTTATTGCTTCGGTATTGGTTCTAATGAAGAGGCTGTACGTTTATCTGGTGTGAATACGGACTTTTGGAAAATTGCGATTTACGCGGTAGCGGGTGGTATTTGTGGTATTGCTGGGATTTTGATTTCGTCACGTTTGAACTCGGCTCAACCTGCCCTTGGTCTTGGTTATGAATTGGAAGCGATTGCCGCTGTGGTAATCGGCGGAACTTCTTTATCAGGTGGACGCGGCACGATTATCGGTACCTTAATTGGCGCATTAATCATGGCGGTATTAACGAATGGCTTACGAGTATTATCTGTTGCACAAGAATGGCAGACCGTAGTGACTGGCATCATCATTATCTTGGCGGTTTATGCCGACATGATGCGCCGTCAAAAATCAAAATAGGATAATAAAAAGTAATAATTGTTAGAAGCAAGTTATTGATTTTAAAGTGTAAATCGGTGGTATAACGCCACCACAACAAAAGTAAACCTCGAAAATAACAACATAACGGAGGAACGGACATGTTGTCACGTCGTACGCTAATAGGTCTAATCAGTGCTGTATCAATTATGGCAACATCATCACTTGTGAGAGCTGATGATCAACTGTACATCCCACTGATTTCAAAAGGTTTTCAACATCAATTTTGGCAGGCGGTTAAGCAAGGTGCTGACCAAGCAGCAAAAGAGTTTAACGTCCGAGTCACATTCGAAGGGCCTGATACAGAAGCGCAGGTGGATCGACAGATCGATATGTTAGCGGCTGCATTAGCCAATAAACCCGATGCTATTGGTTTTGCTGCTCTAGACAGCCAAGCTGCCATTCCTTTGTTACGCAAAGCACAAAAAGCCGGTATTCCCGTTGTAGCGTTTGACAGTGGTGTGGAAAGTGATATTCCAGTGACAACAGCAACGACAGATAACTTAGCTGCGTCTGCATTGGCGGCAGATAAAATGGCAGAGTTGATTGGTAATAAAGGACAAGTCGCTGTGGTGGCTCACAGTCAAACAGGGACAACAGGCATTGATCGTCGTGATGGTTTTCTAAAACGCATGAAAGAAGCTCATCCAAATATTGAAGTGGTTACCGTTCAATACGGTGATGGCGATCAACTGAAATCAACGGAAGTTGCTCGTGCAATTCTGACCTCTTATCCAAAGCTAGCCGGTATGTTTGGTACCAATGAAGGTTCTGCCGTAGGTGTTGTAAATGCGGCTCGTGAGTCTAAAGCAAAAGATCTTGTCATTATTGGATTTGATTCTGGTACAGCTCAGATGAATGCGATTCGTAGTGGTTTGATGGCGGGTGCGATTACTCAGAATCCAATCGGTATTGGTTATGAAACTGTGAAAGCAGCGGTTAAAACCATCAAGGGTGAAAAGGTGCCAAAAATTATCGACACAGGCTTCTATTATTACACGGCTAAAAACATCGACGATCCAAAAATCGCTGCAGTTCTATATAAATAACAACCTTATGCTGTGGTGAATCTCTTATTCACCACAGCATTTTTTACCGATAGGAGAAAACAATGAAATTAGTTCGCTTTGGGCCACTAGGGAAAGAAAAGCCAGGTTTACTTGATGACAATGGTCGAGTCCGTGATTTGTCGTCAGTCATTCCAGATCTATCTGATGAACATCTAAGCTTAGCAAGCATGAAAAAGTTAAACGCCTTAGATATTAATAGCTTGCCTTTGGTCGCTGGCGTACCGCAAGAAGATCTGCGTCTTGGAGCTTGTGTGGCCAATGTGGGTAAATTTATTTGTATCGGCTTGAATTATGCCGATCATGCTGCCGAATCTGGCATGCCAGTCCCTGCTGAGCCTGTTATTTTCAATAAATGGACGTCGGCGATTGTTGGGCCAAATGATGATGTGAAAATACCAAAAGGCTCTGAAAAAACAGATTGGGAGGTCGAATTAGGTATCGTTATTGGCGAAGGTGGCAGCGATATTTCTGAAGCTGACGCAATGAAGCACGTAGCGGGATTCTGTGTAATTAATGATGTTTCTGAGCGTGCTTTCCAGCTTGAGGGAACAGGCACTTGGGACAAAGGGAAAGGCTGCGACACCTTTGGTCCAACGGGACCTTGGTTAGTAACCCCAGATGAAGTCGGTGACTTCAATGATCTTGGAATCTGGTTAGAAATCGATGGTAAACGTTACCAAAATGGCTCGACATCAACCATGGTATTTAAAGTGCCTCATCTGATTGCTTATTGCAGCCGATATATGAGCTTGCAACCGGGCGATATTATTTCAACTGGTACGCCACCGGGTGTAGGTTTGGGTTTCAATCCGCCAATTTATCTAAAAGGTGGTGAAGAAATGAAGCTTGGCATTGATAAGCTCGGTGTGCAATGTCAACGAGTGGTTAAAGCTTAACTTAATCAAAATCCGACTAATGATTGCAGCACCGCCTGAACGGACATCCCTGCCCGCGACAGGCGTAGCGCCCATCCATGGGCTTAATGCTTGCAATCATTAGTCTCCTTTTTGAGTTTTTAGCTCTTAAGTTGGTGACATTGAAGCGTAATGTGCCGCGAACAAATATCTATTGGCTATTCAGCCCCTTAACGCCGTTAAGCACCTTTATATTTTAAGTACAAAGGGCTGTGAATAAGTGAGCAAGCAATGAAAACAAGAATAATAAATAGCAGTGGTTCCTCGATTACAGAAATAGGATTTGGTTGTGCTGGCGCGGGTAATTTATTTCGTCCGGTGTCTTACGAGAATATCTGTGGTGCCGTTCTTAAAGCGAGTGAGTTAGGTGTTCAGTACTTTGATACCGCTCCTCATTATGGTGCCGGCCTCTCAGAGCGTCGTTTAGGCTTGGCTCTTGGCGAAACGCCACACCAAGATATTTTCCTATCCACAAAAGTGGGAAGATTGCTGCATCCAGACTGCAAAGTAGATCAAAAAGAAGCCGACGGTTTTGTTAGCGCCAGTCCCTTTGATCGAGAATACAATTATAGCTACGATGGCGTTATGCGTTCTTTCGAAGATTCTCTGCAGCGCCTTGGCGTGAGTCATATTGATATGCTGTTGATGCATGATATTGGCGAATTGACTCACAAAGAACAGCACGCAATGTATTTTCAACAAGCCATTGATGGTGGTTTTAAAGCCATGATGGAATTACGCGAGCAAGGTCTAGTGCGCAATATTGGTTTAGGTGTGAACGAATGGCAAATATGTGATCAAGCGATGAACCACGCCCAGTTTGATTGCTTCATGGTCGCCAACTGCTTCACTTTACTAAACAACGATATTACGCATACTTTTACCAACAAATGTAGCGAAAATAATATCTCTCTTATTGCCGCCGCGCCGTTTAATTCTGGCATTCTAGCCAAAGGCTCTAAAGACTTAGGCCATTACTTTTATGGCGATGCTCCTAAAGATATTGTAAACAAAGTCATCGCTATAGAGTCTATCTGCGAGCAGTATAATGTCTCGTTACAGGCTGCTGCGATTCAATACGCATTGCGATACGATTGCGTTAAGTCGGTGTTAATTGGCATGACCAGTGAAGAGCGTGTTGAGCAAAATATTGCTTGGTACGAAGAATCCATCCCGGAGGAGTTTTGGCAGGCATTATCTCCAGTTATCTACTCGTTATAACGTCCTTCATCCTGTTTTAGGACGCTTTACTCGCATTTTCCTTTCATTGTGACTTCTTTTAAAAGCACTTTGAAAGGAAATATCTCCATGAAACGATTTGCGTGTTTTGTTTTATTGGTCATCAGTTGGGCGGCGAATGCTTCTGCGTATTCGGTGGGTTTTGATCAGGTTCAGTTGTATACCGATAGCGATAGACCGTTAAAAGCCAGTGTTTGGTATCCATCACAGACGACCTTTCCCACTGAAAAAATTGCGGAAAACGCGGCGTTTTTGGGAACCGATGTGGTACGAGTTGGAACGCCAATGCTGGGGGAATTTCCTCTGGTAGTGATTTCTCATGGTTATCGTGGCAACTGGCGTAATGAAAATTGGCTGGCAACGCGACTCGTGCAAGATGGCTATATTGTGGCCGCATTGGATCACCCAGGAACTACCACGTTTGATCATTCCTCGCAAGCAGCGGCTCAGTGGTGGCAGCGCGCGGGCGATTTATCCCGTTTGTTGGATTGGTTGTTAAACGAGTCTTATCTATTGCCAAATATTGATGCTAATAACGTTACCGCAATCGGTCACTCATTGGGTGGCTGGACGGTGATGTTGCTAGCGGGCGCGCAATTTGATCGTGATCAGTTAAAGCAAGAATGCAGCCTGAAAGCGAGCCCTCGGGTGTGTGGTTTGATGGCAGAGCTTGGTTTGGATCAACCACAAATCGGCGAACCGAATGACAGTTTACAAGATGAGCGAATCAAGCGAGTGGTTTCATTGGATTTAGGTTTAGCGCGCAGTTTGTCACGCCAGAGTTTACGGGCTTTAACCTCACCGACCTTAATTCTCGCAGCCGATGTCGATATTGGTGATTTACCTCAAGCAGAAGAATCCGGCTTTCTCGCCCAATATATCCCCAAAAATAATCGTCAATACATTGTCTACCCAGACGCCGCGCATTTTAGCTTTATGCAGCTTTGTAAGCCCGGTGCCATTGAGATGATAGAAGAGGAAGAGCCTGGTGATGGCATTGTTTGCAAAGACGGTAATGAACGATCTCGGGATGAGCTTCATCAGGTGATTTATCAAGACATCATGCACTTTCTCAAAAAGTCTTAACTCTTCATGTTAGCACGACGAAAGGCGCTTGGTGTTTGTTGCGTCACCCGAGAAAACTCTCGATGGAAGTTAGATTTCGTCTGAAAGCCAGAGTCCAAGTAGATTTGGGTGATGGCTTTATCGGTTGTCAGTAGCAGTGTTTTGGCCCGTTCGATTCGATATTCGTTCACCACTTGAGAAATGTTGCGGCCGTAAACTTGGTTAATGGCAGCGGAGATCTGACGCGCTGGAATACAGGCTTTTCTGGCGAGTCTGTCGAGCGTTAGGTCTGGATCGAGAAACACTTCCTTGGTGCTAAGCAGCACGTCTATTTTATGCACTATGTCTTTCACCTCATCGTCGGTTAACGGGTGCTGAGGCTTGTCTTTTGGTTCTTCTATAAGGGCTGTTTGTTTATCCTTGCTTGTCGAGTCATGGATATTGGGGGCCATGCTTAAGCTCATCATAATGACGGCAACTGACAGCATTGGCAGTAATATCGCATGGCCAATAGCGAGAATAATCAGTGCATGCTCGCCAGCAAAAAAAGAAAAATCGACGGCTAAAGCACCATCAATCATGGCAGACATTAAGAGAATAGCGCCGGCGATTCGTTCGGCTTTTAAGGCGTTATCTATGTCGGACAAGCGTACTTGTTCAGGTAGGTTTGATGTTTTAAACGAGGCTCGAATCAATGCAATGCCATAGCCCATATAAAGCAGCGTTAACATTGGGTCCAAAGGTGGTCGCCAGAATGGATAGCTGAAAGACGCCAAGGTAACAAAAATAGGCGGTAAAAAATGCCAAACTTTAAACTTATGGCGCTTATGAGCGCTTGAAAAACAGTACCAAGCGGTAACGGGAATACAAGAGGCTAGGATAGGTTGGATCAGACGAAATAGTGAATAATCAAAACTCCAACGCAAACCAACGACGGTCGTTGTTAGTGCACACAAAGCAATAAAAACAAACGCTGATGGTGTGGTTTCTTCGCGACGAAAAAACAAGACGCCAGCCAAGATAGCTAACAGCAAGGCAACCACAAAAGGTAAGGGAATAGCGATCATTTTGGCTCCATCTTTTATCACTCAGATCTTTATTATGTCCTAGATCCTTATTAAGCACGTCCTTAAACCTGATTTAGGACGCGAATCTTTCTTTCGCAACGTACTTTTAAGCCTTCAATAACTCTTTGGGTTAATCAAAGGAGAAAAGTATGGACTGGTATTTTGATGCGTGGAAGCGTTATGCGCAATTTTCTGGACGAGCATCGCTAAAAGCATTTTGGCTGTTCTTCTTGGTGAACTGTTTGATCTCGGTTGTGTTTGTTGTGTTGGAAATAGTCTTTCAATCGACATGGAAAATAGAGGCGCTTTATAGCTTGTTAGTTTTTTTACCCATGCTGTCTTTGACTGTGCGTAGATTACATGACACCAACCGTTCCGCTTGGTGGTTGCTGGTGGTTTTGGTGCCCGCGATAGGCATGCTTGTTTTGCTGATGTTATTGGCCTTACCAAGTGAACCTGACAGCGATTTTGGACATTATCCACAAAATAACGCCATGCTATAAACAGGAGCCAAACATGAAAGATGTTAATAACTTACCCCACTTATCCACCATGTTATGCTCAGTTTTGCTACTTTTGTCCGTTTCTGCTTGCAGCAGTGAAGCAAAAAACGCGGATCAGATTAACTTAGCATTTTCAGATGACGTAAAAGCGGTGGTCTACATCGAGTCGCCAAAAGTTGGGACTTTATTGCAGCTGCGAGGTATCGCAGGAAAAGGTGTGCTTATCGCCAAAAAAGACAAGCGACAAGAAGACCAAGCGGCCTGCGTTTCTTCACCTATTCGGTTCGCTGCGGGTGATTTCAGTGGTGACAGCATTGGGATTCAGTCAGCAGAGCCCATTCGACTGCTTATCTACTCCGATAAGGTCGCAGAAAAATTGGTGGAAGGAGATGAAGTCGTCAGCGAACATTATGTTATTACCGATCAAAACAATGCCGGACTTGGCGACATCAAAATTGAATCTGGTTTAACGCTCAGTTATGGCTTTGTTCTTAACCCCGGCGAATGGTCTTGGTCGTCGATATTTGGCTTGGATCACCACGATGTGAATTGTAGTCTCAATAGCAATGCGTTAAATCGCCCAACTTGAGACGTTTTTCATACTGTCTAGCAGTATCTTTTTTGCCTGTTCGAAGCCGTCAGGCAACGTATTGTTTTTGAGAGATACAAGGTAAATGGGATAAGTAAATTCTGCCGCGCCTTTTACCTTGTGCAACCGTCCTTCTTGCAAATATCGATCAACCACTCGTGTGCGGAAATAACCGTTTCCACCTTTTGCTAACATGTATTTGAGCGCCATAGGTCCAAGGGAAAATTGCATCGCTGCTCGGCGGTTAAAAGGGACACAACGATCAAACTGCAGGGTAAACTCTTCCCCCCATTCAATGAATAAATCTGGCGTTTTTCGCTGTTTGGAGACGACGTGAATGAGCTTTTCCTCAATGATCTGTTCGACGATTAAACCGGGTAAATAGCGTGGACTATGGACAATAATGGCATCTACTTCTTGTTTCTGGAGGGATTGATACAAACTGTCGGTTGTCGTCACTTGGCTGTTGATGACTAAATGAGGCATGTCGTCACTCATCGCCAGTAGCCAGTCGATGAGAATCGGGTTCCACAGGCTAATTTCGCCACCAATACTCAAAGTCTGCTGAGCCTGATAATCTGAAATGTCGCAAAGCTGCTTTGCCTGATCCCAAGCTTCCAGCATATTTTTCGCCGGGGACACAAAGGCTTCACCACTTTTGGTCAGCTTAGCGCCGGCTCTATTTCGCACAAATAATCGACAATTTAACGCTGATTCTAGTGCTTGTACACGGGCGGTCACTGTGGTTTGAGTAACATGAAGGCGTTCTGCTGCACGGGCAAAGGTGCCAGCATGAATAATTTCGAGAAAGGTTCTGGCTTGTTCAATATCCATTTCAATTTTAAATGCAATTATATTGCATTTAAACCTCATTTAAATTCGTTATACATGAGGCTATTTTAATCACTAAAATGGCGCCGTTACTAGGAAATCACTACAGATTGCTTTAGTTGTTTGAAATCGTTATTTACTTTTGTAAGGCCTTATTGAATAAATGTTCCTCTCATTTTGTCGTAATATTGCTCTATTTATTGGTATTGAAACCAATAAAACCTCCCACTTTGAACGCTTTTTATCAGGTATGACGGCTTGTCTCGCATTAGTTAGTGTTTACTCTGTATCAAGTTTGTTTTTATCTCTACCGGATTCATTATTGGTGGTCGCTTCTATTGGGGCCAGTGCCGTTTTGTTGTTCGCCATTCCTCATGGTGCCTTGTCTCAGCCGTGGCCCTTTGTTACTGGTCATCTAATATCAGCGCTGATTGGTATTGGCTTTTATCAGGCGTTCGGAGCGTCTTTTGTGACTGGAGCGGCCGCTGTGGGCGTGTCGATTATCGGCATGCATTACCTTCGTTGCTTGCATCCACCTGGTGGGTCGACCGCGTTATCGTGTGTGATTGGTGGAAGCAGTATACATGCAATGGGGTTTGAATTTTTACTGTATCCATTATTGATCAATTTATTAGCGATGCTTGTGTTCGCTTTCATCATCAATAATGCTTTTCACTGGCGGCGTTATCCTGCTTCTTTAAATATTTCATTCCATCAAGAAGCCCATGAACAGCACTTGCTTGAAATGGACGATCTTTATCATGTGCTAGAGCAGGAGGATATTTTTATCGACGTTAGTGCTGAAGAGCTTATGCACATCTACAACGCCGCAAGAGAGCACGCGAAAGAGCGCCATAAAAGACTTGTATCTACATTGCCGAAGTAGGATCTTAGTGTGAAGACGCTATTTAATGAAAAAGGAATAACATGTTTTCGCATATTTATTACGGTGTTAGTGACTTTGAGCGAGCTTATGCTTTTTACAGCAAGCTAATGACTTGTTTAATCATCAAAGAGCGCTTTTATGATCGAGATAAGCCTTGGGCAGGTTGGAACAGTCCTAGTTCAAACGGCCGGCCGTTATTCGTTATCGGCAAACCTTTTAATGGTAAAGTCCATGATCAAGGCAATGGACAAATGATTGCCTTCAATGCAAAAGACAGAGCCACCGTCACGGCAGCTTACAACTTAGCTATTCGAAACGGCGCCACATGCGAAGGTCAGCCCGGATTACGCAGTGAATACCATGAAAGTTACTTTGGTGCTTATTTTAGAGACTTAGACGGCAACAAGGTTTGTGTTGTTTGTCATGGGGTTGAGTAACAATATATTTATTCTTGAATCCGATGTTTGAAAAGGAGTTTTATGACAGTGTTAATACGCGAAGCCAAACGAGAAGATTCAAATACCATTCTTAAATTTGTTAAAGAACTGGCCGCTTACGAAAAAGCAGAGCATGAAGTCTTGGCCACTGAGCAGATGATTGAAGACTCTATTTTTTCAGAGCACTCGTCTACCAAAGCGATCATTTGTGAGAAAGATGGCAATCCAATTGGCTTTGCCGTGTACTTTTTTAACTATTCCACATGGCTAGGAAAGCATGGTCTATATCTTGAAGACTTGTTTGTGTCACCGTCGGAACGAGGCAGTGGCGCTGGCAAAGCATTATTAAAGCATTTGGCAGGAATTGCAGTTGCGAATGACTGTGGCAGGTTTGAATGGAATGTTTTGGATTGGAATAAACCCGCCATCGACTTCTATGAATCACTAGGCGCAAAGCCTAAGAGTGAATGGCTAGGTTATCAGTTAACGGGTGAACATCTCACTGCGCTGGCCACTTCTTAAGCGATAACATATTCATTTAAAAAGGGAATTGATTGTAAAAGGGAGTTGGTTTGAAAAAGACAATAACTGTGATGATTTGCCTTCTGCTTTTTGGTTGCTCTCATGTGCCATTAGGCAGCATGCTTAGGCTGAGTGCCTTTGATGAAAATAGTTTTTTAAGCTTAAATCCGCATGAACTGAGAAGTCGAATTCAGGTCGATAAACCGGTTGAAATAGATATATCCAAAACAGCGTTATCATTGAATTTAGAAACATCGAATGGATGGCTGGTTTTTGATTATCCATTGAAGGTTCTCTCTATTAAAAATATTCATAAGGATGACAATAGCTGGTTCACATCGGCGACGGAATTTACGGAATATGAGTTTGCTCTATCAGATGAGGCAGTGCATAGCTTTCAAGCTTTACAAGAAAAAATGCAGTTGGAAAAACCTAAAAGCTACCGTTTGAATATTGATACGGAACTTGAAAAACTACCTGATGATCAAGACGAGATTATGCTATCTATCTTTGTAAGGCTGTCTGCAGAAAGTGATTACATTACCTTGTTTGATAGAGAATCTTTTGATGTTGAAGAGCATAACTAAAGCAAGTGGAAGCCATGTCATTAATTCTGAGTCAGAGCAGGATCAAAATTAAAGGACAAGCTGCGTAGTTAATAGATTCGTATTAGATATATCAACAGTCACTCAACAGGATTTGGAAAATATTTACCAATACTTCATGCCCGGTGGAAGACATCTAGATGGATATTAGATTTGAACCTATTGCTATCGATACACACATTTTCTCAATGTGTGGCATTTAGACGGGATGCTTACTTATGCAGCTTCGGAACGGATGTTGGTTTTGAAGATTCAATCATTGGCTACGAAGCTCTGTTACGGCGAAACACGTTAGAAGAAGGCTGGTATTATTTTCATATCTGGCATAAAAGTCAGCTTATTGGTCAGTTGGAGTTTAGATCTTTTTCTAGGTCTGTTGATACTGGTTATGTTCAATTAATCTATTTGATCTCTGAATATCGAGGTTTAGGCTTAGGCACTGAACTGCAAGAATTCATCCGCACTCAATTGAGAGATGCTGGTTGTAGCAAAGCAAAGCTTTCTGTCAGTAGGGCTAACAAGACGGCTTTGCGTCACTATAAACGCTCAGGTTGGACGTATTTATTCCCTAACCCTAAAGGTAAAAACATGGATTTTTATCAACTTGATTTGTAGGGACTGGGATTAGAGACTCTAGTTACCCGATTAAAGCACTTAGCTGGGATTGTAAGCATTCTTTACCCATTGATGTATTCTATTTGGGCTGACACACTGCGATATCCCATAGTTTCATTAATTCTGTAATGGAAGCGTCGAGATCCGAGGCATCCACTCCATCTCTAGCTAGAATCGATACACCAAGCAGGAAACTATTGAAGGAAATTCCCATAGACCTAGCGTTCGTTTTTTTGGGTAGTTCACCCATAGCTATTGCGCGTTCTACGCATCGCACAAAGCCTTGAAGCGTTCGTGAGCGTGAGGCGGTAAGTGGTTCAACAACGTGAGTAAGCTCTGGCGTGGGTGCGCTCATTGTCCCCAAAGACACCATACATCCCTTGGGATGCCCTGATTCACATTGCATTTTTGTCGAGCGACGGAGTGCAAGCTCAACAGCGTCTCTGGGTGGAATCTCGTCGTCCCATAGGGAGTCTGTTACGCATGCATAAGTTTCTAAATAACATTGTACAGCTTCATTGAACAATTCCTCTTTAGAGCCAAATGCAGCGTAAAAGCTTGGCGTAGAAATCCCTCCACCAATATTAGCCTTTAGTTGACTTAGAGAAGTCATTTCGTAGCCATGTTCCCAGAAAAGATGCATAGCTTGCATAACTGCTTTCTGGCGATCAAACGTTCTAGGTCTGCCCATTTTTGCCATTTTTGTCTCCCTTTTTCCTATGACTTATAGACTACTCGATACATAAGTTCTTGACAAGATTTGGTGTCTTGTCATACATTTGTATCGATCGATCTATATGTAATCGCGGAGGCACATAAGTGCCAACGTGGAACCCACCAAATTTTTAAAGGATATTTTTTTGTGAATAACTCTCTCAATAAAGCAAATGCCGAAGATCCGGATCGCTTACCAATGTCGGCACTGCTTGCATTGGCCATGACTGGATTCATTTGTATCGTTACAGAAACATTGCCGGCGGGGTTGTTGTCTCAGATCAGTGTAGGTCTGGATATTAGCCAGGCTATAGCAGGTCAAATGGTGACTGCATATGCTTTGGGATCTTTACTTGCGGCCATACCGTTGACGATTGCGACACGTGGCTGGAAGCGGCGTAACGTCCTACTGTTGACCATCTTTGGCTTCTTCGTTTTTAACTCGGTCACCGCTTTATCAAGCAACTATGTTCTAACATTGGTCGCTCGTTTCTTCGCGGGCGTTGCAGCCGGACTTGCTTGGAGTCTATTAGCTGGTTATGCGCGCCGTATGGTTCAGCCCCATCAGCAAGGCCGCGCAATGGCTGTCGCTATGGTCGGTATCCCTCTTGCTTTGTCTTTGGGTGTACCTCTTGGCACATTTATGGGCGCTGCTACCGGTTGGCAAACTGCATTTGGCGTCATGTCAGGTTTGGCACTTATCTTGATCGTCTGGGTGATAGTGAAGGTTCCTGACTATCCTGGGCAGTCCGCTCACGAGCGTTTACCGTTGAGGAAAGTCTTCATGAGTCCCGGAGTTCGACCAGTACTCTGCGTGGTTATGACATGGATGTTAGCTCACAATATTCTCTATACCTATATTGCACCGTTTGTTGAGCAAGCAGGGCTTGGGAAACGAATTGACTTGGTCCTACTTACCTTTGGTCTTGCAGCCCTTGTCGGTATTTGGTTTGCAGGCATGCTGGTGGACCGATATTTGCGCACTACCGTTCTAACAAGTCTTTTAGCATTCGCTTTAATTGCTTTGCTATTTGGATTTGGTGCTCAATCTCCAGAAATTATCTACATAGGTGTCGTAGTGTGGGGTATCACTTTTGGAGGCGCATCTACCTTATTGCAAACCGCATTGGCCGATGCGGCAGGTGATGGTGCTGATGTGGCGCTTTCTATGAATGTTGTTGCATGGAATTCAGCTATTGCTGGCGGAGGAATTGTTGGTGGGATACTGCTTGATTCAGTAGGTGTTAGCTCTTTCCCTTGGTCTCTGTTGGCTTTACTTTCGGTCGGACTTCTTATCGCTTGGTTATATCATTCGCATGCTTTTAAGTCTGGAGCGCGCATCGGTGGAAGGCCGGCCGTTGAACATTGATTGAAAGAATGGCTGGTTAAGTTGGGGTCTCAATTTGAGGTGGTTTTACAGAGTATTATCCTCTTCGCGAGCTCCTTGAAGCGCTCGAAGGTTTGAATTAATTCGTTTTGTAAAACCACACTCCAACTCTGGCATGTGGTTTTACTTGGTTTCTGCGACAGTTAAAGCACTGCCCCCATAAATTGTTTCAATTCATCTGTCTGTGGGTTGGACAAGATGGTTTTAGAATCGCCTTGTTCCCAGACTTTGCCTTGGTGCATGAAGACGACTCGGCTGCCGACGTCGCGGGCGAAGTTCATTTCATGAGTCACTAGAACCAAGGTGATGCCTTCTTTTGCCAGTTGTTCGAGCACTTTTAATACTTCGCCGACCAATTCTGGATCAAGGGCAGAGGTGATTTCGTCACACAGCAAGACTTTTGGTGACATTGCCAAGGCGCGGGCGATGGCGACACGTTGTTGCTGGCCGCCAGACAGTTTTTCTGGGAAGCTGTCGAATTTTTCTGCAAGTCCCACTTTTTCCAGCATGGCGCGAGCCGTAGCCTCGGCCTCGGCTTTGCTTTTCTTCAAGACGATAGTTGGCGCAAGCATGACGTTTTCGCCAACCGTCATGTGCGGGAACAGGTTGAAGTTTTGGAAGATCATACCGACGCTAAGCGCAAGACGACGAACCTGAATGTCTTCTGTGGTGACTTCTTTGCCGTCAACGGTAATACCGCCTTCTTGGTATTGCTCTAAGCCATTGATGCAGCGCAGTAGAGTACTTTTACCAGAACCACTTTTGCCAATGATAGAAACCACTTCGCCAGCTTTGATGTCTAGATCAATGCCTTTCAGCACATGATGATCGCCATAGTATTTATGGACTTGATGTAGGTTAACGAGAGACATTGAATTTTTTCTCCAGATGCTTGCTGTACAGAGACAGTGGATAACAGAGCATGAAATAAATCAGCGCAACTAAGGTGAATATTTTGAACGGCTCAAAAGTAGCGTTATTTAACATGGTGCCGACTTTTGTCAGTTCGACAAAACCAATCACCGATGCCAGCGCTGTGCCTTTAATCACCTGAACAGAAAAGCCGACAGTTGGGGCGGTCGCCACGCGAATCGCTTGCGGCAAGATAATATGTCTTAGGGTTTGTAAGAAGCTCAAACCCAAACAGCGGCTGGCTTCCCATTGTCCTTTAGGGAGCGTGTCGATACAGCCACGCCAGATTTCCACCAAGAAGGCACTGGTAAAAAACGTCAGCGACAAAATCGCTGCGCCCCAAGCGGATATTTCATAGCCCAGCATGGATAAGCCAAAGAAGCACAAGAACATCTGCATCAGCAATGGCGTGCCTTGAAACAGCTCCACGTAAACTTTTACGATGCGTTGCATAGCAGGATTACGAGTTAAACGCATGGCGGTTAATGTCAGTGCGACCGTGGTACCGCCTATAAACGCGGCGAGTGACAATAAAATGGTCCATTGTGTCGCAAACAGTAGATTGCGCAGAATGTCGTAGTTAGAAAATTCGATCATTGAGTTTCCCTCATTTTGCTTTTCTGGAATGCCTTTTAATTAGACGTTCGATAAGCAAATAGGCGTTTTCCTAAAGCGTTGAAAGCAAATCTCAGCAGAATCGACAAGCCAAGATAGAGCAAAGCGGTCACCAAGTAGCTTTCAAAAGCTCGGAAATTACGTGATTGCACAAGGTTGGCTGCGTAGGTTAAATCTTGCACTGAGATCTGAGATATCACCGCAGACCCCAGCATAACGATAATGCATTGGCTGGTAAGTGCTGGGTAAATCTTTTCAAAAGCCGGAATGAAAATCACGCGCGTCAGTGTTTGGCGAAAGTTCAGACCTAACACTTTTGCCGCCTCGATTTGGCCTTTGGAAATACTGGCAAGACCGGCACGAATGATTTCTGTGCTGTACGCGCCAAGGTTAATAGTCAGTGCGATCATGCTGGCTTCCCATGGCGACAACATCATGCCAATCGCAGGTAGACCAAAGAAGATAAAAAAGAGCTGAACAATAAACGGCGTGTTACGGATAAGTTCCACGTACACACTGACAACTCGTTGACCTGCTCGGTTGCCGTATTGGCGTACGGTCGCGCAGACCGTACCCAATACCACTCCCAAGATCGTTGTCAGTACAGTGAGTTCAACAGTGGTTTTTAAAGCACTGAGAAACACGTCGCTGTATTGCAATAGATCAGAGAAATACAACATAACAAAAGCCTTATGCGCCGAAGCCTTTAGGTAGTGGTGCTTTTAACCATTTCATTGAAATGTCGTTTAGTTCACCAGATGCCAAGGCGCCTTTGATCAGCTCGTTCACTTTGGCTTGTAGTGCTGTTTCGCCTTTTGCCATACCGATGTAGCAAGGGGAGTCTTTCAACATGAATTTACTTTCTGGTGCGCGTTGTGGCTGGCGTTTAGCAATTTCAGCGGCAACCAAGTTACCCGTAGCGATTAAGTTCACTTGACCAGATAGGTAAGCGGTTAGTGTGGTGTTGTTATCTTCAAAGCGACGTACGTTAACGGATTTCGGTGCGTTTTTCTCAAGCTCTAAATCTTCTACTGAACCACGAGTAACGCCTACTGTTTTGTCTGCTAGCTCGCCGATTTTTGTCACGGCAACGTCTTTAGAGCCGAATACGCCTAAGAAGAAAGGAGCATAAGGCGTTGAAAAGTCGATGGCTTTTTCACGCTCAGGGTTTTTGCCAAGGCTAGAAATAACCAAGTCTACTTTTTGAGTTTGTAGGTAAGGAATACGGTTTGCACTAGTCACTGGGACGATTTCGATTTTCACGCCCATTTCTTTCGCGATGTAATTTGCCATGTCCACATCGATACCCTGTGGTTTCAAATCAGTACCAACAGAGCCAAATGGAGGGAAGTCTTGAGGAACCGCAATGCGAATAAGGTTACGGTCTTTTATATCCTGCAACACGTCTGCGCTTGCGCTTAATGCGCTAAAGCCTGCAGCGATGATCAATGTTTTACCTAGTAGTTTGGTCAATCTTTTCATGGTTGGGGTTCCTGTTTCGTTTTGTGAATGCCTGAAACACAATTTGCAACACCCATGCCAATATGAAACAAAAGTTTCTTAACTGTTGATTTATGTAACAAAACACTTCAAAGATGACTTGAAGCGCCTAGTAATCAAGCTCGATCATAAAAAGGGTTTGCTATGAAATGGGGAGGATTGGCTTTAATTCGTGCGCCAACATAGGGCGGTGATGATTTTTTGGTGCGTGATAGCTTTTTTTAGAGATCAAATCGTACAACAAGATCTTTAAGCAATAATCTAAGTTGGCAGCTCAACGATAATCAATTACCGTAGAGCAAAATATCCCCGAATTGAGGTTAACACGTGGCTACAAAGCAGGATGTGCTATCTCTGATCGAGCAGACCTACCCGACTCTGTCTCCATCAGCGCGATCAATAGCGAACTATTTACAACAGAACCCTTTGGCGATTGTTAGTCAAACGTCGGCCGAGATTGCTGAAAACACCAATACGTCAAAAGCGACCGTGAGTCGTTTCTTTCGTCAGCTTGGCTACGATTCGCAACAAGGCGCGAAGCAAGCGCAACTAGCTCTGCGCGAAAGTGGTGTACCAATATTCACTCAAGGTTCGTCTTTGGATCAAACCGCGCAAGAGCTAAAAAACCTATCGCTTACTTTTGAAGGCTTGCGACCTGAAACCCTTAACGAGATCAGCGAACGATTAGCCAAAGCCAGCCGAGTGACTCTGATCGGCTTTCGTAATGCTTATCCTTTGGCGTTGCATTTTCGTCAACAGTTGCAACAAGTGCGTCATTCTGTGCGTTTATTGCCACAGCCGGGTCAAACATTAGGGGAAGATCTACACGACATTCTCGACGATGAAGTGATTGTCTTACTGGGCTTTAGACGTCGCACTCGTCAATTCAAGCAAATCGTAGAAGCCTTGCAAGGTCGAAATACCATCTTGATCACAGATCCAACAGGCCAGGTTTATAACCAACAAGTATCTCACGTGCTGGTGTGTCACCTTGGTAACGAAAGTCCATTCGATAGTTACGCCGCACCGATGAGCCTGATCTCTATGTTGTGCAACCGAGTGTTTGGTTTTCTGGGCGATGCGGCGAGTCGTCAGACACAAGCAATTTCAGCTTTATATGAAGATTTGGATGAGCTAGAGCCATAATTTTTTGAAAGAAACAGACCCGCACTGTTTGCGACACTTTTTCAGAAAAATTAGAATTCTTTTTTGTTTCAGTTGACAGAGTGGTGAAACGATTGTTTCATATATGCTAATTAAGCGGAGGATATATGAAACATTTCATGGTACAAAATCCATTCCTGAATCTCAGTGAAACGGCTTGGAACGATAGTTCATCAGCTAATCCTACTTTGCCACTGAGTGGTTTACGTTTGGCGGTGAAAGACTTGTTTCATATGGCTGGACTGCCAACTTCTGCTGGAAATCCTACTTGGCTTGCGACTCATCCTATTCCGATAAAAACATCTTCTAGCGTTGCCGCTTTGCTGAATGACGGCGCTATTTTTTGCGGTAAAACCATTACTGATGAGTTGGCTTATAGCCTAAATGGTCAAAATATTCATTACGGAACACCCTCAAATCCGGTGACACCAAATCGTCTCCCAGGCGGGTCGTCATCGGGTTCGGCGGTGGCTGTTTCAGCCGACTTTGCTGATATAGGATTAGGTACAGATACTGGTGGCTCGATTCGAGTGCCTGCTAGTTACAATGGTTTGTTTGGATTACGTCCGACTCATGGCGTGATTCCATCAGACAATATGGTCGCTCTTGCCCCATCTTTTGATACGGTAGGTTGGCTCACCAGAGACTTAGATACATTAGCGAAAACAGCTAGCGTTTTGCTTAAAAACAAACCACCGAAAGAATTTAATAACATCTTGATTGCTAAGAATTTAATTGATCAAGTTGCGCATGTGGATGAGTTGAAAAAACAGTTACAAACATGGCGTGAAAAAGGTCGGTTTTCAAGTGAATCTTCCATCGTCATCGATACCAAAGTGTGGAAAACTAGCGAGACATTTCGAACCTTACAAGGCGCAGAAATTTGGCACGAACATGGTAAATGGATCAAGAGTTTAGAAGATCTTGATGGTGTCGATGCCTCGGCGGTATTTGCACCAGATATTCAGTCACGTTTCGAATGGTGCCAAACCATTTCTTCAGCTGACGTTGCCGCAGCAAAACAGCAAAGGCAGCGTTTTACTGATTGGTTAGAACATGAAATCGAAGATGCTGTGTTGATCATCCCAACCACGCCAGGTCTAGCGCCATTATTTGATGCGGCTGATGATGAACTCGCGGCCTATCGTAATCAGTTGATGGACATTACAGCCATTGCTGGACTAGCTGGTTTGCCGCAATTGCATCTGCCTGTTTGTACCTTACATGGTGCGCCATGTGGCTTGTCTTTAGTGAGTTCAAAAGGTACAGATTTGGCGCTAATTGAATTCGCAAAAACCTTAATGGAGTAGCGTCATGAAAAAGAACGAGATCGCTTTTACTGCGCCGCACTTTAAAGCCACAGAAACAGGTCGAAAAATTCTTGAGCAAGGCGGTACCGCGATAGAAGCCATGGTCGCTGCAGCCGCAACGATTGCAGTGGTCTATCCGCACATGAATGGCTTGGGTGGCGATGGCTTTTGGTTGATCAGCGAGCCGGGAAAAACGCCAATTGGCATTGATGCTTCTGGTAAAGCGGCGCAATTGGCGACACTGGATTTTTATAAGGGCTATGACAGTATTCCAGCACGAAATGGCAAAGCGGCTGTTACTATGGCCGGTGCAGTAGCGGGTTGGCAAGAAGCACTTGCCGTGAGCCAAACTTGGCAAGCGGCCTCCAACGCACAAAACTTGCCGTTATCGACCTTGCTTGATGATGCTATTCAGTTAGCGAAAAACGGCAGTGACGTGACGAAAACTTACGTTGATGCTAGTAAGAAAACGTTTGCCGACTTAGTCAGTGTTCAGGGTTTTGCGTCGTCGTTTTTAAAGAACGGGGGCATGTACGAACAAGGCGATACGTTGACCTTGCCAGTACTGGCCAAAACGCTGGAACAGTTAGCTGAAAAAGGCTTAGATGATTTTTATCACGGCGATATTGCCAAACGTTTGGCGAAAGATTTAGCTAGCGCAGGCTCGCCGATTCGCTTGGCAGATTTTGAATCTTATCAGGCAAAACGCGTTGCGCCTTTACAGGTTAAAACCAGTGTAGGCTCGCTTTATAATTTGCCAGCACCGACACAAGGCATCGCGTCGTTATTGATTTTGGCCTTGTATGACAAGCTTTATACGCAAGGCAAAACCGCCATAGACATGGCGCATTTATTGATTGAATGTACTAAACAAGCCTTTATAGCCCGTAACCAATTTGTGACTGATGAATCGCGTTTGGCAATGGATTTATCATCTTTATTGGATGACGAACAGTTAGAAAAAATGTGTCACGAAATTGCTTTAGAACGTGCGCAACCTTGGCCCCACCAAGCCAAGCATGGCGACACGATTTGGATGGGGGCTTGTGACAGTGAAGGTCGCATGGTCAGTTATATTCAGAGCTTGTATTGGGAATTCGGTAGCGGTGTAGTCAGTCCTTCCACTGGTATTGTGTGGAACAACCGCGGCTCGTCGTTTTCTCTTGAAAAAGGCTCTTTGCAAGAGCTTGGACCGAACCTCAAACCTTTCCATACGCTGAATCCGGCGTTTGCTGAATTGAACGATGGCCGTCGTATGAGTTACGGCACCATGGGCGGTGAAGGTCAGCCGCAGACTCAAGCAGCGCTGTTCAGTCGTTATGTTTATCATCAAATGCCGTTGGATAAAGCCATCAGCGAAGGTCGTTGGTTGCTCGGTCGAACGTGGGGCGATGTAAGTCATAATTTAAAAGTCGAGCGCGATTTTGCAGATATTGCAGGCAATGAATTGGTGGCGCGTGGTCACGATTTG
This sequence comes from Marinomonas lutimaris, assembly GCF_019426345.1. Classification (GTDB taxonomy): domain Bacteria; phylum Pseudomonadota; class Gammaproteobacteria; order Pseudomonadales; family Marinomonadaceae; genus Marinomonas; species Marinomonas lutimaris. The sequence continues at coordinate 594,471 of NZ_JAHLLW010000001.1, forward strand.
GTTATCGTCGACTCGCAAAATGAATTAATGGGTCACGCTGGTGCGGTTGTGCTTCATCCAGAGGGACATACCGATGCCGCGACGGATCCACGCAGTGATGGCTTGGCCATCGATAGCACTGATATTTAAAAGTAATGTTATTTAGAAACAATCAGATTTAGTAACACTTTAGTTAGTAATTATCTCATTTAGGAGCGAACAGAAACATGTCATTCATAATGGAAAACTATTCCATGATTCTCGCCATGATGGCCACCGGTGTGGTTGGCGGTATTTTAGCCGGTTTGTTGGGTGTCGGCGGCGGTATCGTTATCGTGCCGGTGTTGTTTTTCTTGTATCAAGGCTTGGGTGTCAGTGCGGATACCGCCATGCTGGTGGCAACAGCGACGTCTCTAGCGACCATTATTCCGACCTCTATTAGTTCAATTCGCGCCCATAAAGCCAAAGGCAATGTTGACTTTGATTTGTTGAAGCGTTGGGGCTTTTTTATCTTTTTAGGCGTAATGATCGGTAGTTTTGTGGTGACTCGTGTTGATGGCGAATGGTTGACTCTGTTGTTCGGTATTATTGCGACTTTGTCGGCATTGAATATGTTGTTGGGCAAAAAAGACAGCATGTTCAAATCTTTACCGGGTAATGCTGGTCAAGGCGTGATGGCGACCTGTGTTGGTTTCTTCAGCTCTATGGTGGGTATTGGCGGCGGTACGTTAACCGTCCCTATGCTGACCTTCTGTAACTACCCTGCGCACCGTGCTGTCGGCACTGCGGCGGCAGTAGGCTTGATCATTTCCTTGCCAGCAGCCTTGACCATGTTGATCTTCGGACAAAGCCCAATTGACTCCCCTTACGGTACTGTCGGCTTGGTTAACTTGATTGGCGCAGCTTGTATCATTCCATTGACGGTTTTGTTTGCTCCTGTTGGCGCGGGATTAGCGCATCGCTTAGACGCAGCCAAATTGAAGAAAGTCTTCGCGGTTGTGTTGATTTTCACAGGCATCAAAATGCTTTATCAGGTTTTAGGTTAGGAGATCATTATGCAGCCGCTTTCATTACCTCCAAGATTATTAATGGGTCCAGGGCCAATTAACTGCTATCCACGCGTGTTGTCGGCTATGTCGACTCAGTTAGCGGGCCAATATGATCCGACCATGACCAGTTACATGAACGAAGTCATGGAATTGTATCGCCGAGTTTTTAATACCAAAAACCAGCAAACCTTTTTGATAGATGGTACGTCTCGTGCGGGTATTGAAGCGGCTTTGGTGTCTTGCTTAGAACCAGGCGATAAAGTACTGATTCCTATCTTTGGTCGTTTTGGTCACTTGTTGGCTGAGATTGCTGAGCGCGCTGATGCGGAAGTTCACACCATCGAAGTGCCTTGGGGGGAAGTGTTTGATCCTCAGCAAATTGAAGACGCGATCAAGAAAGTACAGCCAAAATTATTGGCGATTGTACAAGGAGATACTTCGACAACCATGTTTCAGCCATTAGAAGAGCTAGGCGATATTTGTCGCGCTCACGATGTGTTGTTTTACACCGATGCTACGGCATCGATTGGTGGTAATCCGTTGGAAGTCGATGCATGGAAAATCGATGCGGTTTCGGTTGGGTTACAAAAATGCTTGGGCGGGCCATCAGGCAGCGCGCCAATTACCTTGAGCGACCGCTTTGTGTCTTGTGTGCGTAAAAGAGCCCATGTGGAAGCGGGGATTCGTGATGCTCATCATCAAGGTTCGTCTGGCATGCGTATTCGTTCTAACTACTTTGATTTGCCTATGATCATGGATTATTGGGGCGATGAGCGTTTGAACCACCATACGGAAGCGGCAACCATGTTATTTGGTTCTCGTGAGTGTGCGATTCAGCTACTTAGCGAAGGCCAAGATGCGGTGATTCAACGTCATCAGTTGGCTGGCAACGCCATGCTGCAAGGTGTTCTAGCTATGGGCTTACAGCCATTTGGTGATTTGAAACACAAGATGAGCAACGTAGTAGGCGTACATATTCCTGATAACGTCGATGGTGAACAAATTCGCCATGATTTGCTGAACATTTTTAACATCGAAATCGGTACTAGCTTTGGCCCATTAAAAGGCAAGGTTTGGCGCATTGGCACCATGGGTTATAACGCTCGCCAAGACGCTGTTTTGCATACCTTGCAGTCGCTAGAAACCGTACTTCGTCGTGCTGGTTTTGCGTTACCAGCCGGCGCTGCGGTAGACGCGGCCATGTCGGTTTACGCAGGAGAAAAATAATGACTGGTGATTTATTGATGGGGTACGGCAAACTCGCTCAGTTGGTCATGGACCGCTGTGACGAACTTGGCAAAATCAGTCAAAGCGACGATTGTCTAGATCGTCGCTATCTCACCAAAGAACACAAACAAGCCAATGGATTGGTGGGCGGCTGGATGCAAGAAGCAGGCATGCAAAACTGGCAAGATGAAGCGGGGAATCTGTGGGGACGCTGGCAAGCAGCCGACCCTGATGCACCGCGATTTATCATGGGCAGTCATTTGGATACTGTACCAAACGGTGGTCAATATGACGGCATGTTAGGTGTGATTACGCCTGTTACCTTGATAGCAGCCATGAACCAAGCAGGTATTCGTCTGCCTTTTCACCTTGATGTGGTGGGATTTGGTGACGAGGAGGGCACGCGTTTCAGCTCTACCTTGCTGGGCAGTCGTGCTCTAACGGGTCAATGGCCTGCAAGCTGGGCCGATGTGAAAGACAGCGATGGCATCAGCTTATCGCAAGCACTGAAAGACTTTGGTTCGGACTTTGCGAGTATTCCCAATGCGGCCATCTCAACCGATAACTTACTTGGTTACCTTGAACTACATATTGAGCAAGGACCAGTTTTAGAAGATTTAGACTTGCCCGTCGGTGTGGTTAGTGCCATCGCTGGGGCAAAGCGCTTTGAATTTAATATTACCGGCATGGCAGGACACGCGGGCACAGTGCCAATGAATCTGCGCCAAGATGCCCTTTGTGCCAGCAGTGAAATGATTCTTGCTGTAGAAAGAGTTGCTCAAAATCATGGCATTGTTGCTACAGTCGGCCGCATTCAAAATCGTCCCAATGGCGTGAATGTGATTTCTGGCAACACGGGATTTTCCCTCGATATTCGCAGCGAATTTGATGATAAACGCGATATAGCGCTAGACGAAATATTGCTTGAATTAGAAGCCATTGCTGCACGTCGTAATGTACGTATTGAGCGTAAAACGACCCATGCCGCCAACGCCGTACATTGTGACGCCAAGCTACAAAGCGTGCTTCGTAACGCCATCGAAACACAGGAAATTCCAGTGCACACCTTGTTCTCTGGCGCAGGACACGACGCTATGGCGATTGCTGACATTTGTCCTGTGGCCATGTTGTTCATGCGCTGCGAGAAAGGCATTAGTCATCATCCAGCGGAAGCGATTGACACGCCCGATGTGGCCGTAACCTTGGCGGTGCTGAGCCATGCGATACAGAATTTGGTGTAACGCCTCGCTCCTGTTGTACTGAACCCAGTATCACGCTTCGCTCCCCGAGCAAGCTCGAAGAATCGCTCTAGCGTGATTCTGGATGCAGTTTGTGATGGGCGGTTGAAGAATCGCTTTCACGTTATGCTGGGAAGCTAGCCTTCTTCGGTTAAAAGCTTCCATGTGCTTAATGGGTGTTGACGTGTCGAGGAACGAGACAATACGCAAGCCAATTGAATTGCATGGACGCTTATGATGACGGTAAACGAGCAAGTATGAATACGCGGGTAAAAGTTTCCATGTGCTTAATGGGTGTTGACGTGTCGAGGAACGAGACAATACGCAAGCCAATTGAATTGCATGGACGCTTATGATGACGGTAAACGAGCAAGTATGAATACGCGGGTAAAAGTTTCCATGTGCTTAATGGGTGTTGACGTGTCGAGGAACGAGACAATACGCAAGCCAATTGAATTGCATGGACGCTTATGATGACGGTAAACGAGCAAGTATGAATACGCGGGTAAAAGTTTCCATGTGCTTAATGGGTGTTGACGTGTCGAGGAACGAGACAATACGCAAGCCAATTGAATTGCATGGATGCTTATTATTACGGCAAATGGAATTACGGTAAATAGAGGAGATTTCGATGCAATTTACGCGCATTTTTAACGATGATCAGGGCAAGAGCCATTTTGGCGACTTGAATGTTGATGTCCGTGACGGCGGTCCAATTGGCTTTTTGTCTGAGCGTTTTCCAGCGGGTGAGATGATTTTTCGTGAGACCCCAAGCGACTACGATTTTAAATGGCATCCAGCGCCGCAGCGTCAGTTGTTGTTTATTATCAAAGGCCGTTGTGAGTTTAAAGTATCGACTGGTGAAACCCGCCAATTTGGCGCGGGCGATGTTGTCTTGTTAGAAGACACGGAAGGCGAAGGGCACTGCAGCAAAGCCTTATTCAACGAAGTCAGACACTCGATTTTTGTGACTGTGCCGGATGATGCGGTGTTTGGTTAGTACACACGTTAAACGCTGAATTTTTTAGTAATTCTTAAAAGCCTGAATCGAATGATTCAGGCTTTTTTATTGTATTTCATTTGGTCTTTTACACCGTGCTTAATGTTTATGAGGATGATAATTGTTATTATAACGATCTGTTAAAAAGAACAATTCAAGGAAGCTCCTTAAGATGCAGGTAAACCGAGTAAGAAAATGGGCGTTTTTGTTGGCGGCACTGTTACTGTCTGTTGTTCCGGTAGATCAGGTGATGGCGTCAGAAACAAAGACGATTATTCATGCGATGGGGAGTTCTGAGGTCCCCAAAAAAGTTTTACGTGTGGTGACTTTGTTTCAAGGGGCGACCGATTCTGTGGTGGCATTAGGCGTGACGCCTGTTGGTGTAGTGGATTCTTGGGCGCAGCAGCCAACCTATGAATATTTGCGAGATGCTTTGAAAGGCGTAGCTCATGTGGGGTTGGAAACTCAACCGAACCTTGAGGCGATAGTGGCGTTAAAGCCAGATTTGATTATTGGCACCAAGTCTCGTCACGAAAAAATATACCATCAATTGTCGCAGATCGCGCCCACTGTGATGGCTGAGGATGTGTATGACTTTAAAACCACTTTGGATTTAACCGCTGAGGCGTTGAACAAACCAGAGAAAGGTAAGCAGGTTTGGGACGATTTTCAGCAGCGCATTACGAACTTCCGTAATGTCATTAAAAAGCGCGAGGCTAACTGGCCATTAACCGCAGCGATTCTAAATATTCGCGCCGATCATTTGCGTCTGTATTTGAATCAAAGCTTTCCTGGCGTGGTGTTGAAGGAGATAGGTTTTAAATTCCCGTTGCCGAATGAAAATGGTTGGGGCGTGAAGCTGAAAACCAAAGAAGCCTTGCCTAGCGTGAATGCGGATGTGTTCTTTGTCATTTTACATTCCAATGATGCAGCTGTTAGACAAAACTATGATGCATGGCGTGCGCATCCGTTATGGAAAATGCTCACCGCACCTAAAAAACAGCAAGTGTATGAAGTAGATAATGTGGCTTGGTTGTTGTCTGGCGGGATTCTGGGCGCTGAGAAAATACTAGACCAGCTATACCAAATCTATAACTTACCTCAAGTCGATCACTAGAGCATTTATGGTCTTACTCAGTAGCCGCACTTTTAAATGGAGCCTTCTTGCTCTGTCTATCTTATGCCTGGTGGTCTCTTTAATGTGGAGCATAGCCTATGGCCAGTATGTTGTTTCAATGAAATCAGTTTGGACGGCGTTTTGGGCATACGATCCTCAATCTATTGATCACGTTATTATCCGCACTACGCGTTTATCGCGGGCTCTTGTTGCTTGTTTAGTCGGCTCGGCGTTGGCGGTGGCTGGCGTTTTAATGCAAGCCTTAACGCGTAATCCGTTGGCTTCGCCGTCTATTTTTGGTGTTAACGCGGGTGCCGTGTTTGCCATTGTTTTGTTTTCCACCTTCTTTTCGGTGACTTCCCTGAATACGTTTTTGTGGCTAGCTTTTTTAGGGGCAAGCGTGGCTGGCGCCTTGGTGTATGGCTTGGGCAGTTTAGGCAAAGACGGCTTGTCTCCAGTGCGTATTGTGTTGTCTGGTGCGGCGATTTCGGCGCTCTTCATGGCTTTTACTCAAGGCATTTTGGTGATTGGTCAAGAAGGCTTAGACAGTGTGTTGTTCTGGGTGGCTGGTTCTGTATCTGGTCGTGATTTGTCTATGGTGATGCCATTAGCACCCGCTTTTATTATTGGCATCGTGTTGGCGATACTGTCGGCACCGCAGATCAATATTTTGTTGTCCGGTGACGACATTGCTAAAGGATTGGGGCAGAACACGGTGCTGATTAAAGTGATGTTGAGCTTGCTGATTATTGGTTTGGCGGGTGGTTCGGTCGCGCTTGGCGGCAGTATCGGTTTTATCGGTTTGATGGTGCCGCATATGGTGCGTTCAGTGGTGGGTTATGATCATAAATGGCTAATTCCGTTAAGTGCTTTGTGGGGCGCTATTTTGTTGTTGTGTGCGGATGTGATCAGTCGTTTTGTGATCATGCCAGAAGAGGTACCCATTGGTGTGACAACAGCGATTTTAGGTGCGCCCTTCTTTATTTATTTGGCACGTAAAGGAGGTAAACGTGAGTAAGTTTTTCAGCGTTCGTTACCGTTTATTTTCTTTTTCGACTCCAGTTCGTTCTTTGTGGTCGATGCTTGTTCTCCTCGTTTTTTTTCTCTCGATTATTTTGCTTTCCCTGTGTTTAGGCGAAGAGTTCATAGCTTTGCCGCAAGTGCTTCAGGTACTGCTTGGAAAGGGCGGTCAGGCTGCGCAGTTTGTCGTGGAAACTTTGCGTATGCCTCGCGTACTGATGGCGGCCATGGTGGGGGCTACGTTGGCTTCTTCTGGGTTGGTATTGCAATCAATGATACGTAATCCGCTGGCGTCACCAGATATTATTGGCATTACTGGCGGAGCTTCTGCCGCCGCGGTGTGTTTTTTATCCTTTTTTGCGACGGCAATGGGGGTTATCTGGTTGCCTGTTTTTGCCATCGCGGGTGCTTTGCTGGCGGCTTTGTTAATTTATGCGCTCGCTTGGAATAGTGGCGTAACGCCGATGCGGTTGGTATTGGTCGGCATAGGTATTTCCTCGGCGATGGGTGCGGTGACGACCTTTGTTATTGCGGCGAGCCCACTTTCGACCAGTATTACCGCGTATATCTGGCTAACGGGCAGTGTGTATGGCGCGAGTTGGGTTGAGGTGAAAGCTTTGTTGCCGTGGTTGTTGGTTTCATGGCCCTTGGCGTTTTATTTAGCGCGCCGAGTGAATACTCAAGAATTGGGCGATCAATTGGCAACTGGATTGGGGATATCCGTGCAGCGTTTGCGTTTGTCGCTGTTGTTTTTGAGTGTGATTATGGCGGCTCCGGCGATTGCTTATGCTGGGGCGGTGGGTTTTGTTGGCTTGATTGCACCACACATTGCTAGGCGTCTTGTGGCGCGGAGTTTTGCGCTTTTGTTGCCAACTTCTGCATTGGTTGGTGCTTGTTTGGTGATGTTGGCTGATCTTTGTGGTCGCTTGCTATTTCAGCCTTTGGATATTCCGGCTGGTGTGTTTGTGTCTGCTATTGGTGCACCATTCTTTATTTATTTACTCTATCGGCAGCGTTTCTGAGTCGGTTAGCCATATTGGGATTTTTTAATCATGAGTTTGTCTGAACATTCTTTAGTAGACGATAATTTATTAGCTCAGAGTCCATTAGAAAGTGTGGCGCTGTCTTTAGGTTATGAGAAAAAAACCATTATTAAGTCGTTGGATTTAGTTATTGAATCTAAGCAAATCACTGTACTGGTGGGCGGCAATGGTTGTGGTAAATCTACCTTACTGAAGTCGTTTGCTCGATTATTGAAGCCTTCGGCTGGTCAGATCCTGCTGAATGGCGCTGATATTCATTCCTTGTCTGGAAAAGACGTGGCTCGCAAGCTGGCTATTCTTCCGCAAGGTCCTGTTGCGCCAGAGGGTTTGACGGTTGAGCAGTTGGTTCGTCAGGGCCGTTATCCGCATCAAAATTGGCTACAAAGCTGGACGGAAGAAGATGAGCGATTGGTGCGTAAAGCCTTGCAAGATACCAATATGACCGAGTTTGCCAATCGCTCTATTGATGCTTTATCTGGCGGTCAGAGACAGCGAGCTTGGATCGCCATGGCGCTGGCGCAGAATACCGATATTTTGTTACTAGACGAGCCGACAACTTACCTGGACTTAACTCATCAGATAGAGATTCTTGATTTGCTGTTTGAGCTGAATGCGACCCAGAATACGACTATTCTAATGGTGTTGCATGATTTGAATCTGGCTGCTCGTTACGCCCACAAAATGATAGCCATTAAAGACGGTACGGTTTTTTGCCAAGGCGCACCAGAGGCGATTTTAGATCATGATATGGTGAAAGCGGTATTTGATATGGAATGTCATATCAGTGCCGATCCCCTGTTTGGTACGCCAATGTGCATTCCTTATGGAAAAGGGCGCAAGCTCGACTCTCAGGCGGTTGAGCATGTTTAAACAAGACAATAAGCATGAGCTTCTTACCGACGAGTGGGAAGTGTTGGCGGCATTTGGGCTTAAGTTCTATCAACAAGACGAGCCACTTGCCATCGATTCTAGTAAGTTATTGGATGATGTCTTGTGTTTGGAAACACTACAAAAAATCATGCCAGAACTCGGCGCTCCAAATCTGAAAGTAACGGCGTCTTTAGTAATCAAGCGTGTGGCATTTCTCACTCTTGCTCCTGTCTTATACGCCATGTCTGGGTTTGATAAAGGCCTTGATGGCTCCATAGAAAACAGTGTTTTCGAATATCCGTTAGATAACAGAATTTGGCAATCCAAGATGCCATTAAAAAATACATCGGTGTCAGTTTTAGAAAGCTCGGATAAAGAAGATCGAGACGCTTGGCGAGATGAGATATTGAGTAAGGTATTTTCGGGGCATTTAACCTTGTTGGTCGAGCAATTTTACCGTTTAACCAAGGTATCGCGACGCGTTCTCTGGGAAAATATAGCCGTGCGGGTGTTTAGTATCTACGAACAACGTATTTTAGCGAGTGTGACAGAAGAGAAGAGAGCGACAGGGGAAGCGGATTACGCGTATTTGCTTGATAAAACCACGACTCAATTATTTGGTTTAGAAGAAAATCCTTTGACGGTATTTTATCGAGATAAGCAGTTAACGGTACTATCGGAAAACCCTGTTCGAGTTCGACGCACTTGCTGTTTTTACTACCAAGCCACTGAGCCGCCAGTGTATTGCGGCTCCTGTCCTTTGCCATTGAGAAAAAAAACAACCTCGCCTTAATCCTCCCCTTGAAGATAAGGGGAGGAGGCTGTTCTCGTCGTTTTTAGGGGCTAAAAGTCTAAACCATAAGCCAGTGTCACAGTACGGCCTCGACCCTTAAAGTAAAGATCATCCGTTTTGACAGAGCTTTGAGAGTAGTAAGTGAAGTAGTCTTCGTTAAATACGTTGGCGACAGCAACACTCATTTTACCAACCGGAAGTTTGTAACCAACGGATGCGTCGACCAGGGTGTAGCCATCAAACTTTAACTCGTCATCATCGAAGCTCCTGTCAAAGGCATGATTGACTTGCAGCAAAGAGGATAGCTTGTCATTCCAACGAGCATTCCATGAAGTCACTAAGCGATTAGGTGAAATATTTGCTCCAGTTTGTTTTGTATCCACTTTCCCGTCGTCGTTACTGTCATACTTACCCTGAACATAAGAATAGTTGGCTTGTAGTCTGTGGTCCTTGTTTAGCTGGAATCCTAAAGAAGCTTCTAAACCATGAGCTTCTGTCTTTCTCCGTTCAATAATATATATGTCGTCCTGTGGAACAACATTGCTATCTAAGTCTGTATTAGACTGGTACGCGCTGACCTCAAAGTCGTATGTATTTTTATTAATACGGAATCCTACTTCATAATTGGTAGTTACAACCGGATCGAGGTCAATTAGTGTATCCACATCATAGTTGGCTCCCTTCACTGTGCGTAATATGCGTCCGACATCAGGCATACCAAATCCCTCTGAGTAGTTGGCAAATACACTGACAGCAGGTGTGATCTTAAAAACAGCACCAGCGTTGTAAACCGTGTCACTAAAGCTCGGCTTGCCTCCATTTACTGTCACACTGTTATTCGCTGCAACTGTTTGGTAAGTGTCTACGTCTAACTTAGCGTGTTCATTCCGGGCACCAGCTTGTAGTACTAAGCGATCAGTTGGTCGGTATTCAAATTGCACGAATGGCGCGTAATTGGTGTATTCCGTTTCAGGAACATAAGTGCGATTAGTCAATATTAACGTCTGACTGGTGGTGTCTTGTAACAAATCTAAGCCTGCAGTGACGCTTAAATCGTTATCTAACAGGTCGTCTTTAGTTAAGCTGAATTTTGCACCGATTTTTTCTGATTGGTTTTGGCTTTGGTCATAAAGTGTGCCACTTGGTGCAATGCTGGAGTCTTGAAAGCTTCCGGAGTTCGTTGCGCCATAACGGCCTTCAAAATCTTGGTGGAAGACTTGCGCTTTAAGCTCCATACCATCAAGGTCGCTGTCGGTATAAGCAAGACTGGTAGTTTGAACATCGTTGTATGGAGCAAGACCTCTTGGTGTGCTTTTGATTGAGCTGGTTGGAACGCCGTTTGATCTGTCTCCGTTGACACCAGTGAAGTTCATTCGTCCTTTTAATCGGTACTTGTTAACTTCAAGTTCCAGTCTTTGATCATCAGTCAGCCAGTAACCAAGCTTGACGAAAGCATCGTAGCTTTTTGAATCCATCGTATCGCCACGAGTAGAGTCCGAGCCTACATAATCGCCGTCGGCATCAAGGTAAACGCCTTGTACTTCGTTGGTCAAACCTACAAGGTAGTCAAAATTATCTTGTGCACCTTCTACTTGATAGCCAATTTTATAGGCCAGAGAATCGCTTTTTAATTCATCTGTCGGTGTGGTCAGTTGTACATCGACGTGTTGTTTTAATTCGTTTGAACGATTTGATTTGGTGATGAAGTTAATAATACCGCCAGTTGCTCCTAATCCATGAATTGCGCTTGCACCATGGATTACTTCAATGCGTTCTACCATAGCAAGGTCAATGGTGTGTGCTGCACGGCTACCGTCACGAAGTGGATTAGACTGTGGAACACCATCTATCATGTATAAAACAGAACGACCGCGAAAGGATTGGCTACTATCGTTTAATTTTTGCGTATTGGGCGCATAGGCTGGTAGAAGGCTAGAAAGCACCTGCGAGCTGTCAGAGCTAATAGATAGTTGATCTTCAATTTGCTGTCGAGTGATGACAGTAATGACCTGGGGACTGTCATCCTTTTTGGTATTCGATCGGCTGGTTTGGATAACTAGTTCATCGAGGCTTATGGATTCCGTTTCTGCAAAGGTGGTTTGTGAGGCACTAAGGGCGAAAGGCAATAGGATAATCGCCGTGTAAGGTTTTTTGGATAACATCTCATAAGTCCAATAATAGTAAATTTATGTAAATGCTAATGTATTCAATAACCATTATCAAATGAATGGCGGTGAAGATATTTTAAAAAGAGTAAGTTATGAGGATAACCCTTTGTTTATCCTCATAAATAAAAAACCTACAGTTTTGGTGGGTGGTTTTTAATCCAGTGATCAGCGATGTCTTCACGGCGAGCAATCCAGACGTTGTCGTGGGATTGTACGTAATCTAAAAACTTCTTCAGTGCCATGAATCTGCTTGGTTTGCCAAGGGTTCTGCAATGCATGCCGATAGACATCATTTTCGGTGCGGTGGCACCTTCTTCATATAAACAATCAAAGTTGTCTTTCAAGTATTGGAAAAATTCTTCTGCGTGATTGAAACCGTATGGGGAAGAAAACTTCATGTCGTTGCAGTCGAGCGTGTAAGGCACGATTAGATGCGGTTTGCTGCCACCATCGGGTGTATCGACTTTCACCCAATAAGGTAGGTCGTCGCCATAGTTGTCTGAGTCGTATTTGAGTTGCGCTTGTTCTGTGACTAAGGCGCGAGTATTAGGCGAGTCTCGCCCTGTGTACCAGCCAGCGGGTTTAACGCCAGTGACTTCTTCGATCAAGGCGAGGGCTTGTTGCATGTGTTCGCGTTCTTGCTCGATGGGCATTTCTTGGTAATGAATCCATTTTAAGCCATGACAGACAATCTCGTGTTTGCCTTCCACAAAGGCTTTTGCCACTTCTGGGTTACGTTGTAATGCGGTGGCAATGGCAAAAATCGTCAGCGGTAAGCCGCGTTTTTCGAATTCGTTGAGAATGCGCCACACACCAGTGCGGGAGCCGTACTCGTAAAGGGATTCCATGCTCATGTGGCGGTCTTTGAAAGGCTGCGCACCGAATATTTCGGACAAAAAAGTTTCAGCGTGTTCATCGCCATGAAGAACGCAATTTTCTCCACCCTCTTCGAAGTTTAAAACAAACTGGACAGCAACTCGTGCATTGTTTGGCCATTTTACGTTTGGCAACCCTTGGCGGCCATAACCCGCGTAATCGCGTTCTAAATAGTGTTTCATGGTCTGTGTTCCATTATTTTTTATGTCATTTAGCAGCGGTTATAAACTCCAGAGGGAATAACGCCCAGTAAAGGCTTTGCTAACACGCTGTCCGTATTGACCTTTTTTAGAGGTTTGTAGTCCTAACTGATGCAATGATTCTGCCAGTTTTACCGCGGCGACAACGCCGTCAATGATAGGAACAGGTAATTCAGCAGACAGCTTTTCCACCAAACTCGACATGCCTGCGCAACCTAATACAATTGCTTCTGCACCGTCTTGCTCTATGGCCGCAAGGCATTCCGTTTTTAGTAGTAAGTAAGCCGCTGGGTCGATATTTTCTAATGCCAAAACGGGAATGTCGGTGGCTCTGACACCGCTACAATGATGCTTATGGCCATACTTTTGTAGTAAATGTTCACTCGCTGGTAAAGTGCGAGATAGCGTGGTCACAACCCCAAAACGATGGGCGATCAGGCTGGCCATGTGAAAACCTGCTTCAGCAATGCCAATCACGGGGGCGTCAGCTAATTCACGGGCGGCGTCTAAAGCAGGGTCGCCAAAACAAGCAATGATGTGAGCATCAACGCCTTGTTGTTTGCCTTGTTCGATAAGATCAAGAAGAGCGGCGCTAGCAATGACCTCATCAAAAGCACATTCGATGCTTTTTGGTCCATGCTCAGGCGTACAGGCAATAATTTGAGTTGTTTCTAGCGCGACAGATTGAGCACTCAATGCCATAGCGTGAGTCATGTCGGCGCTGGTGTTTGGGTTAATGAGCTGAATTCGCATGGTGCTCCTAGCGGGCAAAAAGTCTTTGAAAATCGATATTTTCTTCGGGTTTGCTATCAAGAATAAGCGAAGATTTGATGTGTCTAAGGTGATGACTCATCCAGTGTTGCGCCTTATCTGTGTGTCCTTGATCGAGAAGGTCCAGAAGCTCCGAGTGATCTCCACAGTCGCAACCGACACTGCCGCGAGTACCGTAAGCGGCGAGAATAAGTGAAGAGCGATAGCACAGTTGTTGGACAAAATTCGCTAGTACCTTATTGCCTGCTAGCGTCGCTAACTCATAATGGAAACGAGCGGTTAGCTGAATAGAGTCTGCTAGTTGGTTGCCTTCTTCTGCGTATTTTTCTTCCTTCGCCATGGTGCGAAAACGCTCAGAATGTTCTGCATTCCAATAACCAAGTAAGGCTGGAATGAGTTGCGGCTCAATTAATATGCGGCTGTCTAGAACTTCTAATGCTTCGGCTTCGCTTGGATGGTTTACCTGCGCGCCTTTGTTTTTTTCGATCACTACAAAATGCTCTAAGGCGAGTCGCTGCAATACTTTGCGGATGCCGGTTCTGCTCACACCAAAAGCTTCTGATAGACGGTCTTCTGGTAAACGCGCTCCTGGTGGTAATTGGTGTTCGACAATGGCCTTTAGCATTTGTCGGTAAATATTCTCGTCATTCGACATGAGTGCTTCTCTATAAATTGTATACGATATCTTGTTAAATATAGTTCTTAAGACAATATAGCATGCTAGTTTGTTTCGTACATCTTAAACAAAAAATGAATTGATTGTGCACAATATTGGTGTGGTTTTCTTGTTTTGACTTGGAATGGTGCAGTAAATATTGGTTTTTTGGGTTCATGTTCCTATTTTTACTTAAGTTCTTTGGGTTCTGTTTTTTGGCACATAAATTGTATTTAACATTGTATACAATTAAAAAGGAACGCAATCATGAAACAAGAATTTGAGCAAAGCCCTAGATTAGCAAATAGCGATCTCTTGCCGGAGAAAGATCAAAAATGGGGTTGGTATAGTATCTTCGCTTTTTGGATGTCAGACGTTCATAGCGTGGGCGGTTATGTGTTTGCTGCCAGCTTGTTTGCATTAGGGTTAAATGGTATTCAGGTATTTATCAGTTTGTTATTGGGGATTTCTATCGTATTGGTGTTTGCCAATCTGATGGGTAAGCCGGGACAAAAAGCCGGTATCCCTTTTCCTGTAGTAGCGCGAATGTCTTTTGGTGTGTTCGGTGCCAATATTCCGGCCATCATTCGTGGCTTGATCGCGGTCGTTTGGTACGGTATTCAAACCTTTTTGGCGTCTAGCTCCTTTATTATTCTTTTGTTGTATTTCTTCCCTGAAATGGCGTCTCTTGCGGATAAATCCTTCGTAGGGCTTTCTTACTTAGGTTGGATTGGTTTTTCTGCCATGTGGATTGTGCAAGGTATTGTGTTTATGTTCGGTATGGACATGATTCGTAAAGTGATCGATTGGTCTGGTCCGGCTATTTATGTGGCCATGTTTGCTTTGTGTATTTATATGGTGGATCGAGCGGGTTGGGAAAACATCAGTTTTAACTTGAGTTCAAATAATCTGACAGGCATGGATGTGTACGTGCAGATGTTCATTGCGATTGCCTTGGTTGCTGGGTATTTTGCTGGGCCAACCTTAAACTTTAGTGATTTCTCTCGTTACTGCGGTAGTTATAAAAAATTGAAACTAGGTAACCTATTGGGCTTGCCAGTTAACTTTGTGCTGTTTTCTTTGTTCAGTGTGGTGATTGTTTCCGCTTCGATTCCTGTTTTTGGTCAGATGATTACTGACCCAGTAGAAACAGTGAAACGTTTAGATTCTGGTTTTATCACCGTTCTTGGCGCGCTGACGTTTATCTTTGCGACAGTGGGCATCAATATCGTGGCGAATTTTGTGGCGCCAGCGTTTGATTTCTCCAACGTATCACCACAGAAAATCAGCTTTAAAGCGGGTGGTTTTATTGCCGCGTTTGGTTCTGTGCTGCTAACGCCATGGAATTTATTCAATAACCCAGAAGTGATTCACTATACAGTGGATGTGTTGGGCGCGATGATTGGGCCTTTGTACGGCATTATTATTGTCGACTACTTCTTTATCAAAAAAGGTCATATCGATGTGGCAGCTTTGTATACAGAGTCTCCTAAAGGCGCTTATTGGTATGAGAATGGCGTGAATAAGAAGAGTGTCTATGCTCTGATTATTGCGGGTGCGGTGTCTATCTTGGCGACCTTTGTGTTTAGCGCCTTGGCAAACTACGCCATCTTCATTGGTGGTATTGTGGCGGCTTTGTCTTATCGTTACATGATGGAGCCAGAGCGCGCAGCTTTGCAAAGCATGAATCTTGCTAAGTCGTAAAATCGTTTTACATTAGTGTCAATAGAATTAAAAAGCCCCGCATTCCCTAGGAAAGGAATACGGGGCTTTGTTTTTTTACTCAGTGAAAAGTGTTGTTAAGCCGTTGCAGCAAGGTCCGCTTCCGCCGCCGCCAGCATGTCGAACTCTTCTTCAGGTGTTTTCGCCACAAGGCGATTCTTGCTGTACAAGAAGTAGTAAGCAGCGCCGATGGCGAACAAGACTAACGTGTAGAAAAATGCGCGTGGATCGTAAGCGTAAACACCAGTCAAAGCCAATAGCGATAAAATAAATGCGATAGACGAGGTGAAAATACCGCCCGGTGTTTTATAAGGACGTTCCATGTTTGGTTGTTTGATACGTAACAAGATATGGCTTAACGCCATCAAAGCATAAGACACTGTTGCGCCAACCACGGCCATGGCAAGCATAAGATCGCCTTCGCCCGTCAAAGAAGCAAGGAAGCCCAAAATACCAGGAACGATCAAAGCACGAGCAGGGACTTTACGTTTGTCTGTTACTGACAAGCTTTGTGGAATGTAACCTGCACGAGACAGAGCAAAGACTAAGCGGCTGTAACCGTAGATGATAGAGAAGAAAGACGCTATCAAACCAGCAAGACCGAGAACGTTTACTGCTGTTGCCAAAGAGCTGTGACCCGCAAAGTTTAAGGCATCAACCAAAGGCACCGCGCTCTTACCCATCGCATCTGCACCAGCAGCGCCCGCTAATAAAAACACCACCAAGAGTGCAGTAAACAGTAAGAAAATCATCGCGCCGATAATGCCTTTAGGTACATCTTTTGCTGGGTCTTTGGCTTCTTCTGCGGCTAAAGGAACACCTTCAACAGCCAAGAACAACCACATACCAAATGGCAGCGCTGCCCAAACACCATACCAACCCATTGGCATAAACTCAGACGCGCCAGCAGCATCGGTTACAGCAACATCAAACAAACGGCTAGTGTCAAAATCACCAATCAGTGCAACCGCTGTTGCTAGGATGGCGATAACCGCCAAGCCACTGATGACCATCATGACTTTTAGCGCTTCGCCCGCACCGGCTAAGTGAATACCGATAAAGACAAGATAAAACGCGGCGTAGACCCAAGGTCCGTTAAACCCTAATAGGGATTCCACCGCAGAACCGATAAATATAACAATGGCGGCAGGTGCCAAAGCGTATTCAATTAACACCGCTAGGCCGGTTAAATAACCACCAGTAGGCCCCATCGCTTGACGAGCAAAACTGTAACCGCCGCCCGCCGCTGGGATAGCGGCAGACATTTCTGCCAAGGATAAAACCAAGGTGAAATACATCACGGCCATTAGCGCTGCTGCGATGGCAAACCCGCCCCAGCCCGCTTCGGCAATACCAAAGTTCCAGCCTGCGAAGTCACCAGATATCACGTAAGATACGCCCAAACCCGCGAGCAGAATCCAGCCCGCGGAGCCTCGTTTTAGCTGGCGTTTCGCCAGATATTCTTTATTGATTTGATCAGACATTTTAGTTTCCTTTTGTTCCAGTTGTGCTCTATAAGTTGAGTTTTAAACCGTCATTTTTGCCCAGTGGGCTTATAGTTTTCTTGCTTTTCTGTTTGTATATATTCGTGCGTTTTGTTTTTTTCCTTATTTTTTTCCTCGTATTAGGAGATGAGGAAGTTTTTTGACTCCTGTGAGGTGTCTACGATTAAATCATCGTCCGATCTGTCTTTTAGTTTGACGCCAGACAGTTTCAGGGTTCGTGCTTCGTTTAATAGATAAAAGGCTTTCCGCGCCGCTTCTTGATACACCAAACCCGCTGGGCGAACATTGGAAATACAATTGCGGTAGGCGTCGGTAAATCCGACTTTGCCACCCCAAGTGAGATACAAGCCTAAGCTATCTGGCGAGCTCAGCCCCGGACGTTCACCGATTAATACCAAGACACATTTGGCGTTTAGCCGCTCACACACATCGTCACCAATGGCAACGCGGCCTTGTTCAACAAAGCAAACAGGCGCGATGTTCCAGCCCTTGATATAGCCAGACAGTGCTTGTAAAAAAGGCAAAGTATTTTGCTCTACTGCCAGCGACGACAAACCATCCACCACGACAATCGCAAGGTCATAACTTTGTGAGGTGGAAGCTCGGTGCTCGTCTAGTTTGTGTGCCGATTCTTCATCTAATCTGCGGCCATAATCTGGACGCTGTAGATAGGTTGCGCGGTCCGTCGCGCGACTGTGCAAGAGTAGGGGGGCACAGTTTCTCGTCCAATCTTTCGCCCAATCTTGCTCTACCAGAGCTTTGGCTAACGCGTTGCTATCGAGTTGCGTGTGCACGGCATCGATCGCTTGAGCATGGGCCAGCTGAAAGGCCAATAAATGCTTGGTTGGGACGCTGATACCAGAACGGCCCAAACCCACTCGCGCATCGGTAAAGGCATTGAGCTTGCTCCATGCATTCTCTGTTACTGGCTCTGCATGCGGGTGTGTTGAGAAAGACTTATTAGGTTTAGGGATGTCGGATTTAGGGATGTCGTGGCTCATGAACGACCTCCAATCATACGATTGAGTGACTTATGAAACGCATCGGGTAGCTGGTGGTTGAGAGTGAATTGCTCGTTGTTTTTGAAGATTTCCATTTTAGCTAACCAAAGGTCGAACTCTGGCGCGGGTTTTAACCCCAATACTCGGCGAGCGTATAAAGCATCATGAAAAGACGTTGTCTGGTAGTTCAGCATGATGTCGTCGGAACCGGGAATACCCATGACAAAAGTACAACCCGCGACACCTAACAGTGTCAGTAAATTATCCATGTCATTTTGATCGGCTTCCGCGTGGTTGGTGTAACACACGTCGCAACCCATTGGTAAACCAAGTAACTTGCCGCAGAAGTGATCTTCTAAACCCGCGCGGGTAATTTCTTTGCCATCGTACAAATATTCTGGACCGATAAACCCAACCACGGTGTTAACCAGCAATGGATTGAATTTCCGAGCTACTGCGTATGCGCGAGCTTCGCAGGTTTGCTGATCCAAGCCGTGATTGGCGTTGGCCGACAAGGCGCTGCCTTGGCCCGTTTCAAAGTACATGACGTTATTGCCAACCGTACCGCGATTCAGCGACAAAGCCGCGTCTTGGGCTTCTGCCAGATTGGCGAGATTGAAACCAAAGCTGTCGTTTGTCGCTTGAGTGCCGCCAATCGATTGGAAAACCAAATCCACTGGCGCGCCTTGTTCGATGCATTCGATGGTGTTGGTTACGTGAGTTAAAACGCAGGATTGAGTCGGGATTTCATAATGCTGGATGACTTCGTCCATCATCTTGATCAAGCGTGTGGCTTGCTGCACGTTGTCTGTGGCAGGGTTAATACCAATCACAGCGTCGCCATTGGCGTAGAGCAAACCGTCTAACATGCTGGCCGCGATGCCAGTTAAATCGTCGGTTGGGTGGTTGGGTTGTAAGCGGGTCGACAAGTGTCCCGGTAAGCCAATGGTGTTACGAAACGCGGTTTTGACATGGCACTTTTTCGCGACCAAGATTAAATCCTGATTGCGCATAATTTTACTGACCGCTGCGGCCATTTCTGGCGTCACACCGGGGCGGATCTGAATCAGTATTTCGCTGGAGGCAAGGTCGCTTAACAACCAATCACGAAATCCCCCCACGGTCAGATGAGAAATCAAAGAAAAAGCGCTTTTGTCATGATCGTCTAATATTAGTCGGGTAATTTCATCTTCTTCATAGGGAACGAGGGCTTGTTCTAGGAAAAGGCTCAGTGGTACATCGGCAAGCGTCATCTGCGCGATGGCGCGTTCTTCGGCGCTTTGGGCCGCAACGCCGGCTAAGCGATCCCCCGAACGTGCGGGTGTTGCTTTCGCCATTAAATCGGCAAGATCGACAAAGCCGAAGGTGCGTTCGCCTACTGTGTTCTTAAACTGAAAAGTCGAATTTGGCTTGCTCATAATTATCTCACGCGCTTTACTGACATGGTGTTGGTTCAAAAAAGCAAACAAGAAAAGGGTGTAAATCTTGCATAGCTTGAACATATATAACGTTAGTTAACATTACGGAAATCCATAAACCGACGTTATCGAATAATGGCAAAAATATTAATGTCTATATATTTCAATGAGTTAGATTTTTATTAAATAAACATTTAATAAAAATCGATATATAGCGGGATGAAGATATGTCGTTAAACCTCAAAAATGCACCAAAAGAGGGCTTTTCCCCTCACATATCGAAAGTTAGATTGTCGGAAGCTCACGATGCCGATTTGCATGCGAGTAATTTGACCAACTGGCAGCAAGAGTACGATCAAATCAGCCGTGGAAGTTTTTACGGTCGTATTGTCGAGTTGCCTTTTGAGGGATTGCAGGTGTTTTGTGAACACACCAGCCAAGCCTTGCAGCAAAAATGCGTCGTTTGGCCGGACTCTGTTTGGCTGGGGATTCCTCTTGTTGATCAAGAAGAGAGTCGCATCAACGGCTTAACCATCAATCCCAATAATATTATGTGCCGACCGGGCGATTGTGATTTTCAGCTATCCACACCGCAGGATTATGATTTATATGGATTAGTGGTGGATCGATCAAAGCTGATCAAAATGGCGGCGATTCACGGGGTGGATCTAAATTGGAAAGAACTCACCGAATGTGGCCGCCTAGGTGTACCCGATAAAACCTTAGAGGAAGTGCGCTTTGTGCTGGCACGTTTGTTGTCGTTGCAAAACAACACCACACCGCCACGCCTGCAGCAAGACATCGTGATGATGGCCTTGCTTGAAGTACTTAAAGTAGAAACCCCACAGCCCGCCAAAACACAAAGCTATTATCACCGTAAAAGCGTTGTAGATACTGCTCGTCAGTTTTTAGATTATCACCTTGATGAACCCGTTACCGTGACGCAATTGTGTGAAATAACCAACGTCAGCCGTCGTACCTTGCAATACAGTTTTGAAAGTATCCTTGGCGTCAGCCCGATTCAATATCTGCGTATCAGCCGACTAAACGGCGTGCGCCGTTCACTAGTTCAAGCGCAACATGGACAAGCCGTCAGCGACATCGCCGTCCAATGGGGATTCTGGCATTTAAGCCAATTCTCAAAAGACTACAAACAACTGTTTGGTGAAACGCCTTCAAAAACACTTACGGGGTTGAGTGGTTGAGTAAAAAGCTCTTACCTCTTCTGCGCCCATGTTCTGAGGGTGTTGTAGCTTATGGAATCGAATGAAAATATTTAATCCAATACAGGTAAGACTTCTCTGTTTTTAAGCTATAACCGCGTAGCCGCAGCTCATGGCGAATAAAATTGAGGAAAGGGCTAGAAGACATCACATACTCCTTGTGGATAATTGACCGAAATCTGTGCAAATATACAGTTTATTTTTATGACTGCCGACTTTTGGCTCGGTTTGCCTGTTTTGAATAGTCCTATTTTGCGTATTTGTACTGGTAGTAAGCCAGAAAGGCCTTTAGTATCAATAGCTCAGAATATCAGCAGCCGAAATAACAGGCTGTGAATAAATGTGTAAACCCGCACGCTCGGATTTCCAACTAACCAGCCTGTGGGAAAGGTTAAAAAGTGACATAGAATCAGAGTTTTACAGGGATTTTTATGGAACTTAAAAACAGTGTAGATGCGCAAGCGCACTATTAAAATGTTAGGCTCACGGAGATTCGAGTTTGAATCATCAAATACCAAATTCGGTTATCGGAGCAGTAGCTTCTGTAATCGCTGAGCATTACTACAGTCACTCCAAGCTTGATACGCTCTTTATGGAAAGTGGAGCGCCAGGAGATGTGCCTGAGGGTAATTGCGAAAAGAAGTGCAGTAACTGGCTAAAGCGTTGTAACGAAGAGCCTAAAACTGATGCGCTAGAAGTTCTGGGCGCTGTGATTCAAGAGTACATGGATCAGGAGCCGCCCTCTTCACTTTTTGGTGGGCCATCATCAACCAAGGTGACCGAAGGCCAAGCGAGAATTAACGCCGCATTAGCGAAAAATCAATTAGTCTATCGAACCAATGGATACGTGACGAAAGCAGGCTCAACACCAATTACTAAAACTCTGGAAGACTATCTGAGGTCAGGTGACTTCTCATCCATTGAAAAGGAATTTGAGAGAGCAATCGAGCATATCCAAAGTGATCCTCATGCATCAATAACTGCATCCTGTTCAATTATCGAAGCCACGCTAAAGTTCTACATCGAAAGCTTCGATGATCTAGCTATGCCAAATAAACTTAATGTAATGCCACTGTGGGGCGTCGTTCAGCCGCACCTTGCACTAAATACCGATGTCACTCTGGCAGCTGATCAGCACAAAGTGCTTAAAGGTATTTCTTCAATCATTGATGGTGTTGGTGCCTTTAGGTCACACATAGGTTCTGCTCATGGTCGTGGGTCTAGCCCACCAAGTATTGTGGTTGCAGAGGCACGGCTTGTTGTTAATGCTGCGCACACTTTGGTGGTCTTCATTATGGAGATGCTACATGCAAAAAAAGCCTAACAATCGCAGGCACGGCGACGGCTTTTTCGTTGCGGCTTCGCCTTCACTACAAAGCCGCGCGTGCTGCGGACGTTAGCAATTGAAGGAATTAGCTAAATGGAAATATTTAAAGCTTCAGTACAATACAATGATATGACAGGCACTGCCGCCGCAGACAGAGCTGACTTCGAAACAGCTTCTGACTGGCTGCGCGAGCATGAGCATATGTCCGATAATGAGTTCCTTATTGGGATCAAAATGTTTTCAGGCGAGAACCATAACAAAGACAACATTGACCCTGTTTTCGTTACATTTTTAATAACTGATGAGAACGGACTGAGAGCAATCGGGGCTGACAGTTCTGAATATAGAACAAAAAGGGTAGATGTTGATATGGGGCTCATGGAGTTCATGGCATTATTCAAAAGGTTTAATGTCTCCTTATCGTCAAATGGGTGTCTTGAGGACAAGCCATTCAATTGCTAACAATCACATTAAGTCGGTCGCAAGCTCTCTGGGACAGTAACACGTGGGCGCTGTCGCTTCGCTCCTATTTTAGCCCATGTGTTCCTGCCCCTTATGTGGGTGTTAGCTTATTTGGAGGTTAAATTTGGAATTTGATATAACAAAAGAACTAGATGTAGAAATTTCGGCAAAAGCATTGAAAGCGTACTCAGAGAGCTTTCAGAGTGCTTTTAAACTGGAGAATATTGCTATATTTTTGGATACCAATGTTCTGATTAGTTACTATGGTATGGCTTCGGCGGAAAAAGCGAAACTGTTGTCTTTTCTCAGGGATAATCGAGAAAACATTTACCTCACTCATCAGGTACAAGTTGAGTTTCGACGAAACCGAGTTAAGAACATAGAGTCAGACTTGTTTGAGCCATTAAGAAAAATTCCAACTTCGTTGGAGTCAGCCGTTGCAGATTCAAAAAATAAGTTTAAGCAATTTTTGAGTTCAAATAAAAAACTATTGCTTGCCGACTATCCTGATGAGTGGGAAAAACTACTAAAAATAGAAGAAAACTTGATTCAGGCTCTAGACATTGAACAACTGGGAGAAGAGTTAAAAAGTAAAATAGAACGGACTACGAGTGATTTGAAAGACATTAAAGTAGTTGATGAACTTCTAGATACTTGCTTGGTGCTGAAAAAAACACCGAAGTTAGAAGACGGTAGGATAAGTGAAATTATCAAACTGTACGAGCGCTTGTCCGATAACCTAGATAATGCAAACTCATCTAGTCAACAATATTGTGTCTTTCCTGGTTCTGGTGATCGGAAAAATAAGAAAGATTATCCTTATGGAGACTTTATTATCTATCATGAGATTTTGGACTTTGTCGCGCAAAATAAAGTAAATGCTGTTTTCTTAACTCATGAGAAAAGCAAAGGGGACTGGATTGGTGGCAAAATGTCACCGCATATCCATTATATCGAGCATACTTATGCTGAAACGGGGCAGATAGTTTATATTCTAAATGCTGAAAAGCCATTAAGCCTATCACTAGAGAATATTCATGGTGGCAGCAAAGAGGACTTAAAGTATCGAGAAGCAGCTGTCATGACAATTGATCATGATAAAGGTTTCGGGTTCATTTATAACGATGGTGAAACCGTTTACTTCAATGTCAATTCATTTGACGATAAAGATGATTTCTTTAATCTTAAGCGTCAAGAGTACCTAAGGTTTACGCTTAAAGAGCATGACGAAAATATAACCGCTGTCAATTGTCGTCGCCAAGACTATTCTTTTGACGACCAGCAATTTACAGTGCATGAGAGTCGAGTTGTCTCTATAAAA
Source organism: Marinomonas lutimaris (assembly GCF_019426345.1). Lineage (GTDB taxonomy): Bacteria > Pseudomonadota > Gammaproteobacteria > Pseudomonadales > Marinomonadaceae > Marinomonas > Marinomonas lutimaris. The sequence goes on from NZ_JAHLLW010000001.1 coordinate 618,456, forward strand.
GATCGTTATGGTTTTATTGAAAATGAAAATGGTAATTTATATTTTCACAAGCTTACAACAGACGATAGTTGCCAGTTTAGTGACTTCAAAGTTGGCTCAATCGTCGAATGTTTATTTGGTCTCAATTTTGATGGCGATCCCGTAGTTCGTAAGATTCGATTAAAAAAATAAGCTAACAAAGCATTTAAGAGTGATTCGCAACGCTTGGCGTTTTCGCTTCGCTCAAGTATAGCCAAACGTCGCTCACACCTTAATGCGGCGTTATGCCCCAAACATTAGATTCACATCCATACTCTTATGTAAGATCCTGATAATTTGAATATTCTGACTACCAATTTGTTGATAAAAAATAACATGGCTTCCTTGCAGAAACTCTCGGTAGCCATCTCTGATTTCATCACACGCTTTGCCAATGTCAGGGTTTTCAGCTAATAGCCAAAATGACTCATCGAATTGTTTTAGATAAATATTTCGCTGCTCTCGCCCCCACCGACGGGAGGTAAATACGGCAATATCTTTTAAATCGGATTTTGCCTTGATGGTAAGTCGGAATAGTTTCATTTTTTCTCTTCGTTATCGAGTTCATTGATCAACGAATCGAGGTCATAATCTGCCATACCACTTTCTTCACCTTCAACGAGCAGCTGTCGTAAGGTGTTCATTTTCGTTTCTTGTGTTTCAAGTAAACGTAAAGCGGAACGAATCACTTCACTTGCTGAACCATAGCGTCCACTTTGGACCTGGCTACTGATAAAGCTATCAAAATGTTCACCAAGCGTAATGCTAGTATTTTTCGCCATTGTGATCTCCTTAATACCAAATAATACCTAATTATGGTACTGGGTTGGTTGTATCGCAAGTGGAGGATGACAAACAATGTAAGCCTATTCGTTACGAGTGGACGTCGTTAATCCTTGTCTTTTCATCGCTCCGAAAATTATTTTTAAAAAATATCGTTTATCTGAAACCTTTTTTTTAAATATGAGTATCTCTGTATGAGCCACCCAATTGGGTGACACCAGGTTTACTAATAAAACTCATATAGGATGATTATGATGAAAAAGACGATTATTGCTGCCACGACTGCTTTCGCTGTTTCTGCTTGTTCAACTGGCTTTTACGGAACATCGGACCAAGCTAGCCCTGTCGCTGGGTACGCGCTTGCTAATAATGGAACGACTTTGATCACAATGGGGTCTATCGCGTCTCCTGCTAAAATGGACACTTTTACCCTAAGCAATAAGCTGGATGCCGTGGCTTATCGTCCCGTCACAGGCGAGCTGTTGGGCTATACTAACGGCGCGGTTTATGCTGTGAATACTAAGACTGGCAAGCTAACCGATCTGGGTGCTACCTTCACAAATGGCGCCATGATTTCCAAGGGGGCGTCAGCCACCGCGATGGATTTTAATAACGCTATCGATGCTGTTCGTATGGTGGGTTCTGACGGGACAAACTTGGTGTATTTCCCAGTCGGTTTTGGTGACCAAGATAAGCGCGCTAATTCCGTATTGAAATTCACCTCTACCTTTTATGTAAAAGGCGACAGCAACGAAGGCATGACGCCTGAAATTTTTGCCAACGCTTATACAAACGCCATTGCCGGAGCTAAAGCGTCGAGCACTTTCCAGTTTGCGTTAGACAGCAAAACAGACTCATTGGTCAGCCTTGCTAATAATGCCGGCGAATTAAAAACCGTCGCTAAGATCACCGTTAATGGCAAGGCCGTTGACCTATCATCAATGGGTGGCTTCGATATTGTTTCTGCTAAAGAAGGTTCTGACGCGGCTTACGCCATATTGCAGCTCGAAGGTGCATCAAAAGCCGGCCTTTACTCTATAGACCTGACGACAGGCGCGGCAACCTTAATGGCCGACCTACCAATGGGGGGCTTTAGTGGTTTTGCTGTCTCTGGCGGCAAATAATGGCAAAGGGGTTTTTACACCAGTAGTAATTCAATGATAGGCAAGGTTAAGATGAAAAATCCCCGTATTCTTCATCTTGACCTTAATTAGTCGACAACTATTTGGCGAACTGCTCTCGCAAACTTTAGAATGATGAGGTGAGTAATTAATAAGGTTTGCTTCCCATGTCTCGTTTTTTAATAGCCTTATGGCTGTATTTTTTGGCTATCCCCGTTCAGGCACAGTCTGTTGAGCAAGATATGAATCATGGGGACTTTGGTCCTTTTATGCGTTCGTTAAATAATACGAGCTATGGTTATCAAGTTATTCAAGACATTACTGATAGCGCATCAACTAAACTAATCGAGAAATTCGAGGTGCGTCCAGGAGACTGCTACTGGAATAAAGGCTGGAACGATTGCGAGCAAGATCGCGAACGCAGTGAGTTATCCGAGCAGCAGAAAACGACGCCAGCAGGTAGTGACGCTTGGTACGGTTGGTCGATTTATTTCCCCGATGATTATCCCAATGTTTTTCCAACCAAGGTGGCTCTCGGTCAATTTCATCAAGCTAATTCTCACCCTATTTGGATGTTTCAAAATGGCCGTGGCGGGTACCATCTAGATGATCATATTTCCGGTACTAAGCAATACTACGAGTTGATTAGTGAGGCTGATCTGCGAGGCCAGTGGCATAAAATCGAAGTATATGCTCGTTGGGAAAAAGACGATTCTGGTGCGTTCCAAGTTTGGGTAAACGGCAAGCAAAAAGTCGACTACCAAGGCCCGACGATGGACGCAGATATTGTGTATTTTAAATACGGTGTGTATCGATCTTTTTTATCACGATATAAACAAGCTAAGCAGTTAAACGCTGTGCCGCCGCAAATTGTCTATTACAGCAATGTGAAGCGTGGTAAAAATAGAGCATCGCTTCAGCCTTAGATAATTGCCATCGGGAGATAAAATGAGCGTTCAAATTCGTCCAGCTGTCATTGAGGATTTACCCGCATTAACCGATCTTTATAATCACTACATAGTAAATACGGCGACTACTTTTGATATAGAGCCGTACACGTTAGAAGGTCGAGCTGTTTGGTTTTCGCAGTTTGCGCCAACAGGTCGGTATCGTTTACTGGTGGCGGAACAAGACGGAGAAATTCTTGGCTACGCCTGCAGTGGGCAATTCAAGCCTAAACGCGCTTATGAAACCTCAGTGGAAGTCAGTATTTATCTAAAGCCAAATACCAAAGGTCGAGGTTTGGGAACCGCCTTGTACCTTGAGCTGTTCGAGCAATTGGAAACAGAAGACGTACATCGCGCCTACGCTGGCATCACTTTACCTAATGAAGCCTCACAAATTATCCATGAAAAGTTCGGTTTTGAATCCGTTGGTGTCTACCTAGAAGTAGGCCGAAAATTTGGCCAATACTGGGACGTGGAATGGTTCGAGAAAGAGGTTGGTTAAGGCGACAGTTTTTCAAGTGAAAATGGCTCTTTTTTGCTATCTCTGAATAGAGGTTACGACTGTTTGTTTTACGCAGTGTGTTAAGCCTGATTACATACCTTTACCCTTTTAATCAATACTCTTCTTTTTTTAATAAATGGCTTGGTCTACCTTTTATATTCAGGTCGAAGTGAATGTTAAAGGGAGGGAATTGGTCATGGGGGTTTCTAATAAGAATAGTTGCGGGTTTTATTTCTTCAAAGCTATTACTTTTTCCGTCCCGTTTATGCTGAAGAAGTACAAAGTAGTTATTACATATGAATAAAAAAAAGGCCCGTAAAATTGGCTTTCTAACCTTTTGGCTTCCACTGTTGTTTGGCATTCTAACCACCTCTGTTGTGGTCAGTACGGTTAACTATCAAAATGAATACGAAGTAAAGTCATACACCGATGACCTTGCTAATAAAGCTGAGAGCTTGATTGCCGAACGGTTTAAACATTATGAGTATGGTTTGCGAGGTCTCAGAGGGGCGATTGTGAGCGTGGGAGTTGATAATATTACCCGCAAGCAATTCGAAAACTACAGCCATAGCCGTGATATTGAGCATGAGTTTCCTGGCGCTCTGGGTTTCGGTTTTATTCGCCGGGTTCCGCTCGCTGAAGAGGCAAGTTTTATTGCTCGTACTAGAGAAGATGGCACGCCCAATTTTTCGATTCGAGCTTTAGCACCACACGATACCGACCGTTTTGTTATCCAATATATTTATCCGACTTATAAAAACAAACAAGCCATCGGGCTTGATATTGGATCAGAAGCGAATCGCCGCTCTGCCGCCTTACTTTCGGCTAGAAAGGATGTACCTTATTTAACGGCTCCGATCACCCTTGTACAAGCGAATAAAAAGCCTCGTAAAGGTGCACTCGTACTGCTGCCTATTTATTCTGACAATGTTGTTTTGAACACCATGGAAGCCCGTGAAAGTGCGGTAATGGGTTGGTCTTACGCTCCGTTAGTCATTGACGAAGTATTAGCTAATCTTGATTCTTTAACAGACCAATCCTATGTCTCTTTAACCAATCTTACAGAAAGTGAGCCGTTTTATCGTTCAAAAGACACAGAAACGCTTGGGTCATTAGAAGACAAAGTGGTGCGTAATATCTATGTGTTAGGTCAGCATTGGAAGATGGAGCTGGTTCCTTCAATCCAAGATGTAAATCAGGTCAAGCCTTGGGCGGTGAGTTGGTTTGTTGTGTTTGGTTTAGGGCTTACTCTGTTGACGCTTTTTATCATTAATTTGCTAGGTATTAATGGTGAGAAGGAAGAGTCTTATACCGACAGTTATCAACTAAGTTTTCGTAGTTTATTGGTTTTTCTAAGTCGTACACGTGTTAAGCGATCCTTCAAATTCGCCTTGCTGCTTTCCTTTCTAATGCTTTTTGGGGTGGGTTGGTTAATTGTACAAAGTCATTTTATAGAGGTGAGTGATAGCCTTTCAAAAACAAAAGGTGCTGCGCTTTCAAGCCTAAATAAGGACGCGACGAGTTATCGCAGAGATACTCTTTATCTTGCGAATACCCCTGCCATTGTTGCTTTAGAAAAATTACAAACAGAGGACATTCAATCAGGAAAAACCGTGGCAGCGTTATCGCTATGGAATGAGCGACTGGCTGATATTTTTAAAGCTTATATGCTGTCTAACAAAGATGTGCATCAAGTGCGATTTATAGAAGCTAGTAATGGTTGGTATGAGCGAGTCAAAGTGCAGCGTATTGGTGAAGACCTGAGAGCATTTAGTGGGGAAGAGCTCCAATCTAAAGAAAGTGAAACGTATATTGCTCAAACGCTTCAAGCTGGGATTGATCGTGTCTTCCAGTCAGACATTAATTTAAATCGTAAATTAGGGAAAATCGAACAGCCTAGTCGACCTATTTGGCGCTTTTCTACGCCTTTGTTTCATACTGATGGCAGTGTATTCGGTATCATTATTATTAACGTGAGTGCTGAGAATATTCTTAAAACTACGGCTGAACATGTCGTCAAAGATACCGATTTATACATAACCAACAAAAACGGTGATTATTTACTTCATCCTAATGCGTCTAAAGCTTTTACGTTCGAATATGGTAATCCTCACCGTTGGCAGGATGAATTTACCTCTGCTTCTTTATTTTATGGCCTAAACGCTTTTGATTTAATGAGCTTTAAGGGACAGAACGGTAGTGTATTCGCAGAGCAAGGACGTTTTTCGCTGGGCAATAGTGATGACGAGCGGGTTTTGAACGTCTATAGCACAACCTCTCAATTTTCACTCTTCAAAAAAGTAGCCATCGACATTGGCTATGTTATTGCCGTCCTGTTTTCCGTTATTTTTATAGGTTTTACTGTTCAATACTGGGTTTGGTTAAGTGGGAAAATACGTCATAAAGATGCCTTAAACGCACAGTTAGAAAACCAAAAAAATAAAGAAATGATGCGTTTCAAAGGATTATTGGAATCGGCACCGGATGCAACCTTTGTAGTTGATGAATATGACATTATTCAGATGGTCAATGCGCAAGTCGAAAAAATATTTGGTTATGATAGGTTTGAATTAGAAGGGCAGTGCATACAAAAATTATTGCCAGAGTATTCTAAAAAAGTCAGTGAATCGCGAATATTAGAAGAATATCAGGGTGATCAGGCAATCGTTCTAGGGCGCGACGAAAAGCTTTTTGCATTAGGAAGCAATGGGATTCAATTTCCAGCTGAGATCAGCTTAAGCGCGGTGCGCCTAGATGAAAAAATACTGGTATCCGCTTCAGTACGCAATATTAGTGAAAGACTTGCTATAGAAGAAAAGCTTCGCGCAGCCTTACGCGACGCTGAATTAGCGACAGAAGCAAAAAGTGCCTTTTTAGCGAACACCAGTCATGAAATTCGTACACCGCTTAATGCCATTATTGGGCTAAGTTATCTCTTGTCTGAAGATCAATTAACCGACGCCCAGCATCAATTGGTTTCTAAAATTCAGGTCTCTGGGAAATCGTTGCTTGGCATTGTTAATGATGTGTTAGATTTGTCGAAAATTGAAGCGAACGAAATGGAGCTGGAAACACAGCCTGTCGAGTTACGCGAGCTTTGCGAAGAGGTATCGAGTCTGTTCGCCATTCAAGCAGAAGCCAAGAGTGTCGAATTCAACGTTGAATTAGACTCTAAACTTCCGTCTTGGGTGATAGCGGATAGCGTTAGATTGCGCCAAATAATGGTGAATTTGCTTAGTAATTCTCTGAAGTTCACTTCCGCAGGTAAAGTGTCCATTAGTGCTGAGGTGATAACCAGCGAGCAGACATTGCCAGGAGATCTGGTGAATGTACGGTTAACTGTCATAGATACAGGAATTGGTATTTCATCTGATGCTCAGTCGCGTTTATTCAAACCCTTCACGCAAGCAGATTCGAGCACCACTCGCCGTTTTGGTGGTACTGGCTTAGGATTATCTATAGTGCATCAGTTGGTTCAGTTAATGGGCGGTAAGATTAGTGTTGAAAGTAGAGAGGGTTTTGGTAGTAAGTTTTGGGTGGATCTACCGCTTAAAACCCAAACATTGGAAGAAATCGCAGCACAAGAAAATCAAAATCAAACGCTCTTTGTTTTTATTGCTGAAGATGACCCTGTGGACGCCGAGCAGCTTAAACAAATTGCTCGCTCGCTTGGCTGGCGATCTGAAGTTGTGGGGAGTAGCGAGGATCTTGTTAAAGCCTATATCACTCGTCAAAATAATAAGTTACGCGCCCCCGATGCCATTATTGTGGATCATCAAATCCCTTCAAAAGGTGGTTTCAGTGCGATTAGCCATCTTGTTGCTACTATCGGTAGAGAACATCTCCCTGCGGTTCTGATGCTCTCATCCCACAATAAAGACAGTATGGCATCAAAAGACTCTGAGCATTTGATCAATCACTTTTTATTAAAACCTATCACTTCAACCACTCTGTTTAGTGCGATGAATAACATTGTACCTCTCAATGCAGGTAATTCTAAACGCGTGCAGCCATCAAGTATTGTTGAGGCGGCTGGAGTAAAATTGTTATTGGGTATTCGGCTGCTTGTTGTGGATGACAGTGCGACGAATCTTCTGGTTGTGAGCCGTATCTTAGAGCATAACGGCGCTGTCGTTCAGACCGCAAACAGTGGTGAGGAAGCATTAGCCCAGTTAAATGATTCATCCAATAACTTCGATGCTGTATTAATGGATGTGCAAATGCCGGGGATTGATGGCCTTGAGACAACGTCACGAGTTAGAAACGATTTAGGGTTAACATCATTACCCATTATTGCCCTAACTGCTGGAGCATTAGTCGAAGAAAAAAACCGTGCCTTGGAGGCAGGTATGAACGATTTTCTAACGAAACCTATTAACCCAGCAAAGCTTATTAATGTGGTAAGCACATGGGTAGAAGGTTATCGAGGCAAGGACGTCTAGACCGCCGTTATCCGATAAACCTGCATTAACGCTTGAGCCAAAATTTAAAGCAGAGCCAAATGTTAGAGCAGAGACTAAGTAAGACCAGTGGCCTGTGATTGCTGGGTTGAACCCTGATAAAGCGCAATACATATTGTTTGGTGATAAAGCACTCTTTTTGCATACGCCAATCTGGCTTTAACACCAGAGGAAAGTATTGATCGTGCTGAATCTGTAGTGTCACGCCTTCAGCCGGCAGCGCAAGTTCATAAATTGAGAAGTGTGTCTGGTAACGCGCATCTTAATCTTATTAGACAATCAAGGTTTGAAGCCTTGGGCGACATTGAAGAGCACAGTGACTCATTACGAGCAGCCTTAGGAGATGATAACTTTGGGCAATTTCAAGAGTGCCTAACGAGGCTTAACTACAAAAAAGCCACTTCAATACTTATGTCACTGAGTAAGACGCTATGGGTCTTATAGCGTATTTACTACACCGCTTTACAAGATTGCCTTTCAATAAGACGACAGCCGAGTTCTACTCTTCGTGCAGGTGCATTTTTGCTTGTGCGACGGGTAAGAAGTTCGAGTTCTTCCAAGGCGCAACGGGCGATGTGATGCAGCGGCGTATGAACGGTTGATAGCGCAGGTTGCATCATTTGGCCGGCAAACACGTCATCAAAGCCGAGAATAGAAACATCCTTCGGCACTTGAATACCTTTCTTTTGTAAGGCATTAAGAACACCGATGGCGACGTTGTCGGCAAGACAAAAGAAGGCGGTTACCTGGTTTAGGTCTGGGTTCTGTTCCAACCATTCACTCATGCCTTTCTCAGCAATGTCGGGTTGGAAGCTGTCCAGCTGAATGCTGGTAGTCGTTATGCCTAATTCTAGGTGTTCATTAATGGCTTCTTTAAAACCATCTAAACGCTGCCTGATGGTATAACGCCCCGGCCAAGAGACAATACCAATGTTCCTGTGACCTAGCTCAATTAAGTGTTCAACTCCCAGGCGAGCACCGTTCCTGTCTCCAATACCAACCGACCCAATGTGCATACCGGGTTCTTGTCCAGCGAGCAAAATACAGGGCAAAGCGGTATTGATTACTTCGTTCAGGAGTTTTTGGTTTTCGTCGAAGTACACCAAAATGCCGTCGCATTTGGTCTTCGTCATACGTTCCGATATCTTGTTGTAATCGCCTTGAATTTCGTCGATCAAAACGGGTTCGATTTCGACCCCTTTTTGCTCGCATTCCTTGCGTAGTGTTTCGAGTATTGTCCATGAGACGAAATTGACGTCGGTTTGTCTCAAGCGTTCAGAATCAACAAATAGGGCGATTTTCCGCAATGTTGCTGTCTGTGCGCGCTTGATACGAGAATCCAAATAGCCAATGTCTTTGGCGATTTGTAACACTCGTTGGCGAACGTCGTCAGATATCTTGGCGGTGCCATTGAGTACATGACTTACTGTACTGATGGCGACACCGCTTTGTTCTGAGATTTTCTTTAAACTCATAGCTTATTTGACTCCACTGCCTGCTACGCCCTCAGTAATGTATTTTTGTAAAACAAGAAAGACGATTGTCACTGGTAACAGTGCAATAACGGTCATCGCGAGAATATAGTGCCACTCTACCGAGAATTGCCCTTGGAAAGCATTTAAACCAATTTGTAGCGTGTAGTTCTCTGGACTTGATAACACGATCAATGGCCAGAGGAAATCATTCCATCGCCATATTACCGAGAATATAGCCAATACCGCCAGAGCCGGCGCACAAAGCGGTAACACAATGCGCCAGTAAATCCGAAATTCTGAGGCCGCATCGACTCGTGCGGCTTCGATTAAATCATCTGGAATGGTGAGCATATATTGCCGTAGCATAAACACACCGGTTGGTGTGGCGACCGTGGCAAAAATCACCCCCCATAAATTGTCCGCGAGATTTAAGCCAACAATAACGATAAAAGCGGGTACCATTATGACAGAAAGGGGAAGCATTAAGGTGGACAAAATCAACATGAAGATCGCGTTTTTGCCGCGGAATTTATACTTAGATAAAGCAAAGGCTGCCATTGAGTTGAGCAGTAGCGTCAATATTGTCGCCACTACAGTGACGAACACTGTATTTTTGATGTAAGTAAAAAAATCAAAACGCTCTAAAGGATCTGTGTAGTTACTCCACTGGAAATGCACATCTTTGAGCTGAGTGATTTCTGAAATAGGTACCTGAAAAGTTTTTTCTGGTTTTTCCATATCCAACACTGTGGCTTTGATGCCAATTCGACGCACCAAGGCGACTTTTTTGGTTTCGCCACTAGCTTGCGTCCACTCCCAAACTGAAAGGTCTTTGTCATAGCCTTCTACCTGAGTGCTGACAGTAGACTGTGGAATTAAACTCGGTGGGAAGCTGTTTACTTCGGCCTGAGTTTTGAGTGACGACAACATAGCCCAAGCAATTGGAATAGCAATTACGGCTGTGCCTAGTGTTAGCCAAAGCCAAGATAAAATGTCGGTGATGTCCATTTTACCAGGACGACGAGTACGGGTTAAAAACTTAAGCATAATTAGTACTCCGCTTTTTTCGCTAGCCAGACTTGTATCAAGGTCAGCGCGAGCAGGGCCAAGCCCATTAATACCGATGCCGCAGACGCCAGACCATAGAGTCTAATTTCTGAGCTGAAGGCGGTTTGATAGATAAATTGCACGATAAAGGTGTTAGCGGTTCCTGGCCCACCACCATCGGTCAGTACCCAAGCTTCGTCGAACACTTGAACTGAACGAATCAATAGGAGCACAGCAACCACTAATAAATTGGGTGTCAAAAGGGGGAGAGTGATTCGCCAAAATTGTCGCCATTCGCTGGTGCCATCGACTTTTGCCGCTTCATAAATGTCTCTTGGAATGGCTTGTAAACCTGCCAAAATGATCAGGGTAAAGAAGCCCATATGAAACCAAATAGACACATAGACAACCCAAAAACGTGACCACCAGACTTCCAATAGGAAGATTGTGCGCTCGCCACCAAGATCCAATACAAGAGCATTAAGCAAGCCATCACGAGCTAAAAACCATTTCCAAATAAGCCCAACAACTACAGGAGAAAGCAGCACAGGATAAAAGAAAATGGAACGAAATAGCGCCTTACCTTTGCTTAAACGATTTAGCACGACTGCGGTGATGAGTGCCATGACCAAGGTGCCAGTGGCGTTAAGTAAGGTGTACCACCAAGTGTTGTGAACAGCGGTCCAAAAAAGATCGAATTCACAGCTGGCAGGGTCCATATAACTGCCGCAGTTAAGTAGGCGTGAGAAGTTTTCTAAGCCAATAAAGGGGCGATCCCAGATCAACATGTTGGTGCCGCCAGTAAAAGCATAAGCGATGGCTAAACCGACTGGCAAAAACACGAACAAGGAGAAAAGCACCATATTCGGCGCGACAAACAGGTAACCCATGCGTTGCACGCCTATCTTTTTTTGCACATAGACGGTCGGCAATTCAACCAGTCGCATGAATTTATCGAGAATCGAGAAAAGGAAAGCGGACAGGTTTTTCATACTTCTATCCTCTTAAAGGCTTGATCTGTTTTATCGCAGAAGACGTGCATAAATTGCGAGGTAAAACGTAAGAAAATAGTATCGCCAATTTCGGCGTCAAAATGATGAGGAAGGTGAGCAACTAAATCTTCTTTTTCGCCCTGAATAGAGCCGTAAATGAAGGTTTCGTGTCCCATACATTCAAGCTGGGTGATTTCTAATGGAATGCCCGACTCAGCGATTTCTATGTGTGATGGTCGAACACCAAGGGTGACACTATCGCCTATTTTAGCTGTCTTTGAGATGACTGGAATACTGAATTCGCCGATGGATTTTGAGGTCACCTCTATGCCATTGTCAGATACCTTGGTGATGCCGGCTTGAAATATATTCATTTTTGGAGAGCCGATAAATTCGGCTACAAAACGATTGGCAGGACGTTCGAAAAGGTCGAGAGGTTTACCGACTTGTTCAATTCTTCCCGCATTTACCACGACGATTTTTTCAGCCATGGTCATGGCTTCGACCTGATCGTGGGTTACGTAAATCATGGTGGTGTTGAGTTTTTTATGGAGCTTGGTGATCTCGCCTCGAGTTTGTACACGTAATTTTGCATCCAGATTAGACAGAGGCTCGTCAAACAAAAATACTTTAGGGTTACGGACAATGGCTCGACCAATGGCGACACGTTGACGCTGTCCACCGGAAAGCGCTCTAGGTTTGCGGTCCATATAAGGCAGAAGGTCGAGTAGTTTTGCGGCTTTCTGGATACGTTCTTCAATAATGGCTCGGTCCATATTGAGATTTTCGAGACCAAACGACAGGTTTTTCTTTACCGTCATATGTGGGTAAAGCGCATAGGATTGGAATACCATGGCGATTTCTCGTTCGGCAGGTGAAAGTCTATTAACGACTTTGCCATCAAACAGAATTTCCCCTGAGGTAATGTCTTCTAATCCAGAAATTAAGCGCAATAACGTCGACTTACCACAACCTGACGGTCCGACCAAAGCGACAAACTCTCCATCTTCGATGTCGATGTTAACCTGATGCATGACATCAATGGATTCATAGCGTTTGTGAAGGTTTTTTAGCTGAATGGCAGCCATGTAGTGCTCCTGTTTTTATATTTATTATTAGAGGTCTTTCACGACTACTACGCTTGCCAATACTTTGTTAAAAATAGATTCAAAATGCTCATTTATAATTCATAAACTCCGCTTTTTCGTCTATTTTTGCCTCGTCTTGGCTTCGCTCGTGACGTCGTGAAAAGGCCTCTATTAGAGTATTTATTAATGCGAGTGTTAGCGTGTTTTGTTAGTAAAACTCCGATACTCTGACANGACGTCGTGAAAAGGCCTCTATTAGAGTATTTATTAATGCGAGTGTTAGCGTGTTTTGTTAGTAAAACTCCGATACTCTGACAGAAAAAGTGACGCTAGTGCTTGGCCGTAAGGTGTTGGTATGTTGCCAATTTGCTTATAAAAATCTAATGAGTGTCCCATGGCGGTGCCGTCTGATACTTCTTCTAAAATACCTTTTTCATTGATCCTAGTGAGTACTGCGTTCAGACACAAATTAATCATTTCTTGGTATTCGGTGATGTCTAATAATCCTTCACGGCAACCTGCCAGTAAACCATAACCAATTGCTGCAGTCGCTGAGGCTTCAATCGGTGAGCTTGGATCGTCGAGTAAGGTATGGAACATGCCGTCTTCACGTTGACATTTTTTGAGTGCTCTGACTTGTGTTAAATACACATTTTTGAGCTGTCGAGCGGTGACGCTTTGAGGTTCAAGGATGCGAAACAGCTCCGGAATAGACAGTGTTAGCCAAGCATTACCGCGTGCCCAAAGTGCGTTGGCGAAGTTGTGGCGACCATGGAAGGTCCAGCCGTGGTAAAACAAGCCACTGTGGGTATCGCCAAGAAAGCGGATATGACACAAATATTGGTATTGCGCTTCTTGTGTCCATTCTGGACGTTGGCAAAGTTTGCCTGCTGCGCCCATAAATAATGCCGCCATAAATAGGGTGTCATCCCAAAGCTCGCCATCGTTATCGCGTTCTTTGACGAGATGCTGATAACCTTCTTCATCGGTTTTGGGCATTTTAGTGTGTATCCAGTCTGCCCATTCTTCGACAATGTTTTTCCAATCGTCACGCTGAAAATGTTCTGCTAATAATGCCAGTGTCAGCATAGGTGCAGTGGAGTTAACCTGACGACGAGGTAAACCGCGTTGGATCTGCCAATCGTACCAGCGGCCAATGCGTTCTAGTGCAGCTTGGTCGTTGCGTTCTTTTGCATCACGAAAATCACCGTATAAACCGACACCTACTTCCCAATCCCATTCATCAAACAGAATCTCGTCACTGAATTCTGCTTCGACATTGCCAATGCCTTTAAGCGAACGAAACCCCTGCGACAACGAGGTTAAGGCATCATTTAAATTGTGCGTGCTCATGTGTGTTTGCATGTTTGTTCTCCAAATACTTAGTCTGTCTAACGTGACAAATAGCGTCTTAATAAATAACCACCCGATACATTGCTAGGTGGTTCATGGATGTACGTTTTGCCAAGGAATAAGCTTTGTATCGCCAAACGTTATGTGTGGTATAGGTAGCAATGGTGCAAACGGAATTGGTTCGCCTTTTAGGTGAATTCCTGTGTGGTAATGTAAAGCCAATGTACCATTGTCATAGGTTAGATTGATTTGGTTGTCTTCGGCTTGGAAGTCAGGAGCATGCGCCACACAATATTCACGGAAACTGGCCAAACTTTTGTGCTCATCTACTTCGCCTGTAATCACTAACCATGCAGAATGCTTGCTATAGGCGCGCCATTCGTAGCCTGCATATAGACCATGTTTTAGTGGCTGTAGGGCTTGCGAGGAGTAGATACCGACTAGTGCAGAGCCTGTGCGAGCAAATAACCAATGGGATTCTGCGATAAATTCGTCGCAGATCGGTGCTGGTACAAAGGCATGGGTAAAGTTAATGACATCAGCGAAGGCTCTTTGGTCAAAAATCATCAAACCAATGTTTTTGTATTGCGCGACTTTTGGATGAACACCGTTGCCCGCCCAATAGGAAGGTCGGCTTCCACCCCATACTTTAAGATCACCAGGGTGGTTTATCCAAAAACGCGCCAAAGGATGAGCATTGGTTTGCACATCTAAAAAGTGTTGCTGGTGGCCTTTTTGTCCAGTTTTATAATCGGATACCGTGGACAGCTGTAATGAAGCTGATTTCCATAAGGTGATTTTCGCGTTGTGATCTAATCCTTGTGTGTATCTTGAGTAGATGGATTCTCCAGCAGGCACACTTAGTAAACGCTGGCATAGTTGAGGAGGTTGATAATCGCTCACGGCTAATAATGCAGTAACACGGTCATAGCCTGGATACCATTGGCCGCCAAAGGCAATAGCCGCGATAGAACCAAGTTCGGTTGCAGGTCCTGCTAATAACTCTTTTTCATAAATTCGGCCTTGAGAGCCGGCGCATACGCTGCCAGTGGTGTGTAGCGCGACCATAATAAAAATTTGGTCAATCAGCTGCTTAGCTCTAGAAACCAAAATGTCGTCTTCGGCATTGGTCATTAGAGTAAATAAGCCAAGAAAATCTATGGGGTAATAAGCCGCTGAGTTCCACTCTGCTAAGCCGTGATCATCCATTGAGTCAAACCAACGAATTAAACGAGCATGGGCTTGCGCTTTATGTTGTTTGCCTGTTTTGCCACTGTTCGGGAATATCTCATCTTCGAATAAACTGCCGGCAAGGTACTGCGCAACGTGGAAGCATAAAACATGGTTTTCGCTCCAGAACCACATAACATCATTGCCCGGTTCATCTAACCAGTAACGGAAGTTTAGTACTTCGTGTTTGACTTGATCCCAAAGTGCCGGTTCAAGTTGAGAGTAAGCATAACTTTTGTACATCCAAAGAAGAGGCAATATCCAGAAATCCGCGCAATCATGGCGCTCTTTAATAGGCAGTAGAGCACGTTCAATAAGGCGGCTGGCTAATTCAGGCTGTTGCTTTAGAGCGAGAGTAGCTAACGCTCTGGCGGGTTCTTCTTTGCCTTGGCTGAGCATGGTTTCTAAGGCGAGTGCTTTGCGAGTAGCCAGGTCTGTCGCTGTTACATCGATCGCTGGCGGTAAAATAGTCGTGCCAAGACTACGGCTGAAAATAAGTGGGCCAGTTTTGACGAGAAAACGTAGTGAAATACAGCCTGCGTTTAAGCCTTTGGTATTGAAAAGCGTTGTTGAGGAGAATTGCTGATCAACAACAAAGCTGACCTCTTCTTGCATCTTCATACCGTCAAGTAGCACATTCATTGTGACGGTTTCGCGCGGATGACTACCTGTATCCAGCAACACTTTAGTCGCCTGCAAAGGTTTGTAATCGGCTTCGATCAATAAATCTTCATCACAGTAAAAAACTTGGTTGGTGCGCAAGCCTTCTAGGGTCTTTTCGATTTCTTTTACTTCGTCTTCATCGACTTCTAGTGATAATCCTGTTTTTATTTGATGACCTTTTTTCAGCGTCAAAACAAAATAACAGCTGGCGTCACGCTCGTGTAATTCTTCTAAAAAGACAATAAGCTCACAGCTGCCTTGCGGAAGGTTTAAAGTGAAGGATTGGTTTGTTGGGCTATTGCGTTGATAATGGTCAAGCTGAATCACTTTTTCGCCATCTTGCCAAATATGAACGCCACCGCAAGTTTCTAAAGAGAAGGTAACTTCTTGAGCTTGTTCTGAGTATAAAGAGCAAGTCAGCCAGCGTTTGATTAGAGTTGGGCGAAAACGAAAAGTGGAAAAATCCACTCGATTATCTTCACCGCCAAAATAGATTTCAGGGAAAGAAAGGTCGTTAGGAAGGGATACGGTCCGCTGAGCAATATGCTCTCTCAAACTTTCTCTACAGGGTAGATCCCCTGTATCTACCCAGCCGTTAATAAAGCGATAGTCTACGGCGTCAGGCATGGTTCTGGCTTCGCCTGGAAAATAAGTTTCTTCTGCAGGAGACATAGCCCAGCGATTGATTGCGCTGTTAGTAGCAAGGTCCCAATAGATTTTATTTTTATTCATTATGGGTCTCTTATCTTAGTGAAATTTTTTTCATTATTGTTATATTTAAAATGATGTTTTAAATATATTTGGCAATTTTTATCAGTATATGTCTATAATCTAACCGCTATCAATAGTGGATATCGAATAAATTTAATGAAAATATTTTCATGACCTTAATCAAATAAAAAGAAAATGAGGTGAAGTAAATGGCTCGTTTGAATCTTGTTCTAAGTACCCTTGCTGTCGCATCGCTATTTGCTGTACAGGCACAAGCGGCAACACAAAAACTCACTTTTTGGTTTACCGATGACGACCCTAACTATGTGAAAAAAATGGGAGAGTTGGTTGATCAGTTTGAAGAAACACATCCTGATATTTCAGTAGATTTTGTGACGACTAGCTATGCTCAATCCAAAGAGCAACTGCCTTTGCAATTGTCTGTGGGGGAAGGTCCTGATCTGGCGAAAATTGCCGATAACTCTCTAATTGCATTCACTTTGGACTTACGTCCTTATATGAAAGATCCGGAGGGTTTCACTAAGCTTCATGGTAATACGTTAAGCTTATTACGCGATGAAAAAAGTGCCCCAGATAAGATTGGTGGCTATGTTGCGTCGCAAACCCTTAACCAGCCTTTTGTGAACGTTACCTTGTTCGAGCAAGCCGGTGTTCCATTGCCGAAAAAAGGCGCGACACTTGCTGATGTGGTTGCCGCTTCGGTTAAAGTCGCGGATAAAACCGGTGTTGATATTCCTTTTACAATGGACCGCTCTGGTCATCGTTTCAGTGGCCCCGCGTACTCCTATGGCGCCAATTTTGTTAATGACGATGGCACCTTTAACTTTCCCGATGCACCAACCAAAGCCTATATAAAAGATCTTTATAACTGGACAAAAACCGGTGCTTTTCCTAAAGAAATGTGGGGTGCCGCAGGCGGAACTCGTTATAAAAACATGGGTGATGAATTTATTAATGCCAACGTAGTGACCTATTTTGCGGGTAATTGGATGGTTAATCCCTTTAAAGAAAAAATAGGCGATGCATTCGAATGGACCGCCTTGGACGCGCCTTGTGGCGACGGTGGTTGTATTCCTATGCCTGGCGCTACTTATATGGCGGCATTTAAGCACACCAAACACCCTGAAGCGGTGGCCGAGTTAATTGAATACTTAGGATCCGAGCCTGTGCAAAGAGAGCTTGCGGAGGAATTTATTATTATCCCAGGTGCGAATGTTCAAAATCTGAATTATCAGCTTGAGGATGAAAATGCTAAATCGGCCATGACAGTATTTGCTAATAACGCGAGTAATGTAACAGAAAGCATTCGTCGTCTTCAGAAGGCAAAAGGCGCCAATATAGTTTATGACTCTGCTGTACAGCGAATGAGTCAGCTCATCGTAGGCGAACTAACGTTAGAAGAGACATATGAGCGCATGGCGTCAGATATAGCAAAAGGTAATGCGGAGCTGCGTAAACAATAACTTTTGGTCTTCATTTTTTGTGTGGGAAGCGTCAAACTTTTGGCAGCGTGAAAGCGCTGCTTTTTTTTGCGCATTTTATAGGAATTAACCTAGGTTAATTCCTTCTCTTATCTGTTGCTGTAGTCTTGGCTGTATTCTATCTCTATTGATGATTAAAGGGAGCGCAGTATGTCGTTGTCATCCAGTCTACAAAATTATATATCTGATCTTGGCTTGGTTGCGCCAGAGCAGCCAAGTATTAAGTTTGTTAGAGCATTGCAATCGGCCCATGTGGCTCGTTACAGCTTTAATAGTTTGGCGGTGGTGTTGGGCGAAGAGATTTCTTTGGATCTTGATGCGATCAGTCAGAAAATAGTGACGCGTGGTTTAGGTGGGTATTGTTTTGAACACAACAAGCTGACCTTTGAGCTTTTAAAAGCCTTGGGTTATGACGTACAACTTAAGTTAGCACGAGTGCTGAATAATAATTTTGAGCGAGAAGCGGGCAGAACCCATAGAGTAACTTTGTTAACCCTAGAAGGTGTGAGCTATTTGGTTGACACCGGCTTTGGTGGCAATGGGCCGATTGCACCATTGCGGTTAGATATTAATACGTCACAAACGGCTGGCTTAGACCTCTATCGAGTGCTTGATAAAGGTAATGGCGAGTACGATATTCAAGTAATGAAGGGCGAGGAATACTTTACGCTTTATCGTTTTGATCATGCGATTTACAGTGATGCAGATTGTGCGCTTGGGCATTTTTATTCTTATAAGAATCCAAATGCGGTGTTTTTAAAAAACCTAATGGTGACTTTGAAGAGGAAAAATCAAACAGTCGTTTTGGTTAATGCGGAGCTGACTATTAGAGATTGCCAAGGCGAGCACAAGCTTTCTATCGATACTCCACAATCCCTTGGAAGCATTTTGGCATCTGAGTTCGATATTGCCCTTGAGCCTGCGGTGGTCGAGCATCTTTTTATTCGTTTTCTGGCGCCTATGTTGGCTGTTGATAAAGTTGAGACGATGTCATGAGCTCGTTTTTTACCTTGTTGCTGTGGGCTTGGCTGATGGCGTCTTCCTTTATTGTGTCGGGTCATATGGTGGAATATGCCAGTCCGATTGCAACGTCGGCGTTTCGTTTTTTATTGGCGATGTTGATTATGTTGCCTGCGCTATTATTCAGTTGGCATCGAGCTAAGTTAAATAAAATCGAGCAGTTTAAGGCGTTGTTCGCATCTCGTCAGCGGCTTTTTCATTATGTGGTGATAAGTGGTGCGCTGGTGGGATTTTTTATTGGTTTATTTGTTGCGTTACAGTCCACTACGCCGTTGAATACCTCTGTTTTATACACCTTGGTTCCCTTAATTGGTGTGATGATAACGAGAATTTGGCTCAAAGAAGTCGCGCCTTTGTGGCGAGTAATTGGTTTTGTTCTTGGCTCAATCGGCGCGATGACAGTGTTATTTTCTACACAAGGCTCTTCTACACAAGGCTTTCCTATTCAGGGAAACGACGGATTTCAGTGGCATTCCGGTGATTATATTTTTGTTGGGGCGTGTTTTTTATTGGCGTTGCATGTGGTGTCGGTACAAAAGTGGGGGCGTTCGTTAGGCGCGTTGTCTGGTGCGTTTATGATTATGCTGTTTGGAACGCTTTGGCTGCTGCCTATTGCGTTGATTTGGGGAGAGTTTGATCAGGTGCAATGGTTGTCGCAAGGTTTCTGGGTAAATGTCTTGTATCTAACAGTGTTTACAACTTTATTTACCTTTGTGTTGCAGCAGCGTTTGGTGATGACGGTTGGGGCGAGTCGGCTGCTTGCGATATCTTATACAATACCCGTTTGGGTGGCTTTGTTTACGGCGTTGTCTCAGTCGCGTTTATTAAGCTTGATGGACTGGCCTTTTGCTTCTGGCATTGTATTTTTAGGCGTTGCACTGTTTCTTATCGACGGTAATTTGAGCAAGGTGAAAATCGCTGATGGATCGAATTCAACTGCAAAATAGCTTCGAAGCGTATTTTAACGAATGGGGCTACGAGATTGATTGGCAACGATTGACGGTGCCAATGGATGTGCATGTTATTAGAAAGGACGATTACTTGTTTCAGCAAGGTGATATGGCAAATCGTTTGTATTTTTTGCATTCTGGTTTAGTGCGTTATGTGAGTGTTTCCGATGAAGGAAAAGAGTTCACGCAAACCTTTGCGAAGAGCCCGAGAATCATTGGTTCGACTAAGGCAATGGTGACAGGAGACCATGTGTTATTCGGCATTCAGGCCTTGGAGGATTGCATGGTGTCTTCTTATCCTTGGCAAGTGTTCTACGAGCAGATGCGTCAGGATATTGGCTTTTTAGAATGCTACGCCAAGTTTCTAGAGCGTATTTTTATTACCAAAGAAGAGCGTGAAAATGCCTTTGTAAAACATTCCGCAGAGCGTCGTTATCTTGATTTTTGTGCCTCCTACCCCGAGTTAAAAAACACTATTCCACAGCAGCAGATTGCGTCTTATATCGGTATTACTCCAGTGGCTTTGAGCCGAATTCGGCAAAGGCTGAAGTTAAATCATGTTTGATTTTTTTCTTGAAATAATCAATTTCTCCCTAGTGTTTACTTAGTTATTTCATCATTTGGTAAAGTTAATATGCGTGTTTGTGTATGGTTTTATTCCGCAATTTGTTTTTTTAAAATATAAAAATAATTTATATATCAATGTCTTGAGTTGTTTTTAGTATTTTATTTTGATGCCTTTTTAAATTTGGGCATGCTCCATGCAATCCTCCTCGTAGTGAGAAAATAACCTTTGTAGTTCACCTTACCTATTTGACTGGGCTCCCCTCTCGGTCAAATAGACGTGGTGTTCGCTTAGTAGCTTCTTACCGTTTCATAACAAAAATAAGGAGAAACACTATGATGTTAGCGAATAAAACAATTGTAATTACCGGCGTATCGTCTGGTATCGGTGCGGACGTTGCGCGTCTTGCACGCTTTCATGGAGCTAAGGTTATTGGCATTGATCGCCATGAACCAAGTATGACACTGGATGGTTTTGTTCAAATTGATCTTGGTAATCCCACGGCTATTGATGCTGCCTTAGATAAATTGCCTGAGAAAATAGATGGTCTATGCAACATTGCAGGTGTGCCAGGCACCGCTGACGCTGAGTTGGTAGGGCGTGTAAATTACTTGGGCTTACGCCATTTAACAGAAGCACTTATTCCTCGATTTAGTAAAGGCGCTAGTATTGTAAATGTCGCTTCTGTTTTGGGTATTGAGTGGCCAGAGCGTTTAGAAAAACATAAAGCACTGGCTGACACTTCGTATTTTGAAGAAGGTGTAGCTTGGTTAAAGAAAAATCCTGTCCCTCAAGAAACCTGTTATCAGTATTTCAAAGAAGCCCTCATTGTTTGGTCAACCCAGCAAGCTTTCACTTGGTTCCGTGACCACGGTGTGCGCATGAACTGTGTCGCTCCAGGTCCTGTCTTTACGCCGATTTTAGGCGACTTTGTTTCTATGTTGGGCGAAGAGCGAGTTCAAAAAGACGCTGTAAGAATGGTTCGTCCTGCTTATTCAGATGAAGTTGCTGAGGTGATTGCGTTTCTTTGTTCAGATGCTTCTCGTTGGGTTTGCGGTGTCAATATTCCAGTCGATGGAGGCTTGGCATCTACCTATTTGTAAATATCCAATAAAATCAATGTCTTAAAAATATAAAACAACAATAAAAAGGTATTTTCACAATGACAATATTAAAATTAAAGCGAACTTATGCGTGTATGCTGCTAACGCTGCCAATGACTGCGATGGCGTATGATCTACCAGGTGTTAACCTAGGAGGGACCAGTTTTTATGATGGCGCTCCTGGCCCGCAAGGTCCAGGCTGGTATGTAATTGAGTATTTACAATATCTTACATCTGATAAGCTAAATGGCAGTAATGGTGATGCGCTTCCTTTGCCAAAACAAGATGTGGATTTGTTTATTCCTTTGACTCAGATTATTTACGAGCCAGAGGAGCATTTTACTGAAAATACCAGATTGGGTTATACCTTTATTGTTCCTTGGATCGCGGATCAAGACGTGGATGACGGTTTAAATAATGCGCAAATAAGTGCGCAAACTGGTGTTGGCGATATTATCTTAGGGGCTTTTTTGCAGTTTGATCCTGTGATGGGAGAAAGTGGCCCGCGTTACGTACAACGAATTGAGCTAGATGTTACTTTACCGACTGGAAAATATGATGCAGAAAATGCCATTAATCCGGGTAGCAATGCGTTTAATATTAATCCTTACTATTCTGTAACTTATTGGCTGACACCTCGTTGGACGGTTTCTGGCCGGTTTTCCTACTTATGGAATGGTAAAAATGATGATCCCTCAACAGCTCTTAATGCCAAAAACGACAGTCAAGCAGGACAAGCCCTTCATGCGAATTTTGCCAGTGCCTATGTGCTAACGGATAACCTAAGCGTTGGTGTAAATGGCTACTGGTTGAATCAAATTACGGATACAAAGGTAGATGGTGACGATGTAGAAGGCCGCAGAGAAAAAGTCTGGGCTGTAGGGCCAGGTCTTGTTTATAAACTAGGCAAAGAGAATTCTGTTTTTGCCAATATGTATTTTGAACAAGATGCCGAAAACCGTTCCGAAGGTAATCGATTTGTCCTAAGGTTTAACCACCATTTCTAATAGATAGCTATAGATTATTTTTATCACCTTTTCCCCGTGATGAGACCCATCACGGGGCTTTTTATACGCTATTCTTGACCTTTATTTTGCTTACTTTTCTTTAGGCGATAAGCCAATTGTGGTCTACTTAGGCCAACTCGTCTTGCGGCTTCAGATAAGTTTCCTTGGGCGTTGTCTACCGCTTCTTGTAAAAGGTTATGTTCTAGCATTTCTATGTCGATAGAATCGTTTCCGCCAACGAATTGAGAAATGTGTTCCAGTAGTGAATTGGTAGGTTCTATTTTGCCTTGTGAGTGACTCAAATTACCTTTGTTATTTACCGAATAAATAATTTCGTCAGGAATGGGCTCATTTCTAAAAAGGTGATGAAGATCAATAGGTTCACCTTCTTCTGAAGAGATAACGCCACGCTCCATGAGGTTTTGTAACTCACGAATATTGCCAGGAAATGCGTAGTTAAATAAGGCCCGGCGAGCGGTTTGTGTCATGCCAGAAGGGGATCTGTGATGCAGTGTGCAAAAGTGATGATAGAAATAATTTATCAATAACGGAATGTCGGCTTTACGCTCTCTTAGTGGCGGTAAATGAATAGGAAATACGTTCAATCGGAAAAACAAGTCTTCACGAAATTCGCCCTTTTCAACGGCTTTTCGCAAGTCTACATTGGTTGCGGCGATGACTCTCACATCTACTTTTATAGGAGAGATTCCACCGACTCTTTCTATCTCTCTTTCCTGTAAAGCGCGCAGCAATTTACTCTGCCCTGCTAGGTTTAAATTACCAATTTCATCAAGAAAAAGCGTGCCACCATTGGCTCTTTCAAAGCGCCCCGGGCGGCTATTGTTTGCACCCGTAAATGCGCCTTTTTCGACCCCAAACAGTTCAGATTCCATTAGATTTTCCGGAATAGCAGCACAGTTAAAGGCTAAAAATGGACCTGTTCGGTGACTGAACTTATGCAGCATACTGGCAAAAAGCTCTTTGCCAACGCCAGATTCTCCGGTAAACAGTACGGTTGCATTGGTCGGAGCCACTTTTTGTAATGAATGGGTGGCGGCGGTAAAGGCTGCTGATACGCCGATCATCCTAAGTTGATCATCTGGAAGACTTGGTTCCATGTGATTGAGCTGAGGGTCTTGTTTTACTGTATTTTCTGTTTCACTAGCCGTGACGTTAAGAAAGCGAATGTCGTCTTGGATATCGCCCCAAAGTTCGGCTGATTTGCCAATCACACGACAGACTGAATGCCCCATGGATTGGCATTCCACTTCTCGGAAGATAACCAAAGAGCCCACTAAGCCAGACACATAGCCAATCGCGTAGCCTAGTTCCATCCAGCAGGCTGGTGAGCTGCCAATACCATATGCGGCAATGTGCTCTTCGTCTTCACTGCTGTGATGCCATAAAAACTCACCGTCATACAAGCCTTTTTCGGTGTCGAATTCAAAGTGAATGGTTTCTACTTTTACAGCGCCTTCAAGGCCATGGAGATGTGTGCCGGCTTCAAAAATGGATGCTGGATCAGAATCTGGCCAGCGATTACGGATTAATTCAGCATCGCGCATACCAGAAAAATAGCCTGTGCGAGTCATGATATCGCGTGATTTATCGAGACCTAGGGAATCAATGAGCTCTCGGCGGAGTAACCCAAAAGATGAGCTATGGATAAGCAGCATACGTTGGTCTTCTAACCATATACGGCCATCGCCAGGAGAAAAAAACAGACATTCAGTCAGATCATCTATGGTTGGTGAGTTGTGACCATCTAGTTCTCGAGAGCTGCCTTTGAGAAGGATTTTGGTATTTCCTTTTGCCATATCGGCCAATGAGATACGCTGCAAGTTTGTCATTTATTATTTTTCCTCTTCCACCTAGTTGATGAAATGGTTAACTGCATTTCTTTTAGTTTTGATTGAATTTAATGATATCGTCAAGTCTATTGACTGTTTTTTATTCTCCTATATCACGCAATATTTTTAGTTATTTCTAATTAATTTATTATTTATCAATGTGTTGAGTTTTATTTTGGTGTTAATAAAGATGGAAATAATATTTCGGCACAGGTATTGCTCTATCCTCTTACCCACTAAGTTTCTTTTCTAAATATTTACAAGGTGAGTTGCGAAAGTGGAAATCTAATAAAAATAAACAGGAGAGCACACATGACGGTATCAGTACTTGGATCTAAAAAATGGTCAGGAAAGTTTTTCACTGGTGACTGGGTTGCCGCCTCAAATACGCAAGAGGTCATGGAACCAGCAACAGGCAATGTATTGAGTAGTGTGGCGATGGCCACAACAGATGATGTTTACTTGGCTTGTCAGAGAGCCAAAGTAGCCCAAAAAGAATGGGTAAAAATTCCTCCAAGAGAAAAATCCGCCATTTTTCATAAAGCCGCAATGTTTATGCAAGATAACTTTGATGAGCTGGCTTTGTACGTGGCTCGAGAAACAGGTGGTGCGATTCCTAAAGGTGAGCATGAGATAAGAGAAGCCATTATTATATTGCAGTTGGCGGCCAATATGACCCTAGAGCCAACAGGCCTTACCTTGCCTTCTGTTCCTGAGAGAATGTCCTACGCGACACGTAAACCTATTGGTGTCGTTGGGGTAATTTCTCCATTCAATTTCCCCATGATTCTATCTATTCGTTCCATTGCACCTGCGTTAGCGACAGGCAATGCTGTTGTGACCAAACCTGATCCACAAACACCTGTTACAGGGGCTTTTATACTTGCTCTAGCGTTTGAAGCAGCAGGATTACCAAAGAATCTATTCCAAGTTTTTCCTGGTGCTGTGGAAGCGGGTGAAGCGATTTGTACTGCACCAGAAATTGGCATGGTGGCCTTTACCGGATCAACGGCAGCGGGCCGCAAGGTGGGTGAAGTTTGTGGGCGTAACCTGAAAAAAGTGTCTCTTGAGCTGGGTGGTAAAAACTCATTAATTATTCTCGAAGATGCCGATTTAGACATCGCAGCGAGCAATATCGCGTGGGGTGCTTATTCTCACCAAGGTCAAATTTGTATGGCTGCTGGAAGGATTTTAGTTCAAGCAAGTATTGCTGATGCTTTGACGGCAAAAGTGGTTGAAAAAGCTAAGCATTTACCTGTGGGAGATCCTGTTTCGGGACAAGTGGCGTTAGGCCCATTGATTAATCAACGTCAACTTGAAAAAGTACATAGCATTGTTCAAGACTCAATCGCTGCTGGCGCTAAGCTAGAAGTGGGCGGAACCTATGACAAGCTTTTTTATATGCCAACCGTTTTGAGTAATGTCAAACCCGGTATGCGGTCTTTTAATGAGGAAGTTTTTGGGCCAGTGGTCAATATTGTTACCTTCGATAAAGACGAAGAGGCCGTGGCAATGGCGAACGATACTGAGTATGGCTTGGCTGGAGCAGTAATCTCGAATAATTATGCTCGTGCAGAACGTATCGCATCTCAGTTGCATGTTGGTTTGTTGCATATCAATGATCAAACGGTGAATGATGAGTGTATTAACCCATTTGGTGGCGCCGGTGCTTCTGGTAATGGCAGTGCTGTGTGTGGACCAGCGAGCTGGGATCTTTATACGCACTGGCAGTGGACGACAGTAAAAAACACGGCGACGCCTTATCCTTTTTGATACCTATTTGGTAGCGCGATAGTTTAAATTTATTTAATAAAAAGCCCCATATAGTTTGTCCAGTATTGGATTTCACTTCATATGGGGCTTTCTGCTTTTGCGGTGAAAAATACAGTTGACTTAAACTTCTTGAACAGCCACTTTCTCTTTTTCGAGAATCTCTTCAATCGCACTTTTAAACACTTCTGCTGGCTGTCCACCAGAAATAGCGTAGGCGTTGTTGATGATGACAGTCGGAACGGATGTGATGCCATTTTGCTGCCATTGTTGTTCTTGTAAGCGCACTTCTTCAGCAAAATAGCCATTCTCCAAAATGCCTTTGGCTGCGGCGAGGTCTAAGTTAACACTGGCAGCTAGGTTGGCAAGTGTTTGGTAGTTACTGATGTCTTGATTATGAGTGAAATGCGCTTTAAATAACGCCACTTTAAGTTCCGCTTGTTTGCCTTCTAGATGTGCCCAATGTAGTAGGCGATGTGCGTCAAAAGAGTTACGCATGCGACTTTCCGAAGTGAAGTTGAAATCAAAATCGACTTCTTTACCTCGGGCTTGGATCATTTCTCTGTTTTGGTCTGATTGCTCTTGATTAACACCGTACTTTTCTGCGATGTGCTCGTTTAGATTTTGACCTTCTGCTGGCATATCTGGATTAAGCTCGAAGGGGCGATACGTAACGGTTGCGTCGACTTTATCTTTTAGCTCTTCAAGCGCTTTACTTAAGTTGCCTAAACCAATCACGCACCAAGGACACATGACATCTGAGATAAACTGAATATCTAATGATTCTTTCATGATGTTTTCCATTCTCAATATTAAAAAGACAAAGTTAAAAATCGCATATTGAGAAAATAAATTGGGGCAAGGCAAAGGATTAAAAGTGAGTTTTTTCAATAGTGATTATCGTTGCTCATAATTTACACAATACTGAGTAAGCTAACGAAGAATAGACCTGTCATGATCATAAAAAGTTTGTTGCTGATTCTTTTATTGTATGATGTTATACATCTTGGGCTGCGGGTATGGTGCTTTCTGTTCAGCTCCACAAAAGGCTTTTGTTTAGCTCGGC
Source organism: Marinomonas lutimaris (assembly GCF_019426345.1). Classification (GTDB taxonomy): domain Bacteria; phylum Pseudomonadota; class Gammaproteobacteria; order Pseudomonadales; family Marinomonadaceae; genus Marinomonas; species Marinomonas lutimaris. Next base: position 645,679 of record NZ_JAHLLW010000001.1, read on the forward strand.
AAGGATAAAAATAAAAATGACGATATTTAACAAATCAATGAATGGCATGTTCTCTGGAGCATTACTGTTTATGAGCGCAACAGGATTAGGAATGATGTCTCAGAATACCAATGCGAGTCAGTATGTGTATGTTTCCAATGCAAAAGACAGCACGATCACTCGGTACCTTCTAGATAACAAGCAGGTAGATGGCAAACAGATTAAGTTAGTGCCTCTTGGCAGCACAAAAACCGGTAATAATGTAATGCCGTTATCAGTCAGTCCAGATAAGTCTCATTTATACGCATCTATTCGTTCTGAACCTTTTCGTATTATCTCTTATCGCATTGATCCTGCTTCAGGGGATTTAGCTGAGGAAGGTGAAGCGAACTTACCTTCGAGTATGGCGAATATTGATACGGATAAATCGGGACGGTTTTTATTTGCAGCTTCTTACGGTGGCAATTTGATCAGTGTTAGTCCTATCAATAAGACAGGCGTAGTGACCAGCGGTGCACAACAAGTATTAAACACGGGGCGTAATGCTCACGCTATTCATGCCAGCCCAGATAATCGTTTTGTATTTTCTTCTAGTTTGGGTGACGACCAAATTATGCAGTATCGATTTGATTCGCAAACTGGGAAATTAACGCCCAATACGCCAGCGGCAGTAAAAACCGAGCAGTATGCCGGACCGAGGCATTTTGTCTTTTCTAAAGATGGTCAATACGTCTATGTTCTTGGAGAGCTGTCAGGAACGGTAACCACGTATGCTTTTGATATCAAGACAGGGTTGTTGACACTCAAAGGCGAAAGTGAAGGTGTTCCTGCAAAAGCCTTGTCTTTGGAAAACGGTGTGCCACCTTCTATGAAAGCCAGTAATGATCACCCTAAAGTGTGGGCCGCTGATATGCATTTGTCAGCGGATGGTCGCTTTTTGTATGTATCTGAACGAACCAAAAGCATCATTGCAACCTTGTCGATTGATCAAAATACAGGGCTGCCAAGCTACCAAAAAATGACTCAAGTCGAGCAACAGCCTCGTGGGTTCGCTATCAGTAATGATGGTCAGTTTATGGTGGTGTCTGGTGAGAAAGATGCCAATTTAGGCTTGTATCATATTAATGAGAAGACGGGCGAATTGACCAAAATCGATGAAGTTCCAACTGGCAGTGGGGCAAATTGGGTCGAGATTGTTGACTTTTGATAGCTGCAGGATAAGTAAAAAAGCATCCCGCCAACTCTCTAGTTTATACAGAGTAGAAAGGATGCTGTTTTATTAGTGATGGCGGTTAAACAATCCCTGCATCCACGATAAAGTTTTGACCAGCACAAGCGCGGCTGTCCTGAGAGGCAAGGAATAGGGCCATGGCGACAATATCGTCTGGCTCAATACGGAATTTCAGCGACTGCACATCGATAAATTCTTGATCCAATTCAGGCGTTAACCAAAGTGCTTTTTGGCGTTCTGTTACTACCGCACCAGGAACAATGGAATTGACTCGAATGCCGCGAGGGCCAAGCTCTCGTGCCATGGTGCGTGTCATTGTGTGGATCGCACCTTTTGATGTAGTGTAGCCCACCATACCAGCACGGCCACGCATCCAACTGATGGAGCCCATATTGATAATGCTCGCGCCTTCTTTCATCCATTTAGCGGCCGCTTGCATGCCAAAGAAATGCGGGCGCATGTTGATGTTTAGGCAGTTATCCCAGTATTCCGGTGTGACGTCTTCGATTTTATGACGGTCATCTTTGCCCGCGTTATTGATCAATACGTCTAAGTGGCCAAGCTCTTGTGCTGCATCGTCAATGGCGGATTGCAAAGCCGCAATGTCGCGCACGTCGACTTTTCTAAACCAAGGCGTCACTTTGAATTCGTCGGCCAGTTTTTGGTTTAACGCCGTAGAGCTAGCGTCATCAATATCGATGTACGCCACATGTGCGCCTTGTTTCATAAAGTGATGAACAAGGAATTCGCCAATCCCTGAACCACCGCCAGTGATAAACACGACTTTGTCTTTTAAGGAAGGGTATTGGTTGGTTAATGTCGGCATGTATTATTCTCCGATCGACAAACAATGGGTGTGCTCATGGTGACATGAACACACCCTACAAGTTTTAATTTATCTGCTATTTATCTAAACCGGCAACACAAACGTATTTAGTGTTGATGTAGTCTTCAATGCCGTATTTAGAGCCTTCACGGCCAAGACCGGATTCTTTATAGCCACCAAATGGCGCAACTTCTGTAGCGATGACGCCAGCATTCACTCCGACTAAGCCTGTTTCTAGTGCTTCTGCTACGCGGAAAATACGACCAATATCGCGAGAGTAGAAATAAGACGCTAGGCCGTATTCGGTGTCATTTGCCATGGCGATGACATCGTCTTCTGTTTCAAACTTGAAGACGGGTGCCAAAGGACCAAAGGTTTCTTCTTTGGCAAACAGCATGTCTTGTGTTGCGTTGGCGATAACGGTTGGCTGATAGAAGTTGTCACCCAATTCATGATGTTTACCACCAGTGATGATTTTACCGCCTTTGCTGATCGCGTCTTGTACGTGTTCGTCCACCTTATCGACCGCAGCACGGTTAATCAGCGGGCCTTGTTCTACACCGCTTTCAGTACCGTGGCCAACTTTCATTGCTGCAACTTGCGCGGCGAATTTCTCGACAAAGGTGTCGTATACACCTGCTTGAACATAAATGCGGTTTGCACAAACACAGGTTTGGCCAGCATTACGGTATTTAGACATCATGGCACCCGCCACCGCGTCATCGATGTTGGCATCGTCAAACACAACAAAAGGTGCATTACCGCCCAGTTCAAGAGAGACTTTTTTCATAGTGTCAGCGCAGTCTTTCATCAGTAATTTACCGATAGGCGTAGAACCTGTGAATGTCAGCTTACGAACAACGGATGAGTCCGTTAGGGTTTTGGCGATGGTGCTCGCTTTACCCACAACGATATTAATAACCCCCGCTGGAATGCCGGCTTCAATCGCTAGCACGCCCATGGCCAATGCGCTTAATGGGGTTTCGGAGGCGGGCTTGATGATCATGGTACAACCTGCCGCAAGTGCTGGACCTGCTTTACGAGTGATCATGGCAGCAGGAAAGTTCCAGGGCGTAATAGCAGCACACACGCCAACCGGTTCTTTCATTACCAAGATACGACGGTCTGGTGCGTAAGTTGGAATCATGTCGCCATAAATGCGCTTGCCTTCTTCGGCGAACCATTCAATGAAAGATGCCGCGTAGCCGATTTCACCACGAGATTCTGCTAAAGGCTTGCCTTGCTCAGCGGTCATGAGCTTCGCTAAGTCTTCTTGGTTTTCCATTAATAGGTCGTGCCAGCGACGTAACAATGCCGCGCGTTCTTTGGCGGTTTTCTTTTTCCATGTTTTCTGAGCGGCTTCGGCAGCGGCAATCGCTTGTTGTGTTTGCGCAGCACCAACGGTCGCAACAGTTGCTACTAATTCACCATTTGCAGGGTTAAATACATCTAGCGTGCTGCCTTCTGAAGATTCGACCCACTCTCCATTGATTAAACATTTTGTTTGTAGGAGTGCTTTGTTCTTTAGTTTAAGCATTGCGTTACCTCTCGTTATTGAATACGTCTTATTTTTAGGTTGTTACGATTTTGTCTGTTTCAAGTGATTATTTTTTTTGTCGCTGTTTTTGCTCACTATTTTTACTGAGTAATGGGATAGTTCTTGACTTCTCTTATGTCTTATATAAGAGTTATATCATAAGTTTGAAGAAGCCGTAAACAAGCATCGTTGGTCAAGCGGTTAAACGATAAAAATAAACACTGTAAGAACAGGACAGCATCATGGCAAAACGTATCGAAGACCTGCGCAGTCAGCGTTGGTTTGCTCCTGACAATATGCGAGCTTTTGCGCATCGACAACGTACGCAACAGACTGGATACAAGCGCAGCGATTTCATGAATCGCCCAGTTATTGGCATCATCAATACCTGGAGCGACATCAGTACTTGTCATACTCACCTTAGAGAACGTGCCCAGTTTGTTAAAGAAGGCATTATTCGTGCCGGCGGTTACCCATTAGAAATGCCTGCCATGTCACTTGGTGAAGTGATGGTAAAGCCAACTACCATGATGTACCGAAACTTTCTTGCGATGGAAACGGAAGAGCTGCTGCGTAGTCACCCGATTGATGGCGCGATTTTAATGGGCGGTTGTGACAAAACCACACCGGGCCTATTGATGGGCGCCATCAGTATGAATATTCCTGCTATTTATATTCCCGCAGGCGCCAGTCTAAACGGTAATTTCAAAGGCGAAAAAATTGGTACGGGCACTCATACTCGAAAATATTGGGATGAAAAACGTGCCGGTAATTTGAGTGATGAAGACTGGCTTGAATTGGAAGCAAAAATGACCCGTTCTGTGGGAACCTGTAACACCATGGGTACGGCGTCTTCGTTAACCTCTATGGCCGAAGTGTTGGGTTTTTGCTTACCCGGTTCTGCTACCATTCCTGCGGCCGATTCGGCTCATCAACGTCTGTGTTCTTTGGCCGGTGAGCGCATTACCAAAATGGTGTTTGAAGACCTAACGCCTAAATCCCTAGCCACAAAAGAAGCTTTTGAAAACGCCATTGTCACCTATGTCGCGCTGGGTGGTTCCACCAATGGCATTATCCATTTAATCGCCATGGCTGGGCGTGCAGGCATTGATTTACCTATGTCTTTGTTTGATGAATGGGCGCGAAAAGTGCCGGTCATCGCCAATCTTATGCCCGCGGGCGAATACCTAATGGAAGACCTGTTCTACGCGGGTGGCTTGCCGGCTTTATTAACGCGTCTTAAAGATTTCTTGCATCTGGATCAAGGTAACGTGAATGGTCGTACTTTGGGTGAGAACTTGGATGGCGTCGAAATCTACAACGAGGATGTGATTCGTTCTCTAGATAACCCAGTAAACGACCGCGGTACGATTGGTGTGATCACTGGAAACCTATGCCCAGATGGTGCGGTATGCAAACCCTCTGCGGCGTCCCCGCATTTGTTAAATCATCGCGGTAAAGCCTTGGTGTTTGAAAACCACGCTCAAATGACGGCGCAGATCGACGACCCTGACCTTGATGTGGATGAGAATACCGTTTTAGTGCTTAAAAATGCTGGGCCAATAGGCGGTCCGGGTATGCCTGAATGGGGTGGGTTACCGATTCCGAAAAAGCTTTTGCAGAAAGGCGTGCGTGACATGGTGCGTATTTCAGATGCACGCATGAGCGGCACCCATTACGGCACCTGTATTTTACACGTTGCGCCTGAATCTTATGTTGGCGGGCCGCTGGCCTTTGTTCAGACCGGCGACTGGATCGCCTTGGACGTGGAAAAACGCACGCTGAATTTAGAAATTAGTGATGAAGAAATGGCGGCTCGTAAAGCGGCTTGGGCACCACCACCACCAAAGTTTGCGCGTGGTTATGGCGCTATGTTCTCAACCCATGTCACCCAAGCAAACCAAGGGTGCGACTTTGACTTTTTACAAGGTGACGCTGTCATCGATGAACCGGAGATATTCTAAATGAGCAAGACGATTAACCCATTTAAACAGCGTTTACTGGATGGTCAGAAGTTGGTTGGTGGCTGGACTCTGTCTGGTAGCCCAACGGTCGCAGAGGCTATGGCGTTTTTGAACTATGACTATTTGGTGGTGGATTTAGAACACAGCCCTGCCAGCATTCATGACACTACGCCGATTTTGCGTGCGGTTGAGCAAACGCCAACCGCAGCGGTAGTTCGTATGCCAAGCCACGATCCGATTGCCATTAAACAAGTATTGGATCAGGGCGGTATGACCTTGTATTTTCCATTTGTTGAATCGGTTGAAGAGGCAAAAGCCATTGTTCAAGCCAGCATGTATCCGCCATTGGGTAAGCGCGGCTTTGCCAAAATGCACCGAGCGGCGCGTTATACCACTCGTGAAGATTATCCTGCAGCGGCCAATGAACAAGTGTGTTTGATTCCTCAGCTTGAAACAGTCGAAGCGTTAGAGCTTGCGGTAGAAATCGGCAAGGTGGAAGGCGTCAGTGCAGTATTCATTGGTCCTGGAGATTTGTCGATGACAATGGGCTTGCCAGGTCAGGTTAATCACCCTGATGTGCGCGCCAAAATCGTGGCTTGTGTGACTGCCTGTAACCAAGCGGGGATTCCTGTAGGAACGGTTATGCCTACGCCTGACGATGCAAAATGGGCGTTAGAAGTTGGCTTTAGTTTTGTGTCGATTGCCAATGATCTAGCCAATATGCTGGGGCAGTGTAAGGCGCATTTGGCGCAAATGAAGAATTCATAAAGGTGTCTCTATGCTTTTATTAACAAGAATAATAACGTTTCTGGGGCAGATAAACTCTGCCTTCGTGTTCGTTTTCAAGTATCTGGCAATCACAGCGGTGGCAGTGATGACGGCTTCGATTCTCGTTCAAGTGTTTTGTCGTTATGTACTTAACGATTCATTACCTTGGTCGGAAGAGTTGGCGCGTTATCTGATGGTTTGGATGACGTTTTTGACTCTGCCAGTGGTGTCTCGTGCTAAGCAACATGCGGCACTCGATATTATTTTGGGGGCTTTACCAAGACGCTTGAGCTTGCTGCTAGAGCTTGTGCTGTATGTGTTGATTGGGATTGTCCTGTATTACGCGTTTAATAAAAGCTTAGATTTCGCTCTAAAAGGGACGCGCATGTTAGCAACGGCGCTGCCGATTACCAAAGCTTGGTCTTATATGGCGATGCCAGTTGGCTTTGGCGTCATGATGCTGGTGTATATCGAGTTTTTCTTGATTTGTACTGTGCGTCTTTTTAATGAATCTAGTGACGACAAGTTTGTGTTGTCTGATAGCGAAAGCGAGGCATAACCCATGGGCATTTCATTTTTCTGGATTTTGCTTTCTGTCATGTTTTTGGGGATGCCGGTTGCGTTTGCCTTGTTGTTTGCGCCGGGTTTGAGTCTGTTTTTAGAAGGCAAAGAGATGTTTTATCTCTTGCTGACGCAACGTTTGTACAACGGCATTGATAGTTTTCCTTTGATGGCGATTCCGTTTTTTATGTTGGCAGGTGAAGTGATGAACCGCAGTGGCATTACCTTGTCGCTTGTACAAGTAAGTCAAGCCTTCATCGGTCATTTGCGTGGTGGTCTGGCGCAAATCAATATTTTATCTTCTATGTTGTTTGCCGGTCTTAGCGGTTCGGCTGTAGCTGATTGTTCAGCGTTGGGAAAAATGCTGATTCCAGCGATGGAAAAGAATGGCTACTCGCGTCGTTTCGCCGCAGCTGTAACAGCGGCGTCTTCTGTAATTGGGCCGATTATTCCACCAAGTGGCATCATGATCTTGTATGCGTTTGTAATGAACGTGTCGGTTGGTGGCTTGTTTGCAGCCGGTCTTGTTCCAGGCTTTTTGGTGGGGGTTAGCCTAATGGCAATGACGTGGTTTTTGGCACGTCGTCGAGGCTATAAAGTGGCCTCTGAAAAGGCTTCTTGGTCAGAGCGTGGTACGGCAGTTAAGCAAGCTTTTTGGCCGTTGTTGACGCCAGTTATTTTGCTTGGCGGTATTTTGTCTGGTGTATTTACACCAACAGAAGCGGCGGCTGTCGCGGCTGCCTACGCTTTGGCTGTTAGCTTGATGTCGAAAACCATGACAGTGAGTAGCTTGCCAAGCTTGTTTTACGCGACGGCGAAATCGTCTGCGGTGATTTTGTTCCTTGTCGGCAGTGCGGTGGCGTTTTCTTCGGTGATCAGTCTATCTGGCGCGCCACAAAAAGTCGCTGCAATCATGGTTTCTCTTACTGAGAATCCATTGTTACTACTGCTGATTATTAACTTGCTACTGTTGTTTGTCGGTATGTTCTTAGACGCAGGTCCGGCGATTCTTATTTTGGGTCCTATTCTTGGCCCTATTGTGACGCAGTTTGGTATTGATCCATTGCACTTTGCCATTGTGATGTGTGTCAACTTAACCATAGGTTTAACGACGCCCCCTATGGGTTTGGTGTTGTTTGTTGCATCCAGTGTAAGTGGCGAGCGAGTTGAGACAATTAGCCGAGAAATGCTGCCTTATTTGGCGGTCCATATCTTTGTTATTTTGCTCATTACCTATATCCCAGCATTAACGATGACCTTGCCTCGTTTGCTCGGTTTTGCCTCCTGATGAAGGGGGCAGCACTGGCGAGTTTAAGTGTGTTTGAGTACAGAAGAGACGAGGAAGGCTTTTATGCTTATGGATAGTTCGAGCCTGCTTTTATTATTGTTTTTTGCGCTCGGCAGTTACATTCAGGCGACGACGGGATTCGCTTTTGGATTGATTGTTGTGAGTAGTGTGTCGGCATTAGGTTTAGCGCCCATTGAAGTAACAGCGTTTGCGGTGAGTGTGTTAAGTCTTATTAATGCGGGGATTGGGCTTTATGGTGGGCATTGGAAACAGGTAAATCTTCGAGCTTTCTGGGGATTTATTCTACCCTGTCTACCCGCAATATATCTTGGAGTATGGTTGCTTGGTTACCTTGGCGAGAACGCATTAGGCTGGCTTAAATTTAGCTTAGGTTTGTGTATTGTCGTCAGCAGTTTGGTGATGATGCTACAAGCCCATAGGGTGAGAAAAGAATCTTCTGCGGGGGCTTTTGCTGTCAGCGGCGTAATAGGTGGGGTAATGGGCGGCATGTTTGCGACTTTTGGTCCGCCGATCACCTTCATGATGTATCGCCAGCCAGATGACCAAGCCAGAATACGCGCGACCTTATTAGGTATATTTTGTTGTACGGCGGCATTGCGTGTGGGGTCTGTTAGCCTTACTCAAGGCGTTGATATTGAAACGTGGCTATTGTGTGCGCTTGGCTTTCCTGTGGTTGTTATAGCGACCTTAGTTGCGAGAAAGTTTCCCGTTCCAATCTCCGCTAGAGCGATGCGTTTCGTGGCATTTAGCTTGTTGCTATTGTCGGGTGTTAGCTTGATGTGGCAGGGGGGTTAGATAGGAAAGGTTTGAATAAATAGACAAGAGCGCGTGATCTTGCTGTCATGCGCTTTTTTGTTCGTTAATTTATTGAGCTAGTTAATTGAGTTCGACAAGATAATGTAGGTCTTCGCTGTTGGCGCGGCTGATTCGGTATTCCACGGTACGTCCGTCTAATGCGCGAGCAGTACGCATTACTTCTAGCAAAGGCTGTCCTGCTGCGATGTTTAAAACGCTTTGGTCTTGTTCATCGGCTAACACGGCTTTTAGTCTGTCCGTGGCTTTGTGAACGGTAATATTAAAATGCTGTTGATAGTAGTGATACAAGGAATGTGGCAGTTTTTCCTCTTTATCTAAATCCGTAAAGTAACGATGAGGAAGGTAGATCAGCTCACGTATCGAGGCTGTGTTTTTTATTGAGCGTACACGATGGATTTCAATGACTTTTTCTTCTGGCGGCAGTTCGAAAAGAGTGCGTAGTTTATCATCCGGTGTGATCAATCGCATTTCGAGTAACTGCGCATAAGGCAGTTCGGGAACATCACCGTTATCACTTTTAAAATGAAAAAAGTGGAACATCATTTTTTGTAATGTGTGTTCGGATACAAATGTGCCAACGCCTTGGCGACGAAATAAAACATTGTCTTCGGTTAATGCGTTAAGAGCTTTTCGGACTGTGCCTTGGCTGACACCGAGTAGATCCGCCAGTTGGAACTCACTCGGTAATACCTCACCGGGCTTCCAAATACCTTCAATAATTCTCTCTGTAATCAACTCTTGAACCTGTTTGTACAGAGGTTTGAAGATAGGTGATGGCTGCGGTGTAGTGTCTGTCATGGCTTAACCTGCTGTGATTGTTGCTCTTAGAATACGCAAATGAGATAAAAAAATCTGTTCTTTTCTTGCACTTTGTGTCTTATATAAGATATAAAACAAGTTATAGCAATATAATCGTTCATTTGCTATCAATTATCGTCTGACGATACGTTAAAAGATGAACGGCTGGTTTGTTTGATTACTTGCGTGACTCAGAATAAAAATACGTGATCCAAGAATAAAAAATACGGAGCCTTCGAAATGAAAAAAACCGATTTACTAAAAAAGACCACAGCTGCTTTTGTTCCAACGCTCATGGCGGCGAGTTTGTCTCTTGCAGCTTTGCCTGTATTGGCTGCGGATTATGAATTCAATATTGTGCATCTTTCCAATACCAGTGATGAAGATTATGACGGCGCGGTGGTATTGAAAGACTATGTCGAAGCGCAGTCTAACGGTCGTATTCAGGTTAATATTTATTCTGGTGGCCAGCTATGTGGCAACCCAACAGAATGTATCGAAGCGCTTCAAGCCAACTTGATTCAAGTATTTAATACCACAACTGGTGGCCTAGCGAATGTTTTTCCAGAAATTCAGGCGATTGATATTCCTTATATTTTCCCTACAGACCGGGTTGCTGAATGCGCGCTAAATAACGAGATGTTAGTTGGGCCATTACGCAAAGAGCTGTTGGATCGAACTGGTTCTATGCGTCTAATGACCATTGGTAATACTGGAGGCTGGCGTAACTTTGCAACAACCAATAAGCAAATTAAAACGCCTGCTGACGTGAAAGGTTTGAAGATCCGCACGATCAATTCTCCTATTCAAATGCAGCTTGTGAAAGCCATGGGTGGCAGTCCAACGGCAGTGCCTTGGCCAGAAGTGTATACCTCATTAGCAACCGGTTTGGTGGAAGGCACGAAAAATGGCATTACCGATATTATGGGCATGAAGTTTAACGAACACATTAAATACATGACCCTTGATGGACACGGTTATATGGCGTCTATGTGGTGGATGAATAATGACTCCTTGAAAGATATGCCAGAAGATCTTCAGCACATCATGATGGATGGTTTCGATGCGTTACGTGAAGTGACAACCGTAATGCCAAAACGTCGTCAGATTGAAGCCTACAATGAGTTTAAGGCATCTGGCGGTACGGTTTATGCGCCGACAGCAGAAGAAAAAGCGCAGTTCCAAGAAGCGGCGAAACCAGTACGTGATTGGTTCGTTAATGAATATGGCGCTAAGTGGGTTGAAACCACAGAAAATGCGGTTAAATCATGTGAAGCATCTATTAATGACGCTTACATGGCGCAGAACTAATCTTAATAAATCTTTCTGAACTGTGATTTTCCGTTAGGCCAGTGCTTGCACTGGCTTTTTTTTGCCTGTTGTTTGGTGTTGATAATTGTCGAGTTTTATTGTTTTGGCACCTGCGCTTGAAGGTGGGCGATTAATCTTTCCATCAAGGGCGTTAGGCTGTTTTTACGCCATATAAAGTGGATGTCGAGCTCTGGTAACACGCCATCAATCGGGCGGTAAGTTAAGCCTTCTCGTTGGTCGAATTGTGTGGATTCTGGAACAAGTGCGATGCCCACACCAGCGGCCACTAGGGTTCGGGTTGTTTGAGTCAACCGAGCGATTTGCACAATATTAGGCTCTACGCCGGCAGCATGCAGATGATGCATGATTTGGTCGTATAAAGATGGGTGAGCTTGTCTCACAAATGAAATAAACGGCAGTTGGTGTAAGTCACTTAAAGGCACACTTTCTTTTTGCGCAAGTGGATGATTCTCTGGCAAGGCGAGCAGGTGTTTTTGCGTTTCATAGCCTTGGTGTTCTAGGTCGGTGATGTCCATTAGGGGATTAAGGAAGATCATCGCCAAATCGATTTTCTCTGTTCTTAGGGCATCCAAGGCATGGGTCGTGGTCATTTCTTCTAGGTTGAGCGTCACGCCATGATTGTCTTGTTTGAACTGAGCAATGCCTTTGGAAAAATGCGGCGTACCAGCGGCCCAAACAAACCCAAGTGACAGGTTGCCTGAGGTGCCGTTGGCAACACTACGGACTTGTTCTTGTATCTTTTCCCAGTCCTGTAAAAGTGCCCTTGCTTGAGGTAGTAAGGCTTCTCCTGCAGGCGTCAGAGAGACTTTTTGGCTACTACGCTCAAAAAGTACGGCGCCAATTTCATCTTCAATGGCTTTGATTTGTTGGGATAGCGGTGGCTGGGCAATATGCAATCGAGCCGCTGCGCGTCCAAAATGCAGCTCTTCCGCTACGGTAATAAAATACTTTAGTTTTCTAAAACGCATGATATCTTTTTCATATTAAGCATGTGATTAACATATATTAGACATAATGATGTGCTTTTCCTATCTTAGCCTTACAAAATAATTCTAAGTTAGGTGAGACACCATGAGCAGAGAAAAAATCGACGGACAGCTTTTTAGCTACACAGGCCCAGCCTTTCATTACATCAATGAAGAGGAGCGTCACTTCTTCGCCAAAGAGCCAGCGCAGTTTCGTGTGAACCTGATAGGTTGCGGCATGATTGGCATGGAACACATGCGCGTGGCGACTCGCGTTGGTCGTTCTGCTATTCATGGTGTGTTCGATCTAAACGAGCGCAGCGTAAAAGTGGCAAAAGAAGAGTTTGCGAAAATCACTGATGAAGACTTCAAAGTCTACAAAACGCTAGAAGCCGCGTGTAATGACCCTGAAGTTGACGGTATTTTAATTTGTACGCCTAACTTTACTCACCTTGATGTTTTAAAAGTAGCGATCAAATCGGGCAAGCACATCTTCATGGAAAAGCCGATGGCGACCAAGTTAGAAGATGCCTACGAAATCACCAAAATGGCGAAAGAATATGGCGCTGTGTTGCAGATCGGCTTGCAGTATCGCTATAAATCGATTTATTCCGAAGCCATTCATGAAGTGCTAGAACGCAAAGCGGTCGGTGAGGTGAAGATGATCAACATCATGGAACACCGTATTCCCTTCCTTGATAAAGTGAATCAGTGGAACAAGTTCTCTAAATTCTCTGGCGGTACGCTGGTGGAAAAATGCTGCCATTACTTTGATTTGATGAATTTGTTCGCCCAGTCTCGTCCAGTACGCGTTTATGCTAATGGTTCCCAGTCTACCAATTTCCGTGACTTCGAGTTTAAAGGCGAAAAATCTGACATTCTGGATAGTGCGTTTGTTACCGTAGAATATGAAAATGGTGTTCGTGCTGGCTTTAATCTTTGCATGTTTGCGCCTATGTTCCATGAAGAGTTGCTGGTCTGTGGTGACGAAGGTCGTGTAAAAGCGGCTGAAATTGAAGACTTCAGTGAAAACGCGCGTTTGCGTACCGAAATGGAAGTTTTCTGTGGTCAGAATCGTCCGTCTAAAACATCACAGCCAAGCTACCCTAAATTGATCGAAGCGTCTGGCCACAATGGTGCAACCTGGTTCGAGCATATTGCTTTTGCCGATCAAATGGCTGGCAAAAAAACCAACAGCGCGACTGTCGAAGAAGGGTTCTGGTCTGTTGTGGTGGGTTGTGCAGCGGAAGAGTCAGTAAAAACCGGCAAAATTATCGAAGTTGCAGAGCTGCTTAAATCTAAAGGGATTGATCTTTAAATAGCCGAAAAGCCAAGTATACCTTAGCCCAGCCCTGAAGTGACCCCCAATAGTTGGACAACCAATATTGGGGGTT
>NZ_JAHLLW010000010.1 GCF_019426345.1 Marinomonas lutimaris
TTTGAAATTCTTTTAATTAATTTGAATTTCATGCAGAAAGCCTTAGATAAACAAAAAGACACCGAAGTGTCTTTTTGTTTATCTCATTACTTAAGCATCACCTATCAACAACTACAACACAAACAAATGGTGCTTCTTCTTACCTAATTTGACTAGGAAGTACTTCCCAAAATAACCATTTTCAGCAGTAAAAATATCAGCAGCAGCCATATTGTCGCTTAACCCTTTTGCCACACCATTAACAAACACAGAATCACGCTGAAGAGCATCTTTAACTTGTTTACCACTAGCTGCCAACCCAGCATCAGCCATTAGGCTAGTAAGCGGCATCTCAGAAAGATTAATTCCGGCCAAAGAACTGCTCGGCAAACCATCAAGCTGAATTTGCTCAAGGTCTTGCTCGCTTAACTGATCCGCTTCACCACTAAACAAAGCGTTAGTAATACGCTCAGCCGCTTGCAAGCCATCTTCGCCATGCACCAACTTAGTCGCTTCACGAGCAAGAATTGATTGCGCTTGAGGTTTACCGCCACTTTCTTTATCTGCTTTTTCTATTGCATCAACTTCAGCGAGATCTAGAAAGGTGAAAAATTTCAAAAATTTATAAACATCAGCATCTGCAGTATTCATCCAAAATTGATAAAACGCATACTGACTAGTCTTAGTAGAATCCAACCAAACCGCACCAGATTCTGTTTTGCCAAATTTAGTTCCATCTGACTTTGTAACCAAAGGAACAGTCAAACCAAATGTTTGAGACTGATTTTGACGACGAGAGAGATCAATACCACCAACAATATTTCCCCACTGATCACTACCACCTATTTGCAGAGTACAACCATACGCTCGATTCAACTCAGCAAAATCCATCCCCTGTAGCAGAGCGTAAGAAAACTCTGTAAAAGAAATACCAGCTCCTTCTCTATTAAGGCGCTGCTGAACGGATTCTTTATTAATCATTGCGTTTACAGAAAAATGCTTACCGATGTCTCGCAAGAAATCCAGTACGCTCATTTCACCAGCCCAATCAAGATTATTGACGACTCGGGCAGGGTTAGGGACCTCATCAAATTTTACAAACTGACTCACTTGTCCGCGAATCTTTTCAGCCCAGCTAGCAACTACATCAGATGTATTTAATTGGCGTTCAGCTGCTTTAAAGCTCGGGTCTCCAATCAAACCAGTTGCACCACCAACCAAAGCAATTGGGTTATGTCCAGCATCTTGGAAGCGTTTTAAAACAAGAAGAGGCACAAGATGACCTAAATGAAGGCTATCTGCGGTTGGATCAAAACCACAATAAAGAGTACGACTTCCACCATCTAGATGTTTTTTTAGCTCATCTTCTGCCGTCATTTGGGCGATAAGTCCGCGAGCTTGCAAGTCATTCAAAAGGTCTTTACTGCTTACAGTCATTATTTTGATCCATATCCTAGTTAGTTTATCTTACTTAAGCATTCAATTATAAAAGTAATGTTGGTAGGATTATAAGGCTTTTATTAAAGATTTTTTCAGGTACGCATTTTGATCAAGCTATTACCAACAAAGCATTTACTCCTAATTTCAGGAGTAAGCGTATTCCTCGCCGCAGTGCTTATTGCACTCCCTGAGGAGAAAACCGACGAAAACAACCTAATTTCCCTCGAAGCAAACTTTGAGGTGATAGACCAGTCTCAGCTCATGCTTCAGGACTTACAAAAACTCACACCCAAAAGTAGCACCCTCCCCTTAATAGCCGCTTCACCTAACAATACAAACTCCACCACCTACGAGATACCCACTCCTGACACCTTAGTAAAAAAGAGCCGCCCAGCCACATTCAGAGAACAATCTGTTGAGGTCAAATCTGGCGACTCCCTATCAAAACTATTAGCAAACGAAGGCATATCAGCACAAGACATATATAAAGTATCTCTAGCTGACAAAAAGCAAAAAACCTTACTGCAAATGAGGCCAGGACAAACAATCAACTTCACAACTAATGAAGCATCTGGAGAGCTTACTCAGTTAACACTTGTTCTCAACCGCTTAGATAGCGTAACTTTTGAACGAAATGATGAGAAATTCAATAGAACAGAAACCTCCAGAACACCAGAAATTGTCCAAGCTTACAAAGAAGCAGAAATCAATAACTCCTTATTTGTCGATGGACTAAGATCAGGAATAGATCAACCTCTCTTAATAGAGCTCGCAAACATATTCGGCTGGGATATAGACTTCGCTCTGGATATACGAAAAGGAGACAGCTTAAGCATTCTGTACGAAGAAAAATTTCTTGATGGTGAAAAAATAGGACACGGCAACATAATAGCTGCTCAGTTTATCAATAATGGCCGGACCTATCAGGCCATTAGATACAAAACTGAAAAAGGAGCTAACTACTACACCCCAGACGGTCTCGCTATGAGAAAAGCTTTTATACGCACACCTGTAGATTTCACAAGAATCTCATCAAAGTTCAACCCTAATAGACTACACCCTATATTTAAAACTAGCCGACCACATCGAGGCGTAGATTACGCTGCCGCAAGCGGCACTCCAGTCAAAGCCGCAGGCGATGGAAAAATATCCTTTGCCGGCAAACAAAACGGCTATGGCAACGTTGTTATCATAGATCACGGCAAAGGCTATCAAACCCTGTACGCACACTTAAAGGGTTTTGCGAAAGGCACCAAACGCGGAGCGAGAACCAAGCAAGGAGACATTATTGCTTATGTAGGACAAACCGGCTGGGCAACAGGCCCACATCTACATTACGAGTTCAGAATTAATGGAACTCACAAGAACCCAGTTACAGTGAAGCTACCGAATGATGATCCGATGCCTAAAAATGATTTGAAAAATTATTTACCGTATGCAAAACAAGTGGTTGCCACACTAGCAAACTCACACTCGCCATCGTTCGCACAAAAATTCGCCTCTCTAAAAGAGTAAACCACATTCGATACTTCTTTGCATAATCAGCGCAACCAACTCGCTGATTATGCAACACCCTATATCGTTAAACATGTGAAACCAAGACTTAGTCAATATCAGCTTTTTTGATAAAACCCTACCTACAACTTCATCAAAGAACAAATCAGCAGTTACAAAAAAGCCCATCTATGCACGCTAGACAGGCTCCTCAACAACAAAGCAAGATCTCTATAGAGATTTAGCCTTGTAGACAATACCTGGGTGACATTGAACAATCTCAAAATAATCAGATAAACCGCTCAACGCCTCAGACCCACCAAGAAATAAATAACCTCCAGGCTTCAGAGAGGCATGCATTCTTTTCAAAATGTCCAACTTAAGATCAACAGTAAAATAAATTAGAACATTCCGGCAGAAGATCACATCAAACTTACCTAACATAGAAAATGATTCGATAAGATTCAAGTACTTAAACTCAACTCGAGCACCCAAATGGGGCTTAATTTTCCAAGTTAATTCGTTCACTTTGTCAAAGTAACGACGCTGTAAATCTGCACCAAGACCTCGAGCAATAGCTAAACTGTCATACTCACCCTGCTTAGCATGCTGCAAAATATTAGTACAAATATCTGTCGCTATTATTTTCTCACCCGCCTTCAAAACACCAGGTCGAGACGACTTAAATTCTTCTATAACCATACTAATAGAATAAGGCTCTTGACCTGTCGAAGACGCTGCAGACCAAATTCTTAAAGGCCCCGCAGTCATTTCAGGCAATACTTTGTCTTTTAGAATAGTAAAAGGATGAGTATCTCTAAACCAAAGCGTCTCGTTAGTTGTCATTGCATTAATGACTTCTTCTTTTAGCTTAGACCCGCCCAATCGCTCCAAAGCATCCACTAGCTGCTCGATCTTAGAAAAACCTTCCCTTTCTAAGATTTTCCCTAGCCGACTGGCAACCAAATATTGCTTGTTATCACTCAGTGAGATCCCGCATACTTTCTGCAGGTAATCTCTGAACCTGATATAACCATTAGGTGTAATTGCATTTGTACTACTGAGCATTAAAACTCCATAAGTGTCAGGTTCAATAAATAAAGGCAAATAGTGAGAGCCTAAACATTACTCTGATTGCACCTGCACTGTTTCTATCGCCAATCGAGCCAATTCATCAGGCTGGAACTTCGCTAAAAAGCCATCAGCTCCCACTTTTTTAACCATCGCTTCGTTAAACACACCACTCAAAGAGGTATGAAGAAGAATAAATAGGTCTTGCAGACGACTATCGTTACGGATCGCAGTCGTTAGCGTATAACCATCCATCTCTGGCATCTCTATATCAGATATGACCATTGAGAATTCTTTCGTCACATCCTTGCCTTCTGCAACCATATTTTGAAGATAAGTAAGCGCCTCACGACCATCACATAAAACTGTCGTAGCAAAACCAACCTGCTCCATACAACGCTTAATCTGTTTACGCGCAACCGAAGAGTCGTCTACGATAAGGATATGATGTTTTTGCGCATTTTCTGTCACGCCAGCATTAACAATACCTTCAGAAATATCCTGACGAGTAGGAGCAACTTCAGATAAAATCTGCTCAACATCAATAATCTCAACCATTTCTTTATCAACCTGACAAACGGCCGTTAGGTAATTATCATTCGACAAACCTTTTGGAGGCGGCTGAATATCACTCCAATTCATGTTTACAATGCGCTCTACACCTCGCACTAAGAAACCCTGAATTCGACGATTGTATTCCGTGATAATCACAAAACACTGACTGATATTTTCAATTGGGCTCGCGCCCGTAGCCAACCCCAAATCTAAAATAGGAATAGTACCGCCACGAATATGAGCAACACCTCGAACCACAGGAGAGCTATGAGGCATGGTAGTTAATTTAGGACACTGCAACACTTCTTTCACTTTAAAAACGTTAATGCCATAAATTTGCTTGCCATTTAAGCGAAACAGCAGCAATTCAAGTCGATTTTCTCCTACGAGCTGTGTACGTTGGTTAACAGTATCCAGAACTCCAGCCATAAACGCCTCCAAAATGTGTAAACATTATACTGAGGTATCACCTCAAAATTGTTAAAATGTATCATCCAATGATAAAGTGAATTCAAATTTTTTACTAACTATCTTATTTATAACGTAATAATAAACAAAGAGAACAAATCATGCGAATCATAAGGCTAAGCATAGCCTTCATTTGTTTCCAAGCTGGCTTCACATTTGCCACAACGACTGAAGAACAAATTAATCACTACATCAATCAAGTAGAAATCCCTCGGTTATCAGAAATATACCCTGACGCCACTATCAACATAACATTAAATAATCTCGCAGCTCTCAATTACCTACCTGATTGCGAAGACAAATCCATTCAGATCAACAATCAAAGACCAGACGCCACCAAACGCACAAACTATGAAGTCAGCTGTGACTCACCGACCTGGAAATCCTACGTACCAGTAACACAGTCAATAATGATTCCAGCAATAAAGACCATCACCCCGATAAATAGAGGCCAAGTCATCAGTAAATCAAACACTGATGTAGGCGAAGTTGACATATCCAACCTAAGAGGACACGTTTATACCAAAAGATCCCCACCTTATGGCCTAATTGCTTCACGAAACTTACGTATAAACACAGTTATCACTGACGATCTAACTAATCAGCCGACCTTAGTTAAAAAAGGCGATTCAGTACTAATAACAGCAAGCAGTGGCACTATTATAGTCCGAATGAACGGTGTTGCTTTAGAAAATGGTGTTAAGGGTCAACAAATCCGAGTCAAAAACACAAGTTCTGAACGAATTATATACGCCAAAGTTGTAACTGACAGTGAGGTTCTTGTAAACTATTGAGTACAGACTGATCGGCAACAAATAAATACTCTTTTTTGGGGCTTTTAATTAAAGTTCTTATAGACCCAGCCGACAACATAGACAGGCAAATCATTAAAGGGCGGAAAACCCAATGGCAATACATTTTACAGGTCTATCAAACCAGAGCACGATCAACAAAAGCGAACGATCGCAAAAAGACGATGCAACAAGTAGTGCAACGGAGAAACAAAGTACAGTTCAAAGTGGCGGCACGTTAGCAGAAGACACAGTCAAATTAAGCGGAACTGCGCAAACGCTACAAAGTCAGCAGTCTAAAATTAACAACCTGCCTGATGTCGATATGGATAAAGTAGAACAAATTAAAAGCGCTATTGCAGCTGGCGAATACAAAATAGACACACAGAAGTTAGCGAATAATATGGCTTCTATGGATTCGCTATTCTAGACTGTTACCTCTATACAGTCTGTAAACGGTTTGTCTTATGATTCCTATCGTACCAATATTTATCAGAAGCAAAGAGATTTTAGAAAGACTCTCTTCGCTTCTTGATGAAGAACGTTTAGCTTATGGTGAATTAGATACCGAACTTATTGTTAGCCTATCAGAGCAAAAACAAACCCTTCTTGATGAAATGAATCAACTTAACGAGAAAAGAGTTAACATTCTCATTAAATTTGACATCATCGACAGAAAAAAACCTACCGAAGAAGAATTCAAAAACTGGCTTAGCCTTCAAGACAGCTCTATGGACAAGGTTCGCCTATTAATGCAAGAGTGTGAAGCACTGCTAAAAAAATGTAAAACACAAAACAACACAAACGCTCGAATTCTCAACACGTTACAAAAGCGTAATAAGCACCTTTTCGAACTACTCCAAGGCCATAGCAGTAAAAACAAAGTTTATACCGCCAGAGGCTCTACACGACCAATAAGCAGTAAGCACACACTAGGCAGAGCTTAAAAAACCATAAGAATCAACATCATACTTAGCTGCCATTTGTATTTTTATCGTAATTAATGTATAAATCTCTCCTTGCAATACGTCCTCATAGGTAAACAGGATATACCGGCCGCCTCCTAAGCAGCTATTCCAGGTTCGAGTCCTGGTGGGGACACCAATACCTCAAGCCCAACAGAAAAAATCAAAAAAAAGAACCTCTCGGCTCTTTTTTTAAAACACTCTTATCAAGCAATATCCTATTCAGCTTCAATAACTTCAAAGCTGTGAACAATTTTCACACCGCCTCGCTCTAACATTAGAGACGCTGAGCAATACTCTTCTGCAGACAATTTAACAGCCCGAGCAACAACACTTTCTTTTAGATTACGGCCCGTAACGACAAAGTGCACACGAATTTCAGTAAATACGGCAGGAACAGCATCAGCTCGATCAGCATCAATTTGAGCAACACAAGAAACAACATCTTGACGGGATTTTTTTAAAATTCCAACCACATCATAAGAAGTACAACCGCCCAACCCTGCAAGTATAAGTTCCATTGGTCTTGGCCCAGCAAGCTGATTACCGTCGATTTCTACCCTAAAACCAGAGCCTGTTTCAGCAGTAAAATGCACATCTTCTTGCCAACTAACATTCGTCTTCATATTCCCACCTTACTTAATTCTGCTATAGCTGAAGCTATTATCACTACGACTGAAATAGCTCAGCCAATTTTTCACCTGGATCATCAGCGCGCATAAAAGCTTCGCCAACTAAAAATGCATGAATACCATTTTGTCTCATCAAGGCCACATCATCACGAGTATGAATTCCACTCTCAGTAACAATCAAGCGATTGGAAGGCACACTCCCCATCAATTCAAACGTATGATCTAAACTAAGCTCAAAGGTATGAAGATCACGGTTGTTAATCCCAAGCAGTTCGGTCTGTGTGTACTCCAAAGCCAACTCTAACTCTGGGCGATTATGCACCTCTACCAAAACATCCATACCAAGATCACGAGCCATTTGATCCAACTCTCGCAATTTTTCACCACTTAGACACGCTGCAATCAATAAAACACAGTCTGCACCTATTGCTCTAGCTTCAAGCACCTGATATTCATCGACAATAAAGTCCTTGCGAATCACCGGCAACTTACTAGCCGAGCGCGCTTCAACCAAATAATCTTCATGGCCTTTAAAGAAATCACTGTCTGTTAGAACTGACAAACAAGCGGCACCGGATCTTTCATAGGAACGGGCAATATCTGCAGGAATAAATGGATCGCGTATAATCCCTTTACTAGGCGAGGCTTGCTTAATTTCAGCAATAACACCAGATTTACCGATGGCTATTTGATGCCTTAACGCATGAGCAAAACCGCGAGGAGCGTTATGAACATTCGCCACAGATGCGGCGACCTCTAAGTTGCCATACGGTGTATGAGATTTGCGCTCAGTAATCTCTTCATACTTTCGAGCTACAATTTTCTTTAAAATTGTCGGTGTTTCTATTTGCATTAGGCTACTGCTCCTATCATTACAGTGAGTCAGGACTCATAAAACAACGCGTGAAACTGGCTAATTCAGACATCTTAACTTTGGCCGTACCACCACCAATCACGTCTTCCGCAATATTCACACCTTCAGCTAAGGTATCAGCAATACCTGAAACATAAATTGCTGCACCAGCATTTAAGGCAACAATGTCCCTAGCTGGGTTTATTTTACCTTTACCATCCAATGCCATTTTGACTAAAGCAAGGCTTTCTGTCGCATCTGTTGCTTGAATAGTATCAATAGATTGCAATGGAATACCGAAATCTTCAGGAGATATTTTGTATTCTGAGATTTCCCCATCCTTTAACTCCGCCACATAAGTTGGCGCAGCAATACTAATTTCATCCAAGCCATCTTCAGAATGAACTACCATCACATGCTCACTGCCCAGGGCTTTTAACACCTCAGCAATAGGACGAACCCACTTCTGATGAAAAACCCCCATCACCTGACATTTTGCATTAGCAGGGTTGGTCAATGGGCCAAGCAAGTTAAAAATAGTGCGTGTTGCCATTTCTTTTCGAGGACCGACTGCATACTTCATCGCAGAATGGTGGTTCGGTGCAAACATAAAGCCTAAGCCAATCTCTTCAACACAACGGCAAACCTGTACTGCATCAAGACCAAGATAAATCCCTGCTTGCTCCAGCACATCAGCACTACCAGACTTTGAAGACACAGAGCGACCACCATGCTTAGCAACCTTGCCGCCCGCAGAAGCAACAACAAACGCAGACGCTGTCGATACGTTAAACAAGTTTCCGCCATCGCCACCAGTACCACAGGTGTCAACCACGTGCTCAAGATCCAAGTGTACTTTGCTCGATAATTCTCGCATTACTTGCGCCGCTGCCGTAATTTCTTCGACAGTTTCACCTTTCATTCTCAGGCCAATTAAAAAACCGCCTATCTGTGCTGGTGTGGCTTTTCCCGTCATGATGTCATTCATCACTATTCGCATCTCGTCGCCGCTTAAATCTTGGCGCTCAACAACGGTAGCAATCGCTTTTTGAATATCCACCAGCCTCTCCTATTGTATTAAAACTATCTTGTTAAGAAATTGGCCAATAAGGCATGGCCTGCTTCGGTCAGAATTGACTCAGGATGAAACTGCACCCCTTCAACGGCAAGCGTTTTATGTCGAATCCCCATAATTTCCTCTCTATCGCCTCCTGCATTTTGACTCCAAGCGGTCACCTCTAGGCAATCTGGTAATGAGTCTGCAGAAACAACTAAAGAATGGTAGCGTGTCGCGATCTGTGGATTTGGCAAACCAGAAAACACAGAAGTATTTTGGTGGTAAATCAACGATGTTTTACCATGCATGACACTTTTAGCACGAATTACCTCACCACCAAAGACCTGACCAATACTTTGATGGCCTAAGCAAATACCCAATATTGGAATTTTTCCAGCGAATGCCGCGATTGCAGCCAAAGAAATACCCGCTTCATTTGGCGTACAAGGCCCTGGCGAAATAACCAAATGAGAAGGAGCAAGCAGTTCAATGTCTTTAAGACTAATTTCATCGTTACGATAAACCTGCACATCCGCACCCAACTCACGAAAATACTGAACAAGATTGTAAGTAAAAGAGTCATAATTATCGATCATCAATAACATAAAGAAGAGGCGCGCCTATAAAACAATGTTGACCTAAACTAATGTCACAATCCTCAGAAACTGACATCAAAAACTAAATACACCGACAAACAAACAATAAAACCGAAGTTTAAAGTGCGCTAAATTCTACACTGTCAGGAAGTCCCTGTCTCGCCAGTCCTTACAACCCTAAAACCAGATAAAGCTTAAATAGCACACGCTACTGGCTAACATCTTCATCAACTAACTCAATTATTTGGATTTCATATTTTCAGCATTTTGGAAGGTTTTAAATAATATCGTGTAAAAACAAAGCCTTGTTTGATATGCAAGAGGTTATACCGCACACTAGAAAGCATGTTATCTTTACCGCCATCATTCAGTGTTTTAAGGATGCCCAGTGCATAGCCAAGTCGCCGCCCTCATCGAAACCCTCATTCATGACGAGCACTCTCCTGAGTCCGTTAACAAGGCCATTTCAGAATTAACACCAGATGATGTGGCATTAGCGCTTGAATCCATTCCGCTTGCCCAACGACGACAAGCATGGGCCAATATCAAGCAAGCCAATCGCCTAGACATCTTGGTTGAAATGCGCGGGGAATCCCGCCAGTTACTATTAAAAGAGCTAGATGACTCAGAGATTGAAACCTTATTCACTGATGTCGACGCCGAAGACCTACTCGAAATAACGGACTCATTACCTGACCGCCTTGTCGACATTGCTTTAAAGCAAATGGACAACAAGCAGCGCGAATACTATCAACAAGGTATTGTTTACGATGATGACGTTGTCGGCCGCTGGATTGATCACGAGTTATTAATTGCATCACAGTCTATTCGCACATCTGAAGTAATGAGACTCTTGAAAAAAAGTACGCCAGATTACACAGACATGATCTATCTAGTAAACAGAACTGGCCGCTGGGTCGGTTGTGTAAAATTTGATAAGCTTTTTAAAGCACAAGGCCATGAACCCATTTCGAGCCTAATAGATGAAGATTGCACCTTTATCCGCGCCGATACTGAACTAACAAAAGCTGCTGAGCAACTAGAACGCTCTTATCTCTCAGCACTCCCTGTCGTAGATGACAATCAAATCTTACTAGGTCGTTTCCATGCGGGACTTGCTATGGAAACATGGCGCTTAGAGCATGAAGCACAGCAGATGTCGACCGCAGGTCTAAACGAAGAATCCGATCTATTTGCCCCCGTAAAGCGCAGTGCAGCAACACGTGGCATTTGGCTTGGCATAAATTTACTGACGGCTTTTTTAGCCTCGGCGTTTATTGGTCTGTTTGAAGCCACGCTTCAGCAAGTCGTTGCACTAGCGGTATTAATGCCTGTTGTTGCCTCCATGGGCGGTATTGCTGGTAGTCAAACATTAACCCTGATTGTACGAGGCTTAGCTCTAGGACAAATCACTCGCAGCAACTTAAAATCACTTTTATCAAAAGAGCTAAAAGTCGGTGGATTAAACGGTATTTTATGGGCCATTGTCATTGGCGTCGTCACTTTATGGTGGTTCGAAAGCCCAATGCTTGGCATGGTAATCGGCTTAGCCATTATCGTTAATATTATAATGGCAGCCCTGTCTGGCGTTCTAATACCCGTATTGCTTGATAAGTTACGTATTGATCCGGCGCTCTCTGGGTCCGTCATTTTAACCACTGTAACCGATATTGCTGGTTTCGTTGCTTTCTTAGGATTAGGAACATTATTACTTATTTAGCGTAACACTATAGATCTAACCTCTAATCAGAGCCATTCACGAACTTAACAAAGAGATAGAGTAAGCATAATGAATTGGGAAACAATGCAAGTATATTTGGGCTTGGGCGACACTAAAATGCACTGGGTTGTCCGAGTTTTTTTAGTTGTACTCGGTACACTTATCGTTAATTTTATTGCCACTCGCATATTAATGCGCATAGACAAACAACTCGAAAAAACCAAAACCCCTTGGGACAATGTCTTAATTCACGCCGCCCAAAAACCTGTTGGAGTATTTATCTGGTTAGCTGGCTTGAGCATTGCGGCAGAAATCTCTGGATCAGAAGTCGACCCCAATTTTTTGTCACTTGTTCATGCAATACGTGAAGTTGGAGTTATCGCTATCCTGACTTGGTTTGTATTACGCTGCATATCCGAAAGTGAAAGAACCTTAACAAGCTCTAGTAAAATATCCACCAATGTAGATTACACAACAGCCAGCGCAATCAGTAAATTACTACGTGCATCCGTTATCATCACTTCCGTATTGGTTATTTTACAAACCCTGGGTTACAGCATTTCCGGCGTATTGGCATTTGGCGGCATCGGTGGTATTGCCGTCGGTTTTGCAGCTAAAGACTTACTGGCCAATTTTTTTGGTGGTTTAATGGTGTATTTAGATCGCCCGTTTGCGATTGGCGATTGGATTCGCTCTCCAGATCAAAACATTGAAGGTACGGTTGAACATATTGGCTGGCGACAAACCCGCATTCGCACTTTTGAAAAACGCCCCTTGTATGTTCCTAACTCTACTTTTTCGTTGATTTCAGTTGAAAACCCATCACGCATGACCCATCGACGTATTAATGAAACCATTGGGGTACGCTATCGTGACTTTAGCCTGCTACCAACGATTCTGGCAGATATAAAAGACATGGTTGCCAATCATGAAGATTTGGACACAAACGAAACCTACATGGTGAACTTTAATCAGTTCGGCCCATCCTCTTTAGACTTCTTTATTTATGCCTACACAAAAACCGTAGACTGGCGGACTTACCACAACGTCAAACAAGATGTGCTATTCAAAGCCATGCAAATTATTGAGTCGCACGATGCGGAAGTTGCTTTCCCAACCCATACGGTTCATATGGCAAATGATAGCCAAATGACTCTAGTGTCAGAGCAGGCCAACTCATCTGAGCTGCTTACAAAAGAGCAACCTCAGAAAGAGTCATCTCCGAGAGAACAGAACTAAAGTAATTCATAACGTTTAAAACACTAAATTTCAAACACAAAAAAAGGCCAAACTAGAAACAGTCTGGCCTTTTAGCTTTATCTCACAATCAATAAAATCAGACTAACAGCTCAGCTAAATCATCAATTATTGCATCAGCACCTAGCCCCGCAAGATCAATACCTTGGTTGTAACCATAGGTAACCAATGCACATTTGAAACCAGCATTGTTTGCCGCTTTAAAATCGGTAATCGAGTCACCGATCATCAGGCAATTTTCAGGTAAGGCTTCGATAGACTCACTACAATGCAACAAAGGCATAGCAGATGGTTTTTTCTCCTCTAGCGTGTCACCACCTAACAACCAACCAAACTGTTCGGTCAGCTCAAAATGATCTAGCATGGGTTTCACAAACACACTTGGCTTATTGGTAATCAGAGCCACGGGCACACCGTTATGCTTAAAGGCTTTCAGTAAGGCTTTCACATTTGGATAAAGCGTCGTGCCATCGGTCAAGTGCGCACGGTAATGCGTCAAGAAAATGCGATACGCTTCTTCATGCTTAGCTGAATCAATCTTAGCCCACTCAAGCGCTTGCTCAATCAATTTAGCCGAACCAAAGCCAACCCAACCACGAACAAGTTCCTCGCCCGCAAGCGGCGCACCAAGTTCAGCTAAGAAAGCGTCTACGGCACCTGCAATATCAGGAACACTATCAACTAGCGTGCCATCAAGATCCAAGCAAACTAACTCAGGCCAACCATCAAACCACTTTGAAAAATAGCTAGGCGTTTTCATTAACGTATACTCGCCAATTCTTTACGCATCGCATCGATAACGGCTTTGTAATTGTCTTTACCAAAAATCGCAGAACCAGCCACAAAGGTATCCGCGCCAGCACGTGCAATTTCAGCAATGTTCTTTTCACTCACACCGCCATCGACTTCAAGACGAATGTCATAACCACTGGCATCAATCAAGGCTCGAGCTTCACGTAACTTATCTAAAGTACCAGGAATAAAAGATTGACCACCAAAGCCTGGGTTTACCGACATTATCAAGACCATATCGATTTTATCCATCACATATTTTAAATGCTCAAGAGAGGTTGCAGGATTGAATACCAAACCGGCTTTACAACCACCATCTCGAATCATTTGCAAAGAGCGATCAATATGCTCACTGCCCTCTGGATGAAAAGTAATCATAGAAGCACCTGCTTCAATAAAGTCACCAATCATACGATCTACTGGTTTCACCATAAGATGAACATCAATATCAGCAGTCACGCCATGTTTGCGTAATGCTTTACAGACCATAGGACCAATCGTTAAATTAGGAACATAATGATTATCCATCACATCAAAGTGTATGATGTCGGCTCCGGCCTTCAAGACATTGTCGACCTCTTCACCTAGTCGAGCAAAATCGGCAGAAAGGATCGAAGGGGCAATGATAAAATCATTCATATCTGACTCCAGCAGTGACACAATAAAGGTCTCATAGTGAAAATTTAGACCGTATTTTAACAAGGCCTTTAGAAGAAGTATTGAAAACAATGAAGAAAATTACTGCACTGCGTCACGCTATCATTGCACTTCTTTGCTTAGGCATAAACGCCCATCTTTTCGCAGAAGAATCCCAAGCAGCGCCTAGCAGCACACCCACTCCGCAACAAACTACGCCAGCAGAAAGCACTAAAGAGTACATCATTCCAAAACCACAGGCATCTCGGATTGACGCGCTAAAAACCTCATTAACGATAAGACGCTTAGAACACCAAATCCAAAACCTAGAAGCCAGTGGTGAATCTTTTCTAACGCTTTATCGACCATCACTCACCAGCTCAACCCAAGGCTGTGTGATCATGCTGCATTCAGATAACGAACACCCTGACTGGCCAGATGCCATTGCACCATTACGAGATGCTATGCCGGAATATAGTTGGTGCACGTTATCTATCGAAATACCTGACATTGTCAAACGTGCGGAGCCAGTAAAAATAGCTACACCGCCAACAAACAATACTCAATCACCTATAGGACTTCCTAACCAATCTATAGTTTTCGCTCGCATACAGTCCACTATCGATTATGCAAAAAACCAAGGAGTCGAACAATTCACTTTTCTTGGTTACGGAACAGGAGCTAGTTATGCTCTAAGTTTTTTAGCAGCCAATCCGAGCTCAGGTGAGGCTTTAGCTCTTATCGATATAGAATCCCCACCGAACCTATCAGATTACGAAGTGGCACAACAGATTCGCCAAGTTACCCAGCCTATCCTAGATTATTATGTCAATAAGACAGGAAACGATCAGTTTGCGCTGTGGCGTAAACAAGCAGCCAACCAAAGAGAGGATAAAATTGGCGACTTCACTCAAATAGACGCCCTGCCAGATAGAGTCACAGGAAAAAACAGCAAACAATTACTAATTCAACGAGTTCGTGGCTTTTTAAAGCAAAATACCAGCCAAATAAACCAACGAAAGTCATTACCAAGCGCAAAAAAAGGGCTTTTCTATGAAAGCCCTGTGAACAATTAGATATTAACTTAAGTTACTATTTACGAGCATTTTTTACCATTTCGTAAGCAGACTGAATTTCTTGTGTGCGCTCTTTAGCCAACTCAATCATTTCATCCGGTAAACCTTGTGAACTTAATTTATCGGGATGATTTTTGCTCATAAGGCGTCGATAGGCCTTTTTAATATCAGCATCGCTCATCTCTGGCGTAACACCTAGCGCTTCATATGCAGCCTTCAATAAGTCTTTTGAACCCGCATTGTTAGAAGAATAATCAGAAGAAGATTGGTAACCTTGTCTAAAATGCGCTTGCTGCTTAACTTGAATATGCAAAGCCTCAAACTCTGCCACAGACACACCAAGATATGCACAGACCTGAGACACAAATGACTTTTCTTCAACGCTAAAGTGACCATCTGCATAAGCAGATACCAGCAACACTTCCAATAAAGTTCGCGTTAAATCCCCAGGACCTACAACCTGTTTAAAATTATTTAAAACAGACGCCAAGTCAAAATTGTCAGATTTACCTTCGTTAAACAATTGCTTCGCTTGCTCTTGAGCTGCTGGCGATAAACGCAATCGCTGCATCACAGATTGCGCTAATTGGATCTCTGCTTCCGATACTTGGCCATCAGATTTGGCCAAACGCCCCATTAAAAGAAATAATGTTCGAAAAAAAGTTTCTTGCTGAAGGCGCATATCGGCACGACCACGAATACCGCTGAAAGCGCCGCCAGTCTGCGCCCTATCTACGACTCCGCCGACAATGAACCCCAACAAAGCGCCTAAAAAACCAGCTAAAATATAGCCCAAAATCGCGCAAACAATTTTCCACATAAAGATATTTCTCCAGAATCGGTAGCCCCTATGGGCCTGCTTAGATTATCATTTGTCTTATTACGTGGAACCGCTTAAGGGCAGTATCCGATTTAGGACAATAATTTTTGGTGGCAAGTATACCCTGCATGGTTAAGCATTTACGCACCTACGCCTTATTTTTTCAAAGTCTTTTCATATTGCCTCTTGCGCAAGCGCAAGTTGATCAATGGGACTGGACGCCCAAAGAATCCCTGACGACTGAGCAGAAAGCACAGCTAAGTCGATATTGTCAGGGCTCATACATTAGCAGCTGGACAGCGACAGATACAGAGGGAACTAATCTCACCGCTGACCTCATCGTTCGTGACGAGAACGGTGTCATTCACCTTCAAGGTGCGGCTGAAATCATTCAGCCTAAATCTACCTTGTCCGCGGATAGCATAGAAGGCATTCCAGATGATTATTATCTCGCTGAGGGCAATGTCACCTTGCGAAGTGAAAATCAGCTCATCCGCAGCTCAACGGGTTATATCGCGAACAGCGGTGATGCACCAACAGTATTCAAAGATGCCAAATTCCTTAGCCACGAAACAGGTGCGCGCGGCGAAGCTAAATCCTTATCTCGCAATCAAGACGGAGTCGTCTTTATTGAGGAAGGCTTTTTTACTACTTGTGAACCAAACCAAGAAAGCTGGAAGCTATATGGCAGCTCAATAAAGCTAGACACAAAAAGTGGCTTCGGTACAGCAAAGCACGTACAGGTGCGTATTGCTGACATACCTGTTTTCTATTTTCCTTGGTTAAGATTCCCAATAGACAATGCTCGTCAAACCGGTCTTCTCTTTCCTACTTTTAGCTATTCCGGATCAGATGGACTGAGTGTTTCGACACCCTTTTACTGGAATATTGCCCCAAACTACGATGCGACCATTACGCCGCATTTTATCCAAGAAAAAGGCGAAGGGATTGACTTAGAACTCCGTCATTTAAGCCCTTATGGGGAAACAACTTACGAGCAATCTACTTTTTCTGACAACGATGAAGGCGAACAGACTCTCTTAAAATTAAAATCCACGCAAAAGTTTAATCAGTCCTTTAGCGCTGGCTTTTTATTAGAAGACAATCCAACAAAAGATAAATACCCAGAAGCAAACAGCACGTCGATAGCAGAAAAAGACCATTACGAACGCAGTCTGTACTTTGCCTTTAACAATGGTAACTTTCTTAACAAGGTGACTTACTTAACTTATCAAACACCTGATGATACAGAAGACGAACCATTTGAATGGTTGCCTCGTATAGACAGTTCTTATCGTATAGCAACATCCTTCTTGGATTATAAAATTGATGCTCAATACACAGACTTTTATGACCCAGCCGAAGACAACTTTGACGGACAACGTATCGCTCTTAATCAGGACATCAAACTTGACCTAGGCAGTGACTGGGGAAGCTTAACGCCAGGTATTTTAGCTCAATATAGAGATTACGATCTTCATGACTATACATCAGACTCTGATAGCAACACCTCTGTTGGGCATATCACCAGCTATGTAGATTCATCATTACTATTTGAACGTAACTTTCTGAATAATCAAACAGTATGGCGCCAAACACTTGAGCCTCGTTTAAGTTATTTGAACTCACCATTCGAATCACAAAATCAGATTCCTGATTTTGATGCCAGCGAACCGACTATGACCTACTCTCAAGCCTTTAGTCATAGCCGATTTAACGGCAATGATCGCATTGGTGATACAGAACAAGTCACTCTTGGTTTAGAAAGTCGTCTATATGATGAAAACAATAATGAAAAATGGGCATTCAAAGCAGGTCAGATCTTCTATTTAGAAGACCGTTATGTTGGTATTGAAGGGACAACGGATAAAAATACCGCCATTGATGACGCAAAACGAAGCGATCTACTGACATCAGCTAATTATAATGGCAACCGCTACAGTCTAACGGGTAATTTGAATTACAACCTAGACGATAGCGAGGTAAACTTAGCTCAGCTTATCGCGTCTTTAGAGCCAGTTGATGACATAAAAATAAACCTAAGCTATTTGTACTCAATCAATAACACAGACCCGGATGATGATGCCAAACAAGCAAGCATAGGAACTATTTTGCCGATCAATCAAAATTGGTCCATGTATACACAATATACCTATGATTTCTTAAGAGAGGATGGCACTAAAGAAATTGCAGGGGTAGGCTATGAAAACTGCTGTATCAAGGTTTCGATGAGCTATCAACATTGGCTCAACAATGACAATGAGTTTGATAGAGGCGTCTTTTTACAATTTATTTTACGTAGCTTAAGCAGTTCTGGCGGCGCTAACACCGAAGCCAACAATATTGCTGACAGCTATTGGAACCAAGGAAAAGTTGGATATTAATCATGAAGTTGTTTTCTTTTTTCTGTTACATTCTATTGGCTTTAATGCCGCTACAAACACTGCACGCAGCACCAACAAAAATTGATGGCATTTCGGCTATCGTTGATTCTAAACCCATTTTGGAAAGTGACATTGTGAGCCGCTTTCAAATCGTAAAAGACCGCGTTCCAGGCGGAGTAATGACAGATAATATTCATCGTCAAATCCAGAACCAAATGATTGATGAAGCATTACAAGTCAACTATGCCCGCAAAGTCGGTATGCGCGCATCTAGCTCAGAGGTAGATAATGCCATCCTTGGTGTCGCAAAAAACATGAATTTAGACTTACAAGGTTTGAAAAATGTTCTTGCTAGCAAAGGCATAAATTATGATCGCTACCGCGAGCAGATTGAGCAAGAAATTCTTATCAACAACATAAAACGCGAAATCGTTAAAAAACGTATCGCTATTTCAGATCAAGAAATTAACGACTACCTCAGCTCAGACACCAGCATCACCAAAGAAAAAGAGCAAGTACATCTGCGCCATCTAATTATTAGAGCAAGCAACCCTGAAGAAGCCGCTGCCAAAATTAAAACCATTGCTGGAAAAATAAACTCAGAGGATGACTTTGTTCAGCAGGCCATTGAAAACTCAGACGGTCAATTTGCCATAGAAGGCGGAGACTTAGGCTGGCGCCCATTAAACCAACTACCACCATTATTTGTACGAGCTCTCGAAACGGAAAAAGGCCCACTTATTGGCCCATTGCAAAGTAATGCAGGTTTCCATTTATTGTGGGTGATAGAAAAGCGTTCACCAGATGTAACGCTACAGCAACAAACTAAAACTCGACACATCCTAGTTCGCGCTAATGAAATCCGTAACATGGAACAAACAAAAGTTCTTGCTGATGAAATTTACAGCAAATTAGAAAATGGGGCTGACTTCACTCAACTAGCAAAAGAATACAGTGAAGATCAAGGCTCTACGCTACAAGGTGGTGATTTAGGTTGGGTAACGCCTGGGACAATGGTACCTGAATTCGAAGAAGTAATGAAAAACACCAACATCGGTGACATTAGTAAACCGTTCCGCACACAATTTGGCTGGCACATTCTGCAAGTCGAAGGTCGTCGTGAAGCGGACATCAGTGACAAAGTAAAACGTGTCAATGCTGAACGAGCTTTAACAGCGCAAAAACAAGACATAGTACTTGGCAACTGGCTTGATGAACTACGAGCTGACGCCTTTATTGATATTAAAAATTAAGAGAAAAACAATGGCACATAATTCGGTAGAATCACTCCCCATTATTGCCATTACCTCTGGTGAACCTGCGGGTATCGGCCCAGATATTATTTTAAGCGCTTTAAACGAGCAGGCATTCCCTGCTCGTTTAATTATCCTAGCAGATCCTGATTTACTTGAAGACAGAGCTCTAACGCTAGGCCTAGCGGTAGAGATTAAAACACTCAATAGCTCACAAGATGTCACAACACACCAGCAAGGTACAATTAGCGTATTGCCGGTCCAACTGGCAAATAAAACCATTGCCGGTGCTCTGGATATTAGGAACTCCCCCTATGTACTAGAAACCCTAACAAAAGCAGGCGAAGGCTGTATAAACAAAGAATTTGATGCCATTGTCACACCACCCGTTCATAAGGGTATTTTATGTGAAACCGGAATTCACTTTTCCGGACATACTGAATTTTTTCAAGCTCAATGCAAGTCACCACATGTCGTTATGATGCTAGCAACAGAAGCAATGAAAGTGGCGTTGGTAACAACACACCTACCACTTAAGGATGTGTCTTCTGCTATCACAGAGCAAAGTATCAGCCTTGTAGTGAAAGCACTCAATCAAGACCTACAAGAAAAATTCGGTATTGCACAACCTAAAATCTTAGTCTGCGGTTTAAATCCACATGCAGGTGAAGACGGCCACCTTGGCCGAGAAGAAATTGACGTCATTATCCCGACCCTCAATAAACTTCGCCAAGAAGGCCTAAACTTAATCGGACCACTCCCTGCAGACACCTTGTTTACACCAAAATACTTAAATGATGCCGACTGCGCCTTGGCTATGTATCACGATCAAGGTTTACCTGTGTTAAAATATTCAGGTTTTGGTAATGCCGTCAATATTACATTAGGCTTACCTATTATTCGGACATCCGTCGACCACGGCACAGCCATTGACTTGGCTGGCACAGGCAAAGCAAATAACGGCAGCCTTAAAGTGGCCATTCAACATGCTATTAACATGGCAAATAACGCGAAAAAGTTTTCTAAATGAGCAAACCACAACCCCATAAAGCCAGAAAAAGATTCGGCCAAAACTTCCTTCATGATCACGGTGTTATTCGTCGTATTGTGGCGTGCATTGGCCCTAAAAAAGGTCAGCGCATCGTTGAAATTGGGCCAGGTAAAGGCGCATTAACGGAAGGCATTATCAGTGTTACTGAGCGCATGGACGTTGTCGAGCTTGACCGTGATCTTATTCCTATTTTAAAAGTGAATCTGTTTCGCTTCCCTGAGCTTACTGTTCATGAAGCTGATGCTATGAAATTTGATTTCACGTCATTAAGTACTCCAGAACAAGCCATTCGAGTTGTAGGTAACCTGCCTTATAACATTTCGACACCGCTTATTTTTCACCTATTAAGCCAAGCAGATGCAATTGAAGACATGCACTTCATGCTGCAAAAAGAAGTCGTTGATCGTTTGGCTGCGCGTCCAGGTGACAGCCTATATGGACGATTAAGTGTTATGGCGCAGTATTACTGCTCTGTCGAATCACTTTTTATTGTTGGGCCTGAATCATTCGATCCAGCACCGAAAGTTGATTCAGCTATTGTTAGAATGACGCCTCACAAAACGCTGCCTCATCCTGTCAATAACATCAAAATGTTAGAAGACATGGTAAGAATCGGCTTCCAGCAACGTCGAAAAACCCTACGCAATAACTACAAAGGCGTGTTAGACAATGATGATTTCACTGCTCTAAACATTGACCCAACACTACGCCCAGAAAGATTAGACGTAGAAGACTTTGTTCGAATTACCAACTACGTCCTCAAAAAGGAAGGGTAAATGCAAAAATATGACGTCGTGGTTTCCGTTCGTACAGAATACCTAGCAGGACAATCAACACCAGCAGAGTCACGCTATGTGTTTGCTTATCATATTTCCATTACCAACTGCGGAACTGAATCAGCCAAGCTTCAAACCCGCCACTGGATAATTACTGATGGCAACGAGCAAGTTCAAGAAGTGAAAGGTAGCGGCGTCATTGGTGAATACCCGTATTTAGGTCCAGGCGAATCATTTCATTACACCAGCGGAACAGTGATGGAAACGGTTGTTGGTAGCATGCAAGGCAGCTACCAATTTCTGGCCGATGACGGCACCGAATTCAAAGCCCCTATCCGCCCGTTCACCTTATCCGTTCCAAATCAGGTTCACTGAGGCTATTTATGGCTACCTATGTTATTGGTGATTTACAAGGCTGTCTCACGCCTCTCATACAGCTTTTAGAGCAAATCAATTATCATCCAGAGCAAGATAAGCTTTGGTTTGCTGGTGATCTAATCAATCGCGGTGAAGAGTCTCTAGAAACGCTACGTTTCATCAAGTCACTAGGCAATAATGCGACGATTGTTTTAGGTAATCATGACCTGCATTTGCTCGCCGTCTCTCACGGCCATGGAAAGCTAAAACGTGGCGATACACTCGCAGAAATACTAACTGCTGGTGACCGTGACGACCTAATGGATTGGTTACGCCATCAACCTCTGTTTCACTATGATGCGCAACTCAATACCGTCATGACTCATGCCGGCATTCCACCTTGTTGGGATTTAAAAAAAGCACAAACACTTGCTAAAGAAGTAGAAGACAAACTGAAATCAGACAGTGTTGATGATTTTTTTGCCACCATGTATGGTAATAAGCCAGATCAATGGAGCGACGATCTGACAGGGCTAGACCGCCTTCGAGCTATTACTAACTATTTAACTCGCATGCGATTCTGCGACGAGAACAGTAAACTCGATTTAGAGTCAAAAGAAGGTATCAACACAGCAACTAAAGGTTACGCACCTTGGTTTAACTACCCGACAAAAGTGCCTGAAGATTGCCATATCGTTTTTGGGCACTGGGCCGCTCTAGAAGGGAAAACCCAAAAAGAACGTATTCACGCACTGGATACGGGTTGCGTCTGGGGTGGAAGCCTAACCGCTTTGCGCCTTGAAGACAGACAGCGTTTCAGTACACCTTGCACAATAAATCGGAATAATTCATGACTTACACTTGTATCGACATCGCCGACGCTCTCCCAATCATTGAAAATAATGCCGCTATTGTAGATATCCGCGATTTAGTTAGTTTTCAAAATAGCCACATGACAAACGCTATTAACCTTACTAATGACAACGTTCAAAACTTTATTGATAGCACGGAAAAAAGCCAACCGGTTATTGTCTGCTGTTATCACGGCAACAGCAGCAAAGGCGCAGCAGAATACCTTGCCTCTCAGGGCTTCAAAGAAGTTTACTCTTTGAATGGCGGCTTTAGCCAATGGAGCGCAATGCTCCCTGATCAATGCGAGACAGGTAAATAGATAAAAATGACACTCCCTTATCAAGTTTATCTCGTAGGCGGCGCCGTTAGAGACGCTTTACTTGAACTCCCAGTTATCGACCATGACTGGGTCGTCACAGGCGCCACACCAGAACAACTTGAAGAAAGAGGGTTTCAACAAGTTGGAAAACAATTCCCTGTTTTCCTGCACCCAAAGAGTAAAGAAGAATACGCCCTTGCCCGTAAAGAAAAAAAACAAGGCGAAGGCTACACTGGCTTCATCTGTGATTTCTCACCAGATATCAGTTTAGAAGAAGACCTAGAACGACGAGATCTAACCATCAACGCCATCGCAAAAGATGAAAGCGGCACCTTGATTGACCCCTTTAATGGTCAACAAGATTTGCTCGACCGAGTATTTCGCCATGTCTCAGATGCCTTTATAGAAGACCCACTACGTGTATTACGAGTCGCCCGCTTTGCTGCGCGCTTGCATCACTTTGGCTTTACCATAGCGCCAGAAACCATGCTTTTGATGCAAGCTATTAGCGCGTCTGGAGAGCTCTCCACATTAAGTGCAGAACGCATTTGGAAAGAGCTAGAAAAAGCCCTTAACACTTGCCATGCTGATGTTTTCTTTTCCGTATTGAAGGAAGCGAACGCCCTTGAGAAACTCTTTCCTGAACTTATTTGGAAAGACAATCAAGTAACGACTAATATCTTAAGCCAAACAGAAATAACACCAGCTCAGCGCTGGGCCGTTCTCAGTAAAAACACGCCACTTACTGAACTGACCCAGTTACATCAACGTATCCGTAGCCCAAACCAATTCAAAATTCTCGCAGAGCAAACTCGCTCTTTTTTAGAGAATCAGCGCATTCCAATGAACGCCGTTTCATGGGAGAACTGGCTAATATCCGTCAATGCCATAAAAAAACCTCAACCATTTATATTACTGATTGAAGTTCTAAGTCGCTTAACCAATAGCAGGTTTGAGGACTGGCAAAAACTACGAGACACTATTGCAGCAATCAATGCCGCAGGATTAATCAAACAAGGCTTAAGTGGTGCAGAGCTAGGGCAAGCACTTAAAAAAGTGCGCGCCGAGGCTCTAGACAAAACACTTTCACCACTGATTAGCTAACTCTTAATAGCTCTATCAAACTATCACTTTCTTAATAAGTCACAGCAGATTTTCTGTGAATTTTCACACCGACAGCCTGCGCCGCTGAAACCGCGCCGGGTTTACGCAAAGTTAACGTGACAGCATTCAACTTAAACCGCCCAATCAACTCGCCTACTAAATGCTCAGCTAAGGTTTCGATTAACTCAAACTGACGCTCTGCACAAAATGCCAAAATATAATTCGAGATAGCTTCGTAATCTAGGGTCTTAGCCAGATCATCGGTCTCTGCTGGAACACGGTTATCGTGTTCCATTTCTAAATCAAATACCAAATCCTGCTGAATCTTTTTTTCCCACTCATAGACACCAATCACGGCTTGAGTTTTTAGACCTTCAATAAAGACCAAGTCTTTCATATTAAGATTCCTTCAAAGGTGGCAATTCAGACAAAGGCCAACGAGCACGTATCGACAAGCTTAACTCAGAAGATTGGCCATTCACCAAACGCTGGGCACCCGCATAAGCAATCATGGCACCATTATCAGTACAAAATTCTGGTCGAGCATAAAACACGCTGGCTTTTATTTTTTTCAACTGACTCTCAAGCTGTTCACGCAAACGCTGGTTTGCACTTACACCACCAGCGATAATTAACTGCTTCAAACCTTCCGCTTCCAGCGCACGGCGACACTTAATTACTAAAGTGTCCACCACTGCGGTTTCAAATGCCAAAGCGGCATCCGCTTTAAATTGCTCGTCACAACGGTCGTTATCGAGTGCATCATGAACCGACGTCAAAAACGCCGTTTTCAAACCGCTAAAACTAAAATCTAAACCTGGACGATCTGTCATAGGACGAGGAAATTTCAATCCAGATTTAGGATTACCTTGTTTTGCCAAAGCTGCAATTTGCGGCCCACCAGGATAAGGCAAACCAATCATTTTTGCCGCTTTATCAAACGCTTCGCCAGCAGCATCATCAAGAGATTGCCCTAGAAGACGATACTCACCAATCCCATCTACTCGAACCAACTGAGTGTGTCCACCCGAAACCAGCAAAGCAACAAAAGGCATTTCAGGTTGAGACTCTTCTAACATAGGAGCAAGAAGGTGACCTTCCATATGATGAACACCCAAAGCAGGAATC
The DNA here is from genome assembly GCF_019426345.1 of Marinomonas lutimaris. Taxonomy (GTDB): domain Bacteria; phylum Pseudomonadota; class Gammaproteobacteria; order Pseudomonadales; family Marinomonadaceae; genus Marinomonas; species Marinomonas lutimaris. The sequence continues at coordinate 25,427 of NZ_JAHLLW010000010.1, forward strand.
CCTAAAGCATACGCCAGAGAACGCCCAATCGTGGCGCCAGCCATTAAGGCACCAACCAAACCTGGACCGCTTGTATAAGCAACAGCATCCAATTCCGACTTTTTCATTCCCGCTTCTTGCAACACTTCATCAATAAGCGGCAAGGTTTTACGAACATGATCACGAGAAGCCAACTCTGGCACTACGCCACCATATTCAGCGTGCTGTGCAATTTGAGAATAAATCTTGTGAGCCAACAGACCATTGTCAGTATCGTAAATCGCGATACCCGTCTCATCACAAGAGGTTTCTAATCCCAATACTTTCATCAAAATAATCTCATCAATAATTTGAGCGCATTGTACCCTATCTATCTCGACCGTTGCAGAGGAAAGAACCACTTACTTAAAAGACAAGCCAAATGAAATTAGACACAACAAGACAAAAGCATTATAATGCGCGCGTTTTAAATGTTTAAATTAAAAGGCAGGTGATTTTTCTAGTTTGGCACATAGCTTCTGGTGTAAGTACTTCTTATGGCAGTTAAATGGCGATCCAAACACCCTCTTAAAAAATGAATACAGTTACAGACGCGACAATAGTCTGTTCAGGGTTGGGCTTTTTATAGCCTAGAAAAATCGATCCATACTGGATCACACTCTGTTCAACAAAAGCGCGCTTTGAAAGCCCATTAAATACGGGTATGATTCACGCCGTTTTTGTGAATACTTAAACTTTAGAAAAATATTATTAAAGGTAATAACATGCCAGCAGTAAAAGTAAAAGATAACGAACCATTTGACATCGCTCTACGTCGCTTCAAACGCTCTTGTGAAAAAGCAGGCGTTTTGGCTGAAGTTCGTCGTCGTGAATGCTACGAAAAACCAACTACTCTTCGCAAACGTGCTGCAGCCGCTGCTGTTAAACGCCACGCTAAGAAAGTTTCTCGTGAACAGAAGAAATTCCAACGTTTGTACTAGGCCAATCTGCCGTTTGGCAATTTGCTAAAAAACAAATGTTTGCCTAGACGTTTCTAACATTTAGGCTTATAAAAAACGGCTAGTTAAGCAACTAGCCGTTTTTTTTGCTTCCAAAGAGACCTCTGCGCAGCGTTACAGGCAAACTGTCTCAGTGAATTAAAGCTCTATGAATTAAAAGAGGATCCCATGTCAGAATTAAAAAAGTTTATCTCAGAGACCCTAAAAACCGCAATGCGCGCTAAAGAAAAACAACGCGTCACTGTGATTCGCACTATTCTATCTGAATGCAAAAAAATCGAAGTTGATGAACGCATTGAATTAGATGACGCTCGTGTATTAGCCGTTCTAGACAAAATGAACAAGCAGCGCAAAGATTCTAATCAACAATTCATCGATGGCGGCCGTGAAGACCTGGCTGCAATCGAACAAGAAGAAATGGCAATCATTAGCGAGTTCTTGCCAACACCATTGACTGATGATGAAGTCGGTGAGATTGTTAAAGCGGCAATCGCAGAAACTGGCGCCAGCTCTATGCAGCAAATGGGTGCCGTTATGGCCATTGTAAAACCTCAAGTACAAGGCCGTGCTGACATGGCACAAATCAGCAAACAAGTTAAAGCACAACTAGGCTAATCTAATGGCGGGGCGCATTCCTGATCAGTTTATTGATGAGCTTTTGGCTCGAACCGACTTAACCGATGTGGTTGCGTCTCGTATTAGCTTAAAAAAAACCGGGCAAAATTATAGCGCCCTCTGCCCTTTCCACAATGAAAAAAGCCCGTCTTTTAGCTTAAATCCAAACAAGCAGTTTTATTACTGCTTCGGTTGCGGCGCTGGCGGCAACGCCATTTCATTTATTATGGAACATGACCATGTAGACTTTGTCGACGCGATTGAAACGCTCGCAAAAGACGCTGGCATGGAAGTCCCAAGAGAACAAGGCGCACCAGATAGATACGAGCAAAACGCAGAATTACTAAAACGTCTATCTGAAAGCTCGCAATTTTATCAACAGCAATTAACCCAACACCCAGACAAGAAAAAAGCCACAGACTATTTATCCAAAGACCGCGGATTATCCGGTCAAATTGCTAAAGTATTTGGCCTAGGTTACGCACCACCAGGGTGGGACAATCTTCTCAAAAAAATCGGCACCCGCGCAGAAAGCCAAGAACAACTATTGCTTGGCGGCATGCTAATAGAGAAAAAAGACCAGCTAGGTCATTATTACGACCGCTTTCGTGATCGCATTATTTTCCCTATTCGTGATTCACGAGGTCGAGTTATTGCCTTTGGCGGACGCGCATTTGGGGATGAAAAACCCAAATATTTAAACTCTCCTGAAACACCCGTTTTTCAAAAAAGCCAAGAACTTTACGGTTTATTTGAAGCAAAGCAAAACACCCCAATACTCGACCAAATTATTGTGGTTGAAGGTTACATGGACGTCATCGTATTGGCGCAACATGGCATTACTAATGCGGTCGCCACACTGGGCACATCCGTAAATAGCCAACACATACGCAAATTATTTAAACTGGTCAGCAAAGTGGTACTCTGCTTTGATGGCGATAAAGCTGGCCGTGCCGCCGCAATACGCGGCCTAGAAGCCTCTCTTCCCGTCATGCAAGACGAAAAACAAATACGCTTTCTATTCTTGCCAGAGGGAGAGGATCCGGATTCTCTTGTTAGAAAAGAAGGCAAAGAAGCCTTTAATCGCCGCCTAGAAGACGCATCATCTTTATCTCACGTCCTGTTTGACCACGCCCGAAATCAAGTAACCCTTGGTGATGAAGAAGGTGAAGCGCAATTTGCCCGCAACGCCATGGAAATGATTAAACAAATACCTAAAGAGCTAACCTTTCGCTCGGTATTAATTCGTCAATTAAGCGACCAATCAGGCATAGACAGCGAAACACTAGGCAACACGGTATTTAAAACTCGCCGCCAACACACACCGACGGAAGGTCACGAGCCAACACCTCAAAGCCACACACAGCAAATTCAACATTTTGATGGCGATACACCAGATCTAAGCCATTACGATTACGAACCATCCCATGGCGATTATGATGATTTTCACCATAACGATTACACACCCTCAACCACTCAACCCAAAACACAAGGTTCGTTCAAAAAACCATTTGGAAAAAAACCTTTCTCTAAGGGTAAATTTTACAACGACGAACCAGCTCTTCCACCGGCAGCACCAAGTCTCAGCCGAATAAAACAAGCCACCCTGTGTATTTTGCTGCATCCGCATATAGCGAAAGAAATCGATTTACCCGACCCATTGGTGAATCAAGCTAACGACGAACTACAAATCTTTTGCAAAATATGGAGATATTTCGCAAAACACCCTCAAAAAAACACCGGACACTTGCTGGGCGAAATGACAGATAAAACCACAATATCGTCTATTTACGCACTATTAAACCACCAAGACGCTACAACCAAGCAAAAAATAACCAATGCGCAGCAAGAAGTGCTCGATATGGTTTTAGCGCTAGAAAAAAACCTTGGATTAAATAGCAGCATCGCACGGTTGAAAAGTAAGGGGAATGAATCCATAAAGGATAATAGCAGCAAGCAGGAATTACGGAATTTAATGGATTTAATTAGACAAAAAAAACCTTAAACACCGTTTATTTTTCATTCAAAAAAAATAGGATTCGGTGGATAAAAGTGATTGATTTTGTTATAATCCGCGGCTTGCTAAACTCCCAAATGAATTTCTAACGATAGGTTGTCGAATGCCAGACACTCAACAGTCACGTCTCAAAGAGCTGATCTCCAAGGGTAAAGAACAAGGTTACCTAACTTTTGCTGAAGTTAACGACCACCTCCCTGATGACCTTTCAGACCCGGAGCAAGTAGAAGAAATCATTGCCATGATCAACGACATGGGCATTACGGTTTCTGAAGTTGCTCCTGATAAAGATAGCCTTCTTATGGAAGAAGGCGATGCTACAGATGAAGCTGCTGCCGAAGAAGCGGCTGCCGCATTAGCTGCAGTAGAAGGCGACATTACCAGAACAACCGATCCAGTGCGTATGTATATGCGCGAAATGGGTACAGTTGAGCTATTGACTCGTGCAGGCGAAATAGCCATTGCAAAGCGTATCGAAGAAGGTACTCGCGAAGTCATGGCGGCCATTTCATACTTCCCTGGTGCGGTAGACGTATTGCTTGATGCATACGCAAAAGTACAGGAAGAAGAAGGTCGTTTAAGCGATATATTTAGCGGTTTCATCGACGGTGATGGCGAAGAACCTGTTTTTGAAGAAGCAATTACTGAAGAACCGATTATCGAAGAAGACACTGTAGACAGTGACGACGATGACGATGATTCAGAAACAACTGAAGAAGAGACAGATAACGGCCCTGATCCTGAAGAAACAGCTTTGCGTTTCAACGATATCGCACGCATCTATAATGAATTAAAAGTCTTGCTAGAAAATAGCAATAGACAAGATCCTGCAGTTCAAAGCAAGCAAGAAGAGTTAAGCATCAGCTTTGCTCCTATCAAACTTGTTCCTAAGCTGTTTGATGATTTGATTGATCGCGTTCGTTCACGCATGGAAAAAGTGCGCGACCAAGAGCGTCTTATCATGCAAGTGTGTGTACGTAAATCAGGCATGCCAAGAACTGAGTTTTTGAAACGCTTCCCAAGCAATGAAACCAACCCAGATTGGCTTAAAGAGCAAATTGCTTCTGGTGCCGATTACGCGGCAACGCTTGAAGAGAATGAAGCTGAGTTTATGCGCAGCCAACGCAAACTTCGCGCTGTTTCAAAAGAGACTGGCCTAACTATCGCAGAACTAAAAGAAATTAACCGTCGTATTTCTATCGGGGAAACTCGAGCTCGCCGAGCTAAGAAAGAAATGGTTGAAGCTAACTTGCGTTTGGTTATTTCTATTGCGAAAAAATACACCAATCGTGGCCTACAATTCTTGGATCTTATTCAAGAAGGTAACATTGGCCTAATGAAAGCGGTTGATAAATTTGAATATCGCCGTGGTTATAAGTTCTCAACTTATGCCACTTGGTGGATTCGTCAGGCAATTACTCGCTCGATTGCCGATCAGGCTCGCACCATCCGTATTCCAGTACACATGATTGAAACGATTAATAAATTAAATCGTATCTCTCGTCAGATGCTTCAGGAAATGGGTCGTGAAGCAACACCTGAAGAATTAGCTGCTCGCATGGACATGCCTGAAGATAAAATTCGCAAAGTGTTGAAGATCGCAAAAGAACCTATCTCTATGGAAACCCCTATCGGTGATGATGAAGATTCTCACCTGGGTGACTTCATTGAAGACGATGGCGCTGAATCTCCTATTGATATAGCGACGATTGAAGGCTTACGTGAGTCAACAACTATGGTGCTTGCAGGCCTAACCGCTCGTGAAGCCAAAGTTCTACGCATGCGTTTCGGTATTGATATGAATACCGACCACACTCTTGAAGAGGTTGGTAAACAGTTTGACGTTACTCGTGAGCGTATTCGTCAAATCGAAGCCAAAGCACTACGCAAACTACGCCACCCTAGCCGTTCAGAGCACCTAAGAAGCTTCTTAGACGACTGAGGTTAGTCAAGCACCAAAAAACCGCTGCCATAAACAGCGGTTTTTTTATAACTAAAAAATGTTAAAAAATTCTATTAGAACAAGCATAAGCAACAAAACTGTCATACACTCTAATTAGAGTATGGATAAAGACAGTGAGGTTTAGCTTGCTACAAAGCCATAATCAAAAGAGTTCAATTTTCCACCCATCCTTGGCGGATACAATATCTAGCCAACCGCTTTCTATAGTATTTCACTTTCTCTCATTAAAAGCTCAGCTCCCCCCAAAGACACTAAGTACTTATTTGTTTTGTTCGTTTATTCGTTCTTCAAAAGAAAACTTCATGTTCATTGCCGGAGTAATACTCTATGGAAAAAATCTACGTTCTTGATACCAATGTTTTATTGCACGATCCATTAGCAATTTATGCGTTTGCCGAGCACAAAGTCGTTATTCCTATGACCGTCCTCGAAGAATTGGACGTTATTAAAGACAGAAGAGAAAAAGATGTGAGCCGCGAAGCTCGGGTTGCAATTAACACCATTGATAAAATAGTAGGCGATGCTTCACCTAGAGAACTACAAGCAGGAGTCCCAATCAGAATCGTGAGCAACGATGTGGATAAAGACCAGAATAAGCGAAGCGAAGGCTCTTTAGCCATTTACCCAGACCAACAAATCACCCTTACCGACAATGTTCCTTTCTTAAACGGCAACCACGACCACGCCAACGACAATCGCATCATCAATGTTGGCCTAAGCCTACAGGCAACCCACCCACGCTCTTCTGTTTGCCTTGTAACCAAAGATATCAATATGCGCATCAAAGCCAAAGGCTCTGGGTTAGAGCGCGTGGAAGACTACAGAAAAGATAAAGTTCTTGATGATCTAGACTTAATGAGCAAAGGCTATATTCAGTTTAGCGGTAGCTTTTGGTCTACTATAGAAAGTGTTAAAACTGAAGCGCATGGCCGCCACACAGTACATGTCATAGACAAAAGGCACTTACCCAACATCTATTTCAATATGTTTGTGATTGATGATGAAGACTTTATTGGATTTGTGGTCAATCTGGATCAGGAACACGTTTTTTTACTCGATATAAACAAACAGCACCTGATGAACCAAAACTTCTGGGGTATATTGCCACGCAACCTAGAGCAAGCCATGGCGTTTTATTTATTACGCCATGACAACTCAGACCTCATGGTAATGACAGGCCCAGCAGGCTCTGGTAAGACACTATTAGCCTTAGCCTATGGACTACAAGTCACCATGGAGGAAAAACGCTTTAATAAGATCATTGTTGCCAGATCAACACCACCAATGGCAGAAGACATTGGCTTCTTGCCAGGTACGGAAGAAGAGAAAATGGCGCCTTGGCTGGCAGCCTTCGATGATAACTTAGAAATTCTACATGGCGCTGACGAGCACTCTTTTAGCAGCATCGATTACGTAAAGCAAAAAGCCAACATTCAGTTCAAGTCTTTGAACTTTATGCGCGGCCGATCTTTTAATAATGCGCTAATTATCATTGATGAGGCGCAAGGATTAACGCAGTTTCAGCTAAAGTCTATCGTGACTCGAGTAGGCAGCAACTCAAAAATCATCGTACTTGGCAACTTGGCACAAATCGATAACAAGTACATCACCCCACTTACATCAGGCCTAACCTACTTAGTCGAAAAAACTAAGTCCTTTAAATACGCCAGTATCATGCATGTCAATGGCATAGAACGAAGCCGACTCGCTGAGTTTGCCGAAGAAAATCTATAACAATACCGACAGCGAAAAACAAAAAAGGGAAGAGCATATGCTCTTCCCTTTTTTAATTATATAAATCAATAACACTAAATCTATTTACTGTTTACTGCTTATTACTGAGCGACAGATTTCGCCAACTCAGTAATTTCATCCCATTTACCAGCACGAACCAAATCGGTTGGAACAATCCACGAACCACCCACACAAAGCACGTTAGGCAATGCTAAATACTCACGGAAGTTGTCAGCACCAATCCCGCCCGTTGGACAAAATTTAATTTGCGGTAATGGACCACCAAATGCTTTCAATGCTTTCACACCGCCATTCACTTCTGCCGGGAAAAATTTAAAACGGTCATATCCGTATTCCATCCCCAGTAAAATATCAGAAATGGTCGCAACAGCAGGCAAGTAAGGAACATCATACTCTTTACCTACAGCCAATAGATCAGCCGTCATTCCAGGGCTGATAATAAACTGTGATCCAGCTTCAATCGCCTGAATGTATTGCGCACGTGAACACACGGTTCCCGCGCCAACAATCGCATCAGGCACTTCCTTGCGAAGTGCAGTAATTGCCTCCAAGGCAGCTGGTGTACGCAAAGTAACCTCTAAAACAGGCACTCCGCCAGCAACAAGTGCTTTACCAAGCGCTACAGCTTGAGCAACATCATCAACAACAATAACAGGCACAACAGGCGTAGCTGTCATAACTTGTTCAGCAGTATAAGAAGTGGTCATTATTATTTTCCTTTTTTAAAAGCTTCTTTGTTTTAGGGCTAGTAATCGTGCCAATTACGGCCGTCTTTAATTGGCAATGCCATAGACGCTGCAGGACCCCATGAACCAGAAGCATATTCTTTTGGACGCTCACTAGTTTGATTCCAAGCAGACATAATTCCATCCACCCATTTCCAAGCCGCCTCAACTTCATCGTAACGCATAAACAAAGTTGCGTCGTTGCGCATCACATCAAGCAATAATCGCTCATAAGCTTCCGGGCTACGCTTATCATTAAATGCTTCAGTCAGACTCAAGTTCAAATCAACTGGCTGAAGAACCATGCCTTCGCTCACGCCTGGAACCTTATTCATTACAGTTAAAGAGATTTTCTCTTCTGGCTGAAGACGAATAATCAACTGGTTACGCTGAAGTTGGCGATTACTCTCATCACTAAAGATACTGTGCGGAACAGCCTTATATTGAATAACAATCTCAGAATAACGCTGACCAAGACGTTTACCCGTTCTCAGGTAAAACGGCACACCAGCCCAACGCCAGTTATCAATATCAGCTCGCAAAGCAACAAAGGTCTCAGTTCTTGAATTCGGGTTACTACCCTCTTCATCAAAGTAACCTTGAACATCCTTACCTTTGATCATGCCTTTGGCATATTGACCACGCACGGTTTTGGTATAAGCATTTGCTCCAGCAATTGGACGCAGTGCTTTTAAAACTTTGATTTTTTCATCACGTACAGAGTCCGCATCCATTCGACCCGGAGGCTCCATCGCAACTAAGCATAAAAGCTGGATCAAATGGTTTTGCACCATGTCACGCATTGCACCGGCTTTATCGTAATAACCCCAACGACCTTCTACACCAACCGTTTCTGACACAGTAATCTGCACGTTATCAATGTGCGCACTGTCCCATAAAGGTTCAAATAGTGTGTTACCAAAGCGAATCGCCAACAGGTTTTGTACAGTTTCTTTTCCAAGGTAGTGATCTATACGAAAAGCTTGCTGCTCATTAAAGTTCTTCATTACTTCATCGTTAATCGCACGGGATGAAGCTAGATCTCGACCAAGTGGCTTCTCTAACACAACACGCATGCGATCAGCATTTAAACCGTGTGCTGCCAATGACGAACAGATAGAACCAAATAGATCTGGAGAAGTTGCTAGGTAAAATACAACGTCACGGTCATCGCCACCGACCTGGTGATCATTCAATCGAGAAAAATCAGACTCTTCCTGCGCATCAACAGAAACATAGCTCAAACGCTCTTTAAAGCGGGGCCATGTTTTTTCATCACCAATACTTGAAGGTACAAATTCATCAAGCGCAGCTCGAATCTTTGTCTGATACTCTTCAGTGCTTACTTCTCGTCTTGAAGCTCCAATGATACGCGTCGTCGGAGCAAGCAAACCATCCATATCCAAATGGAACAAAGCAGGAAGCAACTTGCGCATAGCAAGATCACCACCACCACCAAAAATTACAACATCACAGGCTTTTAAACTGGCCTTCATTATCTCTTCTCCAACTAATCTAGGCTTTCGACACAAGATGGGACGCATAACATGCACAGCCCATCAGCCCTGGGTATTCAGACATCACAACAAAAGTCGGAATAGGGGAAACAAATTCTTTCATACGACCTTTGTCTTGCATCGCGTCACGGAAACCACTTTCAAGAATTGCATTTAAATAACGAGGAACAATACCACCGGCAATATATACACCGCCGCGAGATTCAACTGACAGCACAAGATCGCCAATCACTCGCCCCAAAAACACAAAGAACTGCTCTAAAGTAGCAGTTGCTATAGGGTCATTACCAAGCTTTAATGCTTCGCCAATTTCAGGCGCTGTTAAGCGCTTTTCAATCCCGTCGCGCAATGCCAAGGCTTCGTATATATTTTCGAGTCCCATTCCTGATAAAACACGCTCTGCTGAAACTCGCTTATGACGGGTACGTAGGAATTTTAAAATATCATCTTCGACTTCGTTACATGCAGACAAGTCAACGTGCCCACCTTCTCCAGGCAACACAATATTAGGACCATTATCTTGAGGAACAACACAGGATATTCCCAAACCAGTTCCAGCTCCAACCACCCAACAAGCCCCTTTTGGATCTACTGTTGAGTTTTCACCAATGACAACCAGGTCCTTGGGTTCAAGGATTTCCAAACAATGACCAACCGCATCAAAATCGTTCAATAAGGCCACCGCTTTATCATCGCCAAAATAGGCCTGAACTTCTGCACGGGTAAATTGCCATGGATTGTTAGAAAAGCGTATTACAGGTTGGTTTACAGGCCCTGCAATCGCCAAAACAATAGCGTCTATTTTATCCATGCTAATACTACAGTTTTCTACATAGTCTGCTGCAGCATCAAAAAAACTATCGTAATTTTCACAAGGAAGCACTCTAACTTCTAGAGGCTCGTATTGATGGATAGGAACCAAGGCAAAACGCGCATTAGTTCCACCAAGATCGGCGATTAAAGCATGGGACATAAACGAACCCTATTTAATTTTTTTGAAATTTTACAACAAAATTGAGGTGAAAAATACCGCGACCTTGAAAAAATAAGCGTAATATTGTAATAAAATTACAACATTATCTGAGTCTATTTAAAAATTTAAAGACTTTTGTTGGCACCAATCTTTTACGGTTATTTTTATAATCATAGAGGCGCTCATCTGCTACTTTCAGCAAATGCTTATAGTTACTTGGCATGTCAGACATGACACTTGCACCACCGTAACTAATAGTAATAGGTACAAGATTAGATTTATACCTTAATGGGTTAGATTGCAGGTATTCTTGAATAGATTCCGCTACTAAAATGGCTTGATCATAGCTTTTCCCTGGCATGACAAACACAAATTCATCACCAGCAAAGCGAAATGCCAGCCCTTGCTTATGAACGTATTTTAGCAAACGCTTAGCGATATACTCCAATACTTCATCACCACAATTATGGCCCAATGTATCATTGATCGATTTAAAGGCATCACAATCAATGAATACGACCGTTAAATCACGTTCCTGCATCTTAGACCGAGCAAACTCACGATCTAGCATTAACTCTAGCTGTCGGCGATTTAGTAAGCCAGTTAAAGGATCGCGCGTCGCCAAATATTCTAGTTTTTCCCTTGCCGTCACATTGCTCAAGCAAATAGAAATCTTAATCGCCAACTGATCGAGCAAAAAAGTGTCTTTGGTGGTGGCATCATAGCGAGAACTATCTGAATCAGCTTGGCAAAACAACCCAACCAACTCACCATCAATAGTTAATGGTGAGATAGCAACAGAAGAAATAATATCCCGATACACAGGAGGAATGATCTCCCAGCAACGACTGAGATTGGTATTAATCAAAATCGTTTTATTACTGGATTTGATGATATCAATCATTGAACGACGTCTTGAAAAAAGTACTCGATCACGTAGATCAGGCATTTTTTCTAGACTTTCTATCAGATGAGACAAAGGCGCTTCATTGATTAAGTTTACCCAAACATAGGGCACACTAAATTGCTTTTGCACTTCTTTGGTTAATGTAGAAACAAACTGATCACAACGGCCAATCGAAAGGATACAGCGCTCGATCTCAAAAAACTTGCGCGCGATCTCTTCATTGCGTCTAACATTGTCGATCAGTTCGTTAATATCATGCATGCACTATGCCCTACCGCACTGATGTTAAGCGGCTCACTTTTCTAAATAAAAGCAGAAGATTCTAAAAATATAATTGATCTGTAATGCATTATAGTACGATGCTTAAACACTTTGGGCTATACATTGAATAAAAATTGATAGCCTTATCTACAAAAAATCACAATTAGAAAGCGCTCATATCGTACTATAAGGAAAAATAGTTATATTCCACCCACAAAAGCCTTCGATAAAAAGCATTTTTTAATTAGTTCCCTGTTTTCTTTAAGAAAAATCACTCTGTGCCGATAGCGTTATCGTAGATAATTTAATAGGCTCATAAATGAATATAAGAGAAATTGTTGAAACACAGGTAACCCAAAGCAGTAAAGCGGGCAAACCGGTTTCTGGCAGTGCTCATTTTGCCTTATTAATGAGTTTATTTAATCAACCCGGCCCATCAATCATTGATACACCAGATGAATTAAGTCGCCATAAACCTCACGCAATTACACGGCCAATACAGTTTTCGCACAGCATTGGAGAAAATCCAATTGCAAACATAGCCTTGCTAAAAGCATTGAGCTTCGAACCTTTGGCAGAAGGACCCGCCTACCAATACGATGCGGTTGAAAGTTTAGAGCAACAAATAAATACTCATATCTAACGATTTCTTTGCTATAACTCACCACCAATAGAAACCGAACATTTAGTCAATAAAGCGCTCCACTGCCGAGCATGGTTTTGAGAAGCCCACTGATAACGCTGCCAAACACTATCCGATTCCTTCAAAGAAAATTGATCCGAAAAATCATGCATATCTCGACTTAGTGGCTCACTGACCGAGAACAGTCGATTCAAAAGCGGTAAAACCTGATAAGCACCTCGATTAATTCTCCCCATATAAGGTTGAATAACTTTTACGTAATGCACCTCAAACTGTTGTTTAAGGTAAACCATTGGAGCACCACAAATATCGTCATCTAATGTTTTTATCTCACTAGCAACTAAATCCAAATAACTCGAGACCCTAACTAGGGAATACAGCAATCGGCCAGCATACTCGCTATCCATCAATATTTTTAGATCGCCTTCAAACACATTAGCATCTACAAGTGGAAGGTCTTCGAGATTTTCGCCAACAACAACTAATCGATTTAAAGCATTTAATAACTCTTGTTGCTCTGCAGTAGAATAGTTAAGAGGTAAAAAACCATTAGACAAACTAAAAAAAACACCACTTTCTGCGCCATTAAAAAGCGCATTACCAAATGCCATCGGTAACTCACGGCGCTTCTGCTGGGCTATCAGATGCAATTCTTTAGACAAGGATTCATTTTTGATATCGCATGATTCAATGGCTCGAATAATATCCAACTCATATAAAAATCGTTGGCTATCAGGCATGACCTTGCCAAGAATACTATTTTTTCTGCCCGCCACAATACCAACATCACATTGCTGCAAAGACAAAAAATCCAATAAACCAATATCAAACTGAGTCAAACTTTGTTGACGATGACGTGATGACGGTAAGCTAGCTGGCATCACGATTGCAGGAGAAGAAACAGACATAAACTGCGAGCGATTTAAATCAGCAACATATTGAGATAAAACGTCTTCGGCTTGAAAGCGCGTGTCACAACCACTCATTCCAGCGAGTATAATGCAGCTTAACAGAATCATTGAAAGAAAGGGTTTTATTGACATGAACAAGCTACTCATTCAAAAACGAGAAGAAATATCAGAAACGCGCGTTGCAAAAATGGTCTTTCCAGCAACAACAAATCATTACGACACATTATTCGGTGGTATCGCCTTACAGTGGATGGACGAAGTAGCCTATATCGCAGCAACTCGCTTCGCCAGAAAAACCATGGTAACCATTTCAACTGAGCAAGTAGATTTTAAGCAACCTATCCCTTCAGGTATTTTAGTTGAGTTAATTGCTCGTGTCGTTCACGTGGGCAGAACATCATTGAAAGTAGAAGTATCGATTTTTCTAGAACAGTTGGACAGTGATAAACGCACAAAAGCAGTAACTGGACACTTCAACTTTGTCGCAGTAGATAGCAATAAAAAGCCCACTCCGATTTTTGATGAAGAAACAAATATTTAGAGCAAAATAATGATGAGTAGTGCTTAAACTTAAGCACTACTCATCATTATGGCTTATTTAATTAGCGTGACGTTTGGCGATTTCTTCTGCCAATTCATCAAAACTTTTTTCAGATTCTAATTTTTGATACAAAGCTTGTTCATTTTTCATAGAAGTACGCAAAATATCTTGTGCTACTTTTCCAGCTTGATCAGGATCTAAACCAACCAAAACAACCAAACCGCCACTAGGCGTTGGCATCTGACGCACAACTTTAGAGCCAATCAACTTTTGCTCTGTTACTTGCTTAGTCACTACGCTGTTTACGCGATCTACTGTTTCCGCATCACCAGCACCCGTTGTTTCAACATACTGCTTCACCATGTTTTGTAGATCAAGACTTAGCACTTGAGCCAATTCAACACGTGCAGCAGTCGCCGCCATTTGCTTCATGTAGTTAGGGCCAGCAGCTGATTTTTCGCTATAACCTACCGCAGACAAAGCAACACCTTCAACTGGCGCGCCACACACCCAAGCAGGAGCAGCTTGGTTCGAGCCATCAGCAAATACACAATCAGGAATCGCCTCAACAGGCGTGTTCAAAGCATCTTTACTACATGCGGCCAATACAAGGCTAGCTGCCAATAAACCCACGAATCTCAACGTCATCATCTTTTCCTTTATATAAGAGACTGAATTACCAAGAGGTAAACAGTGTCGGAAATACAACCAAAACATAAATTCAATACTGTTATTTTAGTCTATTACATACATTAAAAACAAAAAAAGGCGCTATAAATAGCGCCCTTTTACATCAATTTACACTAATAATTATTCAGTATAAGCTGCTTTTTCTTCTTCAGTCACATCTTTCATAGAAAGCTTGATACGACCACGAGCATCAACATCTAATACTTTAACGATAACTTCTTGGCCTTCAGAAAGGAAGTCGGTTACCGCACGAATACGCTCTTCAGCGATTTGAGAGATGTGAACCAAACCATCTTTACCAGGTAAGATATTTACGAATGCACCAAACTCAGCTAGACGAACCACTTTACCTTTGTAAAGTTTATCTACTTCAGCTTCAGCAGTGATTTCATGAATCTTCAACAATGCAGCATCAGAAGATGCTTTATCAGCAGCGTAAATACGAACAGTACCGTCGTCATCTAGATCGATAGACGCACCAGTTTGCTCAGTGATAGAACGAATTGTAGCGCCACCTTTACCGATAACGTCACGAATTTTCTCTGGATCAATTTTGATCGTCGCCATAGAAGGCGCGTTTGGAGAAACTTCTGGACGAGCGTAACCAATTACTTTTGCCATTTCACGAAGGATATGAGTACGAGCTTCAAGCGCTTGGCTCAAGGCGATATCCATAATTTCTTCGTTGATACCTTCGATTTTGATGTCCATTTGAAGCGCCGTGATACCTTCTGCAGTACCCGCTACTTTAAAGTCCATATCGCCAAGGTGATCTTCGTCACCCAAGATATCAGTTAGTACAGCAAAGCCGTCGTCTTCTTTGATAAGACCCATTGCGATACCCGCAACTGGCGCTTTAAGAGGAACACCAGCGTCCATCATAGATAAAGATGCACCACATACAGATGCCATAGAGCTTGAACCATTAGATTCAGTGATCTCAGACACGATACGGATTGTGTACGGGAATTCATCTTCAGAAGGTAATACAGCTTGAACACCACGACGAGCTAGACGACCGTGACCAATCTCACGACGACCAACACCACCCATACGTCCACACTCACCTACAGAGTAAGGAGGGAAGTTGTAATGAAGCATGAAGCTGTCTTTGCTTTCGCCAGTCAAACCGTCAGTCATTTGTGAATCGCGGCTCGTACCTAGAGTACAAGTTGCAATCGCCTGAGTTTCACCACGAGTGAACAAAGCAGAACCGTGAGTTTTACTTAGTAAGCCAACTTCAACGTTAATTGGGCGAACTGTTTTATTGTCACGTCCATCAATACGAGGCTTGCCATCGATTACACGACGACGAACAATGCGTTTTTCAAGTTTAGAGAAAGCACCAGTCACATCAGCTTCTGAGAACTCGCCTTCTTCAATAACCAGTGCAGCAACTGCAGCATCACGAACAACACCTAGCTGAGCGTAACGAGCCATTTTTTCACTGATTCCGTATGCTTCTTCGATTTGAGCTGCATAACCAGACTGAAGTGCATCAGTCAAAGAAACGTTTGCCGCATCAGCAACCCAATCCCAACGAGGCTTAGCACACTCCGCTGCAAATTCAGTAATAGCAGAAATAGCCGCTTGCATTTCTTTATGGGCGTAAAGTACAGCACCTAGCATTTCGTCTTCTGTAAGCTCTTGCGCTTCAGACTCAACCATTAATACTGCGTCTTTCGTACCTGCTACAACCATGTCTAGCAAAGAACCATCTAGATCAGAGTAGCTTGGGTTAAGAACGTAACCAGACTCATCGTTAAAACCAACACGAGCTGCACCGATAGGACCATTAAATGGAATCCCAGAAATAGTCAATGCTGCAGATGTTGCCAACATAGCCGCAATGTCAGCGTCTAGGTTAGTGTTAGTAGACATTACTGTACAAACAACCTGAACTTCGTTCATAAATCCTTTAGGAAACAATGGACGAATTGGACGGTCGATCAAACGAGAAGTCAGCGTTTCTTTTTCAGAAGGACGGCCTTCACGTTTTAGGAAGCCACCTGGAATTTTACCAACTGCGTAAGCACGTTCTTGATAATGAACAGACAATGGGAAAAAATCTTGACCAGCTTTAGCTGATTTAGCACCTACAACAGTAGCAAGCACTTGTGCATCACCAATTGTACAAAGAACAGCACCTGTTGCTTGACGAGCAATGCGGCCTGTTTCTAGCGTTACGGTATCGTTACCGAACTGGAAAGTTTTTGTAGTAATACTCACACGTATTCCTTTTATTAAAAAATTTCTTCTCCCAAAGACCTCTTTTTAAGCCAGTACTCATATGAACTCTTTTAGTACTTTCCGATTTTTACGGAAGCAAAAGCACATATGAAGTACAGGCTGTCCCTTGGGAGACCAATAAAAAAAGGGCCATAATAATTTATGGCCCTTTCTCAGTCTTAGCGACGCAGACCTAGTTTTTTGATCAAACTAGTGTAACGAGCTGCATCTTTACGCTTAAGGTAATCCAACAACTTACGACGCTGGTTTACCATACGGATTAGACCGCGACGAGAATGATGGTCGTGGATATGAGCTTTAAAGTGACCTTGAAGACCTTCGATGTTCTTAGTCAACAATGCTACTTGAACTTCAGGAGAACCAGTGTCGCCTTCCGCTACTTGAAACTCTTTTACCAACGCTGCTTTTGATTCTGCAGACAATGCCATAATCTTAATCTCCAAATTAATATGCTATTAAAAGTAAAGGATAGCCGAGCATATTTTCAGTCATCCTAAGTTTGCAAGTTTAACACTCTTTTTAGCAGAACTCACTGCTATTTATAAAGAGAACTCGCTAGTATTTACCAATCGATAAGGACGAATAAACGCACCTTTAATTTGCCCAAGACCTAAGAACCGCTGCGATCCCTGATCATACATTCTCACCACCGCCTCATGATCTAATGAAGCAGGACTCGGAATGGTTCGACCAAACATCATGTCCAGTGTATCCGCCTCAGGTAAATCGACTCTAGTGAAGTGCTCTACAGCGGTATCCATCGAAATTAGATGAGAATCTAATGCCTCATATCCTTGCTCTGCTATCGCTTCGAACTGCTCTAGTGTCATCATATTTTCAGGCAAATAACCTGCTGTCGAAATACGATGCAAAGAATGAAGATGCGCACCACAGCCTAACGCCTCTCCAATATCCTCACCAATGGTTCGAATATAAGTACCTTTGGAACACTGAATATCAAGAGTCAGTGTATCTTCGGTTCTCGAAACAAGAGTTAGATTTGAAATAGTAACGCGACGACGTTTCCTTTCTATAACGATGCCTTGACGGGCATATTCATACAAAGGCTTACCTTCATGCTTTAAAGCAGAATACATAGGAGGTATTTGCTCAATTTCACCACGAAATCCATCTAGAATTTCTTCAAGAGATTCATCTGTAAGGATAGGAATCAACTCTTCAGTTAATACCTCACCTTCACGATCACCGGTTGTGGTTCTTTTTCCCAACTGTATGCAGGTTAAATAACGCTTATTTGCATCCAATAAATATTGAGAGAATTTTGTCGCTTCTCCGAGACACAATGGCAACATTCCTGTTGCCAAAGGGTCAAGCGCCCCAGTATGTCCAGCTTTTGCCGCCTGGTAAAGGCGACGTACACGCTGCAGCGCTTGATTCGAACTCAAACCTATCGGCTTGTTCAGTAGGACGATACCGTCTACTGAACGCCATTTTGCTTTAACCATACGAACTTATTACTCGTCTTCGTTACCGTTTTTTGTCTCATCATCACGAATTGCTTCGTCAATCAGAGCAGACATGCGCGAACCATTAACAACACTCTGGTCGTAGTGGAAACGCAAATGCGGCATAACACGAAGTTTTACTTCTTGTGCTAAACGACGACGCAAGAACCCTTTTGCACTATCGAGTGCAGCTTGGTTCTCAGCCAATACTTCTGGCTGATCATCTTTACCAAGTACGGTGTAATAAATATCCGCATAGCCTAAATCTTTTGCTACACGTACTTCGTTGACAGTAACCAATCCTAAACGCGGATCTTTTACTTCAAACTGGATCAAGGACGCCAGCTCCTTTTGGAGCTGGTCACCAATCCGACTAGTACGACTAAATTCGCCTGCCATGATCTTGTCCTATTAAAGCGTACGCGCTACTTCGACGGTTTCAAAAACCTCGATCTTATCGCCTACTTTGACATCGTTGTAGTTCTTCACGCCGATACCACATTCCATACCGCGACTAACGTCGTTAACGGCATCTTTGAAACGACGAAGAGACTCAAGTTCACCTTCGTAAATAACAACATCATCACGCAATACACGAATCTGCTTGTTACGGTAAACCGTACCTTCAATAACCATACAGCCGGCAATCAAACCAAATTTAGGCGAACGGAACACATCACGTACTTCAGCCGTACCTTTGATGTCTTCACGAAGATCTGGCGACAACATGCCAGACAAGGCAGACTTAACATCATCAATGATGTTATAGATAACGCTGTAGTAGCGAAGATCGATGCTTTCGCGTTCGATAAACTGCTTAGCAGAGTTGTCAGCACGTACGTTGAAACCGAAGATAACGGCATCAGAAGCCAAAGCCAAGGTTGCATCCGTTTCGGTGATACCACCAACGCCACTAGAGACAACATTCACTTTCACTTCGTCAGTGTTCATATCAGTCAATGATTTAATCAAAGCTTCTAGAGAACCACGAACATCGGCTTTTAAAACAACATTCAAAGTACGAACTTCGTCTTTGCCCATTTCAGAGAACAAGTTCTCCAATTTAGCAGAGTGTTGACGAGCAAAGCGTACTTCACGGTATTTACCCTGACGGAAGTTAGCTACTTCACGCGCTTTACGCTCATCAGCAACAACGATGAACTCTTCACCAGCTTCTGGCGTTCCGTCAAGACCAAGAATCTCAACAGGAATAGATGGACCAGCAGAATCAATAGCCTTACCAGTTTCATCCAACAAAGCTCGAACGCGACCCATTTGAAGACCAGCCAACACTATGTCGCCCTTCTTCAAAGTACCGTTTTGCACAAGCAAGGTTGCAACAGAACCACGACCGCGATCAAGGCGAGCTTCCACAACAACACCTTTAGCTGGTGCGCTAGGAACAGCCGTCAACTCCAATACTTCAGCTTGTAAAAGAAGCGCTTCTAGCAGCTCTTCAATACCTTCGCCCGACTTAGCAGATACACCAACGAACTGGATGTCACCACCCCATTCTTCCGGCACAACTTCTTGCGCTACCAATTCGTTTTTAACACGATCGATATCAGCGCCTTCTTTATCTATCTTAGTCATGGCAACAACCATCGGCACGCCAGCAGCACGTGCGTGCTGGATTGCTTCGATTGTTTGCGGCATAACACCATCATCAGCAGCACAAACCAGGATAACAATGTCTGTTGCCTTAGCACCACGAGCACGCATAGAAGTAAACGCTGCGTGTCCAGGTGTATCCAAGAAACTGATCATGCCATGTGGTGTTTCTACATGGTATGCACCAATGTGCTGGGTAATACCACCAGACTCACCCGCAGCAACGCGAGTGGTACGAATGTAATCAAGTAGTGATGTTTTACCATGGTCAACGTGACCCATTACCGTAACTACTGGTGCGCGTTTAATTGCTTCACCTTGGTAGTCAATGGCTTCAATCATGTCATTTTCGACGGCATTCTCATCGATAAACTTAACCGTGTGACCCATTTCTTCAACAACCAAAGTCGCTGTATCACGATCAATTGTTTGGTTAATAGTCGCCATAGCGCCCATTTTAAACATGATCTTAATAACTTCAGCGCCTTTCACTGCCATTTTTTCAGCAAGGTCAGCAACAGTAATGCTTTCTGGTAATGCTACTTCGTGAATCATTTTAGCTGTAGGCTTTTGGAAACCATGTTCTTGTTTAGATGGCTTCTTATTCTTACGACCCAATTTACCACGACGAGTAAATTCATCTTCGTCATTCACATTGACGCGTGAAGTACGTTTGTTATCTGGGTTTACGCGTCCACGAGGTTTGTCTTTATCTTTGTCGTTATCATGTCTAACCGGACCTTTTTTACCTTTAGGTGCAACAGTAGATTTTTTACTATCCATTGCTGGTTGAGACACTTTTTTCGCCGCTTTAGGCTGCTTCGGTGATTCCACGGGTTCTGCCGCTCCTGTATCGGAAACATACTGCTCCGTTTCATTGACCGCGCCAGCATCCGCTACGACGTTTTTCACCGCTGCTTCTTGACGCGCTTTTTCTTCGGCTTCAGCCTTCGCTTTGGCCGCCTTCTCTTCTTCTAACTTACGCTCTGCTTCAAGACGAGCTTTTTCTTGTGCCAAACGCTCTTGCTCTTCTGCAAGACGCTTCGCTAACTCTTCTTTCTGTTGAGCTTCTTCATCAGCATCATCACGCTTAACATAAGTACGCTTTTTCTTAACAGCAATATTGACGGCTTTTCCACCATCGCCACGAGACAAAGTGCTTGTCGTCTTACGCTGCAAGGTAATACGTTGGCTATTATCGCCTTCTTCGCCATGTTGACGCTTCAAATAATTCAATAGAGCTTGCTTTTCAACTTCAGAGACTTCTTGACTTGCACTCGTTTGAGGTAAGCCAGCGTCTTTCATCTGAGCTAGTAGCTTATCGACTGGTGTATTTACCAGCTCGGATAGTATCTTTACGGTTTGAACTGTCATTAAGTTCCCCCTTATGTACTCAGATTTTATTCAGATTCAGTAAACCAAGGTGCGCGAGCAGTCAAAATAAGACGACCTGCACGCTCTTCAGTCATACCTTCAACGTCAAGCAATTCATCAACCGATTGTTCAGCCAAATCTTCCATAGTGATCACACCCATAGAAGCAAGGACCAAAGCAAGGTGATTATCCATTCCTTCCATCGCCAATAAGTCGGCAGCAGGTTTGGCATCGTCTAATTGCTCTTCAGCCTGAAGCGCTTGATTCAGCAAGGCTTCTTTTGCACGTGAACGTAGTTCGTTTACTAAATCTTCATCAAATCCGTCGATGTCTAACATTTCTTCCATTGGGATATAAGCGACTTCTTCTAAAGAAGTAAATCCCTCATCAACCATCTGGATCGCCAAATCATCATCGATATCTAATCCATTAACAAAGATATCAATCAGCTTTTGCGACTCTTCTTGTTGCTTAGCTTCTGCATCTTCGCTGGTCATTACATTCAAAGACCAACCAGTCAAAGTGGACGCCAAACGAACATTTTGACCGTTGCGGCCAATCGCTTGCGCTAAATTATCACTCTTAACTGCTACATCCATTGAATGCGCATCTTCATCAATAACAATAGAATCTACTTCTGCAGGCGCCATTGCGTTGATCACTAGCTGAGCTGGGTTATCATCCCACAATACGATATCGACGCGCTCACCATTCATCTCGTTAGAGACAGCTTGCACGCGCGCACCGCGCATACCAACACAAGCACCGATTGGGTCAATACGGCGATCGTTTGTTTTCACAGCAATTTTGGCACGTAGACCAGGATCACGCGCTGCACCACGAATTTCGATAACTTCTTCAGAAATTTCTGGCACTTCGAGGCGGAACAATTCGATCATGAACGCTGGCGCGTTACGAGAAAGAATCAATTGCGCACCACGGCTATCATCGCGAATTTCAAGCAACAACGCACGAATACGGTCATTCATTCTGAAGCTTTCACGAGCGATCAATTGATCTTTTGGTAATGACGCTTCCGCGTTTTCACCAAGATCGATGATCAAGCTATCACGAGTCACTTTTTTCACTTGACCATGAACAAGCTTGCCAACTTTTTCTGTATACAACGCCACCATTTTAGCGCGTTCAGCTTCTCGTACTTTTTGCACGATAACTTGTTTTGCTGTTTGAGCAGCAATACGACCGAACACTTCAGACTCAACTTCTTCTTCATAAATCTCGCCAATAGGCACGCCAAGATTTTGCTCTTCAGAATCATCGATTGTTAATTCAAACGCTGGTGCAGAATAATCTTCATCTGCAACAATGTGCCATTGGCGGTAAGTTTTATAATCGCCTGTACGCTGATCAATAGAGACACGAATTAATGCGTCTTCTTCAAAACGGCGTTTGGCAGCACTAGCTAAAGCAATTTCAACGGCTTCGAAAATAACTTGTTTCGGAACATCTTTCTCGTTGGAAACGGCTTCCACTACCAAAAGAATTTCTTTGCTCATCCTTTTAGCCTCTCTTCAAGGTTAATTTTTAAAATTGTGGAACAACATTTGCCTTGTCGATCAAATCAATAGGCAATAAGTATTCTTCTTGATCTACGCGAATAACAATATCTTCGCTTTCGATCCCCATTAGTTGCCCTTTAAATTTACGACGGCCATCAAAAGGCACACGCAAACGCAAAGAAACAATAGAACCGATATAAGCCTGATATTGAGCCAAACTGAATAAAGGCCGATCTAAACCTGGTGACGATACTTCTAGGTTGTATTCCCCTGTAATTGGGTCTTCAACATCTAGAATAGAACTAACTTGACGGCTAACGCGGGCGCAATCTTCTACATCAATCCCTTTTTCATCATCCGTTTCAATATAAATACGAAGTACAGAATCCTTACCTAAAGATAAGTATTCCATCCCCCAAAACTCAAACCCTAAACCTTCAACGACTGGTCGAATAAGTTCTTCTAAAATCGTATATTTTGCTGACAATCGTTTTCTCCGAAAACCAATTTTGTAAAACGCAGAAACAAAAAACGGGCTCAAGGCCCATTTCCATTTATAAACAGTCACAGTACAGATAACAAAAAACCCCATATAGGGGTTCTCAGCACTCTGCTCAAATAAAACTGAGAGAGCATCCTTCATAAAGAAGGTCGTCAATCCTGACACTAAATACCAAGAACAAACTGGTGCGGATACCTAAACTAGGAAAACCATGAGAAGAATATCTTTTTAAAAGAACTCAAATCTCGACAAACCAGATCATTCTGCATCAATATCCCGACATCATACACAGAATACGACATCATTTCAAGATTGGTGCGGATGGGGGGACTCGAACCCCCACGAGCAAAGCTCACCACCCCCTCAAGGTGGCGCGTCTACCAATTCCGCCACATCCGCAAAACACTACACTACTAACAAAAACACTTTTAGAACAATGCAACTAAATATTATTCAGTTACAGGCAAGTCCGATGATGTTTTTTTCTTCTCACCAAGCTCAGGCAAACCCACTGTTTCATCAACCTGAGGAGCCGAAGGAACAAAATCAAGCGCACCTGAAACACTTTTTGCCTGTTCACTGGCAAAATAAGCCAGACCAAAGCTAGTCAAAAAGAAAACTAATGCAAACACTGCAGTCATTTTCCCAAAGAAACTACCACCACCTTGGCTACCAAATACAGTTTGGGACGCACCACCACCAAAAGAGGCGCCAGCGTCCGCACCCTTGCCTTGCTGCAACAAAACCAACGCGATAATAACTACCGCCGCCAGTACATGCAAAACTAAAATTAGTGCTTCCATCAATTAACCTGCTGTTTTTACAATCGCGATAAATTCTTTTGCATCAAGAGATGCACCACCAACAAGAGCACCATCTACATCAGGCATTTGAAACAAAGCCGAGCTGGTTGATGCCTTAACACTTCCACCATACAAAATCTGCACTTTTTGAGATACAGATTCTGACGATTTTGCCAAAAAGGCTCTAATAGAACTATGAACTTCTTGAGCCTGCTCCGCACTTGCAGACAAACCAGTTCCTATTGCCCATACCGGCTCATAAGCAATAACCATCTGCTCAAATGACACAATACCAACAACATCAATCACTGCCTGAAGCTGCTGCTCGCATACTCCAAGCGTCTTGCCTGACTCTCGCTCAGCCAATGTTTCACCGATACATAACATTGGAGTCAGACCAGAATCTAAAACTGCCTTTACTTTAGAAGCAACAAGCTCATTGGTTTCACCATAAAGAGAACGCCGCTCTGAATGACCAAGCAATACATACTTAACCCCAAAGTCACCCAACATTGAAGTGGACACTTCACCTGTGTAGGCGCCTTTAACTTCTTGACTCACATTCTGCGCAGCTAAAACAATACTGCTGTCAGATATTAAATCATTAACTTGTGACAAATAGGGAAAAGATGGAGCAACAACCACTTCAGAGTTAGAATCTTCCATCTCAAGCAAGCCATTAATCAGCGAAACAATAGACTCTTTAGAGCCATTCATTTTCCAGTTACCAGCCACTATCTTTTGACGAATCATATTCTAACCCCTAAATTCGAGGCGCCCATTCTATGGAATGGGCGCTTTGGTTTCAAGTATTTATTGTTATTCAACACATAAAATTCGTTTTATGCGTTCGCTTTTGCAGAAACGACAGAATTAACTTCTTCAACTAAATATTCAACAAGCTCATCGACAGTATCATCATCTCGACCTTCGACCATAACTCTAATCAAAGGCTCAGTACCAGAGGCCCTAAGCAATACACGCCCCAAGCCATTTAAACGCTCGTTTGCCACCGCGATTGCCTTTTGCAAAGCCGGCTCTTCATTTGGAATAAAGCGCTTAGCCACACGGATGTTTTTCAATTTTTGCGGAAATTTAACCAAACCAACTAAAAGCTCATCGAGCGCCTTACCCTCTTCAACCATGGCGCGAAGCACCTGAAGCGCAGCAATGATACCATCACCTGTTGTCGTAATTGAACGACATACGATATGGCCAGATGGCTCACCACCCAACACCCAACCATGCTGCATCAACTTTTCATTCACATAACGATCTCCAACCGCAGCGCGACTAAAACCAATACCCGTTTCAGAGAAAGCCAACTCTAAACCAAAGTTACTCATCAGAGTACCAACAACACCACCACTAAAGCGCCCAGTACGCATCAAATGATTGGCGATAATATATAGAATATCATCACCATCGCGCACCACACCGTGACGATCGACCAATATTAAGCGATCACCATCACCATCCAGAGCAATGCCAAGATCAGCCTCTTCCGCCAAGACGTTTTTGCGCAACAACTCAGGCTTAGTTGCCCCACTAAATTCATTAATATTCAAACCGTCAGGATTAACACCAATAGGAACAACTTCCGCACCCAACTCAGAGAATACTCGAGGGGCTACGTGATAAGTAGCACCATCAGCACAGTCAACAACAATCTTAAGACCACTTAACTGCAAGCCAATAGGAAATGTACCTTTACAATATTCGATATAACGCCCAGCAGCATCATCAATACGCTTAGCTCTACCTATAAGACTAGACTCAACCACTACCATTGGCTGCTCAAGAAAGTATTCAATGCGCTCCTCTATCTCATCAGAGATTTTGCCACCTTCAGCAGAAAAGAACTTAATGCCGTTATCCGTATAAGGATTATGAGATGCACTAATAACAATACCCGCACTTGCACGAAATGTACGTGTTAAATAGGCAATTGCAGGTGTAGGCATAGGGCCAACCAAACGCACATCCGCTCCTGCAGCAACAATGCCAGACTCAAGCGCAGATTCGAACATATAGCCAGAAATACGAGTATCTTTGCCTATCAGGATTTTTTTATCATTTTCTTTAAAAACTTGGCCAGCCGCCCAACCAAGCTTAAGCATAAACTCTGGCGTAATTGGTGTCGTACCGACTTTTCCACGAATTCCATCTGTACCAAAATACTTACGCATTAAATCTCTCTCTCAATACGAGACATTAACGCCAACATTTCAACATGCGGCCTAACGTCATGAACTCTAAAAATACGAGCACCCTTCAAGTAAGCAGAAGCATTTGCTCCCATAGTACCATATAAGCGCTCTTCAACAGGCAAACCTAAAGCCTCTCCTATCATAGTCTTTCTCGATAGACCGATAAGAACCTCAAAACCCATACCTTTGAACACTTCAGTGTGCTTCAGCAACAATAAATTATGCGCTAGCGTTTTCCCAAACCCAATACCAGGATCCAAAATAAGGCGAGAACGGTGAATCCCCATCAACTCGCACTGAACTACTCTTGACATCAAATAGCTCATCACATCATCAACTACTGATACATAATCAGGTCGATCCTGCATCGTTTGTGGCATACCTTTCATGTGCATCAAACAAATGGGCAAATTAGTTTCAGCTGCAGCCAGCAAAGCCCCTTCGCGCTCAAGCGCCCTAACATCGTTTATCAACCCCATTCCAAGCAGAGCGGCTCCCCGAATAACCTCTGTCGTACTAGTATCTACAGACACAACAATATCGAAGCGTTTTTTTATTGCTTCAACAATAGGCAATACACGATCCAACTCTTGCTGAATAGAAACAGGCGCCGCACCGGGACGAGTTGACTCTCCGCCAACATCAATAATACTAGCACCTTCTTGAATCATCTTTTCAGATTGACGCAAAGCGGCATCTAAGGAGTTAAAAGCACCGCCATCAGAAAACGAATCCGGCGTAACATTTAATATCCCCATTACATGAGGAAGGGACAAGTCTAGCGACTTGTCCCCAAAAGGCATTAACGACATGAAAAAACCATATCAAAAAATTAACAGTTCGAAGTTACTCACCTGCAGGCTTAGGCGAGGCCTGACCTGAGTCAGAATCAAGATCACCTGACTCCACCTCACCTTCAGTAGAGCCAACATCAGATGAAGCAACAACGCCATCGTTCACTTTATCTGCATCATCACCTTTCGGAGCATTAGCACCAGGATCAGACCAACCCTCAGGAGCAGAAGGCTTCTTACCATCCATAATTTCTTTAATTTGCTTAGCATCAATTGTCTCATACTGCATCAAGGCTTCCGCCATCACATCCAGCTTAGGACGATTCTCAACTAATATAGTTGTCGCTTTTTCATAGCAACGACTAATAATGTCTTGAACTTCAGCATCAATAATCTTGCCAGTTTCAGGTGAAAAATAGTTTGCTTTGCTTCCGGTTGGCCCAGAAATATAGCTACCACTATTATCATCTTCTTCATATGCGAATGGACCAAGTTTTTCAGACAAGCCCCATTTAGTCACCATATTACGAGCAATACTCGTTGCACGCTCAATATCATTTGATGCGCCCGTAGAAACACCATCAAAGCCATGAATCATTTCTTCAGCAATACGACCGCCGTACAAACTACAAACCTGACTTTCAAGACCGCGCTTACTAATACTGTATTTATCCTCTTCAGGTAAATACATAGTGACACCAAGAGCTCGACCTCGAGGAATAATCGACACTTTGTAAACCGGATCATGCTCAGGCATCAAGTAACCAATAATAGTATGACCAGCTTCATGGTAAGCAGTATTAAGCTTTTCTTTATCGCTCATCACCATGGTTTTACGTTCAGCACCCATGAGGATTTTATCTTTCGCTAACTCAAGTTGTTCCATATTCACTAATCTACGATTAGAGCGAGCCGCAAACAATGCTGCCTCGTTGACCAAGTTAGCTAAATCCGCACCAGAGAAACCTGGCGTACCACGGGCAATGTTTTTTGGCTCAACATCATCATCGCAAGGCACTTTGCGCAAATGCACTTTTAGAATCTGTTCACGACCACGAATATCTGGCAAACCTACCTGTACTTGACGGTCAAAACGACCAGGACGAAGCAAAGCTGGATCCAATACGTCTGGACGGTTTGTCGCAGCAATAACGATAATACCTTCGTTACCTTCAAAACCATCCATTTCAACCAATAACTGGTTCAATGTTTGCTCACGCTCATCGTTGCCACCGCCCATACCGGAACCACGGTTACGACCCACGGCATCAATCTCATCAATGAAGATGATGCATGGTGCATGCTTTTTAGCTTGTTCAAACATGTCACGGACACGAGAAGCACCAACACCAACAAACATTTCAACGAAGTCAGAACCAGAAATAGTAAAGAACGGCACTTTTGCTTCACCGGCAATCGCCTTAGCAAGCAAAGTTTTACCTGTACCTGGAGGCCCGCACATCAAGATACCGCGAGGGATTTTACCACCTAGGCGCTGAAATTTACTCGGCTCACGAAGGAAGTCCACCAACTCAGATGTGTCTTCTTTTGCCTCATCACAACCAGCAACATCTGCAAAAGTTGTTTTAATCTGATCTTCAGGTAAAAGTCGTGCTTTAGACTTACCAAAAGACATTGGACCACCCTTACCACCGCCACCGCCTTGCATTTGGCGCATGAAAAACATGAAAATGGCAAGAATAAGAAGAATAGGAAAACTGGCAACTAATAGTTGAGTCCAAATACTTTGCTGCTCAGGCATACGCCCTTCAACAACAACATTATTACTAAGCAAATCATCCATTATTTTTGGATCAGCTGCCGCAGGACGCACTGTATCAAAAGTGTCGCCACTAGTTCGGCTGCCGCTAATGGTGTAACCATCAACAACTACTTTAGCTATACGCCCATCTTGGACCTCTTTCACAAACTCAGAATAAGAAATTCGATTTGTGTCAGATGTCGTATTAAAGTTATTAAACACAGTTAGTAGTACAGCAGCTATTACCAACCACAACAGTATATTTTTCAGCATATCGTTCAAGAGCACACCTCTTAACGGTTATTTTAAATGTCTCTGGCAATCATACCAGAACATATCCCATTAACCTTTATATTGTCTTCCTAATAAGTAAACTTCGCGACTTCTTGCTCGCGATGCATCCGGCTTACGTGTCACCACAGAATCAAATTGAGCCCGCATGGTTTTGAGATATTCTTCAAATCCCTCCCCCTGAAACACTTTTACCAGAAAATTCCCACCTGGACGTAGCACTTGAGACGCCATATCCAAAGCAAGTTCTACAAGATACATAGCTTGTGGCTGATCAGAAGAACTGTTACCACTCATATTGGGGGCCATATCCGAAATTACAAGATCTGCTTTCTTATCTCCAATTTCAGCCAAAATCGCCTCGTACACTTCTTGCTCAGTAAAATCCCCCTGAACAAAACTTACACCAGGCAAAGGCGCCATCTCTAAAATATCAGAAGCCACAATAGTCCCGTTATCACCCACCAGCTTTGCCGCCACTTGAGACCAACCACCAGGAGCAGCACCAAGATCAACAACACGCATCGCAGGTCTAAATAACTTGTCCTTGTCATTAATCTCTATGAGCTTATAACTCGCTCTAGAGCGATAACCATCTTGTTGGGATTTTTTGACATACGGATCGTCAAAATGTTCCTTCATCCAATTATTACTACTTTTTGATCTTGCCACGTTTTCATCATACCTAAATCAGTCAATATTCCGCTATAATATCGCTTAACCTCTTAAGCCTCCAATAAAGAGGGTCAACTAATATGAGAAATTTTTACTATGAGTCTTACAAACGCCCAAAAAAAGCAATATCGCCTAATCGGCCACGCACTTAATCCTGTGGTTATGATTGCGGGCAACGGTTTAACAGAAACCGTTCTCACTGAAATCGATCGTGCTCTTGAAGATCACGAGCTGATTAAAATACGCATCAGCATTACGGATCGCGAAGTTCGCACCGCACTGATTGAAGAAATTAATAAAATAATGAAGTCTGAAACCGTGCAAACCATTGGTAAAGTAGCACTTTTCTACCGCGCTGCTTTAAAACCAAACCCAAAATTGTCTAACTTACTTCGTTAAAAAAACTTAGAGATAGTCTTTTTTGAGTAAAAAACAGACTATCTCTAAACTCTTCAAAAATACGGCCGATACCTTTGACAGCTAACAAAGGAGTCGTACCATGCTATTTATAGAGGCACTCAATAGAGCCAGCACTCAGCCGAATGAAAAAAAGTTGATTTCTAGAGCCAAATATCGCCCTATAATCAGCAATAAAGACTCTGTCGACTTAAGCTCTGCCGCACACCAAGTAAAGGAAATACATTTAGATAGCCAAACCAAATCACCACTCACTGCATCAACAAGTGTTTTTGCCAACCTTATTGAGCACGTATTGAGCCATCTTATAAACACCAATGCGCACTTACATTCCCCAGAAGAGCTTAATTTAGACACAAAAGACTGGAAACTCTTTCTACAAGTCCCACCAATGACAAAAGAGAAGGACAACAAATCAGTAGAATATGTTGCACCAGAAGTGTTGCAGCGGCCACCAGCCAAACAACTTATATTCCATATTCCAGTAAAGCCGTCATACGGCATCCCTATAGAAATGACACTATTGCTGTCGCCTCATAACGGCTCACCTGAAGCACCAAGCATCTTCTACACTTTCCCTAAGGAAAACTGGTTGCCAGTATTGCGTACACCCTACCCACCAGAATTTCTTGAACAGCAAATCACTCATTATCACATACTGCTTGATCAAGATGGCGAACCAGACCAGCTGTCCTCCCTCTACACGCACATTAATCAAAGCAGAGTGATGAGCGAAGACACATTTTCACCACAAACTTTCGGCCTACGAATTTGGAGAGCAAAGAACAACGCCTTAACACCTGTTGTTTTAGGGGATAGTCAGATTGGCTTATTATTTGTTGGCCATTTCAAACCGATTGAAGGCAATCCGATCAGCGAAGAAGAAAGAGCCCGGCAAGCGAGCAACCTTTATACAAAGGCCTAAGTCGCATTTCATGCAATAAAAAAACCCTTCATGCAATTCGCATGAAGGGTTTATTTTTTATCGACGAACTTAATGAACTTTTAAGGCCGAGTGCTAAACACTAAAGCTCGCACCACAACCACATGTAGAGGTGGCATTAGGATTTTGCACTACGAAGCGCGAACCTTCTAAGTTTTCTTTATAGTCCACTTCCGATCCAACAAGATACTGGAAGCTTAACGGATCAACAACCAAAGTGACTCCATTACGCTTTACTTCTGTATCGTCTTCTTGATGCTCTTCATCAAACGTAAAACCATACTGAAAGCCGGAACAACCGCCCCCCGTCACATAAACACGCAACATGAGTCGATCATTTTCTTCTTCTTCAATTAACGATTGCAGCTTTGCCGCTGCAGCGTCTGTAAATTCAATAGGATCAATCGATTCAACCATGCTCATTCCACTACCACTAAAACCATTTCGATAAATGAATTATCCGCTTATCCTAGTAATTTAGTCAAGTATTGATCAGTGCTCACGAGTAGAACGGAAACGCACCTGAGGCCATTTCTCTTCCGCCATCATCAAATTCACTCGCGTTGGTGCCAGATAAGTCAAATGCCCACCACCATCAATGGCTAAGTTATCACGACATTTATTCTTAAATTCTTCAAACTTCTTAGCATCGTCACATTCAACCCAACGAGCCGTATTAACATTAACCGGCTCGTAAATACATTCCACCTTGTATTCATCTTTTAAGCGATAAGCAACAACTTCATATTGCAACTGACCAACAGCACCAACAATAAGTTCGTTGTTACGTTGAGGCATAAACAGCTGGGTAGAGCCTTCTTCAGAAAGCTGCTGCAAGCCTTTTTGCAAGGCTTTCATTTTCATCGGATCTTTTAAGCGTACACGGCGGAATAACTCAGGCGCAAAATGAGGAATACCAGTGAACTTTAAATCCTCACCTTCCGTAAAAGTATCACCTATCTGAATCGTACCATGGTTATGCAAACCGATAATATCACCAGAGAAAGCCTCTTCAACACCCTCACGATCACCTGCTGTGAAAGATACCGCATCAGTCACCTTAATATCTTTACCAATACGGCAATGACGCATTTTCATACCACGATTATATGTCCCTGAGCACACTCTCATAAACGCAATACGGTCACGGTGCTTAGGATCCATGTTAGCCTGGATTTTAAAAATAAAGCCGGAAAACTTTTCTTCCTTTGCTTCAACTTTGCGGCTATTGGTTTCGCGATCAATAGGAGCTGGCGCCCATTCCACAAAACCATCGAGCATTTCACGAACACCAAAATTAGAAAGCGCAGTACCGAAAAATACTGGCGTCAACTCACCTGCTAAATAAGCAGCATGATCAAATTCATGGCTCGCACCACGAACCAGTTCGATTTCATCGACATAAGCTTCCCAATCATCACCAAGCAATTCTTTTGCTTCGTCAGACTGTAGACCTTCGATACGAATATCGTCCATCAATGTATGACCACGACCACGAACAAACACATGGATAGTATCTGTATAAAGGTTATAAACCCCCTTAAAGAAATCGCTCATACCAATCGGCCACGTAATCGGTGCGGCAGCGATTTTTAGGACTTCTTCTACTTCATCTAACAATTCAATAGGATCACGAATATCGCGGTCCATTTTGTTGATGAAAGTCAAAATAGGCGTATCACGTAAACGACAAACGTCCATCAATTTGATAGTACGGTCCTCTACCCCTTTTGCGCCGTCAATGATCATCAATACCGAATCAACCGCAGTAAGTGTACGGTAAGTATCTTCCGAGAAATCTTCGTGCCCAGGTGTATCAAGCAAATTCACAGTACGATCTTTGTATGGGAACTGCATCACTGAAGAGGTAATTGAGATACCACGCTGCTTCTCCATCGCCATCCAATCAGATGTCGCGTGCTTATCACCTTTACGGCCTTTTACGGAACCCGCTGTTTGAATAAGCTGACCAAGCAACAAAAGCTTTTCAGTGATGGTTGTTTTACCTGCGTCAGGGTGGGAGATTATAGCAAAGGTTCTTCGTTCGCTTACTTCGTTGAGAAAATTCTGGTCTGCCATTAAAGTGTTCTTTTAAGTTATACGCGGGTTCTACAAGCACTCGACATAAAAGCCAATACTCAACCCCGTTATGTTAATCGTGATTTCATTACGGCTATTTTCGCTGATCTCGGCCTTATAAACAATCAATGCCTATGGAATTAATCACTATTTAAACTTTCATGCGATAACCACCTAACATCCTCTGCATAGCACAACAGCAGATAATCAACACATACCCACCAAGAAAATCAAAAGTTAAATTTACAAATGATTTGCATTACCATTATCAACAACAATAAAATAACATCCCGTTAGAGTTTCAGTACAAAGCCTCAAATGCGGGTATAAGCACGATAAATCATCGATTTAAAATAGTAGAGCCTTAAAAAATGATAGAGTCTAGAGAACTGCAGTTTAGTATCGGTGACCGTTCACTATTAAAAAACTTTTCAATGTCATTTGAGCCAGGGAAAATTTACGCTCTGGTTGGTCACAATGGTTCTGGCAAATCGACTCTTTTAAAACTCCTTGCTCAGCAACAAAAACCAACAGCTGGCAATATTTTGTTAGACAGCAAATCTATTACTTCTTGGTCTCAAAAAAAGTTTGCTCAGCAAATAGCGTACCTTCCTCAACAAACACCTTCTACAGACAGTCTTTCTGGAAGAGATCTTGTTAGCTTTGGTCGCTATCCTTGGCATGGATTACTCGGACGACTAAACAAAGAAGATCAACAATACATTGACGAGGCAATGGAACTAACCGATACAACAGGCTATGCCGATCGGTTGGTTGACACCTTATCAGGAGGTGAGCGCCAGCGCTTATGGTTGGCTATGTTATTGGCCCAACAAACACAATATCTACTTCTCGATGAACCTCTTTCGGCACTCGATATCGCACACCAAGTTGATATGCTCAATCTCATAAAAACACTCAGTGAAAAACTCAACTTAGGCGTTATTATCGTCATCCACGACATCAATATGGCGGCACGCTTTTGTGACCATATTGTGGCACTTCACAGCGGTGAAATGATTGCTTCGGGCTCTGTAGAGAGCATTTTTAACCAAGATCAATTGCAAAAAATTTATGGTATCAAGATGCATATCTCTGAACACCCAGCCGGCTACCCAGTTGCTATGCCCTACTGATGAAAAAAGACTTTATAACGATGAAACACTCAATGATTTTAATGGTATTTTTTGCTTTTTTCGCATCAAATATTCTTCAAGCAGAACAAACAACGCCACTTAGAGTGATGTCGATTGACTGGACTCAAACTGAAACACTTATCGCGCTTGGTGTAAAACCTATTGCCATGGCACAACAGTCTGGTTACGACGCTTGGGTTAAAGAACCAGCGATCCCGACTACAACCGCAGATGTGGGATTAAGAACCCAACCAAACCTAGAACGACTTTCAGAGCTCAAGCCTAACAAGATTTTCATTTCACCCATGTTTAGCTCGCTTATCCCTAAGCTTTCCCATATCGCTCCTGTTACTAATATCACCCTTTATAAGCAAGACAACATCTCTTGGAATGGTCTTAAGACCTTTACTCGTAGGCTTGGCGACGAGACAAATACACAGGCAGAAGCAGAAGCCCTAATTTCCTCCTCAGAAAAAAAACTCGCCGATCTAGCCGGTCAAATAGCAAAAGACACTCCACCACTACTGATGGTCCAATTTATGGACAGTCGTCATGTCCGAGTTTTTGGTGCAAACAGCATGTATAAAGTTGCAGCGAATAAAGTCGGTTTAGAAAGTGCTTGGAAAGAAGAAACCAATGCTTGGGGATTTTCGCTGGTAGGCATAGATAAATTAATGAATACCCAGGGTCAAATCATCATTATTAAACCTTTACCTGTTGGCGTAGAACAAAACTTACAACAAGATTTATTTTGGCAATATTTAGTGAAGAAATCTGGCCAACCCGCTTTGACTGTAGCGCCCACATGGAGCTTTGGCGCGATCCCATCTACGGTTCGCTTTGCAGAGTTACTCACCAACACTTTAAGCAATAAGGAGAAGCAATAATGCGATTTTTTCCTATTAGCTTTATCACCATATTAACCGCCAGTGTCGCATTACTTATCGGATGGCAATTGTCACTTAATGACACTTTTATCCATAATCTCACAAGTTTAATACAGCCAGATTGGCTCTCGGACAACTCAATAAAGCTTCACTTGACCTGGTGGCCTCGACTCTTTACCACTTTAATTTGTGGTGCCGCATTAGCTATTGCAGGCCTACTAATGCAACAAGTATTAAGAAACCCATTAGCCTCACCAACTACGCTTGGTGTTGCAAGCGGGGCCAGTTTTAGCTTAATGATGGCAACGCTCTATGCGCCATGGTTGATCGAATTGTCTCAAAGTTTAGTCGCACTGGCTGGTGGCTTAATAACCATGGGGATTGTTTTTGCCCTTTCTTGGCGTCGTGCTCTTTCACCTACCATTGTGGTTATATCTGGACTCATCCTTAACCTCTACTTTGGCGCTTTCAGCTCTGTCCTCCTCATCATGAACCAAGAGAAACTCGCGGGACTAATGATCTGGGGTGCAGGTTCGTTAGTGCAAACAGGCTGGGAAAATGTTGCCTATTTGGCACCTAGAATTATCGTACTTATTCTTATTGCCTTCCTTTTCGTTAAGCCTTTAACACTCTTACAACTGTCTGAATCTGGCGCAAAAAGCCTTGGTGTCTCACTCGCTAAATTGAGAGTTATCTGTCTAGGTCTTGCTGTATTATTAACCTCCTTTGTAGTGGCCACCGTTGGCATAATAGGTTTTATTGGGCTTGCCGCACCAGCTATCACACGCCTTATTGGCGTTCATAGATTACTACCGAAATTTCTAGTATCTATGTTTATTGGCGCATTTTTATTAACCCTGACTGATTTGCTGATACAACGCTTACCTGGCCTCATGTCGATCATGCTTCCAACAGGCGCCGCAACGGCTGCTCTCGGTGCGCCACTCATGTTGTGGTTATTACCAAAACTGACAATGCGCAGCCAAGCACATACCGAAACGGTTTTAACTCGCCACAGCGAACAAGGACGATACCTGAGCAAATACACCATCTGGATTGCTCTTAGTAGTGTTTTGATCGGGTTCTTTGTTTTTTCAAGCCTGTCTATTGGCAATCATGGCTGGAGCTGGATATTCACCACAAAGGATTGGCCAGTATTAGAGTGGCGACTGCCTCGATTACTAGCTGCCATTCTAGCTGGCGCCATGCTGGCAACAGCTGGAACCATTATTCAACGTCTAAGTGGCAACCCAATGGCAAGCCCAGAAGTCATTGGCATCAGTTCAGGAACAGCTCTTGGCGTTATTGCTGTGCTATTTTCTGGTCTGAGCGCAAGCTTAACCGGAATGTATGTTGGCGGTTTAATTGGTGCTCTATGCGCTGTTGGTTTAATCATATTACTCAACCGGAAAACCGGCTTCCAACCAGAAAAAATGCTATTAACCGGTGTTGCTATAACCGCATTAATGGGAGCGGTACAAAGCATTGTTTTGGCTGGTGGCGATCCAAGAAGCTATCAGTTACTTGGCTGGCTGGCTGGCACAACGTATTACGTTACGACTGATGCCCTCATTCCACTAACAACGATTACATTTATCTTTATCTCTATTGGTTTTCTCTGCCATCGTTGGCTGGATATTTTGCCGTTAGGCGAAGCCAGTGCTCGAGCTTTAGGAGTAAATGTCTCTCGATCAAGAATGCTACTGTTATTGCTCGTTTCAGGACTAACAGTTAGCGCAACGTTAGTAGTTGGCCCTCTTAGCTTCATCGGCCTAATGGCACCACACCTAGCTCGTTTATTGGGATTTAGCCGTGCCAAAGAACATCTGATTGCCTCTATTCTGGTTGGCAGTACATTAATGCTTTTCTCTGATTGGCTTGGTCGTCAGATACTTTATCCTCAGGACATTCCAACCGGTATGGTTGCCTCTATTATCGGCGGGCTCTATTTGATGTGGGGGCTGATAAGACTCTAAATTACAATTGAAAAATTCTCTTTGATCATTCAGAGCCACAAACTTGTTAAAGAGTTAATGCTCGCTAAAGCAGGCGATATTCAGACTAAGGGGCTCTGGACATCAAATTATTATCACTGTTTCAGCGGTTGTCAGATTGAAGTCACCAACAAAACTAACTTGTTAATTGCTCACAAAGGGACTGCCAAGAACAACGAAAACTCCCCATTCCCGTCACAAGAGAAATTTCACCAGATAACAAATTTGAGTCAGTAACAGCATGCCAATGCAAAATTTTCTGCTGATCTAGTACCGTTTTAACACTATCGAACAATTCAGGAGAACACAAAAGGGTCCCATTATGTGATTGACGCTGAACCTTCACAAGCTGCCTTACAAGAACTTGCGCCTTTTCCTGATGTCCTGCTTGCCCCATAAATTGCAGGAGTGCTTCATTCAAAACCACTGTTGCACTCTTCTCAATATCATCCCACAACTTCTCCTTTTGTTGATTCAACTCTGCAATAAGCTGATTCAACTCACGCCAAGCCTCCTGCTCTATTTCTTGCCGGACAAGTAAAGCTTGCTCATTTGCTTCCTTTTCAGCCTGTTGGCGAATATGTTCTGCTTGCTCCAATGCTTCATCCAATATGTTCTGAGCACGTTGTTGGGCATTAGCGATGATATCGTCAACAGTAAGACACACGTTTATATCTTGGGCTTTAAGCAAGGACAACACCGCATCATCATTTTTCGAGAGGTTAAACTGCCGTTTCACAAATGACATTTTTTTATTCCTTACCAGTATCGGCAGCATGATCATCTAACGATTGGTTAACAGATTGCAGCTGTGATACCCGCCACATCACCGCATGCCAGAGCTGATTTAAACGCTTCTCAGGAATCTCTAAAAAAGGTTCTACTGATAAAGAGTCTACAAGGCCTTTATCGTAAAAAAGACGCAGTCTCTGCCAAGTAATAGGAGACACCCACTGACGCATAAGCAACAACCCAACCTGCTCAACTAGTAGTAATTTCCATGAGGCCACAGACCATTTCCCAGGTGTGAGCGCTTTAGCTATATGACGCCCCCATTTAATATCGTCATTTTCCAAGTCAGCCCTACCTATCTCAGGTATTACAATTTCAGCTGCTAACTTTAGCGCATATGAGCGAGCCTTATCGTTCATCATAAGCCAATATTGCAGTGCCTCTCCTGGCTCCGACGGGATACTATCTTCAATAGAAAAGACTGAGCGCATGCATTCGGAAGGAAATTGCTCCCTGCGCCAGCTACCTTGCTTCTTCCATTCTTCAGGAACACATACCTCCCAACTAGGATGCATGCTAACCCAAGGAGACTGCCAAATTCTCAGCCATGCTAAAAAGCAAGATGGAAAAGGGCCATACAATTCGGACATAGCATATGACTCCAGACTAACTACGAGACAAAATAGCGCGACGCCATTGTGGGTTCAGCAACACAGCCAAACCTGCAACCAGTAATACAAAAAATACGCTCCCCCCTACAAGCAAAACTTGCCAGAAACTGACATCTTCTTGTGCCAAAAGAAAAGGGCCAAGATATACAAGTTGTTGCTGCTCCTGATAAGCTTTAGCGGGGACAAATACAACGCTCATTTTTTCTTCTTTTTCAGATAATCCAGGAATACTAGTTCGAACAAGTCTCTCTATTCGTGGCCTGATGACATCTGGATCAAGGTCTTCTCTATGCTTAATAAAAACCGCTGCGGAAGCTGGCTGGACAGGCTCTCCTGGTGCGATGCGTTCTGGTAATACAACGTGCACTCTCGCTACTAAAACACCATCTATTTGTGACAGAGTAGATTCTAGTTCTTGCGACAATGCGTAAATATAACGAGCTCTCTCCTCAAGAGGGGAAGAAATAACACCTTCCTTGCGAAAAATATCTCCCATATTAGAGCGTGCTTCCTTAGGTAAACCAGCAGCATCGAGAATACGAACCGCACGAGCCATATCTGATCCACCTACCGTCACAGATACACCTTCTTTAGTGATCACTTTTTCGGCTTCGATATGCTTTTCCGCTAGTTGAGCAATAACATCATTTGCATCTGATTCACTCAACTGGCGGTGGAGCTCGACATTTTTTTCGCAACCTGTAAGAAAAAGAAGAACGAACAACAGGGCCCCTTTAATAAGATAGTACCTCATAGAAATACCCTTATTTCTTATTGAAGGCTGGTTAATTTTTCTACGGCCTGCGTACCTTTACTGATCAACTTAGTTGTAAGTAAACTCTCCAAATAGAATGAAGAAAGTGCTCGGTTTGCTTGAACAACGTCTTGTGCATCATTGGACTTAGAGGCTTTTTTTAGTGCTCGATCCGCGTCATTTGATAACTTTTGCAAATGTTCAGATGAGCCTGACAACTGCCCAACAATACGCTCGGCAACGTTACCTGTTTCAGTTGTTTTTTGATTCTGCTGAAACGCTGCACTAAACCAACTAGCATCGGTCTGATTCGCCTCTACAGGCTTATTTTGTGTCGCGCTCGCTGAATAATTAGCAGAACTAGGTTCTATACTCTGAATTGATTTAACAGACATCATGCTCTCCTGCCATTTTAAAAAGCGGGCAATGAAAAAATCATTGCCAGCTACTTTATGCTCAGTACTTTTTCCACAAAGCTACTTAGAAACCTTATGCATTGCTTCATTAACAATCGCGTTAGAAAGCATCATGGCATCCATATCAATCTGTTGATCACCAGTGCTCTTGCCTTCCATCACACCTTTAACAGCTTCCATTGCTTGCTTAAAGCGACCTATCTCTTCCGAGTTAAAGTCTTTTCCACGTTCGATTCGACTAGCCCAACCACCACGAGGCTGCTCTCCAAACTTATCGGTATGTTGATCCATGAATTTACCGATATCCTTAGCCATATCTTTATCTTCTTTACTAAAAGAAAAACGCTCGCCACCATGAGATGAGTTTTTCTCACTTGAGCGAAACCCACTTTCTTTTATATCGATAGAATCGACTGCTGTTTTACCCAAATGGGAAACAAAGTCTCCTCCCATTGAGAAGCCGTTACGGCTTGCAGGAGACATATCTCCTAAGCCTAATCCACCACCGATTCCAGAATTGCCAATAGAAGAACTACCGAAGCCTGCACCACCAAAACCACCGACACCGCCAAAGCCTGACCCACCTAAACCGCCAATAGCATTACCTAAGCCGCCCATTGCACCACCAGCCATACCGCCAAGAGCCCCACCTAAAGTATCTCCAACCATACCACCGACAGCGCTACCCAATGGGCCCCCAACACTACCTAAAACAGAACCAGCCATGCCACCAGCAAGCCCTCCGAGCCCACCCATAGAACCACCAATTCCACCTAATATTTGCTGCAGTCCACCAGTAATAGCCGTGCTTAATGCATCCTTCAAGCCGCTTGTAAAATCCTTAAGCTCGCTGCCACTTAGATAGTTGTCTTCTGACATTTCATCCTGCCAGTTACGCACGTTACCTGTAGCATCATGTGGACCATTGTATTTACTCGCATTTTGGTCCATAAATTTAGCAATCATATCCATCATTGGATTATTGCCAGCATTATTGAAGGTTGCGCCATCGCCTTTTTTCTGTAGTAGTGAATCTATTAGCAAATCCGCTAACATACCTACTAGTGCATCAGCACCTTGATTAGGAGAGTTGTTCCCGGTAGGTTTATTGAAATCGGCAATACCCTTGTTGCTACCGCCACCCACACCCTGACCAGCCATAAAACCGCCAGACTGATTTAAAGGAATACTAATGGTTAATTTTGCTTCTATCATACTCACCTCTGCATTTTGTTAGACAGCCTATAAAACCCGCTCAACAAACAGGATTGATAGGAAATTGAAAGATGACTTAGACCAATACACAGGTATAAGTCATTCTTTCATAAATCCACAATTAATTAGTAGTTGATGGCTTTACCACTTTGAGTCGCGGCGTTATTCGCTTTATTGGCAGAGTCAACATAGCCATTCATAATGCTATTCACAGTATCTGTCTTCATTTTGTCTGACTGAGCCTGAGCATTCATTTTCGTTGTTTCTGCTGAAGTTTTATCCAACATTTGCAAAGCATCTTGAGACGCTTGAAGACCAGAACCACCTATTCCACCTAAAGCACTTAGTAAATTACTCATAACAATATCCACCTTAAAAATTAATTAGTTAAAAAATGAGAACACATATTTATGTCTCGCTAATCTAAGTGGCAGAGATCTATATTCAGTTCCTAGATTTTTTGTTCTATATTTTAAAAGCTCAATATTCCGTCAATTGGAACCAATCCTTCTTTCTTAGCCACTCACTGGATGTGATGGTTTATCTATTACAAACAACCTCATTAGCTATATCGGAGTGAAAGGATTACTCAGTTACCATAATGAAGTTAGGACTATGGTTACTTCCCCCTAACACTCACCACTTTTTTATCCATATAGGAGATTAAACATGACTATTTCATCAGGGTGCATGCCACCACAAAACTGGAATAACCAGGGACCTTCAGCTCAAGCAGGAAAACTAGAAATCACCTTTAGTTTTTCAATGGGTAAAGAAAATCAGATATCAAATCAACCTAAAAATGGATGTACATCAGATCAATTTAATGACGATTATCTTTACGGTGGCTGTCAAGACAACAATGCAAAATCAAGCTCTGGTAGAGATTCAGGAATTGGCTGTGGCTCAGGACTTGGCGGTGGCTCAGGGCTTGGCGGTGGTTCAGGACTTGGCGGTGGCTCAGGACTTGGCGGTGGTTCAGGACTTAGCGGTGGTTCAGGACTTAGCGGTGGTTCAGGACTTGGCGGTGGTTCAGGGCTTGGCGGTGGTTCAGGAGTCGAAGGTCAAACAGGCACAGACAGCGCTTCTGGGTCTCCCAACTTTAATTCCATTGAAAAAGATATGAAACAACGTAGCCTAGAACTACAAAAGCAAACCTTAGAATCATTAGAACTACTCGACCATTCCATGGCCGAAACCATAAGAATGGCCAGTATTGCTCAATCAGAAAAGTTAATCGTTGATACAAGAAACTCAATAACAAATGGCTACGTAGATTCCGCCAATAAAGCCAACAATGCCAACACCCAAAATGGTAAAGGTATTAATTTCTAAACACCGTATGCCAGCCTCTGGCTGGCGCTTTCTCCTGTAAAACCTAAGTTCGTCTATTCATAAGCCAACCTTACACTCCACGTATCACTAAATACTAGAACAATTTTTTACAGCACAGTAAGCTAACTGTTTAACAAAATAATTGGGCTTCAATATGGATAATGCTGATACCCTTATAGGACCATCAAGCAAGGTTGACCATCTACTACAGGAGAACTCTCTACTTCGAACATTATTTGAATTCTCTCTTCGCCCCGCAATATTCGTCACCGATCCAGATAATGATTTTAGATTTGTTTTAGTAAATCAAGCTGCCTGTGAACACTTTAAAGTCTCCAGAAAACAGCTCTATCAATGGACGCCATTAGATGTTGATCCATCCTGTACTAAAGAAACACTTCAAGGTTTGTTAGTCGATTTGAAAAAATATAAAACCAAGACTTTTGAATCCTATCACCTACTCCCTGATGGTAAAATTGTTCCGGTCGAAATCATTACAAACCTGTTCGAGTTCAACGAAAAACAATTTATCGTGGGTTATTTCTCGAATATCGAAGAGCGAAAATCAGAAGAAAAACGACGAAATGAGGAGCAAATAAAGCGCGAGAATGATCTCCTAGAACAACAATATCAAAAGGTATTCGATAACTTATATGACCGAGTATATTTATTAGATGTGACTAACAATAAAATCCTCAACCTCAATAACACAGCAAATATTTCTCCCTCTAAAACACCGACCACAACTTGCAATACTCTATGCTTAGAAGACATTATCCCTCCTTCTAAGTTGCTTTTATTCGAATCCCAAAAACGGCTTTGTTTGCGCAAAAAAGAAAGCTGTCACTACGAAGAAACAATCATCCAAGCAGATAATTTGCGCATACACTTAGATATTGTTTTAATCCCAATAATATCTTCTACAGAAGAAGTAAAGCGTATCATCCTTGTCGCGCGCGACATCACAGAAAAAAAGAACAAAGAAGAAGAGTTGGCACGTAAGGAGCAAGAATTTCGCGCTTTAGTCGAACTATCAAAGGATGCTATCACTCGCTACGATATTAATTTAAAGAGGATTTATGCAAATCCTGCGTTCACAACACTTTCTCCCATAAAAGAAAACGACATTCCATCATCCGTAGAATTTCACAATAAATTAACCCAAGTTTTTCAGTCTGGAGTTAGCCAAACATTAGACCTTTCTCGATTTGTCCATAACGAAGAGCGCTTCTACGAAATTCATTTTATTCCTGAGTTTGATCTAAACAAAAAGGTTATTAGCGTCCTTTGCATAGGCCGAGACTGTAGTGCAAAAAAGCATGCCGAACGAGCCTTATTAAAACGGGAGGAGGAGTTTCGATCATTAGTTGAAAATTCTCTAGATAATATAACCAGACATGCTCCTGATGGTCGTCGAATCTATATAAACCCTATTAGCGCAAGCTCGGCTGGTCCGCTAACTCAAAGCTTAATTAACACCACCCCCGAAGAATATCCAGGCGGAGAAAGCGGCCTTTTGTACCAACAAAAAATCCAGCAAGTAGCCAAAAACAAAACAGCAGCTGAATTCGAGCTCTATTGGACATCAAAAAACAGACAAAAGTGTTCATTAATTAGTCTAGTTCCCGAACAAGATAAAGATGGCTCCGTCATTAGTATACTAGCTATAGGCAGAGATATTACCGAGCTAAAGAAAATCAGTAACGATCTCAAGCAATCGCAATCTCAACTTCGCGACCTTGCCGCACATCAGGAACGAGCAAAAGAAAACGAGCGTAGACAGATCGCCAGAGAGCTACATGACGAACTAGGGCAGCAATTAACAGCACTCAAAATAGAAACACAAATTCTAGAAGTACGTTATGGACACTTAGACACAACGTTCAAAGAACAAATTTCTCGCATTAAAGATCAACTAAAAAACACCATTTCGTTCACGCGTGGTTTTGTTTCTTGGCTACGACCAGCCGCACTGGACCTTGGCTTTACAGCTGCATTGGAATGGTTAGTAGAAGACATTGCCAAACTGAATCCAAGCTGCCATTTCAATTTAGAACTCTCACATGAGGATATTGATGTATGCGAAGAAAAAGCTATTGCTCTGTTTCGTATCGCCCAAGAATCACTAACAAACATTATCAAGCACGCCTATGCCAGCCAAGTGAATATTAAACTCAAGCTACAGAACTCTTTTTTAGTAATAAAGATAAAAGATAATGGATGTGGTTTTGATACGAAACAATACAACACAAAATCCTTCGGTTTGGTCGGCATTAAAGAGCGAAGTATCATGATCGAAGCCTCATTAAATTTAACCAGCAAGATAGGACAAGGCACATGTATTATCGTCCGCACGCCTTTAGAAAAGAAAAAAAA
This sequence comes from Marinomonas lutimaris, assembly GCF_019426345.1. Classification (GTDB taxonomy): domain Bacteria; phylum Pseudomonadota; class Gammaproteobacteria; order Pseudomonadales; family Marinomonadaceae; genus Marinomonas; species Marinomonas lutimaris. The sequence goes on from NZ_JAHLLW010000010.1 coordinate 70,135, forward strand.
GCAACAACAAAACTAATTATTGTGGATGATCATTCCATTGTAAGAGCAGGCTTAAAACAACTCTTTTCTATATATAGAGATATTGAATTAGTGGCCGAAGCCGAAAACGGAGAGCAAGCGATTGAACTCATTAGGCAACATCGTCCCGATGTGATCACCTTAGACATACTTATGCCAGGATTGAGTGGCATTCCCCTTATTGAAGCCATTTTAAAAGAGTTTCCTGAACAAGCCATTCTTATATTGAGCATGCATAACGACACGCAAATCACCCGTAGGACATTAAGAGCAGGCGTTAGAGGCTACCTCAGCAAAGACTGTGATACTGAAACTCTGCTTGATGCCATCCGTAGCATTCATCACGGTGGGCGATATATCCAACCAGATGTCGCTCAAAAGCTTGCCTTTGAATATGACGATGCCATTGATAGCCCTAAACACAAGACATTATCTAAACGAGAATTTCACATATTCTGCCAGCTCGCAAAAGGAACCAGCATTAGTGATATTGCTCAGACATTAAGCATCAGTAACAAAACAGTCAGCACACATAAATTTCGTTTAATGCAAAAAATGGGCTTCTCAAGCCACTCAGAAATTATCCGCTACGCCTTGGCTCACAACCTTATTAACTAACTAATTAGTACAGCTAAATTCCTTTCATATCTAATTTAGGACAAGGAAAGTGCTCAGCAAACTTCAAGAATAATGGAACCTAACGGCACAAATTTTCACTCATTGCTCGGATAATAGAACTTTTATTCGCACTAAGAAGCAGTGACTAGTTTTATCTAAACACTATTTCGATCACTCACTTGCATTACATGGGAAGGTATCAGCTATGTCGATAGGTATTCAATCAAACTCGTTTGGAGGTGGGATTAATTCATTTGATTCATCGAATTTATCCACTGATTTTTCTCAACAGGGAAAAAACACCAGCTCAAGTCAAAAGCTAGGAGGAGAGCAAGGTGGCTCTATGGAGCAACTAGTCGAGCTGCTAGTAAAAACACTTGTCGATATGCTGAAGCAACAAGGTGCCAACGGCCAAAGTAATGGCGGCGGCATGAATGGCATGGGCGGCATGAATGGCGCCGCTCAAGATGGTGGCCTCGCTGGAGGGCTTGGTGGTGCTTTAGGCAACAAACTCCTCGATACATTAACAGACAGTCTGGGCGGTGGCGATAAAAACGCTGGAGCAACAGGCACAGGCAATGCAGACAGAAGTAATGGACAAAACAATGGTATGGGAAGTTCGGATGGCCAAATGAAGCCTGAAGAATTAATGAAAATGCTGATCATGGCCATGTTGCAAATGATGTTAAGCCAAGACAGTCAAGGTGGCGCAAACAAGGGTGGCATGGATGGGGCTGGAGCGCTAGGCAACAATGCAGGCCCAAACAGCACAGGTGCAGCTGGGCCAAGTAATGCAGGTGCAGCTGGACCAAGCAATAGCAGTGCTTCCAGTGAAGGCGGCTCATTGCTAAAAGATTTAGGCAAAAGCCTTGTTGATATGGGCAACTCTCTTATGCAAGGCGTAGGAGAAAGCGCACTAAATAATGCAATCAGTCCAACCAAAGATGGTGGCGGTCAAGTCGAAGATCTACTCAAAGACTTTCTCAAACTCATTGCCAAAATGATGGATAACAACTCAGGTGAATTCAGTAGTCCAGCTGGAGCTGGTGATACAAATTCAGCGGCCCCAAAAATCGAATTATCTATTCAAACCAGTTAATCACCTATTAAGGAATTGACCTAGTCAATTCCTTACGTTTATGACTTAAACAAACTCCATTATCTGTGAGGCCTCATATGAACACTCAACTATCAAACACAGCTGCTCCACAATTCACAACATGGCAAGCTCTTATTGAGCAAGGCGATGGGTATCTCACTCCCGAGCAACGCCAAACCTTTGAAAAAGCGATCAACATGCTAATAGAACGCTTTCACGTGACACTTGGGAAGGCAATATCTCCCGCAGAACAAGCAGAAACCTTTGAGTTTCAGAATTATATCGAAAGCATGGAAGAACGCTTTTTAAAGGACACACCAAAGGACGATGAGCTACAGCAGGATGTTGCTTTGACCGCTGCACGTATCATTGAACAAATTGGTCAAATTATTCAACAAGGAAAATAAGATCAATTGTCTTGTCTTTAATTAATAGGAAGCAAGGTTGATGAACTTGCTTCCTATTAATCACTTCATCATTCTTTTTTGCAGATCATTTTTATCGCTAGGCAATTTTAGGAACCAATTCCACAGTAATTCCACCAATATCAGAAGAAAGATATCCTTAAACTGATTGACGGCGGCATTTACCTCATGAATATATCGTCTACCAACAATGCGACATTGAACACGATGTTCAACACTACGGCGGCACCACAAAAGGCCGCCGAAGTGAAAAGTGTAGCGAACAATGAATCAGACAACATGGAGGAAATCTCCATGAAGTTTAGCGAAAGCATAGAGCGCAACTCAAAAAGCTTAGAAAAGAGGACTATTAAACCCCAGACGCAAATGCGCGCAGAAAAATTAGAGGCCCTTTATAAACTATTAGCTGGGCAAGGCGATCAGCTGCACGAAGAAATACAAAGAATTCTTGCCAGAGGACAACAGGCTCTTTCGATGGAAGCCTTTATGTCCGCAGCAAATGGAGACCCCACCAAGGCAGAGGTTCTACTTCAGCATGCAACCCATCAGACAAAAACCTCTGGGAATCAAGCATTGCTCAAAACGTTACAAAATATCTCACAAGAACTCAACGAAGAGCATGGTCAAGATATCTTAGCTGGCATAAACACAGCAGAAGCGCTGGCGATGTACTCTCAAGACCCTCAGCAAAGACAAAATATGCGCAATCTTTATTACCGAAATATTGTTGGACAAGGATCACTGGCAGCTATTTTCGATACGTTATTAAGCCAATTTGACGAAAAACATTTTGCACAAGGTATACATACGCTTATGCGAGCGTTATCAGATGATATTTCCTCTCTGTTTCCATCTAAACCAGGTGCACAACTAAAAGCGCTACTAAAAGACCTTACCGCGAGCCAGAAGCTAAACAGCATACTCAATAGTAGTCGCGATTTATTAGACCGTGTTTCTACTCAGCACCCTCCCCAAGATATGAGCGCTGCGCGCCTAACAAAACGCCTAATTGATTTTACTCAGGGAAGCCTTTATCCAAGGGAAATAAAAAGCCTAAGCGATGACACAGTCGGACAAGATCCGCTTAAGCATGTAAAGTTTCTCAACTCACTCTACCCCTTAGTTAAAGAAATGCCTCTACCACTCTGGAAAGACGGTGAATCTAGACGCAGCGCGCTGCAAGTCATTTTACGCATGATGACCGAATACACTCATTACGAGCGCCAACATCTGGCAAGCACGCAAGCCAATCAAGTACAACAATAGCAGAGACACGGAGAGATCGAATGCCAACACCCCCAACGATGCCTACAGAACGCCAAAATTTTTTTATGCGCCGTGCAGACGACAATGATTTGATCTTTGCACGTGAGCTCATACGCAACAATATGATGAGCTACTACAAAATGATTGGGCTTGATTGGAACAATGATGCTTTCCAAGAAATATGGAACCTTACATCTAATATCATCGTTACTCCCCCTGAGAAAGATGCTTCTCCAATCGGCGTCATGAGAATGCATATTAGCGATCAAGAGGCCACCTTGTGGGATCTGCAATTGTTGTCTGAATACCGTAATCAAGGTATGGGGAAACAGCTTCTGCAGCACTGCATCCAAATATCACGTAATGCAGGCTGCAAGCTCATCACTCTCAATGTCTGCAAAGCCAATCCTGCGCTTTCATTGTATCAGCGTGCCGGATTTCAAATCGACAACGAGACCGAACACCAAATAAAAATGAAATTTTTACTATCTTGAAGTCATCGAGCACACTATGAACACACTTTTTAACATTCTAAATCGTATCGCCATCAGTGCAATGAAGCGCTCAGAAGTCGTTGGTGCTGTCTTTGTCATGGCCATTGTTTTTATGATGATCATTCCTTTACCAACAGGTCTATTGGATGTTTTGATCGCCATAAACATAAGCTTGTCATCACTCTTAGTCGCGCTAGCAATGTACCTACCGGGTCCGCTGGCATTTTCATCTTTCCCTGCCGTTTTATTGCTAACCACCATGTTTCGCTTAGCACTATCTATCTCCACCACCCGACTTATCTTACTCGAACAAGATGCTGGGGATATCGTCGAAGCATTTGGTAACTTCGTTGTCGGTGGAAACCTCACGGTCGGTCTCGTCATTTTCTTAATTCTAACCGTCGTTAATTTCTTAGTGATCACCAAAGGTTCAGAACGGGTCGCTGAAGTTGCCGCTCGTTTCACATTAGATGCCATGCCAGGCAAACAAATGTCCATCGATAGCGACCTTCGTGCAGGATTAATTGATGCAAATGATGCACGTTTTCGTCGCGAGCAATTAGCCAAAGAAAGCCAACTATTTGGTGCCATGGATGGCGCGATGAAATTTGTGAAAGGCGATGCTATCGCCGGTCTTGTCATCGTTTTTATTAACTTAATTGGTGGTTTTTCTATTGGCACATTACAGCACGACATGTCAGCCTCGGAATCCATGCATCTATATTCGGTCTTAACTATCGGCGACGGCCTCATCGCACAAATCCCAGCACTTCTAATATCCCTCACTGCCGGCATGATCATCACTCGAGTGGCACCTGACAACCAAGCTCTAGATGCCAATATAGGGCGTGAAATGGCAGAGCAAATTACAAGTCAACCGAAAGCCTGGATTATTGCAGCCTTTGGTATGACAGGCTTCGCACTTCTTCCAGGCATGCCTACGATTATTTTTTTAGTGCTCGCAAGCTTGTCTTTCACCTGCGGTATTTTCCAGCTATTCAAGGCACATCGCATTCTAAAAATGCGAGAATCTAATCAGCTTTCTGCAGACATGCCACCAGAACAAAATGGTGTTGAAGATATTCGTCGCTTCAACCCTGCCAGAGCCTATTTATTACAATTCCACCCTTGCCGTAGTGGAGAAAGCGATCCGTTTACCGTCGATCTTATTCAACATGCGCGTAAGTGTCGTAACCGTATCGTTAACCAATATGGTATCACCCTACCTTCGTTCGATATTGCTTATAATGATGAACTAGCTGAAGATGAATTCTGTTTCTGTGTCTATGAAGTTCCCACTTTAAGAGCCACTTATATAAAAGATAAGATAGCCATAGAACGAGAGTTCGTGCCAGAAAATCACCTTGAAGAAGGTGAGCAATCGCCAGGCAATAGAGAAGAAGAACGCTGGCTATGGTTTTCGATCAACCATCCTATTTGTCAACAAGAAGACATACCAAAGACGACGCCAGATACCCTGATTATCGAACGATTAGAACGACTTTTCTTTGCCACAGGACCACAATTTATCGGTTTACAAGAAACCAAGGCCATCCTTAGCTGGGTAGAAATGGAACAATCAGAACTAGCACAAGAGCTGCAGAGAGTTCTGCCTATGTCACGGTTTGCCGCTGTATTACAACGCCTTGCCGCTGAAAGCGTTCCACTTAGAGCAATACGTCCAATTGCTGAGGCCCTCATAGAACATGGTCAATATGAACGAGATATAGGAGCCTTAACTGACTATGTGCGAGTAAGCTTAAAAGCACAGATTTGTCATCAATACAGCACGGTCGATGGCATGCATGTATGGCTGTTAACGCCGGAGGCGGAAGAACTGTTGAGGGACTCATTACGCCAAACTCAAACAGAGTCATTTTTTGCTTTACCGCCAGAAGTGAATCATACTCTAGTGCAACAGCTAAACTCGTCGTTTCCAGTTCTAGCAAAGCCAAAACCTGTTATGCTGGTAGCTCAAGACCTACGTCGAGTATTGCGAAATTTACTACAAGATGAGTTTAACCATGTCCCTGTATTGTCATTCTCTGAGCTACAAAGCACTTCACAAGTTAATGTATTAGGACGTATTTCTTTTGAAACCTAACCTATCCCTAGACAAACATATCACTACCAATACTAAACTGGCCTTACAAACTAGAATACTGACGCTATTCATTTTACTTACAATAGGACTCACTTCTATTTCCGTTTATCGCGAAATAAATAACGCCCAAGCGCAAGTAAAAAAAAGTTTAACTATTGCTACATCTTTAAGCCAAAACGCTATCGATAACCTATCTAAAGGTCGTGCCCTAAATACCTTGTCATACATAGAAAAAAACGAATTACAAGCACAGATAAATAGCCTCACACAACATTTCAATTGCCAGCTATATATCATTAATAAAGAAGAAAACCTGCTATTTACCGGCTCAGAAGGCGGACCTTTCAACACGGCAGCAGGACAGCAACTACATAATATTACAGGTCTAAGCCAAGCCATTAGCAAAATACTAGCGGAACAAGAGGAGGAAGCCTATTACGATGGAATAAGCAATCAACATCTGCTAAAAATACTGCCCTTAGAATCACCTAATATGTTTATTGTAGGAGATACCCCGCTATCAGCTTGGTATATGAATTTAGGTGGATCGCTATATTTCTTGTTCATTGGACTAACAGGGCTATTACTTGCTCGTAAATGGATCAAGCAAGCAATCACTGACTGGCGTCGTCAAAACTTGAGCCAAACCATTATGGACTCTTTAACCAGCCTACCTAATCGACGTGGTATGGAGCTCTTTTTACAGCAGGCATTTGCTACACCGTCCTCTGCAACAAATCCACACTCTCTGTTATTAATTAGCTTGGATCATTTTGCGCAGGTCAACATCCACTATGGAACGGATGCTGGCGATATGATTTTAAAACAGATCTCTAGCCGAATACGAACCTTACTGGATTCAGAAGATCTTGTTGGCCGCTGGGATGGTGATACCTTTTTAATTCTCCATAAAGGCATATCTGACACTAATGCAGCCACCATAGCTGAAAAAGTGTTCTTAGATATCAATAGAATAAACTTCGATATAGCAGGAGAAACGGTTCGTATCAATATCAGCATTGGCGTGCATACGATCAACGATCCAGATACGCAACGCTTCTCTCTAGCACACACAGAACAGGCTCTGCGTAAAGCAAAGAAAAAAGAAGACCACCATGTGGTCTACAGCAACGGTATCGCCTAAATAAAGCCTCCTGAGCACTTAACCGAGCATATCTATCAATAGTTATTCACTCTTAAGTGCTCTCTCAACAGTCATCACATTCTATCTCCCTTGCTATTCACTTAGGGAACTCATCCCGTACTTATGCCACTTAATAGTTGAATCTTAGAACTGTCATAGATGTGACTCTAGGAGAAGTTTTAATTTTTTAGGACAAGCTATCATGTACGAATTACGAGTTCTGACGGGTCTACATCGTGGCGCAGCTCTCCCCTTAATTGGGCAACAATGGAATCTCGGTAATGATGACAACGCCGATCTTGCTTTATTTGATCCAGGGATCAGACCAAAGCATTGCCGCCTTATTCAGTTAGAAAATGGCTGGGGATTAGAAAGCGAACAAGGCAAGATTACCGATAACGAAGGCCACAAAGTCGATAAAATTGACCTTCTTTCGGTGAATGCCTCTTTCGCATTAAGTGGTATTTGGATGAGCATTGTTGACGCAAACACCCCGTGGCAACAATACGAAGAAGATGAGCTGATTACCCAAAATATCGAAGATGCTTCAAATAGCCCCAAAAAAACAGCGAAAAGCCCCAAAAGAACCAAATCCCTTATCAATTTCACTTTGGGTTTTTTAAGCGCTGGAGCCATCGTCGCTACGAGCACTTGGGCTTCTTTAAACACCAGCTCTTTTGACAAACCACAAGCCACTAAAAAACAGGAAGAAACAAAACCTGCAGAGCAGTTACTACCTAATCTATCAACAGAACCAGAAGTGATCAGCCAGCTACGTACAATGCTGCAAGCACGAGAATTAGATAGCTTGGTTCAGGTCAAATCTAGCAACAACCAAATCGTCATCAATGGCGCTATTGACGATTCAGATCGAGAGCGATTAACGCGTATGTTGAAACGCTTTAACAAACAGTTTTATACGTCGATCAAGATCACAAATCAAACCTCTGAATTACCAGTAAATCTACCCTTTAAAATTGTGCAAATCACATCCGGATCAATGGGGAGCGTTGTCACCAATACTGGCAAACGATTATTCGTTGGTGACGAGCTAGACGGTATGCGCTTGATGTCAGTTAGTGAGAATAAGATCATTTTCAAAGGCAAACAGGACTATGAGGTAAACTGGTAATGCAAACCTCATCTCGGTTACAAAACTGGGGGGAAGAACGAAAACACCATTTTTCAAACCTTCATCCGGTCAAGATCCAAGGCAAAGTATTGCAGATTAATGGCATATTATTAGAAAGCCATCTACCTTTTGCTCGAATTGGTGACCTATGTACCATTCACGGTGAAAATGGCAAAGAAATTTTAGCCGAAATCATTGGCTTTAACGCTGAAACAGTACTGCTCTCTGCTCTCGCTGCCCTAGAGGGAGTCGAAGCAGGTGCACTTATCACCCCTCATTATCAATCACATCATATTGAAAGTAGTGACGCGTTATTTGGCTCTGTATTAGATGGTTTTGGACGACTATTACAAGGACCAAAAGACGCCTTCACCTTGGCAAAAAGTGAGACGATTACTCCCGTGATTAATGAAGCTCTGGCCCCCACCCAACGCCCACGAATAAGCACACCGATGCCCACAGGCATTCGCGCTATCGACGGTTTACTTACCATAGGTGAAGGTCAGCGCATTGGCGTTTTTGCAGGGGCGGGCTGTGGTAAAACCACCCTACTTGCCGAGCTAGCTCGCAACATGCCCTGCGATGTTATTGTCTTTGGCCTTATTGGTGAGCGGGGCCGAGAACTTAGAGAATTTCTAGACCACGAACTAGACGATGAACTACGCAGCCGCTCTATTCTTATATGCTCTACATCGGATAGAACCAGTATGGAGCGTAGCCGTGCCGCTTCAACCGCCACAGCCATTGCAGAAGGTTTTCGAGCTCGCGGTAAACGTGTTTTATTGCTCATTGACTCTCTCACACGCTTTGCGAGAGCCCAGCGAGAGATCGGCCTTGCCGCAGGCGAGCCACCAGGTAGAGGCGGCTTTCCTCCGTCGGTTTACACTATGTTGCCACGCCTAGTTGAACGTGCTGGCAATATGGAAGGAGCAGGATCTATTACAGCACTTTACACAGTGTTAATTGAGGGCGACGTTATAGCAGGCGACCCAGTTGCAGACGAAGTACGTTCATTATTGGATGGCCATATTATTTTGTCGCGAAAACTAGCGGAGAAAAACCATTACCCAGCGATTGATGTACTTGGCAGCATCAGCCGAACTATGGGTAATGTAACCGACTCTTCTCATATCCAATCTGCTGGAAAAATGCGCAACCTCATGTCCGCTTACAAAGAAGTAGAAATGCTGATTCGCCTTGGAGAATATGAACAGGGCCACGACCCATTGACCGACTCTGCGGTCTCGTTAAATGGGCCTATCAATACATTTCTTAAGCAGTCTATGCGAGCACCATCATCGCTCAATGATACCGTTGAACAATTAAGTCAGTTGGTATCCCATGCTAACGACTAAACCCAGATTCGTGATTGAAGAATCACCTCCTCCTAATCCTGAACAACAAACGCTAAAAGATACCTTAGCGATTCTTATGCCAATTCGTGCCCACCGCCAGTTCAAGAGTGAACAACAATGGCGAGAGGCAAAGCTAAAACTAAAACAAATAGAGCAACAAATTGAAGAAATGGAAGCCCATCTTGAATCACAAAAACAAGAGCATTTAACTCGCCGCCAAGAACTAAGCGATACACACCAAGGCCAAACACTTAACCAAAAAAACTTGAACGAGTGGATAGGTGAAGAGAAACAGTTGTTGGTCAAATTAGACACAATTAACCGTGAGCTAAACGCTCTACACCAAACGCTTCAAAAACAACAAGAAATAGAGCAACAAGCCAAAGCCCAAGTTCAAGTTAAACAACGAGACCTTGAAAGACTCACGACCTTAAAAAACGAAATTGAGGAGGCCTTATGAACATGGCGACTTCCCAAGCCACCAGTCAACCAGACAGAGAAAGAAACACTCAAGCACTAGAAAATAAGCCGCGAGCAAGGGGCAATGATGAACTGATCGCAGACTCATCCTTGTTTAGTTCGTTTGTTTATCCATTCATACCACCATTATTGGAACCAAACAGCCCGATTGAAAACACGGCCCCTATATCTAAAGCGCCACATTCAATCTATCTTCCACCTCACTTAAATGACGAAATGGTCTTGAATTCGCTGGAAGTACAAGTATCCGATGAACTTAGCGGTAAACAACCCTCTTTCAATTGCACGCTAATCCTACCTCACTTAGGCGAAGTTAAAATGAACGCCAGCCAATCATCCAGTCAATGGCATATTAATTTGGCTTTTAACAAACCAGAAGCATTGGAATACTTACGTCGGACTCAGTCAACGGCAACCCATCGCCTACGCGAGAAGCTAGGGGCAAATGTCATTCTAGGCTTATCCTTAATAAGGGAGAAAGTCACTAATGAGTAACTTTTTAAACACACGTCGTTCCATCAATGCAATGGATATTCCACTCAATAAACGTCTTGGCCGTGGTGTAAACCTAGCTTATAAAGGTAAAGAAAAAGGCACCTTAACGCTCGATTATGGATCCCCTTTTTTTTCACCTAACGATTATCTTGAGATTCAAACGGATATTGGCTGCATTGGCATTAAGATCAATCAAGCCGAACATTGCTTAAATCTTTTTTCCAGTGTGCCCTTTGTGTTAACGCCCTCCGTTACGCAAATAGAAAAACAAGAATGGTATATAGAGCTGTATAACCAGTGTTTATTTTCTAGCTTTCGTGCTCTATTTGGTCGCCTCACAATAAGCCGCACACCATTATTAGACGATGTAAGACCCTATGAGCTCAACTGGAATGAAGAAGCAAGCACTGGAACAGCCTCGCTATTACTCTCACCTAGCACTTTAGAACAGATGTTAGAGCGTCAGCCTTGGCAGTTTTATTCGTTTCTAGACATTTCTGAACTGATACTGTCCTCTCCTGTCCGCTTAGCAACGACTCGTATTCGATATTCGCAACTAAAACGGTTAGATATCGGCGATATATTAATCCCTGATCGGCCTTTTTTTTCTAGTGAAGGCCAAGGCAGCCTACGTCTATCTAATCTAATTCTGCAATTAGACTTCACCGATAATGGAACTCTTCGCTCTTATAAGGTCACTCAACTACATAAAGCAGCAGTAGAAGAGCTAAATATGTACAACGAGAATGAAGAACATACCTCAAATGAAACACCAACACATCTTGACGAGGATAATGCTTTGAACATCCTCCCCAATGCGGAACATAACAACCCAGCTAGAATAATACCAGAGACACAAATCGCTCTATCTCTGTGTGCTGGAGAAGTGTCTCTCAGTCTACACGAGCTAAGCCAATTGCGTGTTGGTAGCACTCTCACTGCTATTGGTGAGATGCCCGGACACGCAACGCTTTACAAGGGCAATATCGCGGTTGCCCATGGTGAACTAGTTGAAGTTGATGGCCGCTTAGGTGTGCAACTTACCCAAATTCTACTGAATCAAGTACCTCGTTCCGAGGGAGCTAACACATGAATCTTGGCCAAGTCGATCCGATGCTATTCGCCCTCTTTTTAGGAGGGTTATCATTGCTTCCTATCATGCTTATTGTCTGCACCGCTTTCTTAAAAATATCCATGGTGCTTTTAATTACCCGTAATGCCATGGGGGTTCAACAAGTACCGCCAAATATGGCCATTTATGGTATCGCTCTAGCTGCAACATTTTTTGTAATGGCGCCGGTCTTCAAAGACATCAGTATCAAGGTAAAAGAGACGCCACCTGACTTTTCGTCATTGGACGCAATGCAAACCAGCGTTAACCACCTTATTGGGCCACTACAAGCCTTTATGTCTCGAAATGTTGCCCCTGATATCCAGTCCCATTTAATGGATACAACAGCACAAATTTGGCCCAAGGAAATGGCAGAAAAGGTTACCAAAGATGACCTTATGATTGTGATCCCCTCCTTTATGCTTTCAGAGCTACAAGCTGGACTGAAAATAGGCTTTCTAATTTACATCCCCTTTATCGTGATTGACCTAATTGTCTCTAATTTACTTCTAGCATTAGGAATGCAAATGGTATCGCCAATGACCATTTCTCTACCACTAAAGATTTTACTATTTGTACTCGTCGATGGTTGGAGCCGACTACTGGATGGACTCTTTTACACCTATATCTAAGCATTAAATCTGAGGCAAGTATCATGGACGTATTAACACTTTTTAAGCAAGGAATGGTATTGGTTGTCATGTTGTCTGCTCCACCTCTTTTGGTTGCCTTGCTTGTCGGCGTGATCGTCTCGTTATTACAGGCTCTACTACAAGTGCAGGATCAAACATTACCATTCGCCATAAAACTCGTTGCCGTCTCAGTGACCCTAGCATTAACGGGGCGTTGGCTTGGTGTGGAGTTAATTCAATTCACCGGACAAATGTTCAATCTGATTGCATTAACAAGAGCGTAAGACATGGTTTTCCAAGGAATAGAACCTTTAACAGACTGGTTATTATCTATTGCATTAGCGATGGCACGTTTGTACCCATGCTTACTACTGGTTCCAATCTTCTCCTTCCACGAATTAAAAGGCATGCTGCGCTACGCGATTGTTGTGATTATGGCGCTTATGGTTTCTCCTGGCATTCATGAAGCATTACCTAGCGACCACTCTTGGCTCACACTTTTTTTACTGTACTTCAAAGAAGCCGTACTAGGCATGTTATTAGGAACCCTGCTGGCCATTCCTTTTTGGTTGTTTGAGTCTATTGGGGCTTTATTTGATAACCAACGAGGCGCCTTAATGGGTGGACAACTTAACCCTTCTTTAGGTGCAGACTTCACACCACTTGGTTTCCTTTTTAAGCAAACATTAATTGTATTAATCGTTACAACGGGCATGTTTCCATTTCTATTGCAAATCATCTGGGACAGTTATGTTATCTGGCCACCTACTGATTGGTTTCCAAGCCCGTCACCAGATGGAATGGAGGTCTATCTGAGCCTATTAAAACAAGCATTTGTTGATTTGGTCCTATACGCTCTTCCTCTTGTAGCACTTCTGCTATTTATTGAATTTGGCATGGCACTACTCAGTCTATACAGCCCACAACTACAAGTTTTTGTGCTGTCGATGCCATTAAAATGCCTAGTCGGTCTGGGCTTTTTAATCCTATATATACCAACGCTGTTTTATTTAGCCGCAGAACGGAATCAAGAATGGCTTCAATTTGATCACATCCTAAAACAACTATTAACCGTTGATTAATTAGGCCTATCTCATGAGCGAAAAAACGGAGAAAGCGACCCCAAAGAAAGAACAGGACTCCAGAAAAAAAGGGCAGGTTGGGCAAAGCCAAGATGTCCATAAGCTCATGATCGCCGCAGCCCTTTTTGAAGTCATACTAGCAATGGTAGACAATAGCATGGCTAGCCTCACCTCTATGGTGTCAACGCCTCTATACTTACTAAATCAACCCTTCTCATACGCCATACAAAAAGTACTCGTTCAATGCAGTACTATTGCTGGATCACTCATTATTATGGCGATAGGAATTGCCGTTATAATGAGGCTTGCAGGAGCTTGGATTCAATTTGGTTTTCTATTTGCTCCAGAAGCATTAAAACTGGATTTTAATAAACTCAATCCCATGAGCCAACTAAAAAACATGTTTTCAGGTAAAAAGCTGTTTGAACTCTTCAATAGCTTAGCCAAAGCGATTGTTTTAGGGTTTATTCTCTACCTTCTCATCACTCCCTCTCTTCAAACATTGATAAAAATACCACTCACCGATATCAATACTGCATGGCATGGCATAGTGCAAATATTCATAAAAATAGAGCGAACCTGCCTAATGGCATTGCTGGTCTTGGCCAGCATAGATTTCGGTATGCAAAAATACTTCCATTTGAAAAGCCTTCGAATGAGTAAAGACGATATAAAACAAGAGTACAAAAACTCCGAAGGAGACCCACACACAAAGGGCCATCGACGCTCTGAAGCCCAACGTTTAGCAAATGAAGACATCCCGACGCCACAAAAACAACAACCTCAAAACTTGGGAGAAGCAGACGCTTTAATCGTCAACCCCACTCACTTTGCTGTCGCCTTATACTACCGCCCAGAAATTACCCCCTTACCTAAAATCATTTGCAAAGGAATGGACAACGATGCATTAGATTTAATTTCTCAAGCAAAGAAGAACAACATCCCAATCATACGTTTTGTATGGCTTGCTCGTACGCTACATAAAGAAGATGTAGGGAGCTATATTCCTCGTAAAACTCTACGCTATGTCGCAAAAATATACCAAGTTATTAAAGATTTTGACAAAGATGCTATGCAAGATGGTCTGCTACCTATACCAGACCTAGAGTCTTTATAAAAGCCAGCTTCTCTTCCCCCCAAAAAAACAATCTTAAATACTCCAACTCAATCGATCAATCGATCAATCGATCAATCGATCACGACAACTTTACTAATCGAAAAAAAAACGAACAACCATATAAAGCCATAAAAAATATAAGAATAAAAAACAAATCAAAGCCACAAACAAACAAAATAAATGATTACATCGCATGTAATCATTTATTTACATTAAAATAAAAATACATGAAAACAAAAAATTAAACGCAAAAAAACAAACGCCTAAGTCATTGTTTTTAAAGAATTTTAATAAATACTATCAGGCCAATTTATTATTGCTATAAAAATAAGCACAGCCCCCTATTAATAAAATGTTTTTTTCTGTTAACCTTTAACACCTCAAAAGAAAAAATTAAGGGAACTAAAAATGACTTTCGTCCACTCAACTAATAAAGAAAAAATAAATATTGAAAATTTATTTAAAAACCAAAACAGTAGACTAAAAAAATTCATTAGTAAAAAAATATGGAAAAATGAGGATGTCGAAGAAGTTCTACAATTAACTTATTTAGAAGCTATTCGTTGTAAAGATAAGTTTAATGGTGAATCAAAACCTGAAACATGGTTGTTTGGTATTGCCTCAAATTTAACAAAAAATTATTTCAAACGTCACTACAAGCAACCACACACAGAAGAAATCACAGAATTATTAATATCTGAACTACAATCAGATATTGAAACAGATCCAGCTATTTTAATTGAATATGAATATACTTTAGAAAAAACACTAGCGGCAATGGCTAGCTTACCTCAGGAAACACAGCATATTCTCAACATGATTGTAGATAATGAATACAGCTATCAGGAAGCTGCAGATAATATTGGAGTACCAATTGGCACTATTCGCTCCAGACTTTCAAGAGCTCGACAAGTTCTAAAAAAATGTTTGATCTGAAATCATCATGTAAAAAACAAGAGCGGTAATAATCTATTTTATTACTGCTCTTATTAGGAACCAAGGAAGAGTATCAGTCACTTAAGTAAAAAGACTGAAACCAATACATATATAAAATCATAAGGAATAAAGATGACTGAGACACAGTTAAAAGCTGAACAGCTAATTAAAAATTTTGGAAAAAAAATCAACACTCCTCTCTCTTTAGAGAATGGCGTCTGCGCTATATACGATTTAAACAACCAAGAACAAGCAATAATTGAAGTTCCAGAGCACAGTGAAAATATAATTTTGCACTGTACAATAATAAAGATTACTGCAGATATTTCCGTACAATCATTACAAAAATTATTATTATTAAACTTTGAGGTCAGTGCTATGCAGGGTTGCTGGTTGGCGATTGATGAAGAAGATCAAATTTGTTTATGTCACATCTTAGACATCAAAAAAACCGATGAAAAATATTTTTCCAATACTCTCGTAGGTTTCATGGAAAAGACAAAAGATGTTCGACTATTTGTAACGAACTTACTAATCCCCATGCAAAAACATTGAAAAAATAAAACTATCACTTAAATCTCTTCAAAATAAAAATGGAACTTATTTTTATTAAAATCCACCTATATTACGTACAAAAACTTCTAATTAATATAATGCGAGGTGACTATGTCTTCCATTAATTCGACACGTTCTCAATTAGACCTACAATTTAACCGTACTCTAAAAAACATGGATAATCTAATCACAAATTTAGACAATGCCTCCCTTGAAGATGTCTATGCTTTTAACTCCGCCATGCGACAAAATGCCACTGCAAGTTGGGCAGTAAACCAAGAAGTACAGGTTAAACATAACCTAGCTAAAACCATAATCAATGAAATTCGTTAGCCATGTTTTCAACTGCTGAACTAAAAAATAGCCTATGTCACTTTCTAGTAGGCTCAAAAGCACGTATTAGTTTTGCAATCGAACAACATCAATGCGAGCTAATTAAAGTAAATCAAGGCATAAATTGTTTGATCAGTATTGATGCAGAAAACAACAAAGTTGCCCCCGATCTACTATCACGACTAACACAAATAGGGGCAAACCAATTTCCAGGAAAACCGATCTTAGGCTCTGACGGGATGTATTGGCTTGAAGTTTGGCAGCCTTTATCAAAAGCTTCAGATACAAATAGCGAGAAGCTAATGGCAATCATTGAAATACTGGCGAATCAGGCTGCGGTTTGGAATGAAATGTTAAACAATTTTAAGCCGAACAAAACGACCTCGGCGCCAAACGATATGCTTAAGTTTGCAACTCGATTATCTAAAAGTCCCAGCCCTTTTTAAACGCCTTATTATATTTATACATTTTGATACAAGGCCATATTAAGAGAAGCATATGCGCAAAATTTCATTCGTTTTTATATTACTAATTGGTCTCTGGAACACCCAAGTTCAAAGTGCTGTGCCGGAGCTATGGAAGAAAAATGCTTATGCTTATGATGCAGACAATACGTCTCTAGAAGATGCTCTTAATACC
This sequence comes from Marinomonas lutimaris, assembly GCF_019426345.1. Taxonomy (GTDB): domain Bacteria; phylum Pseudomonadota; class Gammaproteobacteria; order Pseudomonadales; family Marinomonadaceae; genus Marinomonas; species Marinomonas lutimaris. Next base: position 87,170 of record NZ_JAHLLW010000010.1, read on the forward strand.
TTTGCTAAAACATTTGGTGTAAGCCTAAATCTTGATCGTGTAAAAGGCGTTGTCGAAGGTAAGATCCGAGCTAACTCAGCCGTTGACTTCCTGAACCGCCTAGGCATGGAACATCAATTTCTTTGGTTTGTTTACAACGGTACTCTTTATATTAGCCCTCTCAATGACCAGCGATCTGTCAGCTTAGATGTATCTAAAGACGCCATTTCTGATTTAAAAGAAGCCCTGCTACAAGTTGGCTTATTAGAAGAACGTTTTGGCTGGGGGGAATTACCGGATGAAGGTACAGTCATCATTTCTGGGCCAAGAAAATACGTTGATTTTATACGCTCACTGACCAAGAAAAAAAAGAAAGGTGATGATAAGTATGAAGTCATGGTATTTCCACTTAAATACGCACTAGCGGATAACCGAACAATTCAATATCGAGAAAAAGATATCGAAATACCAGGCGTAGCCAGCATGTTACAAAGCCTATTTGACGAAAAGAGCAGCACGCCAATGGCTATGAATACCTTAGATATGACTCTAGGAAGTAGCATGCAGGCACTGGATTCATTACAAGACCTCGCTCGTCAACGAGCACAGAGCAAAATGTTAGATAGAAGCACATCACAAGAACAAATTGCATCAAGACTATCAGACAAGAAAAAAAAGAACTCCAAAATCAGTGCCGATATTCGTAACAACGCCATATTAATAATGGACGATTATGAAAAACATGACATGTACCAAAAGCTAATACATCAACTCGATTTACCTCGTAGTGTCATTGAAATCGATGCCATCATCCTGGATATTGATAAAAATAAGCTACAAGAACTTGGTATTAACTGGCAAGGAGGGTCAGGCAGCACTGAAGTGTCCTTCAATACGTCAGGCACAGATCCATTTCTTCCCAGTGGTTCATCAGCCACCGTATTAATTCAAGATTTTGGCCATTTTTTTGCGAGAATCCGTGCGATGGAAAGTGATGGAGATGCATCACTCGTCGCCAATCCATCCATTCTAACCATTGAAAATCAACCTGCTGTCATAGACTTTAATAACACGTCTTATATTAGCTCCATTGGCGAACGGGTAGCCAACGTTACTCCTATTACGGCAGGCACTAGCTTACAAGTGGTTCCTCGCCTAATAAAAGACCAAGCTAACAGCCTAATTCAGCTTTCACTTGATATTGAAGATGGCGGTATTGAGTCCCAACAAGACCAAAATACACCTTCAGTTAATCGTGGCAGCATCAGCACTCAAGCTGTGGTACAAGCACAACGTTCATTAGTCATTGGAGGGTTTCGAGTTGAAAGAAATACTCAACAATACAATAAAATACCACTATTAGGAGACATTCCAGGACTTGGTAAATTATTCAGTTATTCCAGCAATAATCAGTCAAAACGTGAACGCTTATTTATTATCACTCCTAGACTAGTCGGCAACGAAGTTGACCCTCTCAAATATGTGTCGTCAGAAAACCGTGAAGCATTGGCTTCAGCGATAAAGAGTCAAGAGAAAAAGCTGGCTAGAGAGCATAATAAGATTACTCGCACAGAAGTAAGTGATGCTTTTGCCGACCTCGTTAATTTATATGTTCCGGAAGGCTTTGAGCCGCAGACAGATATCCCCTTTTCATTAGACAATTATTGCCGAGAGGAAGGGCCACTACAAATCAACAAGCAAAATCGACAATGGTATAAAGGAAAAAAGTTCAACATCGTAGTCGGCACCATTGAAAATCAAGGCTTAGAATCAGTGCGCTTCGATGAAGCCAATTGTGCACAGCGGGATACGATAGCAGTAGCTGTTCAGCCTAACGCCATGCTTAAGCCGGGAGAGTCCATTGAAGTGATACTCGCGGTACACCTACCTACTAATTCCGCTACAACAAGATCCTCTTTACTGGCTCAAACCACTTCAAACGAAAACAATTAGGCTTCTTATAATGAAACACATAATACTCATATTGACCCTTGTTTTGACTGGCTGCGCCAATAACCAAACCAAACCCTGCAACTCAGAAAGCTGTAAACGTCCCCTTTCTACCGAAGCTGATTTAGTCATTTGGTGGAGCGCAGACATGCGTGATGGATTAAAACAAGGGGAAAACATTACTCGCTATACGCTTAACCAGTGAAGACTCTTAACATACCAAGACAATAGAAGCACAGTGCTCATTTATTCCCCACATTGTGGGAACCACTTCTCAATAAACACCACTCAATCGATACCAAACACAAATTGCTACGACTCGCTCTAGCAACTCAATCTAACTTGATCACGGATATCGAGGTATAAACCATGCTAAGTTTAGAAATGCGTTTAACCCCGCCAAGCAATTGGCAACAAAATGCTAACTCTTCCAACATTTCTGATAAACCAGAGGGTATGAACCAAGGCTTAGGTGGTGATAAGCAGATGTCCTCTGAGATGCAAGACAACCCTCTTTTAAAGCTGCTCACAGTACTGCTCTCTGCTTTAATGCAAAAAGGCCAGCAAGGCAATGCAGACAATGATCAACTCAATTCGTCCTTAGGAAAACCTGATAGCGCTAATAGCATAATGGGCGACCTTGCCAATAACCTACTTAAAAATATGTTACAGCCAGCGGCACAAGATGGTGCTCAGCTTTCCGAAGCCGCTAAACCACTGAATCGCGAAGTAGGTAAGTTAATGGATACTAATCCAGAGACATTTGGTACACCGGACTCCCCTAAAATAGCAACTCAGACAGCACCATCGAATACATCCAGCAGTAATCCTATGACAGAAAAAAGCACCATAACCACCTCTAATTCATCCGTTAATAGCACCATGTTTCCTACCGCATCCTCTGATGCCGTGGTGATTGATGAGCCAATTGTCGTAAAAGCTGGTGAAACATTTGACGGTGCAGGAAAAACCTTTACGGCAAGCAGTAAATTGGGTGATGGCGGTCAATCTGAAGACCAAAAACCTCTTTTCATTTTAGAAGACGGAGCATCATTGAAAAATGTAGTACTTGGCGACAATGAAGCTGATGGCATTCATACCTACGGTGACGCCAAATTGGACAATGTTCACTGGACCGATGTTGGTGAAGACGCCATGACCATGAAAAAAGGTGGACGAGTAGAGATATCCAATAGCAGCGCTAAAAATGCTGATGACAAAATATTCCAACTAAATGATTCAGGCACATTGATACTGAACAATGTTCAAGCGGATAACTTTGGCAAACTGGTTCGCACTAATGGTGGGCAGCAAGGCGACTGGGATATTCAATTAAATGATGTAAAAGCGACCAATGGTAAACACGCATTGGTACAGAGTGACAGCTCAACAGTTAATGTGACAGCCAACAATGTACAAACTGAAAACGTGAAAGGAATGTACAAGCTTCCGTCTTCCGCTTCTCTTTCTCTCAACTAATACTATTACAACCTCTGCTTTATACAGCTTGATAGGCAGTACCAATTATAGAGCAGAGCCTTATTAGCTTAAATAAAGTTTAAATAAGGCTCTGATATAAAAGGCATTATATTATGAAAATACATGAAAATTCTCTTCATTCCTTTAATCAAACTGCCCATGCTTCAAGCTCCCAAGCATCAACATCAACATCATTAAAGCAAAAATCGACACAATCAATCAGCAAACAGGGTGAAGTAGCGACATTAGCCAGAGAAGGTCAGAGCACTAATCTACCAAAAAACCTGACGCAGCTGGAAAATACACCAGATGGATGCAGCCCCGCGAAACAGAAAAATAAAAAATTCTCTTTGAAAAGCCTACTTGGTTTAAAACACAACAAGCCCCAAAGTTCGCCCCAAAACGCCAACAAAGCCAACGTACCTCAACAACCAGACAATGGACGCCAAAGAACAACATTAGGCAGCCTACTAAGCAACAGTGGCTCTTCTATCGGATCCTCTGGGACAACATTTAGGGAGCATGGCAAACAAAATGAGTCGCTAACTCAAGCACTTAAAATAGCCAACACTCTAAGTCAAGACATACAAAACACGCCACTTGATTTTAATCTAGTCAATAATGACACTGAAAATGATCCCGAGGTACTTAGCCATTTACAGGCTTTTCAAGCCCGCAACCAAAAACTAAGCACAATACCTGAAGGCGTAAATGAAGGCTTTGATGAAGATTCATTCTCTATAAAACGAGCAGGTAAAGAGCCTCTTACCGGCACACCTTCCACAACCATAGAAACGGGAGAGAGTTCAAAAATAAAAAGCAGTAACTCTGAACCTTCAACACCCTCAGAATTATCAAGAAATAACTCTAATGTTTCCTCTACATCAGCATTAACAAGTAATACAACTGCCGAGACAAGCAGCATCAAAGGGCCGATAATCAGTCTTGAAAAAGAGAAACTCGTCTTTAGCGGTGAAACGGCATTAAATACACTGCTTGGCGAAACATTAGGTAAATCATCGCAAACGTATACGGCCCATGAAAGCCATCAAGACAATCAAAATCAACTGCTATTGGATAAACAGGGTCGAGTCTTCCAAGTAGCGACTCAACCAAATATTGGTCTGCTCGCAATGCATTCATCAACACCAATATTAGATGCCTCTGCACCACCTAAATCTCTCATAGAGCACTTGGAACAATCAGGACAAAATTCGGCAGACAACGGCTACCACTCAGTAGCGACAGGCATCTATTCTGACACTAATGACAACCATTGGCGCGTTAGTGAAGGAAAACTATATGCTCTTAAAGAACTCAGTGACTCAGAGGCGTTATCGGGCATAAAGCTTTGGCAGCAAGAAGACGACCCCGTCAATAAACTGACTGAAGTCAATGACAACGTGTTAGGGATCAAGAACAAGCACCAAATAACCAACTTGACGACAAATCAAAGCAGCCCAAAACTAGAGCAAGAGATTCAATCTTTCAGTGTAAATCAAGAGGGCCAAGTGGCTCTATTATTAAAATCTGACGATGCACCAACACTCAGCTTACTACCAAATTTAAGCTCCCCAGCACAAGACATACAAAACCTCGAACTAAAATACGCAGAGACTTCACGACAAAAAGACCCAATCAAATTAACAGAAGTACATATCTCAAATGATCGTTTGTTCGCCATTGATAATGATAACAATGTTCTCAGTGCATCACTGCCAAAAACAGGCCAAAGCAAGGTCGAATTCAAAGCCTTACCACAAGCTGAACTCCAAAATGCATTTGGTAAAGACGTAAAATTTGAAGGTTTCACCGCTCATAAAGATGGCTCGCTATCACTACTGGCTCGCGACCACAGTGGCCAGTTACATGGCTGCCCCGCTAACAGTGCATCCGGTAATACATTTAAGCCTGGCTGGAATCTATCTGACACACTAAACCTAAACAACACCCTAGGATTAGAATTATCTGATAGCCAGGCTATGAAAGAACAAGACTTTGGTAACCTAGGCTCTCTTTCGATCGACAATGGCACTCTCTACAGCAAAGACAAACTGACCCAACAATGGTCAAAAATTGGGGATAATGTTCAAAACCTGCAACGAGGTGTAGATGGGCAAGCGTACGCTCTTCAAGACGGAAGCCTAAAAAAAGTCACCGTTGATGCAAGCTCTAGCAAAATAGGTTTTGGCGCAGATAATGTTTTTTCATTGACGCAAACCCATGGTAAAGCCTCGTTAGCCGATGGACCAAAAGGCCTTCCCGAAGAAAAACTTAACGCGGTCGCTGTGCTCGACAACTATCAGCATGTCAGTTTATCTGAATCAGGTAAATTGCAATACAGCCATATCCGACCAGGAACTAGCAATCCTATGCATCCCCCTCGCGACATTAGTCTTCAGGGGGTAGAGGGCAATATCAAGCAACTAAGTGTTGATCGAGACCATCAACTGTTTGCACTCACAGATTCTGGCAAGCTCTTTAGTCTGTCAAAAAATGATTGGCAAGCCCCTCAAACCTCTCCATCCACCTCTTTATGGAAAGAAGAAACAAATGATCTTCTAACAAAAAATCTAGACGGTGCCAGCCTAACGTTAACTAAAGACCACCAGCTAGAAATAACCACAAGCACAAACACTAAACTCACCAAATTAGAAGGAGGATGGGAAAAGTCTACTCCCGCTACAAGTTCAGGCTCCAGTACTATGCGAGATAAGTTCTTTAATAATTTAGCGCTAGCAACAAAAGGCGTCAAAATAAGTGATGATGGTGTGCAATATACTATGAATGCGCGTTTAGGTGGCGTCTTAGGTTTAGAATCTAATAAAGTCAGTAGTAAATTTACCGATCGTTTAAAAGCACACGTATTTAAACCATCTCTAGAGATCCCCCGCCCACTTAAAACGGCCGCTTACAGTGCACAACATCAATGGCAAGGTCGTGAGGGACTAAAGCCTTTATATGAACAAGAAAGCGCTTTATATAAAGCTCTTGAAGCAAATAACACCAACATCGAATCTAACAGCTTGCCCAAGCGAGATAGTATGGATGTAAAAACTCGAATTGATCGTTTAGATTTAGGTCCTTTAGGCGATGGCTTAAAAGCAGAATTAGAATCACTTCGTTCGGAAATTGAACACAGTGCCGAAAAGCAACTCATCCAGCTAGGAAAGCATCAAGGCGTGCTACAGGATAATAATGCTGCTGAACTAAAGTTAAACTACAAACCATCTGTAATCAAAGATGCAGTGCAATCCCTTAACCCTGATAGGTCTGGTCACAACCTCAGCCAAGAGGTACTCACGAGCTGGAAACGTAATCCAGCCTCTCAGGATAGTAACGTCTCTCAGTTACTTAAAACCTTTACCGAAATGAACGTCAACATGAGTCACCGTAAGACAGAAATTCCTGCTGGTCGTATGCGTGACTCCAATGACCAAATGGCCTTAAGTAAAGCTCGTCTTGTACTGGATACACTCACATTGCAAAAGTTAGACAATCTCATCGACAAAGCCGAGCTACTATCAGGTAAAGCACCAGATCAAACACAAATAGATATGCTTCACAAAAATGTGTCCGAACTTCGAGATGGAAGCTATGAAAATAGCCGTATTAAACACTATACAGACAAAGGTATGACTGGACACAAGGATGTAGAGAGACATTACGACGTCGCTAAATCCTTTATCAAAAGCTTCAGCTCTCCTGAGCATGGCGTGAATTTGATTACACGAGCCGTACTTGGAAGTACGGATCAGAGTGAGCTTAATAGTGACTTAAAAGATTTAATGCATTCATTAAAAGCTAACGACAGTATCACCATTAGCCGAGGATACAACCTTGGGGCATCAGCCACCTTCATTCCTACAGAATTGGGTAACCAACCAGTTAGTCTGTTTCCTTCTGCTGGAATCGATAGCAAGCGTGGCTACGATCTTGAGATTAACGGTTTGGGTGATGGCGTTGAAGTCGTTCTAAAAGGCAACCTTGCCCAAAGTGGTAGCGCCAACTTTGGAATGAACAAAAATTTCTTGCCGGATCTAATGGGCGATAATGAAGATAGAATCCCCATTGCTATCAATAAAAATCACAACTTCTCACCAGATGTAGTCGCTGGCGCTGGTGTCACTTTAAACGGGGGGACGGCAAATATGCATGAGCTAAAGCTAAACCTTCGAGGTGATACCATTGACGCTTTTGTTGAGGGCTTAACTAAAGGAAACATTTCTCCGGAAGAACTTATAAACATAGGCACGGAGCATACCAATGTTCAAGGTAAGAAATGGAATTTCAGTGTCGACTTGGGCATTAACGTAGCAGCACGTGCACGAGTCAATTTAACCGATGCAGATGATAACCCATCCGCGATGATTCGCCTTGGTGGCGGTATGAGCGCTAACCTTAATATACTATCTATGAATCATGATGATCTAAAGTACCAATCAATTGACTCATCAAAACATCGTATAAACAAAACCGATGGACTATTTAATAGAGCCTCTGCTGGAATCGACGGCGCTTTGACTCTTGGCTCTAACCTGAATAAGAGCGAAGGTGACCTTGTTATGAACGCCAACATAGCAAGCTCTGCCACTGTTGCGGTTGACAACTCGGTCAAAGTTCGAGGGGAACTTAAGTCTAAACCATCATCAGAAGTAAACACAAAAGACATGAAAGGTTTACAAAGCAAGTTAAGCGATGCCTTCCAAGATCCAGCCAGTCAGCAAGTACTCAAGGGGCTAAACGAACTCACAAATATTGATGAACAACTAAAAGTGCTTAAAGACCATTTTTTATCTGGCAATACAGAAGAAACCAAACCAAAAAATGATCAGCAATATGCAGCACTAAACGGCATAAAAAGTATCGATATTCAGCATTTAGCCGCGACAAGAAACGTAGACCTAATGTCAGACATTAAAGGCGTTGTATCCCATGCTAACCCACATCAACTCGACCATTCTGGGGTTTTAAACTTTTTAACATCATTGATTGCACCGTCAAAGAAAGACCCACTATCTGAGCAAATTAGCAATTTTATGAAAGACGACCCTGTTATCTCAAACATGATCAACGATATTCGCGCTAAGCCAAATACCTACACCTGGGTAACATTACAACTTAAAGATGAACCAAGACTCAAGCTTGAGAAAGAGTTTGTTGAAGGTAAAGTTACCCTGCAAGAAGCGCAAAAAATACTTGCAGACCCTGAACAGCGACGTATTAAATCTATCTCCATCCTTGAAACAGGTCAACATACAGAAGGCTTTAATGCACCAACACTCTTTTTAGGTGGTGGAAGTAACGCCTCGATCTATATGGAGCGTGAAGCAGGCGTCATTAACTTTAGTTATGGGCAAGATCAAAACACACCTCGTAATTACACCATCACAGGCGACTTCACCGAAGCCAAACCCGAGTTAGCAAACGCAATCCAAGATCTCAAAGAATCAAAAGGATTAACACTCAGCGTCTAAAGAAGAGACAAATAGAGGTCTTTGCACGAAATCAAGAGCAAAGGCCTCATATAAAGCGTCTATGAATCATAATAATTAGATTACAAAGGAAACTAATTGTCAGTACTAACCACTCAATAAGGAATATTTAACAAGGATTTTTATCATGCAGCAATCAACCTCTACCTTAGGCTTTTCTTATATAGAAAATTTTCGCTGTCTTGCCGACAAATGTGCAGACAATTGCTGCAGCCATAACTGGCGTATAGCCGTCAATGACGAGCAAGCGCAAAACTACCTTGATAACTATCCTTCTCTTTATAACATCATAGCCAAAGACAGCGATGGCTATCGTATTCAAAATAATGAATCAGGCTGTATGGCTCAAGACCAAGGTCTTTGTATTATTCATCGTGATCATGGCGAATCCCTACTGTCTGATACCTGCACAGATTATCCGCGCATGTATCGCTCACTCAGCCAGTTCTACACACGTTCAGGCACCATGAGTTGTCCTGAAATCGCTCGCAAATGCTTATTCGACGATCACCCTTTTGCACTGCAACCAACAGAACTTCCCGACAATCATAAAAATGGTACCAAGCTACAGAATCAGAACATAGCTGAATTAAGTCAAACCCTGTGGCAAGAAACCATTTCAGGCCTTATGGAATCAACTTTAGATAAAGAAAAAAGTATCGAAGAAACCTTATCGACTTTATGGCATATGGCGACAAAATTAGAACAAAACTCGCTGACTGATTGGCCTAAAATCATCATGCAAAGCAAGCCAAAACAGCTATTATCTTCATTAAAGGACATTGCAAAAAGCGCAGAACACACCACAGATTTACTTTATATGTTACTTGAAAATCTTGACCGTCCAAGTGAAACAACCGAGCATTTACGCCAACTCGTGATCGGTGCTTTTACGATCCATTCCCACGATCTACAAAATCGTCCACGTTGCCAACTTAAGCAAGAATTCAAAGACTATTATCAAAATCATAAAAGTCAGTGGTTGCAATCCAGCTTAAAGCGATTTGTTGCAGCAGAAATAACCCGTACAGGATTTCCTTTTATATCTCATACAAGTAACGGCAAAGACTATGGCACTTCTCTGAAAGAATGGACGACCACGCTTTGTCTTCGAACGCTAACACTACGTCTATTACTCAGTGTATGTGGAACGCATTACGCTGCCGATAGGCAAGGCAATTTACCTGATGAAAACAGCGTCATAACTTGGGTCTATAATTTCTGCCGCAAAGTAAATCACACTCAACCAGGCAATAATGAAATGGACTTACGCCAAGCGGTTTTAGATTCCCAAGGCGAACGCTTATACGACTATTTCGATTTCATGGCCATGTAATCATAAATAAGCGATTTAGTAGGTAGTCAACGGCAACCTACTAAATCGATCTTTTAAGAAACACTATAGGAATCTAGCAACAGCCCCAGAGGTCCAGTCATCGAGTCGAATATCCGACACCAATAGATCGGCAGACCACACAGCTGTAATCACTCCCCACTCAAAAGAAAAGCTTTTCAAGCAATATTGTTTGCCCTGCCAATGTAAAGAGTAAGACTGGTCACTCAATAAACTTTGTTGGCAATTGATACGATTCAAGTCGTCTATCAAACCACTTCCACAGGCTTTTAGCAGTGCTTCTTTCGCAGTCCAAAGCTTAAAAAAACCTTTGCTTCGATCATCACATATATCAAGTTGCTGCATCTCGTCAGGATGACAGACCATCTCAATCATTGACTCAAGATCATCCATTTGCCGAAAACACTCGATATCCACACCAACAGCACCTTTATCAGTAGATTCGACAAGGGCAACCGCAACAGAGCTGGCACTATGGCTAAGATTAAAGGCAATGCCCTCTTTTATAAAAGGCTTGCCAGCTGGCGTCTGATGAAAATACCACTCAGATGGCTTTTTAAATGAAAAATAATGACTCAAAACCTGCCGCTTAAAAGCATGAGCAAAGGTATATTGTCCGCGTAAATGCTCAAACCGAAAACTAGAGGCACGCTTTTTTTCAACATCATCCAATGTGTTATCTATAAAAAAAGCATTTTGACTATACGCAACCACCAACACTATCTCCTCCCTAAGACCCAATGCCATTTTCGAAAATTAAAACTCAACTCATGAAACACGCTAATAATAACACGCTAAGATGAGATTGATTCCTAAAAACCAAAGAAGATAACAAAAGACAGTAAAAGCTTGTGATGGGACATTTTTGTCCTCAATATAAGCTCAAACCTAACGATTATAAGGCCTTAAAGTTGGCATCAATCTTTCATTAGGTTATTTAATTATAAAAATAATAAGGTATACATTCATGGGCATCCCCGCGTTTTTTTGGCTTCGCAATATTGGTATTGGCGGCAGGCTATTTTTGGCTTTCGTCTTAATTTCTTCCATCACCATTGTTGCAAGCGGTTTGGCGACAAACACTTATTTACAGCTTAGTGATCGTCTTCTTCTACTAAAATATCAGGACATTCCTGGGTTAGATGCTGCGGCTCGATTAAACGATAAAAGCCGTCAAATCGTCGCGACTGCACCAATGCTCGTGACCAGTGACGCTTCCATTTCCAGAGAAAAAACCATGAACGAGCTGAGTGCCGCCATCAGTGATATGGATTCTTTAATGCGCAATCTGCCGGACTACAATCGATATTTTCTTGAGCTCATTACGCAAATCCAAAACAGCCTAACGCTCTTAAATCAAAGCGTTGAACGCCGCGAAGTCATAAGACGCGAACTGACCACACAGTCATTACTAATTTTCCCTTTATTTCAGGATCTCATTTTCCAAGTGGATCAATTGGAACGCTCAGCAGAATTGGAACAAGTCATTAGTCGCCTGTATTACTTCTCAGGTTTAATAGAAAAAGTCAGCAATGATGCCTCTTTTAACGAACTAGATTACACCTTTTTACGACTTGAAAAGTTAGGCTCAGAGATTGCTCAATACCTTACTCTGTTGCCACAGGTGCCAATACCATTACGCCAATCCTTGCTCGATTTACTCACCATGAGTTCTCGACAAGGCGAACTATTCCAACTCAAAAATGAAGAGCTAGACTTGCTCTACCAACAAAGTTTTCTTTTAGAAAATAGCCAGCAACATATTCAACAATTAGCAGCGCAAATCAATCAATATACCAATTATACCAATACCAGTATTCGTGGCTCCCTTGAAGGTGCCATCAAATCCATCAACAACAGCATTCGTAATATTCTATTGCTGTCTCTTATAAGCCTAAGTGTTGCTTGTGCTATTTCTTGGTTTTACGTACGTCGCAATGTATTACAACGCATCATCGAACTACAAAGAAACATGCGCGCCATTGCTAGCTCTCAGTTGGATACCAAAATACGCATTGTCGGACATGACGAAGTCTCCAGCATGGCCAGAGACCTACAATACTTCCAGCAAACGGCTATAGAAGTAGAGAAAACCAATCAAACTCTCGCCGCTGAAATAGAAGAAAGAGTCGCCGCTGAAGCACAATTAAAAGCCGCGCAAAACGAATTAGTACAAGCTGGAAAACTCGCAGCCTTAGGTCAGCTTGGTGTAGGCATCACCCACGAAATAAATCAACCGTTAACCGCTATTGCCAGTCATTTGCACACAGCAGGGCGACATATGGAAAAAGGCCAAGTAGACAAAGCGCAAAATAGCTTAGATAAAATAGGTCTGTTACTCACGAAGATCACGCGAATTACCAAACACCTCAAAGCCTTCGCTCGCGTTGCAGGTACTGAATTGACTCCCGTCTGTTTAGATACTGTCATCCAAGATGCTATCGAACTCATGTCGAGTCAGATCATAGAACAACATTGCACATTAGATTATCAAGCAAACTCAGCATCACTCTATGTTCTTGCCGAACCAATCAGGTTAGAACAAGTCATGGTGAATCTGATTAGCAATGCCGTTGATGCCTTATCCAGTGCGCCAGTAAAACAGCTGTCCATCAAGGTCTATGAGCAAGACGACAGGATAATGATTGACGTAAAAGACACTGGAATTGGTATTGAGGAAAGTCAGTTAGAACAAATTTTCGATCCATTTTTTACTCAAAAAGAAGTAGGTCAAGGACTCGGTCTGGGCTTATCTATTAGTTACAACATAATTCAAGATTTTGGCGGTCAAATTAGAGTGTCATCAACACCAGAAGCAGGCAGCCGCTTTACCTTAGAATTAAAAAAGGCAGAAAAAAAATGCTTAACACAATAAAAATAATCATTATCGACGACGATCAAACCATCATTGAAGCATTAACCGAAATGCTAGAGCTTGAAGGTTTTCAAATAGAAAGCCATAGCAGAGCCGACAAAGCCATCGCATTGCTCGATAGAAATAGCGCAGCGGTAATACTGAGTGATGTCAGAATGCCCAAAATGGACGGCATGAATTTACTGGCGCGCCTACAACAACTAGATCATGAATTACCCGTCCTACTAATGAGCGGCCATGGCGATATACCTATGGCCATCGAAGCGATGAAAGAAGGCGCATATGACTTTCTTGAAAAGCCCTTGCAGCCAGCCCAATTGATCAGCCAGCTACAACGTGCCGCAGAAAAAAGACAGCTGGTTTTAGAAAACCGAAAACTAAAACAAAACCTCGCTCAACAAACAGGTTTAGAAGCCTTTATCATTGGCGAATCGGCTGCCATTAAGAACATTCGCCAGCACATATCCTCCCTAGCACAAGCCAATGTCGACACCATTATTTATGGCGAAACTGGCAGTGGCAAAGATGTGGTTGCCAGAGCATTGCATCAATTTAGCCTGCGTAACAAAGGCCGATTCATTGCCATTAACTGTGGCGGCATCAGCGAAAGCTTGATTGAGAGTGAGCTTTTTGGCCATGAAGCTGGCTCCTTTACCGGCGCTAATAAACGCCATATCGGCAAGATTGAGGCGGCCAATGGCGGAACACTATTTTTGGATGAAATAGAAACCATGCCACTGCCGGTACAAATTAAATTACTACGCGTACTACAAGAACGCACCATTGAGCGAGTCGGCAGCACCATGCCCATTCCCGTCGAGCTCACGGTTATCGCTGCTAGCAAAGACAATCTTGCCCAACTGGGCGATGAAGGAAAGTTTCGTAAAGACTTATTTTACCGACTCAACGTTGCCAGTCTCACCATTCCACCACTCAGAGATCGACCAGAAGATATTCTGCCGCTATTCCATCACTACGCACGAAAGGCCGCCGAGCACTTCTCTAGAGAGTTACCCAGCATCACACCTTCGTATTTAGATTATTTGATCCAGCATCAATGGCCAGGCAATGTTCGAGAGCTGAAAAATTCAGCTGACCGATTTGTGCTTGGCATTAGCGAAAACTCTCTCGCATCAATTAAGCGCGAAGACGACATAAATGGAAGTTATGAAGAGCGCATGGATCAATTCGAACGCCACATTATTGAAGAAGGACTAAGAGCCACCAACGGCCTATTAAATGAAGCCGCTGAACTATTGGATATGTCACGCAAGACTCTCTACCGAAAAATGAAGAAACACCAACTAGACAAACAGCAATTCAAAGCACCAGAAGACGAAGGACAAGAATGACCCATTTCCTATTTCCACATGAGACTAAAACGTCCCAAAAAATATGATCACTTTATAAATAAAAACATTAAGCATCTGTTTTTAAAAGATTTATTACTATTGGCATCCGACTTGCTCTACATCAGTCAATCCTTCTTACGTGTGGGATTGACTCATCTCGGACAACGGACTCTCCCGACCGGTGATAACAATAAAAAATACATCTCGAGGAAAATAATAATGCCTATTAAATTATTAACAGGTTTAGTGCTCTCAAGTTCATTGCTATTAGGTGCCAGCACCGCCCTAGCTGATGACTGCAGCTACCGTGGCGTTCTAGACGATAAGTTCTGTGACGAAAACTACGACCTTGTTGCCGACCTACCAAAAGATTCAAGCCAATGGCGAGATCCAAGCACCTTAGTATTCACCTACACTCCTGTGGAAGATCCTGCGGTTTATAAAGACGCATTCAGTGATTTTCAAAAATATCTCAGTGAAGTGACTGGCAAAAAAGTGGTGTATTACACAGTTCACTCTAATGCGGCAGAAGTCGAAGCTTTGCGTTCTGGCCGATTGCACATTGCTGGCTTCTCTACTGGCCCAACTGGCTACGCTGTTAACCTCGGTGGTTTGGTTCCAATCGCCGTAAAAGGCACAGAGGAAGCGTTTCAAGGTTACAACCTCATCACCATCGTTCGCAAAGACAGCAGCATTACCAAAATGGCTGACTTAAAAGGCAAAGTGGTTGCTCATACATCTGCGTCATCAAACTCAGGCAACTTAGCGCCTCGCGCTATTTTCCCAGCATTGGGGTTAACGCCTGATAAAGACTATGAAGTGAAATACTCAGGTAAGCACGATCAATCGGTTATGGGTGTTCTATCTGGCGATTATGATGCTGCACCTGTTGCCTCAGATGTTTTCAAACGCATGGTTGATGCGAAACGCGTGAGCAAAGATGATTTCCGTATCATTTATACCAGCCCTCGCTTCCCAACTTCATCCTTTGGCTACGCTTATGATCTCAATCCTGAGTTGGTTGAAAAGATCAAAAAAGCCTTTTTCACTTTCCGCTTTCCACCAGAAATGCAAAAGACTTTCGGTGGCGCTGATCGCTTCTTCCCAATCACTTACAAAGAAGATTGGCAAGTTATCCGCGATATCGCTCACTCATCTGGTACCGCTTACACCAAAGCTGGACTTAAACAGCTAGCGGAAGCAGATGCTGCTAAAGCGGCTGCAGACAAGCGAAAAAAAGAAGCCGCCAGTAAAAGCCAATAATCGATTATCCCTAATCGTTTAATCCATTTAAAAAGACGTATTTTAAAAAGACCAACAGCCTGATCCATCAGGTTGTTGGACCTCTTCGCCTGTAGGAAATCATCATGTCTGTCACTCAAAACACAGCTGAGCGTTCAAACTTTCTAGAAATTCGAAACTTAAAAAAAGAATACACAGCAGGAAATCCCATTTTAAAAGGGATAGATATTAACATCACAGAACCCGGTATCGTCGCCATCATAGGGCCTTCTGGAACGGGTAAAAGCACATTACTGCGTTGTATCAACCGTTTAATTGATCCTACGGATGGGCAAATTTTATTTGATGATGCTGACCTTTGCTTAGCCAAAGGCGCTCAATTGCGCAAGCTACGCCGCCAAGTGGGCATGGTGTTCCAAGAATACAACCTTGTTGAACGCTTAACCGTTATTGAAAACGTCTTAACAGGCCGTCTAGGTTACATGTCTGCATGGCAAGCTTGGCGCAGAAAGTTCAGCCAAGAAGACATTAATACTGCATTTGAATTATTAGACGCTGTGGGCTTAACCGAACATGCAAAAAAACGCGCCGATAGCCTTTCTGGTGGCCAACGCCAGCGTGTGGGCATCGCTAGAGCCGTGATGCAAAACCCACGTATTCTATTGGCTGACGAACCAACCTCTTCTCTCGACCCAAAAACTGCCGTGGAAATCATGGAGCTACTTGAACGCTTCTCTGCAGAAAAGAACATTCCAGCCTTGGTCAATATTCATGACGTAAAACTGGCCAGTCGTTTTGCCAAACGTATGATCGGCATGAGCAATGGCATTGTGGTTTACGACGGTCCACCAGAAGGCATTACCGACGAGCACCTAAAACAAATTTATGGAGGTGAATCATGGCTGGTATAAATTCTTCACAAAACAGAGAAAATCCATTCAAGCAGAACTGGTTTGTTACTGCAATTTGGCTGCTAGTCATCTGTTATGTGGTTTATTCTTTTAATGCGATGGGTCTAAGTTGGGAACGTTTTAACGAAGGCTTAGGCCACGCCAGTAACCTACTAGGTCGCATGGTTCCGCCTAACTTTAGTCGCTGGTCTTTGCTAATGAGCGGACTGATTGAAAGCCTTGAAATTGCCGTTATTTCAAGTATTTGCGGAATTTTTATTTCATTGTTTCTAGGGTTATTTGCTGCTCGTAATATGATGCCAAGCTGGATCAGTACACCAGTGAGAACACTTATCGCACTTTGCCGTACTTTTCACCCTGTGATCATTGCGATCTTGTTTGTTAAGAGTGTGGGATTTGGCGCTTTGGCAGGGATTTTAACTCTGGTTGTTGCATCGGTTGGCTTTATCGCCAAACTCTTTGCTGAAGCCATAGAAGAAATTTCTCTTAAGCAAGTCGAAGCAATCCGCGCCACTGGCGCTGGCTTTACTAGCATCATTTTATTTTCCGTTATGCCACAGGTGTTTTCTCGCTTTATTGGCTTCTCCACATATCAGCTCGACTCTAACTTGCGTAACTCCACCATGGTGGGGATTGTCGGCGCGGGTGGTTTAGGTGGCACACTTTTCTCTGCGTTCCAACGCTTTGATTACGACTTTGTCGCGGCCATTCTGATCATCATTATCGCTCTAATTATGTTTGGCGAGTTTCTATCCAACATCGTTCGAAGCATTTTTCGCTAGTTTGACCTAGGAGCCTATTTTTATGAACACAATAGATCATCACTGGCAGCGTTTTACGCTAAAACAAAAACTATCTCGTTATGCAGTTTACCTTGTTCTTGTTATAGCATTTGTGCAATCCATTCAATCTGTCGAAGTCATCCCTGAGTTCTTGCTGGATGCGCCAGAGCAAATGGCAGATATGTTTTCCCGTATGTGGCCCATTGATTTCGCGTACTATCCTGTTGCCGTACACGACGCTATGGTTGAGACATTAAACATCGCTACATTAGGTACGCTCATTACATTAATTTTTGCGATTCCGTTAGCATTAATGAATGCCAGCAACATTGTTAATTCAGCTTGGTGTCATTGGATATCTCGATTTTTCCTAGTGTCTTCTCGCTCGGTAAACTCACTGGTTTGGGCATTACTTTTTGTCTCCATTTTTGGCCCAGGCGTGATCGCTGGTGTCTTAGCAATTGCCTTCCGCTCTATCGGCTTTGTCGGAAAGCTACTTGGGGAGGCGATTGAAGAAGTGAATATGGGTTCTATTGAAGCACTAAAAGCCACTGGCGCATCTTGGATGTCTATTTTGCTGAAAGGCTATTGGCCTCAGGTACTACCTGCTTTCTTTAGTATCGTATTGTTTCGTTGGGACATTAATGTCCGAGAATCTGCTGTGCTAGGTTTGGTAGGAGCTGGCGGTATCGGCGTAGTGCTTGATGATTCGATGAATCTATTCCAATGGGATCGGGTTGCTATGTCTTTATTGGCTATTTTTGTCATCGTTATATTGGCAGAAATTGTCGTAGTGAATATTCGTAAACGCTTAATCTAAACTCACTACCTAGTATCGCTATTTGATCTAAGTATTTCATCATAAAGAAGGAGCCGAAATTGGCTCCTTCTTTATTCGTCTTATCTCACTTTAATAAATTATTCAGCGTTTTCGTTACTCGATAATGCTTCAGGGCGTTTCGGGAAAATACGACGCACAATGACAAAGAATAAAGGCACAAAGAAAACCGCCAATATTGTTGCCGTTAATGTACCACCCACGATACCAGAACCAATCGAGATTCGACTGTTTGCACCCGCGCCAGAAGAAAGTGCCAAAGGTAATGTACCTACCATAAATGCCATAGACGTCATGATGATAGGACGTAAGCGAAGACGTGCGGCTTGAGCCGCAGCATCCCAAACATTTAAACCTCGGCGATAAGCTGCCTCAGCGAACTCAACAATCAAGATCGCGTTCTTTGAAGAAAGACCAATAGTTGTCAACAAGGCAACTTGGAAGTACACGTCGTTTTCTAGGCCGCGTAAGTGCGCTGCCGCTGCCGAACCAATTACCCCAAGAGGAATAACCAAGATAACCGAAAACGGCACAGTCCAGCTTTCATACAAGGCAGCCAAACATAAGAACACCACCAAAATAGAAATGGCATAAAGTATCTGTGTTTGGCCACTCGACAAGCGCTCTTGGTAAGACAAACCACTCCAAGACCCAGTTACACCGCCCGGTAAAGCATCCGCTACATTTTGTAATTCATCCATCGCAGCACCAGAACTTACACCTGGAGCACCAGAACCTTGAATTTCATAAGAAGCCAAGCCATTAAAACGCGTTAAGCTTTTTGGGCCATATGTCCATTCACTCTTAGCAAAAGCAGAGAAAGGCGTCATCGTATTATCACTACCGCGAACATACCAATGCTGTAGGTCTTCAGGAGAGGATCTGTACTGAGCTTCACCTTGCATGTAAACCGTTTTAACTCGGCCACGATCGATAAAGTCATTGATATAAGAGCCCGCCCAAGCACTACTCAAAGTCGAACTAATATCAGACATAGAAAGACCTAAAGCAGATGCTTTTTCCTGGTCTATATCAATATGCAATTGAGGAGCTTCAGAATCTGAACCTAAACGAACACCCGTTAACAGTTGGCTTGTATTAGCATTTTGCAATAAAGCATCACGCATTTCTAATAGGGTCGCACGATCTGTATTCCCTGATGCTTGAAGCTGGAAGGTAAAGCCATTACTCTGACCCAGACCTTGAATCGATGGTGGTATCAAAGAAAAGATTCTTGCATCACGAATTCCCGCAAAAGCACCATATGAGCGACCAACAATAGCGCTCGCACTATTGGCAGGACCAATGCGCTCGCTCCAGTCTTTTAAGGCAACAAACGCCATACCGGCATTTTGTCCACTGCCCATAAAGTTAAAGCCTGAAATGGTAAAAATATCTTTAACATTATCTTTTTCTTGATTCATGAAATAGCTTTCAACGTCACGCATTACCTTATCGGTACGTGACATAGCAGCACCTTCAGGCAAAGACACCATGACCATCACCCGCCCCTGATCTTCTACCGGCAAGAAGCCTGACGGCAATGTCATCATCAAGCCACCAAGGCCAGCAACAATAACACCATAACCCAGCATCCAACGAACTGGTTTCTTAATTATGCTGCTGACGCCACCAAAATATTTATCCGTAGCACGATCAAAATTACGGTTAAACCAACCGGCTAAACCTTTATTACTCGCACCATGATTTGCTTTTAATAGCGTCGCACAAAGCGCTGGGGTCAAGGTTAAAGCCACCACAACAGACAAGGCCATAGATGCAACAATCGTTATAGAGAATTGACGATAAATAACCCCCGTTGAACCACTAAAGAACGCCATAGGCAAAAATACCGCAGACAAGACAACCGCAATACCAATTAAGGCACTGGTAATTTCTTTCATGGATTTAATAGTGGCTTCTTTTGGAGACAACTTATCCTCTTCCATCACCCGCTCTACGTTTTCCACCACTACGATGGCATCATCAACCAACAAGCCGATAGACAGCACAACACCAAACATGGTTAAGGTATTAATCGAAAAGCCAAATAGTTCCAATACGCCGAACGTCCCCAAAAGCACAACAGGAACAGCAATTGCAGGAATTAACGTGGCACGCCAATTCTGCAAAAAGATAAACATAACAATAACAACCAAAACGATGGCTTCAAAAAGAGTTTTCACCACCTCTTCGATTGATATTCTAATAAAGGCGGTATTATCAACAGGGAAAGAAAGCTTATAGCCATCTGGTAGAGTTGAAGATAATCCATTCAATACATTTTTAACCGCTTCAGAAGTAGATAAAGCATTAGCACCGGGAGCTAACATAACGGCCATACCAGAAGCAGGGTGGCCATTCAAACGTGGAATATAACCATAAGATTCGCTACCTAGTTCAACCTTCGCAACATCACTCAAACGAACCGTCGCGCCACTGTCATCGTACGCCAAAATAATATTGCGGAACTGCTCAGCGGTTTGCAATTTAGACTGAGCCGTGACAGTCACATTCAACTCTTGACCCTTTATTACTGGGTAAGCACCTAAACTGCCTGCTGCCACTTGGGTATTTTGAGCGTTAACAGCAGCTGATACGTTAGAAGGCATTAATTTATAAGATGCTAGCTTTAATGGATCTAACCATATACGCATCGCGTACTCAGCACCAAAAACCTGGATACTGCCTACCCCATCCACACGAGAAACAGGATCTTGCACACTAGAAACAAGAAAATCGGAAATATCGTTTGCAGTATCAGTATCGGTTTCATCGTAAATAGCCGCAACCATTAAAAAATCAGAATTTGATTTTCGAACAGTTACGCCGTTTTGCTGTACTGATTCAGGCAAATTAGACGTGATTTGTTGAATCTTATTTTGAACCTGTACTTGTGCTATATCAGCATCGGTCCCCTGCTCAAACGTTACGTTAATGCTAGTACGGCCACTTGAGCTACTTGATGAAGAAAAGTACAACAAACCATCTAAGCCAGTAAGCTGTTGCTCTAATATTTGCGTAACACTGTTTTCGACTGTTTCCGCAGAAGCACCAGAATAAGTAGCAGAAATGCTAATGGTAGGCGGCGCCACATTAGGATATTGAGATATTGGCAAATTCAGTATCGATGCTAGACCTGCTAGCATGATAGCGATGGAAATCACCCATGCAAAAACCGGACGGTTTATAAAAAAATGAGCTAACATAAATTAATTCCCTTGAGCCGAAGAAGCATTGGCATTCTTTGCGACAATAGCGCCGCTTTCAGGGTCTCTTGTCATTTCAACTGACACAACCTCATCACCCGTCTTCACTTTCAGGGAGCCTTCAACAATCACTTTCTCACCAGCTTTAACACCTGAAAGCACCAGCCACTGATTATCAATTGTACGCTCAACGGTCAGAATTCGACTTTCAACAACATTGTTAGAATTAACAACCAAGGCAATTGGATTGCCTTTAACATCACGAGAAACCCCCTGTTGAGGCACCAAAAGAGCGGCGTTATGTGTTAACTCATGTATCACACCACGCACAAACATACCTGGTAGTAGAAGGTTATCTGGATTCGGAAATTCGGCACGAAGCGTCACACTACCAGTGGACTCGTCGACACTTACTTCTCGAGCTTTAAGTGTGCCTTGATATTGATACTTGGTACCGTCTTCAAGGATCAAAGACACTTTGTTTGAGCCTTTTTCAACACCATCTTGGGATAAGAAATTTCTCTGTTTAAGTTGATCTAAACTGGTTTGCGCTAAATCGACAAAAATAGGATCCAAAGAACGAACAGTCGTCATGACTGTTGCTTGACTAGCGGTTACCAATGCACCCACAGTTACTTGAGAAATACCAATGCGCCCATCAATTGGTGACCTGATTTTGGTATAACCTAAATTGATTTTTGTGTTTTCTAATGCTGCTTCAGAACCTTTCTGCTTGGCAACAGCTTCAAGATAAGCAACATGAGCATCATCAAGATCTTGTTGAGATACATTATTCTGTTTACGCAATTGTGTATAACGTTCATTTTTTAACTGTGCAGATTTAAGACTGGCATTTGCAGACTCTAAATCAGCTTGTGCTTGCTTATATGAAGAAACATAAGTGGAGTCATCCAATTCATAAAGTAAATCACCCGTTTTGACATCCTGACCTTCTTCAAAAAAACGTTTTTTCACTATTCCACCAACCTGAGGACGAATTTCTGCCACCAAGCTAGAAGTGGTTCGACCAGGTAATTCAGTCATTAAATCGGTTTTTTGAGGTTGAATCGTAACAATGCCGACTTGAACTTTAGGTACGGGCTTATCAGCAGCAGACTTAGGGGCCTCCTCCTGGCAGCCAGCAAGCAATAAAACAAGTAACACACTTGAAGCATATTTAAATTTAGACAGCATTGAGGAGACTTCCTTTCGACATATTGAGAATGATCATTCACAAGCACTATAATATAAGCAGTATTTCTAATAAATAAAAACCAATGTAAAGAAACGAAAATGATTAAATTACCGCGAGATAATGACCTTAGAAAACAATGCATTATTGATGCCACCGAGCAACATGTCCTCACTAAAGGTTTCCACAAAGCCAGTATGAGTGAAATTGCTAAGACGGCAGAACTAAGCGTAGGCCAGATTTATCGTTACTTTTCCCATAAAGATGACATCATTTGTGCATTGGTTGAGCAGTTTACACAAAAAAGATTACAGTTTATGCCATCTTTTTTAGATAAAAAAAATTGGCTAGAACGTCATTTTGGTGAAAATAATTTAGAAAACGATAACATGAGAATTATGCATGCAGAAATTAAAGCAGAAGCAGCACGCAATCCAGTGATAGCCAATATCTATAAAGAGTCTCATAGACGGTTACAAGAAAGAGCCATTAATATTATGGAATCGATTTACCCACGAATGGATAAAAAAGAAGCTATTGCTCGCATCGAAATGCTCGTCACTTTAACAGAAGGATTACTAGTCCGTTGGGAGTTCCAAACCAGACCGTTCAGCAAAGAGATGCACAACGTCTACAGTCAAACACTGGATACTATTTTGCCAGATACGTTCTAGCTAAAAAGATTTAACCGGCTTAAAAATTGCTCTTATTTGAGGCCAAC
This sequence comes from Marinomonas lutimaris, assembly GCF_019426345.1. Classification (GTDB taxonomy): domain Bacteria; phylum Pseudomonadota; class Gammaproteobacteria; order Pseudomonadales; family Marinomonadaceae; genus Marinomonas; species Marinomonas lutimaris. Next base: position 110,549 of record NZ_JAHLLW010000010.1, read on the forward strand.
GACTAACGATCATGGCAATAAATATTAAGAAACAACCAAATACCTGCCCACTTCCCATCGACTCACTGAACCAAAAAACCGCAAAAATAGCCGTCCATACAGGCTCTAAGTTCATAATAACTGCGGCATGACTCACTGGTGTCAAACTCATACCATAAGTTTGTAATAAGAAACGCAGACTGCTTGCAACCAAGGTGCTAGCTAGAAACCATCCAGCCACAGCCATACTAATACTATGAGGCAGCGTTTCAGTTAACAGTGAAAGGAAGAGTAACAAACAGCCCGCCACACTCAATTGAATGGCAGTTAATACTAAAGCATGCATACGCATTGAAAAACGCGATAATAAATTTAATTGGAATGCCGATCCTAAAGCGGCTCCCAAAAAATAGACATGAGAAAATTCAAAATTCAATCCATTGTTCAACGCTAAAAAGCCTAAACCGACAACAGCGATAGGCAAAGCAATCCAAATACTTAACGGCGGCCTTGCACCAAACATAAAACGCGCAACCACAGGGACAAGTACAACACCCAAACTGGTAATAAAAGCGCCTACGCCCAAGTTTGAACCTTGATCCAGCCCAGTAACCCAAAACATCATAGTGATGCCCATTACCAAACCAACCATGCCAGCACGTTTAACATCTTGCCAATCTAGGCCACGAAAATATTTCAATCCAGCAAGATACAATACAAAACCAGCAACAATAAATCGCACCCCCATAAAAAACAAAGGCGGCAAACCAGCCAGTGCTTCTTTGGAAAATATCCAACCAAACCCTGCCAAAATAGTGACAAACACTAGAATTAATTCGGCTTTAACATGTGATTCTTGCTTCAAAAATATTCCTTACGAAAAAAATGACTAGATAAAACTTACAGAGACCTTTACAAGAAAGCACGAAAAAGCCCGCTAACCTGGGCTTAAAATGCAGGCTGGCGGGCTTCCAAAGAAATATTTTACTTTTTGAAATGTCTATTTAGCGCCTTTCGGCCAAGCGATAAAAATAGAAATCAAAGCTGCCACAGCCAATAACCAGCTGTATTGAACATAACCAACAAGCTCTAATGGCGATACTTTTGCCAAAGAAGACGCCAATAAAATTTGCGCGCCATACGGTAATACACCTTGCACCACACACGAAAAAATATCTAACAAGCTAGCACTGCGTTTCGGATCGACATTATATCGTTCAGCAATATTTTTTGCGACTGAACCATTAATTAAAATCGAAACAGTATTATTAGCCGTACATAAATTCGTTAATGCAACGGCCGCACTGATACTCAGCTCACCGGCACGTGTTGATCCAGCTTTCGCACCCAAGACACGACTAATACGCTCGATGGTGCCAACCAACCACTCTAGACCACCTTGCGATTTCATCAATGCAGCTAGACCACCAATCAACAAGGAAAGAATCAAAATTTCCTGCATGCCAGTGTAACCCGCATAAATATCAGAAGACCAAGATGCCACAGAATAATCAGGCTGCATGGTCAAACCAATAACACCCGCTAAAATAATACCGCTGAACAGCACCAACATAACGTTAACACCAGCAACAGCCAGGCCTAAAACAACAACGTAAGGCAAAACGCGAATCAAATCATAGTCTTTAATATCTGTAATATGCGCATCGCTACTCTGGAAAAACAGCCAAACCAAAGTCACCAAGGCTGCAGGTAAGGCAATTTTGAAGTTCATGCGGAATTTGTCGCGCATATCACAGCCCTGAGTTCGTGTTGCTGCAATAGTGGTGTCGGAAATAATCGACAAATTATCACCAAACATAGCACCACCAATGACGGTGCCGACTGTTAGCAACAAAGGTAAATCAGCAGCTTCGGCAACCCCAATCGCTATCGGAGCAATGGCCGCAATCGTGCCCATGGATGTTCCCATGGAAGTCGCAACAAATGCCGTAATAACAAACAAACCGGGTAATAATAGCGAAGGCGGAACCACGCTTAAGCCAAAGTTAACTGTCGCATCAACACCACCAACGCTTTTTGCAACGCTAGCAAACGCACCAGCCAACAAATAAATAAGCACCATAGTCACAATAGTGTTGTCACCCACACCTTCAATAAAGGTTTCAATGCGCTTATTAAAATGCCCTTTACCTAATAAAATTGCCAAGGCTATAGCTGGTAAAATAGCGACAGGAGCAGAGATCTGATAAAAGGCAAAGTCCACGCCTTCAGACTGATACCAAAGGCCGCTGCCAACAAAAAGAACAAGGAAAAGTAACAATGGCAACAGTGCCAGAGGAGATTTAGAAGTCATATCGTCTGAGGATTCCAGATTAAGTTAGCCCCGCGACTTGTGGTCTTAGGGAAGAAAGGCGCAAATAATAGTAAAAAGTTATAGATGAGACCAATAATAAATTGCGATGTCGTTGTCACAAAACGTTATAACAAAAAAAACGTATATTGATATTTTTTATTCAATATTGCTATATGCAATATTAAGACAACAAAAAGTCCAGTATTAAAATCGCCAGCTCTCTGGCCACTTCAATACTGGACTTTGTTATATCTTATAACAGCAGTTTCTTTATAAGAAAAAGTTCAACCTTAGCATTACTTTTTCAACTTATAAGCAACCACATAATCACCAATGGTTGTACCAATAGAACCATGTCCACCAGCTACCTGAACAACCATTTGCTCGCCTTTACTGTTTAGGTAAGTCATTGGTGTGGCTTGTCCGCCTGCCGGCAATCGACCTTTCCATAACTCTTCGCCAGTAGACATATCATAAGCTCGCAAATAGTTATCAACCGATGCCGCCATAAAAACAACACCGCCATCGGTAATCACTGGACCACCAATACCGGGCATGCCCATTTCTATTGGCAACTTAAGAGGTGTCATGTCTTCGATGGTACCATTTTTGTGTTTCCAAGCAGTCTTGCCCGTTTTAAGATCCACACCAGCCACATAACCCCATGGTGGTTGCTGACAAGGGACACCTAACGGCGATAAGAAAGGTTTCAATTCAACGGCAAAATCTGCGCCTTCGTTTGAGTTTAACCCTTGCTCACCTTTGTTCGCTTCCCCTAAATCAGCACCCTCTTTTGGCACCAAGGTAGAAGTAAAAGCAAGATACAAAGGCATGCCAAACATTTGTTGACGTTTTGGATCAACAGCAATACTGCCCCAGTTGAATACCCCAAAGTTCCCAGGATAAACAATAGAGCCTTGCTCTGACGGTGGCGTGTAACGACCTTCATAGCGCAATTGCTTGAATTGAATACGACACATTAGTTGATCCAATGGTGTCGCGCCCCACATATCCGCTTCCGTTAACTTGGCAGGCTTAAAAGATAAAGCCGAAGTAGGTTGAGTTTTCGCCGCATAGTCACCAGGAATCGTGCCTTGCGGTGCTGGCTCTTCAGTAATAGGGAAAATAGGCTCGCCAGTTTTCCTATTCAACACGTACACATCACCTTGTTTGGTTGGCACCACCAAAGCAGGCTGCTTACCCGTTGCCGTATCTAGATCCAACAAAGCAGGTTGCGCTGGCGTATCCATGTCCCATAGATCATGATGAACAAACTGTTGTACCCAAGCGACCTGGCCAGTTTCGAGGCTCAACGCGACAACCGAAGTCGCATATTTTTCTTCTGCCGGTGAACGGTACATACCTAACTGATCTGGTGTGCGATTCCCCATTGGGAAATACGCCAAACCAAGTTTTTCATCAGCGCTAGCAACGGACCAGCTATTTGGCGAGCTTGTCGCATAAGTTTCGTCGGCACCGATCGGCGCTGTTTCATCTGGATGACCAGAATCCCAGTTCCACTTCAATTCACCTGTTTTGACGTCATAAGCTCGAATTACGCCAGATGGAGAATTCACTGCATAATTATCGTTCACCGAGCCAGAAACAATCACCACACCGCCAGCAACTAATGGCGGCGATGTAGAATAGTAATAACCAGACTGTTTAAACGGCATGTTGTGCATTAAGTCCAACTCACCATTATCCGCAAAGTTAGCGCAACGAGCGCCAGTTGTTGGATCCACTGCCACTAAACGCGCATCCGACGTTGGCAAGAACAACTGAGCATCACACTGCATGCTAGGTAAGCTTTGGGCTGGTACGGATGATTTTTGAATAGCTGGAAGCTGTGTTGAATTGGAAGGTGGTAAATAAGAAACACCTCGACAAGTTTGATGCTGACGCTGACTTTCTGCTGGTACTTTCGCATCATAAACCCATTGTTCCTCACCTGTATCCGCATCTAGAGCAATTAGCCAGTTGTGCGGAGTACAAACATAAAGAGCGTTACCGAGTTTTAACGGTGTTGCTTCATAGGTAGTTTCACCCACATCTTTTGGCCCTTTCTTATCGCCTGTTTGATATTGCCAAGCAAGTTGCAACTGATCAGCATTATCCGGCGTAATTTGACCTAATGGCGAAAAGCGCTGACCTAGATTACTACGTCCATATGCGTTCCACTCACCCTGCGTAACATTACCTGTATCAGCATCAGACATGGTTACTGAACGCGTCAACTTGCCTTCAACTGTCGTAGGTGACGTCATAAACAAAGGTGAGATAGTGACTAATGCGGTTGCTAACCAAATTGGAAACAACACACGTCCACCACTACGCTGTTTAAAGAAAGCCAATAAGAGAAGAGGAACGGCGAGTACTAAGAAAAGCCCCATTCGTGTTGCTAAAGGCCACCAACTTAAACCAGACTCCATAATCGACCAGATTAAGGTTCCCACTAACAATAGAGCGTAAATTAGATTCGCTATTTTATTACGCTTTTTTAACAACAAAGCAACGGCGATAAAGGCAACACCAGCAACAACATAGTAGAGGCTGCCATCTAATGACACTAACCAGCCACCACCTAATAGCAAAGCCAAACCAATGACTAAAAAGAGTACCGAGAGAACAATCATATGACACTATCCCTTCGTGTTTAATTCGTTCATTTAATTCAGGAGTAAAGCAGCGTAGCGACCGCAGAACAGCCGCCAAGCCACCTATTCACAATAGATGATTACAACTCAAAGAAAAAGTGTAGAACATAAAATGACAAAATAGACTCTTTTCTTACATATTTATAAAACGATCCGTATCAATCCTTGGTCACGTCATAGCCATACACTACATCTAACTTAGACTGGATAACATCAGGAACAAAACGACCCGCAGCTTGAAGCGCTTTTAATTTCATTTTGCCCAGTACACCACCGTGCATATGATATAAGCCAGCATTGGCTTTAGACATTTGCTGAATTTTCGTCGCCCGAGGTTTACGCACTTGCTCGTATTTCAGTAAAGCATCGCTCAAAGTATGACGAGACAAATACTTAGCTAAAACAAAAGCATCCTCAATCGCCATCGCGGCACCTTGCGCCATAAAGGGCAACATGGGGTGGCAAGCATCACCCAATAAAACTACTCGACCTTCGTGCCAGGTAGGCAGTTCATTGCGGCCATTCAACGCCCATAAAAATGTACTACTCGCGGACTTTATTAACTCACTCACTTCAGGGTGCCAATTGGCAAAAGCACGTTTTAGCTCTTCAACATCACCTTCTTCGCGCCATGACTCAGATTGCCAATCACTGCGTTCTTCAACGGCAACAAAATTCACATAATCGCCGCCGCGTAAATAATAGCTCACAAAATGTCGACCAGGTCCCGCCCAAACACACGCATCTGGTTTAATATTCACGATCAGATCACTAACTGGAATCACGCCACGCCATGCGACTTGCCCCATGTAGTTTGGGCACTCTTGCCCTAGCATTTGCTCTCGTACTTTTGAACGAATGCCATCCGCACCGATCAGTAAGTCAGCACTAAATTCACCACCATCTTCGAGCAACAAACAGACTTGATTAAGCTCAGTATTTTCGCGATAACCAGTCACTACCGCATTTAATACCAATTCGACACCCGCTTTTGCACAAGCTGCAGCTAAAACTTGATGCAAATCCGCACGATGTAAATGCCAATAAGGCGCACCATAGCGAACTTCAGCTTGCTCGCCCAAAGAGGATTTAAGGTAGTACTCACCGCTTTTATAATCTCGAATCGCGGCGTATTGGGGAACAAAAGCCAATCCGCTCAATTCAGCTTCCAAGCCAAGCTGTCGCAACACCTTTAAAGCATTAGGGCTAATTTGTAAGCCTGCGCCAACCTCCCCAAGACTTGCAGCTTGCTCGCACACCACGACTTGAACGCCTTGCTTAGCCAAAGCTAACGCGACACACAAGCCTCCAATACCTGCACCAGCAATAACAACGCGACTTACCTGATCCACTCACCTTTCCTCTTTGTTGATAATGCTTTTGCAAAACTCTAGAAGCACCATAGTAGCGAATTTCGACTTGAATAAAACCGATCTATATCACTTCCCGGCAAATTAAAAGCCTACACATTCTTTGCAAATACTATGGCTCGATCCTTGCTTTATTCTTCAAGTAGTGCGAAAACACTAGTCACAACCTAGTTAATCAAGGTAATGATATAGCTAGGTTTAACCTTACAAAGTAAAGAAGTCTCCCCGATGTGGGGCGGATGCACAAGAAAAGCGCACGCAAGTGTGCAGGTTTAAGGCACCCACCTCCGGCTTGATAAAGAGAACGAGGTATACATGGAAAAACTAACCAGCCATTATCAGTCATCTGATTTTTTTGACGAGTTAATAGATGACAAAGGCGCCCCAAGATCTCCAGCAAAACAACTCTTGGGATATTTAGACAGTCTCTCTGAAGACGAGCTAGAAAAGAGGCGCCTCACCGCAGAAGCAACAATACAAGAGATGGGCATCAGCTTCACGGTCTACACAGAGGAAGGCAATATAGACAGAGCATGGCCCTTCGATATTGTCCCCCGAACCATAGAAGCCTCAGACTGGAAAATAGCTGAAGCTGGATTAAAACAACGACTCACCGCTCTTAATCTTTTCATCAACGACCTCTACCACGACCAAAACGTCATCAAAGACGGCATCATCCCAGAACACATCATCAAAGATTCCAAAAATTTTAGACCAGAATGCGTTGGCGTATCACCAGCCTACGGCGTATGGGCGCATATTTGTGGTACCGATCTAGTACGAGATGAAAATGGCGACTTCTTTGTTTTAGAAGATAATCTACGCGTACCTTCTGGTGTGTCTTACATGCTGGAAAACCGCGCCATTACAAAGCGAGTTCTTCCTGAACTGTTTGAAAACGAATCCATCTTGCCGATCGATTCATATACCTCGCAATTATTTGATACCTTGGCATCTTTATCACCAAGAGACATAGAAAATCCTGAGATCGTGGTATTAACACCTGGTATTTATAATTCCGCTTATTTTGAACACGCCTTTTTGGCGCAACAAATGGGCGCAGAATTAGTAGAAGGCAGCGATTTATTTGTCGACAGCGACGACTGTGTTTACATGAAAACCATCGATGGGCCTGAGCGCGTAGATGTAATCTATCGTCGTATTGACGATTTATTCATCGACCCAGAAGCCTTTGATCCAGAATCTGTCCTAGGCGTTGCAGGTCTCATGCGCGCATGGCGAGCAGGGAATGTTGCACTGGCAAACGCGCCGGGGGCTGGTGTTGCCGATGACAAAGTGGTTTACGCTTATGTGCCAGATATTATTCGTTATTACTTGAACGAAGAGCCGATTCTTAACAACGTCGAGACCTTCTTGTGCGATGACCCAGAGCAACGCGCCTACGTACTCGCCAACCTAGACAAACTAGTGGTTAAACCGGCCAACGAATCGGGCGGTTACGGTATGTTAGTTGGTCCCCACTCAACCAAAAAAGAACAAGCATTGTTTGCTGAGCTAATCACTAAAAACCCGCGTAACTACATTGCTCAACCAACGTTGAAATTATCCACCGCACCAACGCTTATATCCAAAGGTGTCTTAGAACCTCGTCACCTAGACCTTCGTCCATTCATCTTGCAAGCGAAGGAAACCTACGTCACCACAGGCGGCCTAACTCGCGTGGCCATGAAAAAAGGCTCCTTGGTCGTTAATTCGTCACAAGGTGGTGGTAGTAAAGACACTTGGATTGTTGAAACAAAGGGGCAGTAATCATGTTATCTAGAGTCGCAGAACGCTTATATTGGAGCGCACGGTATTTGGAACGCGTTGAAAACACAGCCCGCTTGGTCAGTGTTTATGACGACCTATTGTTCGACCTACCGAAAGATATCGAGGTATCTTGGTATAACCTAATCGAGATACTCAGTGGAGAAGAAATTTTCGAACAACGCTACAAAGTAAAAGACGAACGCAACGTAGTGAAATTTCTTTTAGCTGACGACACAAACTCAAGCTCAATGTTGTCGTCATTAAAAATGGTGCGAGAAAATATCCGAACCACTCGTGATGCGGTTCCCAAAGAAACATGGGAGCTGATAAACGAGCTGGATCTATACGCACAACAAAATATCAAGCAAGGCATTAATCGTTCAGAACGTCACCTTTTCTTGAATACCATTATTGAAGGTTGTCAAAAAATCATTGGTCTCTTTGCTGGTGCTATGAGCCGTGATTCTGGCTGGCATTTCCTAATTATGGGGCGCTATTTAGAGCGTGCTGACATGGGAACGCGTATTCTTGATGCCGCGGTATCATTAATGCTGCAATCCGAACCAGAAGCGAGAATCCAGCTTGGACAAGTGACTTGGTCAAAAGTATTAAAATCGCAAAGTGCGTATTTGGATTATCGTCGCACCGTTAGAACCTCTATTAACGGAGCTAAAGCCACGACATTCTTGATGAATGATCCCTGCTTCCCTAGAACACTAGCTTATTGCTTAGGTCAAATAGGTGAAGCGGCGACAAAATTACCACGCGCCGGTTTAATTACCGCTAAGGTAGATAAACTTTTAGAATTTGATTACCCAATCAATAGTTCAGAAGATTTGGATGAAGACTTTCACAACCATCTCAATGATATACAGATTGCCATTATCGAAATAAATCACCAGATCACCGAAAACTGGTTTCATTTTCGGCAAGGAGACGCTGCATGACCATTAGAGTCGCAATACAGCACAAGACCACTTACGAGTTTGACCGTTTTATTAACGTAGCTCCTCACGTTTTAAGACTGCAACCGGCTGCGCACTCACGCACAAAAATTCATGCTTACTCGCTTAAAGTCTTGCCTGAAACGCATTTTATCAATGTACAACAAGACCCATTTGGTAACTTCCAGACGCGCTTAGTGTTTCCTGAAAAAACCAACAAACTCGAGTTTTACGTGGAAGTTATCGCCGATATGACGGTGATCAACCCATTCGATTTCTTCGTTGAAAGCTACGCGGAAGAATATCCATTTGCCTACGATAAAGCACTTAAGAAAGAGCTCGATCCTTACTTACAAGTAACCGAATCTTGCCCGTTATTAGATAAATGGTTATCAACAGTTGATCGTAAAAATACGCCGATTAACGATTTCCTTGTAGCAATCAATAGCCGCTTGGCAGCCGAGATTGGCTACGGCATTCGTTTAGAGCCAGGCGTTCAGACTTGTGAAGAAACCCTGACCCTGAAAAAAGGTTCTTGCCGTGATACTTCTTGGTTATTAGTTCAAATACTACGTAGCCTCGGTTTGGCAGCACGCTTTGCGTCTGGTTACCTTGTTCAGCTAACCTCTGACGTGAAAGCCCTCGACGGTCCATCTGGCCCTGAAGAAGATTTCACCGATTTACACGCATGGTGTGAAGTGTTTTTACCCGGCGCAGGTTGGGTTGGATTAGACCCAACTTCAGGTTTGTTCGCTGGCGAAGGTCACATCCCTCTCGCTTGTACACCTGAGCCAGCTTCAGCAGCACCGATTACTGGCTTTGTTGACGAATGTGAATGTGAGTTTAGCTACAGCAATATTGTAACTCGTATCCATGAAGATCCGCGTGTGACCAAACCCTATGCAGAAGGCGAATGGGACACCATCAAAGCCTTAGGTTTTGCGGTTGACAAACAGCTTGAAGACGGCGACGTTCGTCTGACAATGGGTGGAGAACCGACCTTTGTCTCCATCGATGACATGGATTCAGAACAGTGGAACACCGGCGCATTGGGGGCAGAAAAACTCAAATTAGCCAAAGACCTGCTGATTAAAATGAAGCAAGAATTCGGTGCTAATGGCCTACTTCATTATGGCCAAGGCAAATGGTATCCGGGTGAAGAAGTACCGCGTTGGGCACTGGGTTGTTTTTGGCGTACTGACGGCGAAGCCTTGTGGAATGATCCAAAGTATTTAGCGCGCGTAGACAAAGACTACAAACACACCATCAAAGACGCCCAAGCGTTTGGTGAATTGTTGTGCGAAAAACTCGCCTTGGATAAGCAATACCTTCAAAGCACCTACGAAGACACTCTATATTATTTATGGATGGAGCAATCGCTTCCTGCGGATGCAGATCCAACCAAAGCCGATTTAAAAGATGATCTAGAACGCCGTCGTCTAGCAAAACTGCTTAGCCGTGGTTTAAGCACCACAACTGGCTTCGTTTTGCCGTTAGAATTCGATACGGTAAACAATCGTTGGAATAGCTCCCTTTGGCCAATGCGCAGTGACGTTATCACTTTGATTCCGGGCGATAGCCCAATGGGCTATCGTTTGCCATTGAATTCTTTGCCAGCGCAAGCCGAAGAAGATCGCATACCCGAGCGTGACCCGTTTGATCCTCGCCAACCTTTGGCGAACAAAAAAGACAACGCGGTATTAGAAAGCGTTGCCAAACAGCATTTCGCTAAGAAACCAGCTGCAACGCCTGCTTTAGCGCCAGAAAAAACGCTGAAAAACGTGATTCGCACTACCTTGTGTATCGAACCACGAGATGGCCGCTTGCATGTATTCATGCCACCAATGACGCATCTTGAGCATTTTGTAGATGTTCTTGAGCAGCTTGAAGCGGTTGCGAAAACGCTTGAGACACCTATCGTTGTCGAAGGTTATGAGCCTCCAAAAGATCCGCGCTTGCAAAAGTTCCTGATCACGCCAGATCCAGGGGTTATCGAGGTGAACATTCATCCTGCCGCGAGCTGGAAAGAACTGGTTCACAATACCGAGACCTTATATCACCAAGCCTATCTTTCTCGCCTAGGCGCAGAAAAGTTCATGCTTGATGGTCGCCATACAGGCACTGGTGGTGGCAATCACGTGACGCTAGGTGGTCGCACACCAGCAGACAGTCCGCTGTTGCGCCGCCCTGAGTTGTTACAGAGTTTAGTGACCTTCTGGCAGCATCATCCAGGCTTGTCTTATCTTTTCTCTGGCATGTTTATTGGCCCAACTAGCCAAGCACCACGTCCAGACGAAGGCCGCGATGAAGCCTTATATGAAATGGAAATTGCTTTCCAAAATATGCCAGAAGGTTTTGTTGAAGAACCTTGGTTAGTTGATCGCTTAATGCGTAACTTGCTAGTCGACATCACAGGCAACACCCATCGTTCCGAATTCTGTATCGATAAGCTATACGCTGCTGGTAGCGCCAGTGGTCGCCAAGGTCTATTGGAATTCCGTGGTTTTGAAATGCCGCCACATCCGCATATGTCGCTCGTACAAATGCTGCTGTTGCGCTGTCTCGTGGCCCGTTTCTGGAAAGAACCGTACAAAAAGCCTTTAGTTCGTTGGGGCACCAGCTTGCACGATAAATTCATGCTGCCGCATTTCGTTTGGCAAGACGTGAAAGAAGTGGTTGAAGATCTTCAGCGCCATGGTTTCCCATTCAAACTAGAATGGTTAGCTCCGTTTGAAGAGTTCCGTTTCCCGCATTATGGCCGTCAAAAAATCGATGACATGGAAATCGAGCTTCGTTGGGCGATTGAACCTTGGCACGTTCTAGGCGAAGAAATCACCGGGTCGGGCACTGCTCGCTATGTAGATTCTTCTGTCGAACGTTTGCAGGTAAAACTATCTGGCTTAACCGATGGACGTTATGTGCTTAGCTGTAATGGCCGTCGTGTGCCGATTCGATCTACAGGTCGCAAAGGCGAATATGTTGGCGCAGTTCGCTATAAAGCTTGGGCGCCACCATCTGCCTTACATCCAACATTGGGGACCGATACGCCACTAATATTTGATTTGATCGATACTTGGAATGGCTTATCTGTTGGCGGTTGTACTTATCATGTGTCTCATCCAGGTGGACGAACGTATGACAATGTACCGGTCAATAGCAATGAAGCGGAAGCACGCCGTGTTAACCGTTTTTGGGATCATGGCTTTACTCAAGGCACGCTATCTCCACCGCCAGCCTTCAGTGCATTGCGCTCTTTTTACCCGAATGGAGACGAGCCTCGCGCTATGTCGCCACCAGCAGAAGAGCCAATGAATGAATATCCGCATACATTAGATCTAAGGAAGCAGTATAATGTTCTCTAATAATTAATTTTTTTAGGCTCAAGCACATTATGCAACTTCAAACAGGTACTTTTATAACGTCGGTAATAGATGAAAAACCGACGTTATCTTCCGCCTATGATAAACCGATAAATGCTTATGATGAGGCCTTCACGGAAGATCGCCAACCGCGCGCACATTGGGAAGACCTTTTGCGCAACATGAGCAATCTCTCAAACGAAGAAATGCTAGACCGACAACGTCGTGCTCAGCGCATCCTTCGTGAAGACGGAGCTACCTATAATTTAACCAGTGACCCACTCACACCAAGTGTGTGGTCGCTGGACCTTATTCCCAACATTATTCCAACCAATGAATGGCTTGCCATCGAACAAGGCTTAGCTCAGCGCTCAAACTTATTCGATCTGATCTTAAAAGATCTATATGGTCCACAAGAATTACTGAAAAACGGCATTATTCCATCTGAAATTATTTTTAGTCATCCAGGATTTTTACGTCAATGCCACGGTGTGATGGTTCCCGGCTCACATCAACTTTTACATCATGCTGTGGATCTAGTTCGTGATCATACTGGCCAATTCCAAGTCATTGGCGATCGTACCCAAGCACCAAATGGTGCAGGCTACGCATTGGAAAACCGCACAGTGGTGTCACGTGTTATTCCAAACAGTTTCCGAGATAGCCAAGTGCGTCGTCTTGCAGGATTTTTCCAATCCTTCAAAAATATGCTGTCTTCCCTTGCAAGCCAATGGACGGATACGCCACGTATCGTCATGCTGTCTCCTGGCGCCTACAGCAGCACGTATTTCGAACAAGCTTACTTATCAAACTATCTTGGCTTTCCATTAGTTCAAGGCAGTGACTTAACAGTGCGTAATGGCGCGGTATGGATGAAATCCCTAAACGGTTTGGCTCGAGTCGATGTCATTCTTCGTCGAGTCGATGACGCCTACTGCGATCAAGCCGAACTAAGAGCCGATTCTTTCCTTGGTGTTCCAGGTTTATTGGAAGTAGTACGAGCAGGTAACGTTGTGCTGGCCAACCCATTGGGCAGCGGCATTTTAGAAGCGCCAGCGTTAGTTAAGTTTCTGCCAGCCATTAGCGAGTTTTTGACTGGCGAACAGCTCACCTTACCATCGGTAACAACTTGGTGGTGTGGCAATAAAGACGACTTCAACTATGTTATCGCCAATATTAATAACCTAATTATCAAACCTGCGATTCGCAGTCATAGCAGCAACAGCATTTATGGGCACACGCTGAGTGAAAAACAAAAACTCAGCACCATAGAAAAAATCAAGAAAGCCCCTCATCTCTACACGGCACAAAGTTATGTGCCAGGATCAATGTCGCCTATTTGGTTGGACGGAAAAATACAAGCCAGACCTAGCCTATTACGAGCTTTCACTATTGCTGGCCCAACAGATTACATAGTCATGCCCGGCGGTTTATCTCGTGCTGGCGAATCGCCAAAAGACACTATTGTTACCAATATGTCTATTTCAAAGAGTAAAGACACTTGGATCATCGCCGCAGAACCTGAAACACACACCACCTTGCTCAATGATCAAGTCTTGTTACAAGACGAAGCCTTACAATCAAACTTGCCAAGCCGAGTGGTAGAAAACTTATTTTGGATGGGGCGCTATGCAGAACGCGCAGAAATAAGTATGCGCTTGCTACGTACCATTTTTAAACAAATGAATGGCATTGATCCACTGCCAGAAGAAAGCCGTCGCATGCTACTTGAAATGGCCTCTACACAAACGGGCTGCTTACCTGGCTTTATGGAAGCGGATGAAAAGCTGCTAGCCAACCCAGAAGCTGAACTCGTTTCTATCATCACGGATGGCAGTCGAGCAGGATCGGTCAAAGCCAATCTGCAAGCCATGTTAAGTTGTGGCGAGCAAGTCAAAGAAATGCTTTCGGCCGATACTCGTATCATCATCAATGAGCTTCGTGACCACATTCATGAGCTAGACCGTGCTTATACCAATGGCTTGCCTTCAGCGCCGGAAGAATCGCTAGACAGCCTAGTTACTTCCTTATTGGCACTGTCCGGTTTGAATCATGAAAGTATGCTACGTGGACTTGACTGGACGTTTCAAGAAATTGGCCGCCGTACTGAACGAGCATTGCAAACAGCAACCTTGCTACGTTCCGCGCTAACCAAACCACTGCCATCAGGACCACAGCAACAAATTCTAGAATCTGTTTTATTGAGTGTAGAAGCCCTTATTTCTTTCCGTCGTCGCTATCGTAATCGTGTTCGTGTGGCTTACGGATTGGATCTATTGATGATTGATGGCACCAATCCACGCTCTTTACTTTATCAAGTAGAACAACTGCGTAAATACATTAAAGAACTACCAAGAAATGAGACGACAACAGCGGGGCTCAGCCCAGAAAATAAAATCATTTTAAAGTCACTAAATGATATTCAGCTTGCCGATTTGGAAGAGCTTGCTAAGGTCGATCCAGACAGCCAGAGCCGTCTAAAATTAGAACAACTTATGACCGAACTACTAGATCAGCTAGAACAATTCACCGTCCTCATTAGCGATAAGTATTTTGACCATACCGCTGGCCCTCAGTCATTGACCGAAGCCATCAGAGGAACAAGTATATGAGATACCGCGTTCGTCATATAACGGAATATACCTATGGAGCACCCGTGAGCTTATGTTACAACATGGCTCATTTGTTGCCACGAGACACACGCAATCAACGCTGCTTAAATCAAAAAGTACAAATTAATCCACCACCAGTTTATCAAAACGATGGCGAAGATTATTTTGGTAATCAGACGTTTTATTTTTCTATTCAAGAAGCACATAAAAAGCTGGTTATCGATGTCACTACTGACTTCGAAATTTCGCCATTGGACGTACTGCAATGGCAAATGCAAAGCACACTGACTTGCGGTCAATTGCGTACGCAATTAAGCAATCCAAATACCCCTGAACTACGCATGGCAAAAGAGTATTTACTGGATTCACCGCAAATTCGCTGCTCAGAAGATTTAAAAGCCTACGCGCTAAGCACGTTTGCAGATGACAAACCGGTCTTGCAAGCCGCACTGGCTTTCACCCATAAGATCTTCACCGAGTTCAAATTTGACCCAACAACGACAACCGTTGCGACGCCGCTTGAACAAGTACTTAAACAGCGCAGCGGTGTATGTCAGGACTTCGCTCATTTAGCCATTGGCTGCTTGCGCTCGGTAGGCATTCCAGCTCGTTACATGAGCGGCTATCTGGAAACCTTGCCACCACCAGGACAAGAAAAATTAGTTGGTGCTGATGCTTCCCACGCTTGGTTCGCGGTTTTTATCCCTGAATTGGGCTGGGTGGAATTCGATCCAACTAATGACTTAATGCCAAGCGACCAACATATCGTCACCGCATGGGGACGAGATTATGCCGATGTCACACCATTGCAAGGTGTGATCTTTGAAGGCGGAGGTTCTCAGCAGCTTGCCGTGTCAGTGGATGTAAAACGAGTCTAACGAAAAAACTAGGGAAGATACGAATAAGTCTTTGCTCGACATAGTTTGCTCGACGCAGTAAGTCGATGCAAAGACGCTTTTACTGCACTTTTTAATGAGATTTAAGCCAGTGCAATTATCGTACAAAAGCCATACTACATAGCATGTAGAGCCGATATAAGGTAAGCTTCGCGAAATTCTTGCATAACCTGACCTTTCAGCTTTGCACCTGCCTTTATAAAACATGAGAACATCTATGAGTTTCAACAAACTTGGGCTTTCTGCCCCCATCCTAAAAGCCATTGAAGATCAAGGCTATACTGAGCCGTCTGCAATTCAAGCTCAGGCAATACCCGCCATTCTTGAAGGCCAAGATGTGATGGCCGCAGCCCAAACAGGGACAGGCAAAACAGCCGGTTTTACCTTACCCTTGCTTGAAATTCTAAGTAAAGGCGAAAACGCACAAAGCAATCAAGTTCGCGCTTTGGTATTAACGCCAACTCGTGAATTGGCAGCGCAAGTCGCAGAAAGCGTCAAAAATTACGGTCAGCATTTATCGCTTAAATCAACCGTGGTATTTGGTGGCGTTAAAATCAATCCGCAAATGATGGCACTACGTCGCGGCGCAGATATTTTGATCGCAACGCCTGGCCGCATGATGGATTTATACAATCAAAAAGCGGTACGTTTCGATAAGCTAGAAATCCTAGTATTAGACGAAGCAGATCGCATGTTGGACATGGGCTTTATCCATGACATCAAAAAAATCCTCGCGATTTTGCCGAAGAAACGTCAGAACCTATTGTTCTCTGCGACCTTCTCTCCAGAAATCCGCCAGCTTGCAAAAGGCTTGGTAAACAACCCAGTCGAGATTTCCGTTACGCCGCGTAATGCGACAGCGGTCTCTGTAGAACAGTGGTTACATCCAGTCGACAAGAAACGCAAAACTGAGTTGTTAATTCAACTTATCGCTGATGGTCGCTGGGATCAGGCATTGGTTTTTTCTCGCACTAAACACGGTGCCAATAAGATCACCAAACAATTAGAAGATGCTGGCATTCGTGCTAGCGCCATTCACGGCAACAAAAGCCAAGGCGCACGTACTCGCGCTCTATCAGACTTTAAAGAAGGCCGTATTCGTATTCTTGTCGCGACAGACATCGCGGCACGTGGATTGGACATTGAACAGCTGCCTCACGTAGTCAACTTTGACTTACCAGATGTAGCAGAAGATTACGTTCACCGTATCGGTCGTACTGGCCGCGCTGGCGCAACTGGCAAAGCCATTTCATTGGTCGCTGCCGACGAGCTAGACCAATTACGTGCTATCGAGCGTTTGACTCAGAAGCTAATTGAACGTCGCTACGAAGATGATTTCATGCCAACGCACATGTTGCCTGATACCACTCTAGATACACGTCCAATCAAGCCTAACAAGCCGAAAAGACCGCGTGAGCAAACCAATGGTCCACGACAGGGTAATGGCGCAAAACAAGGTGGCAATCCAGCGAAACAAGGCAATGCGCCTAAGTCTGGCAATCGTCGCCCTAGCGCACCAAAAGCAGAAATGACACCAGGCCAAGGTTTACGCAGCAAGCCTCTAGCACCTGCGCGTCGTAACCGTAAACCAGATTAATTCTCATCAACTAATCTGCTAGAATAAATAAAGCCACAGTGAGACTATCTCACTGTGGCTTTGCTTTATCTAAAAGACTATTTGAAACTCAACAACATCAAGGACGTGTTATGGGAATAATCATTCTCCCTCTTTTTTTATTTTGGGTAATCTGCTTTCTTTTCTCGCTTCGAATCGGCTATGTCTTATTGAAAGAAGAGAAGCTGTTTGTCTATAAAATACTACCAACGCTAGCCGCCATTCTTCTCGCCATCATGTATATGAAGCACTCTATCAATCAGTTTGAAAGTAGTGAGTCGCTCTGGGCATTTGAAATAATATTTTTCTTCTTATTTAACCTTGATGCTGCACTGCTATATTTAGCCGCATTTTTAGCCTATTTCATCCTCAAGAAACGCATTAAAAACCCATCAATTAAATCTCTCATTTTCATCATCGCGCTCTCTATTTCATTAGGCACCTTGCTTGGTTCATTTAGTAGTGAGAGCTTTATGGAAGAACACAACATCGAACAAACACACTGAAAAAAACACAAATAAGCACTAAATATTAAAACGATAGGATCAGATCATGGGATTAATTTTAGGACCACTTTTACTGCTTTGGATTATTGCAGCTGGATTTTCAATTTATATGGGAAATACGCTATTAAATGATTACCAAATATTTCAAGCATACATGATTGCCATAGGGACTACTGTTTCATATGTTTTACTCAATTTGATCATTAGATACGGAAACAAAAAAGAGCTTTGGATTTTCGAAATTCCCTTCTTTTTCACGACCAACAAAATTAGCTTGTTTCTATATGGTGCATCTATATTCTTTTACGTTTGGGGAGATGCCTTAAAGGCCCAAGAATATGGCAATGAAATGATATTTGTCTTAAATTTCACTATTTCCTTTAGCGCGATTATAGGCACATTTAGTAATGATGTTTTCATGAAGACCTTCGAGATAAAACGCACTCATTAGATCAAAAAAGACATCAAACTCTCAGTATGAAAGTTTGATGTCTTTCCTAGCTAACTCAATTTATACGAGCTAATCTCTTTCAGTACATTTTCAAAACGCTGCTTAGCTTGCGCTGATCCTTCGTCGGTTTTATTAACCATATCCAGAATTCGTTCCGAACGTTCGCTGACATTCTGAATATTCTTATTAATTTCTTCAGACACTTGAGATTGTTCTTCTGACGCGGTAGCAACTCGTTCTATGGTTTGCGCTAGCTTCTCAATAGCATCAAACAAGCCTTGCATCATGGTGACATTCTCAGTCACCACATTCGAAGTTTGCGTCGCCATGCTGGCACATTTATCCATGGATTGTAGAGCGCTCTTACCTGACCCCACCAAGGCTTCGATCATTGAACGAATCTCTTCGGTCGAATTTTGTGTACGCTGAGCAAGCGTTCTCACTTCATCCGCCACTACCGCAAAACCTCGCCCTTGTTCTCCTGCACGAGCCGCTTCTATCGCTGCGTTTAATGCCAATAAATTAGTCTGTTCAGCGATAGATTCAATGGTTTGTAAGATGCTGCTAATTTGCTCCGTATGACCAGTAACCGACTGCACCGCTTTATATCCGCCATCCACTTCCAAAGATAAATTAGCGATGGATTGTAGAATAGTCTGCATCCGCGCTGAGCCTTGAGTGCTTTGCTCACGAATGCTATCAGTCGCTTCAGCTGAAGCTAGCATATCTTGAGAAATCGTATTGCTCGTTAGAGACATCTCCTCCACTGCCGACGCCATAAGATCAGTCTGATTAAACTGGTCCTTGGTTTCCTGTAACGCATTTCTCGAATAGCCACTCAGCACATTCATACTTTCTTTAGATTCAGATGCCATATCAACCATCAAATGGAAAGACTCACTCAAATGATCTAAATGAACGTTTAAGTATTGGATGATCTCACCCAACTCATCATGTGATGTATTTTCAATTCTGCCGACCAAATTACGATCTGTAGAGACATTGGATAAGGTCTGGCTAATCCGTTCGACACGCTTAGAAAGAGATCGAGTAAGAGAAAATGCTAACCAAATAACAGGAGTAATTAATAAAATAAAACCAATAATCAAGCCATTACGATAAAGCTCGCTACGTGAGGTTAACGATGAACTAAGAATATTAATCTCAGAGCTAATTTTATCCGCAACACCTTTTATCAAGCCTATCTTTGCTGTGGCAAGTGCAAACCAATCAGCAGGGCCATTCACAGAAGAAACATCTTTTGTCGCTAAAAAATCATTCGTAGCTTGGGTAACCGCCTTCCATTTAGCATCTTTCATAGCGGCATTCAGCAACGCCTCTTCTTTATCTGACGCCGTCACAATAAAGTGCTCTAGCTGATGATGCTCATCTTCAATAAAGGCCGCTATTTGTGACTGACGTTTTAACGTTGTAGATTTAGCCGCATATACGCCATTTAGAGCCCCACGGTACTGACCTGCTCGCTCTTTCATCCATAATAAACTTAAACGGGCTTCCAGTGCTTTGGCAATATCTCGATTTCTGATATCCAAAATAACACGCTGAATAGAGTTTAACGCTTGGCGGTTTACCTCAGAGTAAAAGTCAAAAGCCCCATTATCAGCCGCCAAAGCATCGACTTTTTGGCGAACCTGATTTTTATCTTTCAGCATGTTTAAAACAGGAGTTCGTAAACGATTCAAACGCTCAGAAGTAAGCACCTCAAAAGCGCTATCATCTATATTTTTAAGCGCTGCCTCTGCATTGTCGGCTAACTTACGCTGCGCCAATAAAGTATCTTTTCCGTTGCTGCCTTTACTACCTAAATAACCCGCACTTAAACCACGCTCAACCGCAAAATTGTGAGCCACTCCATCTAAAATAGACGATAACTTCACCATGTCTTCGGCGATACGACCTTCATGAACACGTTCATTTAAATCTTTGACTAAAAAACCCACAATAATAATGGCAAACAGCGATGGTAAAATACCAACAATGGCGACCGAATGGGATACTTTTAGATTTGAAAATAAGGACACACGCCTCTCCTTGTCGTTGTTATTAAGCAAGCTTAGATTAATTCAAGCACTTTGCATGCCTAATACTCAAATTTTCTATTTGAAAATTAATTACTCATAAAAAGCGTGGTATATAAACAAAAAAACCACCCGAAGGTGGTTTTAAAATAAAAGCAATCAAACTGCTTTGCTATTAACTGTTTCTCAGCTCGGCTTCTGGAACTTCATCTTGTTCAAACACACTCGAATCAGAATGACCAAGCCATTTCGACGTAATACTACCCGCGGTCATTGCACCATTAACGTTCACAGCGGTACGACCCATATCGATCAAAGGTTCGATAGAAATCAATAAGCCAGCCAACGCAACAGGCATATCCAGCGCAGACAATACGATCAAGGCTGCAAACGTCGCGCCACCACCAATGCCAGCAATACCAAATGAGCTAATGGTTACGATAGCAATCAGTGAAATAATAAAGCTCGGATCTAATGGATTAATGCCTACTGTTGGTGCAATCATCACTGCCAACATGGCTGGGTACAAACCAGCACACCCATTTTGACCCATAGTTGCACCAAAAGAAGCCGAGAAATTGGATTCACCTTCACCGTTACCTAGACGTTTAACCTGAGTATCGATATTCAACGGAATCGTTCCCGCACTAGAGCGAGAAGTAAAAGCAAACAACAATACAGGTAGAACTTTCTTAAAGTAGCGCAGCGGTGAAATGCCATTAAATGCCAACAAACATAAATGCATGACTAGAATAAGCGCCAAACCAACATAAGACGCCACAACAAAGTTAAGCAAAGTCAAAATATCAGAGACATCTGACCCCGCAACAACCTTAGTCATCAGCGCAAGAATACCGTATGGCGTCAGGCTTAACACCATACGAACCAAGGTTCTAACGATTGATTGAGCGACATCAACAAAACGCTCAAAACTTGCCCCTAACTCTGGCTCAGTACGAGCAACGGTCACACCTGCCACGCCAACAAAGGCTGCAAAAATAACCACAGCAATGGTAGAAGTCGGACGACTTCCTGCTAAATCCGCAAAAGGGTTACCTGGGAAGAAAGAGGTAATCATATCAGCAAACGAAACATTCGCTAATCCATCTAAGCGAGTTTCCAATGCTGCACCGCGAGCCATTTCGCGAGCGCCCTGCACAATACCATCGGCCGACAAACCAAATAAGTTACTGACGAAAACACCGATCAAAGCAGAAACCGCCGTTGTCGCCAACAAGATACCAATAATACCGCCAGACATCTTGCCCAAAGAGCCCGTGTCTTTAACCTTAATAATAGCGCCAATAATAGACACTAAAATTAACGGCATAATGATCATCTTCAGCAAGCTAACATAGCCATAACCGACGATATTCACATACTCTAATGTTTCGTTAGCTTCTGTACTGCCAACACCATAGATAAATTGCAACGCAGCACCAAACGCCACACCAAGACCCAAACCAGTAAATACTTGAGTCGATAACGTCTTTTTCGCTTTTTGCAGTTTGAACAACAACGCGATTAACAAAGCGAACACCGCTAAGTTAATAATGGGATACAACATGGAGAAAAAACCTTAAAAAATAAGTCATAGAACACCGAACCTGTTCACCTAAACATCAATCAACAAGTCAAATCGGCAAGTTAGCGCAATGTTAACAAAATGTTGACTAAATGGATAAGAAGGAAAAATGATTAACTTATATAAGAAAAACGAATAAGGAAAAAACTTGAACGAATGATAAAACAAGAAAAGTCACAAATCGTCACACTTATTCATTTGCACTAATTCACAGATTAGACTTCTATTAAAAGGCGCGTAAGTATCTAGCAAATTCGGCTTTTAACGCTTATTGCAAGGAAGTAAATAGTGACAACCAAAAAACGGATATTCAAGCGATTCTCTATCAGAATTCTTGTTGCCAATATGTTTCTTCTGGCAATCGTCATTACCGCAGGTATTGCTATTTCTCTGCAATACAACGCCAGTAAGAGAATGGCTGTCGATCACATGCTGTCAAGTATGAATCTACTTTCTGATCACATGAGCGACAGTGTTTATAGCCTAGACAGCGATGCCAAACAAACAGTCAATCTGCTTGCAGAGCTAATCAATTCTGATTTATCAAACACCAGCATCGAACGTAAAAGCAGTCTATTTGCTCAATTTCTACAAAAGCGTCCCCAGCTATACAGCGTCTATATTGGTGATAAGCAAGAAAACTTTTTTCAGCTCATTAACCTAGACTCAGCCAAAGACACAAGACAACGAATGGGGGCACAAGCGGATGATCGTTGGGCTGCGGTAGATATTTCTGGGAGTGGCGAAAAGCGTTTACGCATTACCTATTATTACTCCAGTACCTTTCGCCTTAATCACCAACAAACAGAGAAGAGTAGTTTCTCCCCTACAGAGAGACCATGGTTTGCGGCATCAGAACAAAATAATATCTATACAACTCAACCCTATCTTTTTCAGCACTTACAAGTTTCTGGACAAACCTACGCAAAGAGAATCCGCAACACAGATCAAGTAATAGGCTTAGATATCCTCTTATCGTCTTTATCAGATCAACTTACTTTGTCTTCATCGAAACTTATAAATGGTCAGGAGCAAGCCTTTTTATTCAACCAAAATGGCAAAATCATTGCCTCAAATCTAACGAATAGCGACTCAGACGCATCGTCGTCTCATCAATACATTCAAGATTACCTTGGCATAGAGTCAAAAAAATTAATCGACATTGCCAACACCCCAAACGCAAAACAGCCAACTCTTATCGAAAAAGAAGAGAGTCGCCGATACTATGCATTTATCACTGCCATCGGCAGCGACATACTTAATCAACAATACATCACCGTCACCCTACCAAAAGACGTGTTATTTCAACAAGCAACCAAAGAAGCGCTTCACTCAACATTATTAAATGCTTTGGTAATGATCATATTATTGCCAATTATCTGGCTTTTCAGTGCGCCCATAGTGCGCCCTATTAGACAATTACAACTTGAAACAGAGAAAATCAAACAACGCCAATTTGATGATGTAGTCTTCACAGACTCGCACATTAAAGAGATATGGCAACTCTCTAACTCCTTTATATCCATGTCTCAAGATATTAAGCAGCATGAAGCCAACCAGAAAGAATTTATGGAGGCATTAATCCGCCTTATCGCAACCGCTATAGATGACAAATCGGCGCACACAGGTGGTCATTGCTATCGGGTTCCAGAACTTGGTCTGATGATCTCCGACGCCTTAGAAAAAACAGAAGATGGCCCTTATAAAAACTTCCAATTTGCCAATGACAACGAACGTCTAGAGTTTCGCATTGCTGCTTGGTTACACGACTGTGGCAAAATCACCATGCCAGAACACATCATAGACAAAGGCTCCAAGCTGGAATGTATTTATAATCGTATTCATGAGATTCGCATGCGATTTGAAGTCTTATGGCGTGATGCAGAAATAGATTACTTACGTGCCGTGTACATTGAAAAACAAAACCCAACCGTCGCTTTAACAACATGGCAGGAAAACCAAACAAGGCTTCAAGAAGAATTTGCTTTCGTAGCCAAAGCCAACGTTGGCAGTGAATTTATGAGCGAACAAGACCGGGAAAGAATCAAAGCCATTAGCGCACAAGAATGGACTCGAAATTTTAATAATCGCTTAGGATTATCTCCTGCAGAAGAAATGATGCTTGCCAAGCAAGAACAAGATAACAAGCTAGACAGCGACCAACCTACCACCATAGAAACACTACTGTCAGATAAACCTGAACATATCATTCCACGACATAAAAATATCAAGTTTGACGCATCTTTAGGCATAAAGATGACAATACCGGAACATCAATATAACCAAGGTGAAATCTACAATCTCACTATAAAAAGAGGCACGCTCACCGAAGAAGATAGGTTTAAAATCAATGAACATATGATCAGCACAATTACCATGCTAGATAGCCTGCCATTTCCGCCAGAACTCAGCCGAGTACCTCGTTACGCTTCAACTCACCACGAAAGAATGGACGGCCAAGGCTATCCACGAAAACTCAATGCAGAACAACTTAGTATACCCGACAGAATACTCATGATCGCCGATGTATTCGAAGCGCTTACCGCCGCAGATCGACCTTATAAAAAGGCCAAACCAATCAGTATCGCCATCGACATCATGTTTAACATGTGCAAAGAAGGACACCTTGATCTACAGCTATTCCGCTTCTTTCTCACCAGTGGCACTTACTTAAAATACGCCGAGAAATTTTTACCAAAAGAGCAGATAGATACCGTTAATATCCAACCTTATCTAGAAGAATAAATAGAAGAACGCTGTCCTCTTGCGCCACTTCGCTATATAACGCAATATATAACGCATCAATATAAATCCTATTCTCAAGCAATGTTATAAGGGTAAAGCCATGCGATTATTCAATTCACTAAGCATCATACTATTAAGTTTCTTGATGCTTAGCCCTTCAAGCTATGCCGAAGAAGTCCATGCCGCCGTCGCATCAAATTTTACTACTCCTATGAAAGACATCGCCAAACAATACGAGGAAGAATCTGGCAACAAAGTGATTTTATCCTTCGGTTCCTCTGGTAAATTCTTTGCTCAAATCCAAAACGGCGCACCTTTTGATGTCTTTCTATCCGCTGATCAAAACAAACCCGACGCCTTAGAAAAAGCAGGCGCCATAATCCCAAACAGTCGCTTCACCTATGCCATTGGCGCCTTGGCTTTGTGGTCGTCTAAAGCCGATTTCATCGACAACAATAACGCTCGTTTAAAAAGCGGAGATTTCAATAAACTGGCCTTAGCCAACCCAAAACTGGCGCCTTATGGTGTGGCAGCAATGGAAGTATTAAAAGGTTTAGGAGTTACAGAAAAGACACGATCAAAATGGGTAATGGGCGAAAACATCTCGCAAACCTATCAATTTGTCAGCACGGGGAATACCGACTTAGGATTCGTTGCTCTGTCACAAATAATGAGCAAAGGACACATTAAATCAGGCTCAAGCTGGATTATTCCCTCGGATCAATACAGCCCAATACGCCAAGATGCCGTGTTATTAAAAAAAGCTGAAAATAGCGCCGCAGCAAAAGGCCTGATTGACTATCTACGCAGCGACACAGCCCGTAACATCATCCATTCATACGGTTATAAAACGGAATAACAGCCAATATGCTTTCTGCGTCAGACTTAGAAGCCATTTGGCTAACCTTTAAAGTAGCGACAACTGTTACTGTTATTTTACTGCTCATTGGAACCCCCATCGCTTGGTGGCTGGCACGAACCCGCTCCCGCCTAAAAGGGCCAATCAGCGCCATCGTTGCCCTACCGCTTGTGCTTCCGCCCACCGTATTAGGTTTTTATCTACTGATCGCCATGGGTCCCAATGGTTTTATTGGTCAATTGACCCAAGAATTAGGTATAGGAACACTGCCCTTTACCTTTTGGGGATTAATCGTGGCGTCAGTATTTTATTCTCTACCTTTTGTCGTGCAACCCATACAAAACGCCATTGAAGCCATTGGTGAGCGACCATTAGAAGTGGCCGCCACCTTGCGAGCAGGAAGCTGGGATCGATTTTTCACTGTAGTTTTACCATTAGCGAAACCCGGCTTTATTACGGCTGCTATTTTAGGCTTTACGCACACGGTCGGCGAATTTGGCGTTGTCTTAATGATAGGCGGCAACATTCCCGGACAAACTCGCGTAGTATCCGTGCAAATTTATGACCATGTTGAAGCATTGGAATACGACCAAGCTCACAAACTCGCCGCCATCATGATCATCTTTTCTTTTGTGGTGTTGCTCAGCCTTTATAGCTTCCAACGAAAAAACACCCTGTGGGGAGCTAAATAGCCATGCCAACCAACAAGATCGTAGTGGAAAATACAGAACAAGGCCTACACGCCAAATTTCACTTACAGCATCCACAATCCCACTTTGCTTTAAATGTCGATCTCACGCTGCCAGACAGCGGCGTCACCGCTATCTTCGGGCAATCAGGCTCAGGGAAAACGACCCTATTGCGCTGTATTGCAGGTCTAGAGCGAGCACAGCAAGGGCATTTTGTGATGAAAGGCGAAACATGGCAAAACGATAATTTTTTCCTACCGACACACAAACGGCCATTAGGCTATGTGTTTCAAGAACCTAGCCTCTTTCCCCATTTAACCGCAAAAGGCAATTTAGATTACGCCATTAAACGCAGCGGCATTCCCTTACCTGCTGGTTTATATGACCAAGTCATCGACTTAATGGGCATTGAATCCATACTAAAGAATAATTCGCAGCAGCTTTCAGGCGGTGAAAAACAACGTATTGCCATCGCGCGCGCCTTATTGATTCAACCCAAATTATTGCTTATGGATGAACCCTTAGCCTCACTGGATAATGCGAGAAAACAAGAGATATTGCCGTATCTCGAAAAGCTGAAGTCCACACTCAACACGCCCATTTTGTATGTCAGTCATTCAGTCGAAGAAGTGATGCGCCTAGCGGATCATGTTGTACTGATGGAAGATGGCGAAGTCGCCACTCAAGGACAGGTAGAAGAGGTTTTCTCACAACTAACATCACCATTGCTGTTCAATAATGACACAGGTGTCATCTGGCAAGGCCAGATTGTCCAACAAGATGAAAAGTGGCACTTATCAAAAGTCTCTTGTGCTGGCAGTGACTTATGGATTCGTAACAACGGCGACAGTCTTGGTCAGCAGGTTCGAGTCAGAATACTCGCCACCGATGTGAGTCTAACGCTAACTTGCTATGAAGATTCCAGCATATTGAATCGACTGCTAGTCAGTGTGATCGACATTATTCCCGACCAAGACCCAGCCATGGCGTTAGTCCGCTTACAGACAGAGCAAAACACACTCATTGCGAGGCTGACCTATCGATCCGTTGATCACTTAGCCTTGGAGGAAGGAAAGAGACTATGGGCGCAAATTAAAAGCGTGGCGCTGGTCAGATAACTGCACCAGCGTCACGCGTCTTTCAGTAGAATAACGCTTGGCGCTTTGAACAAGGCGCAGGCTGCTTGCCCTACTTCCAGCTCTAGCTCTAGTGCGCTTATATTCGTGATAACAGCAGACACAGACTTGCCACCACCAATATCTAATGTCACATCCGTATTCACCGCACCTGGCAACAAACGAGAAATCGTACCGACCAACTTATTTCGAGCGCTGGTGACTACCTTGGTATTCGTACTTAAAATCACCGAAGACGCCTTAATCAAAGCCACCACATCGCTGTTCTTCTCTAACCCAAGCTGCTCAACGCTTTCCTGAGTGATCATCGCAATAATGGATTGATCAGTGCCAATATCCAACTCAACCTCAGTATTCACAGTACCAAGAGTAATATTGCTAACCGTGCCTCTAAATTGATTTCTTGCACTGGTTTTCACACTCTCGCTCCTCATAAAACTCGCCACATCATTTAAGTTATGCAGTTTATCGCCTAAGCGTTCAATGAATTTCTGATGCTCATCCTGCAAAGCTTGGAAACCTGAAATCACCTTGTGGCCCAACTCGGTCAACAGCGTTCCGCCGCCTTGCGCACCGCCCGTAGAGCGAACAACTAAAGGCTGAGCCGACATATTATTCATCGCATCAATACGATCCCAAGCGGTTTTATAACTTATTCCTACTTGCTTCGCCGCCTTAGAAATAGAGCCACACGTATCAATCGCCGCCAACAACTCAATCTGCGCCGACGCAAAAGGTTTATGCTGCTCGGTTAACAGGAAAACCTCCCCCTTTAACCCAGCCAATGCTGTTTTTGTATTATCCATGGAGTGCTCTCTTAGAAATAATAGCCAATTGTGCCCGTCAGTTTAAAGATATGCAGTCATTGCTGAACACTAGGATTTACCATTTTTTGGGCTTGCCAGCTTCTGCCACTCATCTAGTACTGCCTCTAACTTAAATAGCTGGGCTGCGTGTTTGTCTTGATTTTCAGCCAACTTAGCAATGTTTTGCAGTTTCCAACGTATGGCTGGTAATTCTGCTACTTCTGGAAAATCAAACAATGACCAATCAGGATTTCCTTGCTTAAAAGACAATAGAAATGCGCGATCTTGCAGTGTGAAGTGTGTTTGTAGAGCCATCAACATAGCGGGCCTTACAGAAACCAAATCTTCAAGATCAACAGTTTTAAAAGTCATCCCATCAAACTCTTTGTAAAATGTCTCATCAAGCGACTGCCAATTAGGCGCCATCACTTCACTTATGGGCCTTGGGTGACTTAAAACATAAGTAAGAAATCCTACGAAGATTTCCCGAGAAATACCGCCCTCTTCAAGTAACATACGGACATCAAATAAATCTCGAGGATGCTGACGATCCATTGCTGCACATAGCTTACCGCCATAAAGATCCGGAATACTAACAACCTGCACCTCGGCATAACCAAACTCGTCTTCTACTGAAGGCTGAACGGACATTGTCTCAGGTTGATGTAATGTACCTCTCGCAACAGGAGAAACCTCAATTTTGATTGTTGCATTTGGGCTTGTTACTACAATCCGAAGCTCGTCTATCTTTTGATCTTGTAATACGGCACGAGTCAAAGGCTGAACATTGATTAAGTCTGTAATCCGTTGTAGAGCCGCTCTTACATTTGCTAATGCTTCATCTCTAGGTTCAAGTGGGAGATAAGCCAAATCAATATCCACTGACAAGCGAGGAAAATTTCTCACAAATAAGTTAATAGCCGTACCGCCCTTAAGTGCAAATACCGGCTCTGTTGCTACCACTGGCAACATCCTAATAAGTAACGAAACCTGATTGTAATACGGACTATCCCTATCCATTGCTCTACTCTCCTTTTTTGGTACTAAACGTTTCTGGCACTGTGATTTGATAAGCCTCATCAAACCGCCCGTTTTCTACAACTTGTCGCTTACCAGAACCTAATTTGATCGTTTTTTCATCAATACGCTTAACCCACTGATGACCGTAATAATGGCTTAAAAACAAAAACACGCGATTCGTTTGAACCGAGCTACTACGCTCAAGAAGAGATTGCACCTTCCTCGGGCTAAGATTCACTAAACCTTGAAAAAGTTCTGCCGCATGCTCAAACGAAATTTGTTTGCCGATTGCATCAACAACTTCATAAGCTGCAAGCTCGGGACAACTGACTGGCAATTCTCTTCCTTTAACTATTACCGTCTTCAAGTCTCTATCAGGAATGACTTCAAGTTTATGGTTACCACAGTAAAACCAATTCTGGTGTTGAAACTCACGAAACCATTTAGGTAGTGATTGCTTGTTTTTTACGCCGATCCAAACCTGTCCTTTGCTTAGCTGTAAGTAATGGCTTAGTCCTTGATGAGTCAAACTGCTCAAACCAGCAAGATGAACGGGAAAATGCAACTGCCCATCAATAGCTTGTATGGCATCAACCCAGCTAGGCTTGAGTTCATCCTTTCCATCAGGGCGATAATAAACACCAGAACACAACTTCTTCAGCCAACCACTCTGTGCATACTTCTGAGCTAAAGAGTAGCTAACGCCATTCTCAGTCAGCCATTGCTGAAGAACAAGCGCTCCAGGAGCTGTATGGGTAACAAGCCAGTTTATTTTAGATGACATTTTCACACTATAGGTATCAAAATAATCTTTATATCAAACCACATTGTTTACTATAAACCAAATATTAATACTTAAAGTATTAAAATATACAACAAAATAAACAAAACCAAAGACGTAAAATGTCTAATTTTGATATGAAATTATTGGTATATCAGTCGATATGAAAGTGAAGTCGATGATCACTGTTTGCATAACTTACTGGAAAAACTCTCTTTTAACCCAGTCAACACCGTTTTCTTATTATCCATGAACACTCGCTTGCAAATCAGTCTACCGATTCAGTAATTACGGCTCATTCATAAAGTAATCAAAGCACATTATTCAAAATCATTTCCCCCCATTCAAGAAATGGTGTCACAATGAAAAAGGATCGTTTACACCCGCTGAACGATGAGGCAAATGGATATATCTGCGCTTGCCACAAACGTAGATCACTACAATTAATATATGTGCAGTGATGTAAGCACTATAGAAAGGTAGCGTTCAAGCAAACTTTCTTCTAGTTACAAGTATTGAAGTTATTTAGGGACACTAACGCTATGACCAAGAACTCAAAGGTTACACCAACTGAACTTACCAGTGGAAAAGGATTTGATTTTGAAGATTTAGTTGGGGCTTGGCTGACAACCTACATGCTGTCGTCTTCCCATTTTATTCCGCATAAGTCCTCGCTTATAAAGGCAATCTACTTTCAGGCAGGTAATAGTGGTTGGATCTTTGATGATATTCTTGTTGAATTTAGTGATAGTAAAAAAGACTTCAAATTAGCTTTATCTGTAAAGAGTAATAAGCAGTTCACATCTAAAAAAGCACCAGATGATTTAGTAGAAGACATATGGAAGCAATTTTTGAATGAAAGTACACCATTTGACAGTAATTGTGACTATTTAGGTATTGTGACTGCCCCTCTATCAGGCATATCAAAAACATCTCTGACTTCATTACTTACTAAATCAGAGTATCTTCCTGAAGGTGAGTTACAGGAACAAGTAGACAACACTAAGTTGGCTAAAAATGTATGCTCTCTACATAAAAGCTTTAACTGCTCTTCTACCTTGTTAGACGCTGCTAACAGACTAAATTTAAATACCGACAAAATTTTAAAACGTTTTAAAGCCTATCAATGTGACTTTTATGACCAACCCTCAACCAGTGAAATTCAGTCAATTACCAATATTAAAAGTATTTTAGTTGACCCTAGTGCGAGCAACGCGACCGATGTTTTTGAAAAAATCTGCACATTGGTTAAACGTTATAGAGTTAACGGAGGTGCTATAACGTCGCAAATAGCAGCATCTTTCATTGCAAAAGATATCCAGCTTAAAACAGCTCCCGAATTTGCAATGGATTTGAAGAAGCTTAAAGCCTATAGCACGTCTGCAATGAATAGAATTGATAGTTCAATAGGCAGTCAGGTTTCACTATTAAGAGTAGAAGAAATAAGTAAAGTTAGAAAATCCATTTCTTCCGCTAATGTTTCCATAGTTTTGGGAGAGTCTGGCTCAGGTAAATCAGCATTGGTTAAAAGACTTGCTTTATCGCATACAAATAGAATTTGGGTTGAGCCTTCATTGTTCGAATACAACTCTTTACATGAAGCCGAAAATGGAGCTTTTCAGTTAAAGAATCCTTGGGTAGATATAGCAGCCGAAATAACGTCTAAGTACAAAATACTTGTAATCGATGCTGTAGACCGCCTATGGAAATCTAGCTATTTTTCAACTTTAGGCGAGTTTTTAGAACCAATACTTTCTGAGAATACTGGCTTAAAAATAGTTATCACTTGTCAGTCATTCCATTGGCAAAGAGTGCAAAATGAATTATTAAAAATAGGCAGCGCTATTGCAACTGAAAATACTGTTTCGTTGGGTGATATTAGCCAAGATGACATAGCGACTCTAAGAACCCTGTATCCTCAGTTTAATAAACTTCTGGCCACTGAATCTGTAAGAAAATTTTTATTAAGGCCTAAAGTTCTAGATTTATTTTCTAAGCTACCACCTTCGAGCTTTTCTAAATCTAACCCGTGGCACTCAGAAGTCGAGCTCATTAACTGGTATTGGGATTCTGTAATATCGAACTCTACTCATGGTGCAATGAAAGAAAGATTCCTCATCAAACTATCTAAACTACAGGCTGAAAACCTGGTTAACACTACTCAAACAACTATGTTTGAAGTTCCTGAATTATCAGTTCTTGAAGAGCTAGAACAGTCACAAATATGCTACCGTAAAAAGGGATATATATACTTAACACATGACATCTATTCCGACTGGTTTAAGCAGCGGACGCTTGTAAATGAAAGAGTGAGCAATCCATCCTTTTTAGATAGTTGCATTAAGAATCCACAATGGCATCGCGCTATTTCACTTTTTGGCTCAGAGCTGGTTCAAGATGAGCTTGCAACGGCTGAGTGGGAAAATGTTATTAAAAGTGCGCTAAAAAGTAAAAACTTTCTTCTTGTTGACTTATTGCTTGATGCCATTATTCATACATCAAATTCATGCGAACTTATTCTGAAACATTGGGTGTTTTTAACTACTAATAAAGCAGCTTTACTAGATCGATTCTTTAAACGATTTTTATACATTGCTACACAAGCCAATAAAAAAACTATCGCGCTAGCTAAATATTTCAATGTTTCCGAGTTAGATGCATCGCTTATAAACCGAACACCTATATGGTTAATGTGGCCGAGTGTTTTAACGTTAATCATAGAGAAACAGGAAGATTTAATTGAGATAGTACCTAAAAATACAGCTGAAATTTGCAAACTTTGGGTAAACAACACACAGAAAGATGTCCCCTATCGGAAAGACCTATCAGAAATTGCAATTAAAATTGGCTGGCGAGCTTTGCAATGCAATCAACACTATAGGTATCATGATCGATGGGCTGGTCATAATCACGATGATATTTCGTTTTATTACGAAACTGTCCTTAGCTGCGCTGCAGAAGATACAGCTAAAGTAATTCAGTTTGCTAATTGTGCATCAGGTATTACAGAGCCAACCACAGAATTACCACCCGACCCTCCACGAGAACCAACAACAGATCCTCAAGCACTAGAATATTTTGCGAAAATGGAGCAATCCTCTACCTTTTTGGACGAGGACAAGCAGGAGCTTCCACTAATAGAAGGTGGAGCAATCTATAAAAGAGATCACTACTTTCAGAAACTAGTAATAGAAACAAAGTTTTTCATAAATTTGATGCTCTTATCCCCTAAAGAATCAGCCGACATTATCCTAGCGAACTGTATACGAGAGCCAGGGGCAAAATATCGTTATAGCAGCTCTGATATTGACAAAGATTATGGTCTTACAAAAAATCTAATGAGGCTATTTCCTCCTTTTTATACAAAAACCCCCTTCCTTGAATTATTAACCATTTCGCCAGAGCAAGGAATGAGAGTTATATTGCGTTTGACCGAAATAGCAACAAGCCAATGGTTATCTAAAGAGCGTTTTCGAAGAGAGCACTCTCGACAGAATATGTTCGACGAAGGCTATCCTTTAAGCATAAACCTATCAATAAAAGGGGTTATTAAAGAATATTATGGTGATCGAAGGTGGATGCATGCCTGTAGAAATACCACTATTGTGCCTGATTTACTTACATGTGCCTTAATGTCATTGGAGAAGTGGCTATCTGACAAGCTTGATAATGGGGAAGATGTTAACCAAGAAATAGAAGAACTTTTAACGAAAAGTGACTCGCTGGCAATTGTTGGAGTTTGCTTTCAAGTAGCAAAAAAAGAAAGCGCTCTATTTAAAGGAGTTTTATTTGAGCTGCTTATGAACCCATGGATCTTTGTATATGACCTTCATCACTGTATAAGCGATGAACACCATCAAATGATTGGGCATAGAAGTATGGGAGAGACAGAACACCAGTTCAACGAAGCTAAAGAGTGGCACTTACGTGAATATAGGAAAACGCATCTTGAGACGATAATTTTTCGTCAAATACTTAGTGATCAGAATTTTGAGAGAAAAATAAGAAATGAGCTACTTCCTACCTTGCAAAACTTGCTTAATAAAACGTCTAAAGAGGATGAATATTATACATTCATTTTAAAACTCAGACACCAGCTAGAACTAAAAAACTGGACTACTTTTAAGAATAAAGACGGAAACATTCAATTTAAGTTTAATACACCGGGTGAATTGTTAGAGCTACAGAGAAAAGATGAAATTTATTTTGAGACAAAACAGATCATCCTTCACCTACCTAACAAATGTCTTGAAATTTTAAATTCAAATATAAAATTAAATGAACAAGAATTTAAAAAAATATTCGATAATTTATCAAACATAGAGCCTAACATACTCAAACAAGAAGATGAATATTTATCTCTTGTTAGGAGTCAGTGTGCAGTCGCTACAACTATTATTTTAAAAAGAGATCAATTACCTAATTTATACAGAGAGCATAGAGAATATTGTAAAAATATTTTACTACATTACTCATTAAATCCTCCTCAACAAGAGTTTGAAATTGCTGAATCGAATTTTGAAATCGAATGGGATAGATTTTGTGCAAAAGCATTACCAAAATTGCTCGCTGAAAATAGCACTGAAAAAGAGCTTCGCACTGCTATTGTGAAGCTATGTTTAGGTTTGCATTATGAAACCTTGGGGGTATTAGTTTCTCAATGCTTTTTATTGCGTGATCAGATACAAGAAGACTTTTACCGCTTACTGAATCTAGTCAATTTTTGGGCTGCTCTAAGATTAAGGATAATGATAGCAACGAAGGATAATATATGGGGGAATGAGCCTCTAACAGCTGAGCAGCTATATACTAAAGTAGATCAATTAGCCGATAAGTTTATTAATAAAAGCTTATCAATAAGCTTGCCAGTATGGTCGAACTTACAAGTTTTATATAGTCAATATAATAATGAAATAGAGGTAAATACATTCCCTGAAATTTATAGAAAAATGGACTGCCACGTTGTCATGTATGGTTACTCATGGTTACCCCCACTCGATGAAGCAATAACCGATAAAGAAAAAGACGAGTGGTACAGCATATACCAACAATTATCTCTTGTTTTATGGGAACGTCTAATTTTTGAACTAGATGAGAAAGACGAAATTGATGGCACTCCATACGAAATTGACTATTGGATTATCGATAAGATAATAGGCACTTTATTACATTGTCCGAAAGATATAGCCCGAAAGCTATGGGAGCCGCTTCTTAGTGTAGGAGCTGCCGCTGAGTATTGGATCACTGATTTTATGCGTAAATGGTTTAATCAACTATCCAAAGTAGATGTCAATAAAATGCTATTCCTAGACATCTGGAGGGATATGATTGTCTTCGCCAAAAACTCCGAAGCTTGGTTTTCAGAAGTAGCTCATTGGCATACATGTGGAAAAGTTTGGGAAGCTCTTCTGGGCTTCGACTTGATTACAGCTCAGTCTGTATGGAAACAAGATTATACTGATTTAATAATAAGTATGCGCCATGAACTTAGTTACTATGCTGAGAATCACTTAACAAACTATAAAATTGAGCATTTTGCATCCTTTCTAAATACGACTAGCGGCAAAGCCTTATCGTTAGATGGTGTAGTTTGGATTTATCAACATATGACTAAATATAAATCGTCGCGTATAGAAAAATATACTCAAGATTCGGTTAATGATCTGATTAGATCTGTCCTTGACGCTAATCGATTTGACCAATTATCAAAAGACAGCAAAGGCGCTATTCTTGGTCTCTTAAAACTACTAGCGGACTGTCAGAATACTAAATCAATGGAATTATATAAGAAACTCACATTTCAATAATTTTAGCCCTAAGTCACGTAGTTCGGTAATCCTCACTTTTTTATCGAAGAGAGCTTGCTTAGGTCACCCATTAGAACCCCCAAAAATCGTAGGCAATAAAAAAGCCCCGACTGTTAGTAAACACTAACTGCCGAGGCTTCGATATATGGTGGGCCTGCCCAGACTTGAACTGGGGACCTGCCGATTATGAGTCGGATGCTCTAACCAACTGAGCTACAGGCCCTAAAAGCGTTGCAGATTATAGCGATATGCTCGCTGCTTGCCAAGAAGTCGATGCAATTTATGTGTAATAAATTTTCGAAAGTGGTTGATTAACAGGCTATTTTTCAATCAACCACTTGCCTAGCCCTTTTGTTTTCTACCTTGCCACGCTTTTTAGCAATGGGATTAAGCTCCCCTAAACTCGTTCAAAAGCGTGCTGAATGTCGGTATAGGTCACTTTAGCCTTAATCGCTTCTAAGGCAATTAGGTGCAGTAGTTGTTCACGAGTAGTACAAGCATCTGGCAAGATGCTGACTTGATAAGGATCAGCGGCATCAGAAATGGCGGTATGAGTTACACAGTTTTGCGTCATCATGCCGCAGATAACCAAGCGGTCGACTTCCAGTTCTTCTAGCAGTTGCGTTAGGTTTGTCTCTTGAAACGCATCCGCGTGTGCTTTTGTTACGATGGGTGCATCTAGTGCGGCGTCTAGAATCGCTTGGTGTATTTTCACCCCTTCACTGCCTTCAGCAAATAACGGTGATTCGCTTGCAGCCACATGTTGCACAAGTATCACAGCTGCATCTTGCTCTTTCGCGGCTTGAATGGCGTTAAGTATTTCTTTTAGGGCTTCATCGGCATTCCATAGAGGAAAGCTACCATTAGCGAAGTAGTCGTTTTGTGGATCAATCACTAATAATGCAGTGCGGCTCATTGTTGGCTCCTATTCTATTGTTTACAAAGACTGTATCAAGAGTACTAGAATCGCAAAACGACGGATTCCATTACAGTGTCAAATTTGACATATTAGAAGGCTAAAATGACAAACAGGATAAATCCTTGAAACATTATCAAATCGCTGTGCTTGCTTATCCCCATTCTCTTTTGTCGGCGGTTTATGGTTTTGCCGAAACGTTCGAGCTAGCCAACGAAGCCTGCAAAGAAATAGGTTTGGAAATTCGTATCACTACGCATATTTTACACGAGGCAGACTTAAAGAAAGACTTGGACACGCAATCTCACTATCATGCAGTCTTGTTGCCGCCTAGCTTACATAAAGCCAGTTACAGCGAGAAAAATGTCAGCATCAATGATTTTTTAATCGCACAGCATCAACAAGGTGCCATACTTTGCAGTGCCTGTGCTGGTGCGTTCTTTTTGGCATACACAGGTCTTACAGATAAACGCCAAATGACGACGCACTGGGCGCTAGAAGGTTTGTTTAAGGAACGTTTTCCTCAGCAAGCAATGGACACGTCGAAGATATTGATTAACCAAGGCGATGTGATCAGCGCCGGTGGCATGATGTCTTGGATGGATTTGGCCATGGAACTAGTACAAGTACTGACGAATGCTAATATCGTTCGTCAGTTAGGCAAAACATTAGTGATTGATACAGGTAAAAGAGAGCAACGCTACTACCAACAGTTTCAACCTAATTTCGACCATGGTGATGCGGCGATTTTGACGGTTCAGCATTATTTACAAGGCCATTTTGCCGAACTGCAACGCACTGAAAGCATGGCCGCTCTCGCTAAATTAACGCCGAGAACCTTTTTAAGACGCTTCGCTAAATGCACTGGATTCAACCCAAATGAATATTTGCAACGTATCCGTATTCAAACGGCTTGCGATGCCTTAGAACAAACAACGCTGTCGTTCGAGAGCATCGCCCTGCAAGTAGGATATGAAGATGTTGGCAGTTGCCGTAAGGCCTTTCAAAAGATTATGGGGTTAACGCCCAGCGCCTTTCGCCAGCGTTTTGTATCGCCATCACCCCATTAATTCAAAGACGAGATTGACGACCAATGTCTCCCGGTGTCATGCCAATGACTTTTTTAAAAGTCCGGCGAAAAGCCGCCTCGCTTTGATAACCCAATTCATCACTTAAAATTGCGAGATTTCGGTCACCATTTTTTATCCGTTGCGCAGCTAAACGCATGCGCCATGAAGTCAAATAAGCCATGGGAGACATTCCCATCGTACTTTTAAACAAGCCACTAAATACCGAACGTGACATACCCGCTTTTTCGGCAAGACTAGCAACCTGCCAAGCTTGTTGAGGCTGCTCATGGATAGCCACAATTGCCCGCGCCAGCCTCGCATCACTTAAACCTGCTAACAAGCCTAATTCGATTTTTTTGTTTTGAATAAACAATCTCAGCATTTGCACCAAATAAGCTTCAGCTAGTCGCTCAATCACCACTTGAGAACCACAACGAGGCTGCAAGCTTTCTGTGAGTAATATGCTTTTCAAAGGCGACAATTGCAGGGCAATCTCATCACCTTTTTCGACTTTCACCCATTGCCATTCCAAGTCCAACAATGGATTAAGCGCTTTTGTGGCGAAATCAAATTCACAAATTAATAACTTAGTTTCACAGTGTAGCCTTTGTATAAGCGATGCTCTGAGATCCTGGCCCGTAGCAAACCACACACCATCACCCTCTTTCAATCTCGTTCGGCTTTCACCGTGTGTGGTTAAAGAAAGTTCTCCGGAGATTAAATACAACCAATAGCTAGAATCTGCTGATAAAGCCAAACGCTCATTTTGACGAGAAAAATGGAAAGCGCTTATCGAAGTCGCCTTAGGGCGAAACGCACTTAATACCGATGAAAGACGATCCATAATAATTCTTCCTCAAGAGAAAATACGATCTGCAACACATAAAGCACAAACAATCACCAATCATATCACCCTT
The DNA here is from genome assembly GCF_019426345.1 of Marinomonas lutimaris. Lineage (GTDB taxonomy): Bacteria > Pseudomonadota > Gammaproteobacteria > Pseudomonadales > Marinomonadaceae > Marinomonas > Marinomonas lutimaris. Next base: position 149,392 of record NZ_JAHLLW010000010.1, read on the forward strand.
AACCATAAACTGCCTTCATCAAAACAAACAACAGATTATGAGGTAAGCGAAATGTTCGTCCTAAAACCAAGAACAGCAACACCAAATCTCACTATTAATACTCTGAAAGAGTCTTGGTCACTTGCTCAGCAAGCACCTGAAAACTTCACCATGGTTGTCGTTTATCGTGGTTTGCATTGTTCTATTTGTAAAAATTACTTAAAAGAATTAAGTCGCCTAGCAGATGACTTTATCGCGAAAGGTGTGAATATCCTTGTACTAAGTTCCGACACAGAAGAGAGAGCCGCACAGGCATCAACAGAATGGGAAATTGAAAACTTAACCATGGGCTATGGCCTAACGGTTGAACAATCTCAAGCTTGGGGATTACACAGAAGTGCAGGCCGAGGTGTGACTAGCATTGGCATTGAAGAGCCTGCCGAGTTTACTGAACCTGGACTATTCCTTGTTCGCCCAGATGGCACATTATACTGGAGCAACATCAGCACTATGCCTTTTGCTCGTCCGCACTTCAAAGAAGTACTTGGCGCAATCGAATTTGCTGTCAGCAAAGATTATCCAGCACGCGGTGAACTTATTTAACAACAAAACGTGTATTGTGATTTGACGTTATACAATAAAAAGTAGAATCAACATCTCGGTTCTACTTTTTTATATCCAACACATCAATCTACAATAAATAGCGTTGCACCATCAGAAGTAGAAGAGCGATGTGGTTCGGCATCATCAGCCACTTGGTAACTCATACCTGCGGATAACACAAAAGTGCGACCGTCTTTTAATACGGTTTTTAACTCGCCACTCATGCAAAAAAGAATATGCCCTTTGGTACACCAATGATCCGCCAAATACCCAGCAGAATAAGTCACTATTCGAACTCGAATTTCACCAAATTGTTTGGTCTGCCAATAGGCGAATCCACTTTCGCCTTTGTGGGTCGTTTTTTCGACGCCTTGCCAATCGGTAATGCCAAAGGGTAAATCTGTAATCTTCATAAAAACGCCTTAAAATCCTTCTATTTACAAGACAATGCCGCTTCATTTGAGCGGCATAACATGAGATGTAGTAAGCGTTAGCAGAAGATTAAGGTCAAGTACTATCTTGAATGTTAAGCAATCTCTATTTGGTAACAAAACGTCTCTGCTGCACCATGCGAAATTCGGTATTCCAAGGGCGTTTTATCATAGCCATAAGCCACTCGTTCAATGACGGCTACAGGGCTGTTTTCAGTAGTTTTGAGTGCTTCAGCAATACGCGTATTTGCAGATTTAATCGTTAAGGTTTCTTTCGCTGAAGCAATAAGCTGCCCGCATTGTTGTTCATAAAATGGGTATAGCAAATTACCAAACTCAGATAGTTCTAAATCAATCAGGCTGGTAAAAAGTGATGCGGGCAGCCAAATCTCTTCCGTTAATACCACTCGATTTTCCAAAAATCGCAGACGTTCAAGACAAATTGCCTTGTCATTCACATCGATTGCTAATGCATCAGCCGCCTGCTGTGGTGGCTTTTTAAAGGTTCTAGATAACAGTTGACTTGTGGGCATAACAAAACGCCCATCGGAAGACATTTGACGGAAAAAACGAAATAGGGAAGCATTAAAATCAGGACGACGCACGAATGTGCCACGACCTTGACAGCGATAAAGCAAACCGTCATTAACTAAGGTGTCGACCGCTTTGCGAATAGTCCCAATGGCAACACCAAAGTTTTTTGTTAGCTCACTTTCCGTAGGAATTGGGGCATCCGGCAGCCAATTTCCTGCGCTAATATTTTCTAGCAACTCATCACGTACCTGTTGATAAAGCGGCAAACGTTGATCCCGCCCATGCTTAAACAGCGCCATTTTTATCTCTCATTGGTAAATTGCATCATTCTAATCTCCGCACAGCAAAGCGTCCACGATTGTTGACTTAATATTCATATAAACATATATTCATATATATGAATTACATAAATATACAAATATCCTTACAGTCACAATTTTAACAACATGTATGTAAAGGTTTTTTAATGATTTCTGACACCAATCTGCCAGTAAAGGGTATAGACACCCACGCGCATATTTTTCGTACTGATTTGCCAATGGCTGCAGAACGCAGATACGCGCCAGACTATAATGCCGTGCCTGAGGATTTCTTAACTCACTTAACAGACCACAACATTTCCCATGGTGTTTTAGTTCAGCCAAGCTTTTTAGGCACTGACAACCGCTTTATGGTGCAAGCCTTACGTCAATACCCTCAGCAATTGAAAGGTATTGCTGTTGTAGACCCTACGATTGGTGACCTTGAACTAGATGAATTGGATGCTGCGGGTGTCGTCGGTATTCGCCTAAACTTAATCAAAAAAACCTTAGAAGATTACACATCTCCTCTTTGGCAAACCTTTTTAAGTAAATTAGCAAAGCGTAAATGGGTTGTTGAGATTCAGCGAGAAATAGACGATTTGACACGTTTTCTACCAGCTATTTTAGAGTCGGGTGTTGAGGTTATTGTCGATCACTTTGGTCGTACCTTGAATGGGATTCAAGTATCTAACCCTGCCCACCAAGATTTTTTAGATTTGTTAAGCAGTGGCGCGCCAATCTGGACAAAAGTATCGGCCGCTTATCGCTGTAATGCCAATCTTGAACAAGCACAAGAAATGCTAGCAATCTTGCGTTCAGCCTATGGTCATTCAGACTACTTTTTATGGGGCAGTGATTGGCCGAACACTCAATTTGAAGCGCAGACAAATTACAAAGAACAATACGATTTTATGGAAGCTTTACTACCCAGCATGGATGAGCGGAATAAAGTACTGGTTATTAACCCAAGCAAACTATTTAAGTTTTAACCGCCAACCAAATAAGCACTGTAAAAGAGAAGCATAAAAATGAGTCTACTTGTTGTTGGAGCAATCCTACTATCCATCATCCTTGGTTATAAAACCCGAATTAATATCGGACTTTTTGCCATTGCCTTTGCCTATTTAATTGGTAGTTTTGCGCTTGGACTAAGTCCTAACGACATCATTAAAATGTGGCCGCTGAAGATCTTCTTCATCATTTTCTCTGTGTCCTTGTTTTACAGTTTTGCCATTATCAATGGCACGTTAGAAAAGCTAGCCGAGCATCTTATGTATCGTTGCCGCCGCTTTCCTCATTTGTTGCCGTACGCAATTTATATTACGACAACTATCATTTCTGCGCTTGGTGCAGGCTACTACACAGTTTTAGCCTTTATGGCACCTATCACGCTATTGCTTTGCCAACGAACTGGTATGAGCATGGTGATTGGTTCTATGTCAGTCGGGTACGGCGCATTAACTGGCGCGAATTTCATGTCTAGCCAAAGCGGTATTATTTTCCGCGGTATAATGGCGAACGCTGGTGTGACAGAGAATCAGGCATTCATCAACTCCATCGGTATTTTCTTGAGCACCGCGGTTATTCCTTTAATAGTGATAACAGCGTTGGTTTTCTTCACTAAGCACAGAAGCACCATCGCAAAAGGCGGCTACCAAGCAGACATTCCTACTCCATTTAATAAAGAACAACGTCAAACATTGACGCTAACGCTGATAATGATGGGCTTGGTCTTGCTTGCGCCAATTTCACATCTGTTATTACCTGACAATGCGACCATTACCTTCATCAATTCCAAAATGGATATTGGTTTAATTGCCAGCGTGTTCTCAGTTATTGCCCTATTGCTTAAATTGGGCGACGAACGCAAAGCTATTGCTTCTGTGCCTTGGTCAACTCTTATTATGATCTGTGGTGTAGGCATGTTGATTTCAGTGGCGATAAAAGCCGGCACGATCAATGACCTAGCATCTTGGATCGGCACCTCAATTCCTGCGGTCTTAGTGCCTGTTGTGTTTGGTATTGTTGCTGCATTTATGTCCCTATTTGCCAGTACATTGGGCGTGGTTACACCAGCCCTTTTCCCAATCGTACCGTCAATTGCTCAAAGCTTGTCACTGGATCCGATGATGCTGTTCATCTGTATCGTAGTAGGTGCACAGGCTACAGCGATATCACCTTTCTCCTCTGGAGGAAGTTTGATCCTTGGCGCCTGTCCAACAGAAGAAAGCAGAACAAAGCTGTTCCCTCAATTACTGTTCCGTGCAGCACCATTAGGTTTTGCAGCAGCCCTGATCTTTAATTTGCTAATCACCTTTGTCTTTTAGCGAACCCTAAACCTCTTTGGGCGTAGTCATCACTAAGGTGCTGCGCCCTTTTTTTATATGGAGATACACACATGACTCTTTCATTGCGCGCTCGGATCCTGAGCGTCAGCATTCTCGCTGTCGTCATAACGACGGCTTACCTTGTCACTGAAACAACCTTGTCCCTCACTCAGCAAATGCGTGATTCTTTATTAAAAGATATTCGCCACTTTTCCAGTGCCTATGGCGACAATACTAGTGAGTGGTTGAATAGCCGAAAAGTCATTGCGGCCTCTCTTGCGAGCACATTAGAACGAGCACCTGATCAATCACCTTATATTGCCATTAAACAAGCTTATGACAGTGGCCAATTTGCCCTAACTTATTTCGGCAATAATGACGGTAAGATGTACCGTCAAGATCCAGCATTAGACGCCAAGCGACCTGATTACGATCCACGCAAAAAAAGCTGGTACACAGAAGCCATGAGCATTGGTAAAGCCAGCATCCTCGGTCCAAATCTAAGTTCCACCACAAAAGAACTGGTTATTATCTTAACTAATCCTGTGACTAAAAATGGCCAAAAATTCGGTATGGTTGGTGCAAACCTAAGTTTGGATCAATTATCTAAACAGGTGGCTGAACTTGATATTCCAGGTTCTGGCTCTGCCATGATGGTGGCATCCAACAACGATATTATTGCCCATGCAAACAAAGACATGGTGATGCAAAAAGCCGAGTCTATATCTCCAATTTTCACACCTAAGTTGTTATCCAACCTAGTCAAAGAAGATAAATTAGCTGAAGAAACACTGAATGGCAAAGACGTTTTCGCCTACGCTCAAGCCATTCCAGGAACAGATTGGTCTTTAGTATTCACTATGGATAAAAGCGAACTTATGGCACCGGTTTACAAGGTCTTAGTTCGTCAAATAACAACCGCTGTTATTTTGTTAGTGGTGTTTATCTGCTTATTGTACTGGCTATTTAAAGTACTCTTTAGCGACCTAACTCGTGTCTCCAAAGCCTTGCAAGATATATCTAAGGGCAAAGGCGATTTACGCGCTCGCATTGAAGTAAAACGTGACGATGAAATCGGTGTATTGGCCCAAGGTTTTAATGACTTTGTTAGCCACATGCACGGCGTTGTTGAACGTCTAAAAGTACTTTCTAAAGACGTTGCGGATGAAGCACAGAACGTATCAAACTCTTCAACACAGAGTGCTTCCCGTGTTGCCACACAGCAACAAGAAATCGATATGGTTGCTTCCGCAGTTACTGAAATGGCGGCAGCAACTCACGAAATCGCGGGCAATGCAGAACAAACTGCCAAAGCGGCTAGCCACTCGGTGGAACTTGGTCAAAAAGGCAGTACACAAGTACAAAAGAGCCGTAACTCTACTTACCAGTTGGCCAACGAAGTGAGCCTTGCTACTGAGCAAATTTCTGCTTTGGATCACCATGCACAGCAAATCAGCGGTATTTTATCGACCATTACAGGCATCGCAGAGCAAACCAACTTACTCGCACTAAACGCAGCTATAGAAGCCGCTCGTGCAGGAGAACATGGTCGTGGTTTTGCAGTGGTAGCCGACGAAGTTCGCACGCTTTCTCAACGCACTCATTCTTCTACAGAAGAAATTCAAAAGATGATTGAATTGTTACAAGAGCAAACATCAAAAGCCGTTACTTCAATGCAAAACAGCAGCAGTAAAGCGCAAACCAGTGTGGCCGATGCGGATGCAGCAACAGAAAGCCTTGAAGAGATTGCTAATGCCATCATCAGCATTGCAGACATGGCAACACAAATTGCTACCGCTGCAGAAGAGCAAACTGCAGTAACTAATGAGATCAGCCAAAACAGCGAAATCATTCGTCAAGTGGCCGCCGATTTAGCAGATGAAAGCAAAACTGGTGTTGAGCAATCTAAACGACTTAGCCAACTTGCCAAGCAAGTTGATACCGAAGTTGGCCAGTTCCAGATCTAATTTAACAACGCTCATTCATCAGCTAAAAAAAGCCCCGCTGGCAAAACCAGCGGGGCTTTTTCATTGCAACAAAAAAAACGACAAGCGACACTGTCAGCCGCTTTCTGAAACAAGAGTTTTCTCAAAATTTAAGCAAAAAAAAGTGATGGCTCATAAATGAGACATCACCAAAAAAAAGGGAAGTACAGAATGAATCTTTAGCGATTTAAAGAATCATCACCCTTAAAAAAGGGCTACTGCCTCAACCTATAAAGCAGAAAAACCACAAAATAGCATAGAGAACAGATTCGTTGTCGAGCGGATAAAGTCTTATCAAACTCGCGAAAATTCAAAAGCTTTGAAAACTGTCATTACATGGAATAAATAGAAAAATCTAAGATCTAGCAGCCTTCAAGATGTGGTCATGATAAGAAGAAATTTGGCGCGAAACAATGCTTCAAAGACATCATGAACATTCTTGTCTCGTTCAAGCCTTTTGACGTAAATTCATGACAATTTGCAATAAACTGTCATAAAAATATAAAAAAAGATTACATAAAGCATATCTATCATTCTTTATGTAACCACCGAATCTGCCCCCCTTTTTTACTTATTTCAAAGACTGGATATCCGTCAAAACCCACGCACTGTTATGCTGGGTAAAACCAATTTTAGGATAATAATCTACCGCCTGAGGAGCAGACAAAAGGATCAAAGAACACTTTGGCTGTAAGGCTTCTTTTGTCATTCGTACCAAGGTTTTACCAATCCCTGATGCCTGTACGGTTTCATCTACCGCCAAGTCCGATAAATAACAGCAAAAAGCAAAATCCGTCACCGAGCGAGACACCCCCACCAAGGCTTCACCCTGCCATGCCGTAATCAACAAGTTGGCATTTGCTAACATCGCATTCACTGTCTCTATATTATCAATAGGACGACGCGCACCGAGTGTGGTTTTCGACAGCAGCTCAATAAACTGAGCCGCCGTAATAGCCTGATTTACCTTGTATGTAATAGCCAGTTCAGTGGATTGTTCAATGGACATAATGCGGACTCCTTTAACGTTAGCTAGCGCTGTGGCGAAGTTATCATTTAGCATTTTTTCGTATAAACAATCCATTTTAAATTGGTTTTGTTCGCACAAGTGTTTACTTAACCTTTCCTTGTCTTTAACACCTCAGGCCAACCTCATTTCACCAAGGAAAACAAAAAATGACCTTTAAAAAGCGACTCAGTTTATTGCCTTTCATTATTAGTGCTGCCGTGACTAGCCAACAACTCATAGCAAAAGACATCACCTTGCTCAATGTATCTTATGACCCAACACGGGAGCTTTATCAGGCGTTTAACCCGCTGTTTATCGACTATTGGAAGCAGCGCACTGGTGACGACGTCACGATCAAACAATCCCACGGTGGTGCAGGCAAACAAGCACGCGCTGTGATTGATGGTTTGCAAGCCGATGTAGTGACGTTAGCCTTGGCCTACGACATCGACGCGATTGCCGAAAAAACTGGCAACATAGATTCAAATTGGGAGGAAAAACTCCCCAACAACAGCGCGCCTTATACATCGACCATTGTTTTCTTGGTTCGAAAAGGCAATCCTAAAAACATCAAAGACTGGGACGATCTAGTCAAACCTGACATCCAAGTCATCACACCGAACCCGAAATCCTCTGGCGGGGCTCGTTGGAATTATTTAGCGGCTTGGGGTTATGCAGAAGAAAAATACGGCAGCAAAGAAAAAGCCAAAGACTATATTAAGCAGCTGTTTAAAAATGTCCCTGTGTTGGACAGCGGCGCCCGTGGCGCAACCAATACCTTTGTTCAACGTGGCATAGGCGATGTATTACTCGCATGGGAAAATGAAGCCTTTCTTGCCATAAATGAACTAGGCCCAGACCAGTTCGAAATTGTCGTGCCGTCTGTGTCTATCTTGGCGGAGCCACCTGTTGCCGTAGTAGATAAAGTCGCTGAAAAACATGGCACAAAAGAAGTGGCAGAAGCCTACTTAGCCTATTTATATTCACCCGAAGCACAAGGTTTGGCGGCAAAACATTACTACCGTCCAGTCTTACCAGCATTGGCAGATCCTAAGGACATCGCCCGCTTTCCAGAGATTAAAACCTTCACGGTTAAGCAGAAGTTCGGCAGTTGGCAGCAAGCGCAGAAAACTCATTTTAGTGATGGTGGGGAGTTTGACCAGATCTATACCGTTAAATAAGAACCAATCACCTTTTAATCTTCTAACCTCTTAACCTATAGACGCAAAACGGGCGCTCCATCAGCGTCCGTTTTGCGTTTAACATTTTACGTTTACGAGACCGTTTCACAAGAAAAGCCAAATCACTTTTCTTCATAAGCTTCGCATTTTTTCTTGGTTCTTCTGCATAAGCCATCCCCATAAACTACAGACTTTAGATATTCTGGAGTCAGTCATGAACACGCTTCGTCAATTTTCGGTGTTACCCGGATTTGGGTTATCTCTGGGTTATACCTTGGTGTATTTATCCCTCATTGTACTGGTTCCCATCAGCGCAGTTTTTATTTTCACCAGTCAGTTAAGCCTGAGTGAATATTGGCAAGTAGTGACTTCCCCTCGCGTTATGGCGTCGTATCAATTGTCATTTGGCACATCATTTTTAGCGGCTGGCATCAATGCCGTCTTCGGCGTGTTGCTGGCTTGGTGTTTAGTACGTTATTCCTTTCCCGGTAAACGCATCGTCGACGCCTTAATCGACTTGCCTTTTGCTTTGCCTACTGCGGTTGCTGGTATCGCCTTAACCGCTTTATACGCACAAAACGGTTGGCTAGGACAAATTATTGAAGGTTACTTTGGTATTAAGGTCGCTTTTACACCGATTGGTATCTTGATTGCGTTGGTGTTTATCGGCCTGCCTTTTGTGGTGAGAACGGTACAACCCGTATTGGAAGAAATCGATACCGAACTGGAAGAAGCCGCGTCAAGTCTAGGTGCGAGTCGTTGGCAAGCTTGTCGCTATGTGGTTTTACCCGTCTTGTTACCCGCCATCATGACGGGCTTTGCCCTAGCTTTTGCCCGTGCGGTGGGCGAATACGGCTCGGTTATTTTCATTGCCGGTAACATTCCTATGGTGTCCGAAATCACGCCCTTAATGATCATCAGCAAGCTAGAACAATACGACTACACAGGCGCGACAGCTATCGCTTCCGTCATGTTAATTGTGTCATTCATCTTATTACTACTGATTAATTTATTGCAGTCATGGACAGCCAAACAAACAGGAAGGAACGCTTAAATGAGCACACTTGCTATACAAACGCACCCGTCACAAACAACACGCTTTGAAAAGAACGCCGCAACACGCGAACCCAACTGGGTAAAATATTTACTGCTAGGAATCTCATTAAGCTTCTTTGCGCTGTTTTTATTATTGCCGTTAATCGCTGTCTTCACTGAAGCCTTACGCAAAGGATTAGAAACTTATTGGCTTGCATTTACGGATGCTGATGCCCTGTCCGCCATTGCTCTTACACTAACCGCCGCGCTGATATCTGTGCCGCTTAATCTGGTTTTTGGCGTAGCAGCCGCGTGGGCCATCACAAAATTTGAGTTTAGAGGTAAACAGATTTTAATCACCTTTATCGATCTGCCTTTTTCCATATCACCGGTCATTGTTGGCTTAAGTTTGGTATTGGTATTTGGTGTTCATGGTTGGTTTGGCGAATGGTTAGTCGCCAATGACGTCAAGGTTATTTTCGCCTTACCCGGCATTGTGCTGGCCACCATATTTGTGACCTTTCCATTTGTCGCGCGGGAACTGATTCCACTCATGCAAGCACAAGGCAAAGAGGAAGAAGAAGCTGCCATTGTGCTGGGTGCGAAAGGCTGGCAAACCTTTTGGTACGTGACCTTACCGAATATTAAATGGGGCTTGCTGTATGGCGTGATTCTCTGTAACGCCAGAGCCATGGGCGAGTTCGGCGCGGTATCGGTTGTATCTGGTCATATTCGTGGCGAAACCAACACTCTGCCCTTACATGTGGAAATTCTTTACAACGAATACAACTTCTCGGCGGCCTTCGCAGTGGCGTCTTTATTGGCTTTATTAGCCTTGCTGACCTTGGTCATCAAAAGCTATGTCGAACATAAAATCAGCAAAAGAACGAATGGATAATAGGTGATACATGAGCATTAACGTAAAAAATATACACAAGCAATTTGGCGAATTCACCGCCCTTGACGACATATCACTGGACTTTCCATCAGGCGAATTAGTGGCGCTACTTGGCCCATCTGGCTGCGGCAAAACCACGTTATTACGAATCATTGCCGGATTAGAACAAGCCGATCAGGGTGACATTATTTTGGATGGCGAAAACGCCTCAAACACGCATGTTAGAGATCGTCAGGTCGGCTTTGTTTTCCAGCATTACGCCTTATTCAAGCACATGACGATTTTTGACAATGTCGCCTTCGGTTTAAGAATGAAACCTAAAGCACAACGTCCGTCTGAGTCAAAAATACGCGAAAAAGTATTCAGTTTATTGCAACTTGTGCAATTGGATTGGTTGGCAGATCGCTTCCCTGCACAACTCTCTGGCGGCCAGCGTCAGCGTATCGCCTTGGCCAGAGCCTTAGCGGTCGAACCACGCGTTTTGTTACTGGATGAACCCTTTGGCGCCTTAGATGCAAAAGTACGAAAAGAACTACGTCGTTGGTTGCGAAAACTCCATGACGAGCTGCATATCACCTCTATTTTTGTCACGCACGATCAAGAAGAAGCACTAGAAGTCGCCGACCGAGTGGTTTTAATGGATCACGGCAAAGTAGAACAAGTCGGCACACCAGAAGCAGTTTACAACCATCCTCAGACGCCCTTTGTCTACAGCTTTTTAGGTTCGGTGAACGTGTTTCATGGCCGTGCGGAGCAAGAGCATTTACAAGTTGGTAATGAACAATTGCGCCACCATAATGATTCTTACGGCCATAGCAAAGACGTGTTTGCCTTTGCCAGACCCCATGAAATAAAAATCGTCGATAATAACCATCACGAAGGCGTATCCGCACGAATAAGCCGTGTATTATCCTTTGGTATAGAAACCAAGGTGGAACTGGACGGTCTTAACGGCACACATTACGAAGTCCACTTGTCCCAGCAACAGCGACAAGCTCAATCTCTGTACATTGGACAAGAGGTCAAATTGGTTCCCTCGGCTTTAGCGCTCTTCCCAAGAGAACTAGAAACATCAGCACAAGCCCAACGACTTAGCGAACAACAAGGATAACGACCAGTGAATTTCCAGCAATTACGTATTTTGCGAGAAACCGTCAGACAGGATTTCAATCTGACGGAGGCGGCTAACCACCTTTTTACGTCGCAATCGGGTGTTTCTAAACACATCAAAGATTTAGAAGACGAGCTAGGTGTCGAACTGTTTGTTAGAAAAGGCAAACGGCTGCTCGGACTCACCGAACCGGGCAAAGAATTAATCAAAATTGCCGAACGGATTCTGTTGGATGCCAACAACATCAAAAACTTAGCAGATCACTATCGCGACAACGACAGTGGCGAACTCACCATCGCCACTACTCACACTCAGGCGCGATATATCCTGCCGGCAGTGATTACTTTATTTAAGCAAAAGTACCCAAAAGTCCATTTGAAGTTACATCAAGGTAGTCCAAGCGAAATTGCCAAGCTGTTACTCGCCGGCGAAGCAGACATTGGTATTGCCACAGAGACACTGGGCGACATCGCCGAATTGGCGAGCTTCCCTTACTATCAATGGACGCACACCGTCGTCGTGCCCAAAGATCACCCATTGAATCAGCATCCACAACCACTGACATTAAAAGCCATCAACGCTTATCCGATAGTGACCTATCACGATGGGTTTACTGGTCGAGCCAATATCGAAAAAGCCTTTCGGCATGCGGGTGAAAAACCGAATATCGACATGTCAGCGTTAGATGCGGACGTCATCAAATCGTATGTAGAATTGGGCATGGGCGTGGGGATTATTGCTTCCGTCGCTTACGACGAAAAACGTGACACAGATCTGGTTACCTTACCATCACAACATTTGTTCGAACCGAGTTGGAGTAAAATTGGCTTACGCCGAGGGCATTATTTACGCCAATACGCCTACGACTTTATTCATTTATGCGCCGACAACTTAACCGCCGACGTGATAAATGCAGAAATAAAGCCCGAATAACTGACACCTCTTTTAATTATCGCTCTGCCGACAAGACTCGCAGCGCTACACCAGCGGCTGAAGTTCGATTTTCAACACCAAGTTTTGGAAAAATTTGCTCTAGATGCTTGTTAACTGTACGCGGGCTCATTTCGAGAATTTCCGCGATTTCTCGGTTGGTTTTACCGTTGGCAATCCAGTGCAATACTTCTGATTCGCGATCCGTTAAATCCAGCTCTTTCTTCAACAAGGCTGGGCCTGCTGGTTTATCGCCGTCTTCCAGTCGTAATAGCACTTCTTTTTGCTCAGTGATCCCCATCATTTTCAGTGCCAAAGGGTATTCCAAACCGCTGAGTTTCAAGACGTTGCCGACCACGGGTTGATGAGCTAACCAAAGACGTATTTGCAAGGCCAGTTCCGTACTTTGCCATTCGCTGCTGGCGCGTGCTTTGGCAAGCAAGGCATAAGTTTGCGGCGTTGCCCAAGCAATTTCCCCTGCATAGGTTGTCGTCATTAAATACTGTCCCATACTATCAAGTGCTGATTGTGCATTGTTGCTCAAACGAGCATTAGACAAGTGCACACGCATGCGAGCAATCAGCTCATTAGGTTGAATTGGCTTAGTGAGATAATCCACTCCACCTGCTTCTAAACCGCGCACAATATCATCGGTATCACTCAAACCTGTCATGAAAATAACCGGAATCGACGCCAAGCTTTGGTCGGCTTTTAGTGCTCGACACGTTTCAAAACCATCCATATTCGGCATGATGGCATCGAGCAAAATAATGTCTGGACGAATCCGTCGGGCGATGGTTAAGGCTTGCTTGCCTTCAAGGGCAACAAGCACATCCATATTAGCCGCTTCCAAGGTGTCATGAATTAGGCTCAACGCATCTGGCGAGTCGTCGACCACTAAAACAATGTCACTTTTACTACTCGGATTCATAATTAGACTTCTCACTTACATCACTGATTACATATGAGTTTTTTTGTATATATTGGGCAATCGCATCGAACTGAAAACTTTGATACAAGCTCTCTAATTGCTGCAAATGGCTCGCTGCAATCACCTCTGTTTTAGCCAATTGATCCAGCACACCACGCACGCCTTTTTTGTAACCCATTTCCGCGAATGCCATCAGTTCGCGCACGCTTTCATGGTCTGGAATAGCCGCTGCTTGTTGCTTATCTAACGCGATCTGATGAGACTCTTCACTGCTGCCAGAAAGCTTTTCTATAGAAATCGGTGCCAAGGTGTCTAATTCAGTTTCTTGATACACCCAATCCAGCACCAGCCAGTTTTTAATCGCATCCAACAAAGCACTGTTGTTCACCGGTTTAACCAAATACTGATTAAACGCAGCTTGCTCGTCAGGCTTACGCTGATTTTCTTTGGCATCGGCGGACAACATAATAATCGGCGTGCTGTAAGCGCGATCTCGTAACAGCTTAGCCAAGCTCAAGCCATCCATTCCAGGCATAGACACATCCAATACGAATAAATCTGGCGAGCAGGATTCCAACTCATCCAAGCAGCTTTCAGCATTGGCGGCTTCCAACACATTAAAACCAAGCGGCACGAGAATATCCGACAACAAACCACGCACCACCGGATCATCGTCCACTACCATCAGAGTACGCTGATAGCCACGATAACTCACGATGCGTTTGTATTCATAAGCGGAGCCATCTCCTTGGCTAACCCAAGGCAACATCAGGCTAACGCGAAACTCACTGCCTTCGCCGACCACAGAATGAGCTTGTATATCACCGCCCATAATTTCCGTCAGCAACTTCACTATGGTCAAGCCCAAGCCAGTGCCGGGTAAATTGCCAGTACTGACGTCGCGGACTCGCTCGAACGGATCAAAAATACGTTTTAAATGACCTTCTTTAATGCCAACGCCCGTGTCGCGAATAACAAACTCCGCCACTTGGTTGCGATAATTCACTTCGAACAAAACTGAGCCTTTTGGCGTGTATTTCACCGCATTTGATAACAAATTTATCAAAATTTGCCGTAAACGTTTTTCATCCGTCACCACATGCTGAGGCAAAGGCGCGAGAATTTTCGACTGTAATTGAATGCCTTTGTCACGAGCCTGCATGGCAAACATACTATTTAGCTGATCGATCAATTTCGGAAAATCCACCGTATTGCGATACAAATCAAAGCGCCCCGCTTCAATCTTCGAAATATCCAACAAACCTTCGATCAAATCTGCCAAATACAAACCACTACGATGAATAATATCCAAGCCGTTCTGATGCCCTGAAGGCGTATTGGCTTTTTCTGACAAGAGCTGCGCATAGCCAATAATGGATTGCAGTGGCGTGCGTAATTCGTGACTTATACCGGTTAAATAGCGACTTTTCGCTTCATTTGCCCGCTCAGCTTGCTCTTTGGCATGTTGTAATGCACGGTCAGTTTCTTGGTGAGCGTCAATCTCACGAATCAATTTTCGCGTTTGTCGATTCGACTCTTTCTGCGCCACCACTCGGCTCTCATGAGCAAGTACAAACAACCAAGATAAAACGCCAGAAACGATCAATAAGGTAAAAAACAGCGCCAACATGGTGTCTTTCAACAAGACAGCTTCATTCAGCGAACTCGGTGCCATCTGCCGATAAATCAACATCATCAAGGCTGCGTTGATAATATTGATCACCAGCAACAAAGACGCAAAGCGACCAAAACGAGAACTCAGTGCTTTTACCAAACCTTTAGGCAAAAACAGCTTTAAGAAATAATCACTCTGCTGACCGATACTCGCCTGGGGCTTGCAACTGTCTAAACAGCGCACATCCAAGGAACAACACAAGGAACAAATCGGCTGCATGTAGGCCGAGCAAAAACTCATGTCTTCCGTTTCGAAAGCATTCTCACAAATCCCGCAGGTCAAGGTGACATACTTAGGATTGCGTTGCTTTGCTAACTCGATCATCGGAATCAGTTCAGGGCTTTGGCGAGCAAGGTAATATTTGCCCTTGGTAAGCCATGCGATCAGCGGCACAAAGACAAAACACGAGCCCAACGAAATGAAGTGGCATAAGCTTTTTGCCACTTCACCAAAGACACCTAAATAACTCACTAACCCTAACGTGGTCGCGATCAACATCGAGCCCGTTCCTACCGGATTAATGTCGTATAAATGCGCGCGTTTGAACTCGACATAATTGGGACTTAACCCCAAGGGTTTGTTGATCAATAAATCCGCCGACAAACTGCCCAGCCAGCTCACCGCAGCGATGGCAAACACGCCCAAAATCGCACCCAAGGCTTGGTAAATCCCCAACTCCATTAGCAATAACGCAATGGTGACGTTAAACACCAACCAAACCACACGCCCCGGATGAGAGTGAGTTAAACGCGAGAAGAAATTAGACCAAGCAATAGAACCAGCATACGCGTTGGTTAAATTGATTTTCATCTGGCAGATAAACACAAACACCGCAGCCAACAACAAGGCCGTAGTCGGGGAGGTAGTCAAAAAGAAAAAGATGCGCTGATACAAATAAGTTGGATCGGTGGCTTGTATCGCGGAAGCACCATCAGAGATTGCCAAGTAGGCCAAAAAAGAGCCCAACAGCATTTTGATGGCACCAATAAACACCCAACCAGGACCCGCTAAAATCAGCCAAAACCACCAGCGACGGCGGTTTTGTTTGTTCTTGATAGGAAAAAAACGTAAATAGTCGACTTGCTCGCCAATCTGCGCCATCAAGGCAAACAAAACAGACGCCGCCGAACCAAACAGTATCCAATCGAAATGCGTGCTTTGTGGTAAATCCACTGGCGCGTATTGCGTCCAACCTTCGAAGTTTTGGTATTCCTGCGTCACCACCACGCCGATAGCCGCCACTTGCAACACCAACCAAATCCACTGGCTGCCATTTTGAAAGCGACTAATAGCACGAATACCGTGTGTCACAATGGGAATAACAAAAATCGCCGAGAGCGCATAACCCAAGGCCAACGGAATCCCCAACAGAACTTCCAACGCCGAGGCCAAAATAGCCGCTTCTATGGCAAAGAAAATAAAGGTGAACGACGCGTAAATCAGCGAGGTTATCGTCGACCCAAGATAGCCAAAACCCGCTCCTCGAGTCAGTAAATCTATGTCCAAGCCATGCTTGGCAGAATAATAAGCAATGGGGAAACCGGTTATAAAAAACACCGCCAACACAGTGAGAATCGCCGCTACGGCATTAGTAAACCCATACGCCAGTGTAATAACCGCAGCCAATCCCTCTAGCGCCAAAAACGCGGTAGCACCGAGCGCCGTATGACCGACACGCTCGATGCTCATGGTGTGACCTTGCTTGGAAGTGTAGCGTAACGCGTAATCTTCCATCGTTTGGTCAGCAACCCACTTGTTATAGTGGCGTCGCACTTTAAAGATCTTTTGTGCCGCTGTCATAATATCTCGGACTTAGGCATTAAGATGCCGACCATCTTCTTATGCAAAAGCAAGAAACAAACCCGCTGTCGCAATTAAAGAACCACTAATGCGCGTCGCCAAAGGCGTGCCGATTTTCGCCATTACCTGACCAACCCCCAAACCAACCACATGCAAGCCAGCCGTTGCCAAAGCAAAGCCCAGCGCATATTGCAGGCCATTGGCACTCAAAGGCATTTCCATACCGTGAGCGGCACCGTGGAATAACGCAAAACCACCAGCAATCGCCACGCAAACCGCCGTTGGTAAACGCTTAGCAAACAACACCAAAGCGCCCAAAATGATGACAGACAACAAAATACCTTGCTCAACAAATGGCACATTTAATCCCGCCACCGCTAAGCCGCCACCTAGTAACATAGTCACAACAAACGCCACTGGAATTGCCCACAAAGCGCGACCTCCAATACTCGCCGCCCAAAGACCAATCGCCACCATGGCCAAAAGATGATCTAAACCCCCCATAGGGTGGGAAAAGCCCGTCATAAAACTGGACGAGTGTTCGTGCCCCGGATGAGCAAACACAGAACCTGTCGCTACTAACGAAGCCGCAGCAAACAAGCCTTTTGTTTTCAATGCCTTCATGATTTTTCTCCTAATACTTGATCAACCAAAACTTAATACTTCCCAAAGTCGTTACGAGCGCAGTAGTCGTTTAAACGACGGCCTTCGCTGCTGGTAACTCTTTTGCTTCCAACATCCCTTCCGACACAATGATCTGAATAATCTCATCCAAACCTTGGGCTTTTTTAAGATTCGAAAAAATAAACGGACGGTCACCTCGTTGAATCTTGGCGTCGTGCGCCATAACGTCCAAAGACGCACCAACCAAAGGAGCCAAGTCGGTTTTATTAATAATCAACAAATCGGACTTGGTAATACCTGGACCGCCTTTACGAGGAATCTTGTCACCGGCGGAGACATCAATAACATAAATGGTAAAATCGGATAGCTCTGGACTAAAGGTCGCACTCAAGTTGTCGCCACCACTTTCCACAAACACCACATCCAATTCGCCATGACGTTCTAGCAATTGGTCAATCGCCGCCAAGTTCATCGACGCGTCTTCACGAATCGCCGTATGCGGACAACCGCCGGTTTCGACACCGATAATACGATCTGCATCCAAGGCTTCATGCTGAGTTAGGAACTTCGCGTCTTCTTGGGTGTAAATATCATTGGTCACCACGGCAATGTTGTAATAGTCACGCATAGCACTACACAAAGAACGCAATAAAGCCGTTTTTCCTGATCCTACTGGACCACCTACACCAATTCGTAACGTTTGTTTTTTCATACTGGGTTCCTTTTAAAAATACATTAGAAATCTTCTGGTTGTTATTTCCACTCGCAAAACTACAAAACCAAAATACATACATGAACCAAACACGTAGGCCGGATGAATCGAGGGACGAAGATGT
>NZ_JAHLLW010000011.1 GCF_019426345.1 Marinomonas lutimaris
TTTTTTGCGCTAAATCATCACCTTCCCGAAAGTTCGGTAAGCCCATCAGACGAAACATGCTCATAGAATCAGGCATAGTGACGCTCCTTAATGTGCGATTTATTTATGAATAGCGGTCCACTGTCGCGCCATGCTTTGAAGCGTTCAGGTTGACGAATCACCGCTACTTGCAGGTCTTCGCTGTGATCAATATCCAACGCGAGATTGGCAAGATGCAGGCTGCGACAAACCAGTCGATTATTCATTGCATTGGCTTTATGGGCAGAGGCCGAATCGCAGCCATATTCAAAGTGAATCGCATCAGGTGGTGATGTTAATAACGCATTGGTGCCGCCATCCTTGGCAACGGCAATCACCACTGGCGCATCATGAGCCGCCTTCATCAATGCGATAATTTCCTCTGGGTCCAACGCCGCAATATCGCTAGGGACGATAAGTTGGCTATCGTATCCAGATTGCTTCACCCAATCGCAGGCAAAATCTAACGCGCCGTTTAGACCTTTCTCTCCATCATCAAATAAGGTGTTGGCTTCATAAGATTGAGCAATACTCAGTACTTCAAGGGATTCACTCACCACCAACACGTCTAGCATGGGGAAATGGCGCTGAAAAAATGCCAAGGTGTTTTCAAACAGTGTCAGGGACAAACTTTCACGAGCTGCATCCGACAAGCTACCAACCAATCTTTGTTTGGAACGTTTAGGCGCTTTCATCGGAATCACCACGCACAGCTTATCGATTAAGTGATAAATGCTTGGCGAATACGTTGCAGAATGATGTTTCATTAGGCCGCCCTCTGCTTTTTATAAGACAAGGCGAACTCGACCACTTGAGTGAGTAACGCCGTTTTCTCCTCAGAGGTTTTCATTAGGATTGGCGTGACCAACACATCCAAACCTTGCCCTTGCAACCAAGTGGCGTCTTGCTGATCCACATTGTCAATCACCATGCCATGCAAAAAGGAGCTATAACAGTCATAGATGCCTTTTGAATCGATGCTTTTCCCTGCACTTTCGAGCATTTTATCCGCAGGGCCTTTTACCGTTTTTCCGCCAATTAGTGGCGAAACAGCAATAATATAGGCGCCGCTTTTTTCCACCGCTTGCTGAATTTCCGGCACAGCGAGAATGGCACCAATACTAACGATAGGATTGCTCGGCGCGATGACAATCAGGTCACTGTTAGCAATTTGCTCTAAGGCTTCAAGAGTCGGTTTGGCATCAGCGATACCTTGATATTCAATATCCAGTACGTCGGACTGACAATGCTCGCGTACAAAAAACTCTTGGAAAGACAACCAACCCTGTGGCGTCTTCACTCGGGTTTGCACTACATCGTTGGTCGGCAACAAAATCGGCACGCTAACGCCATGACGTTTTGCCAAGCGTTCTGTTATTTCACTGGCGCTGACGCCTTGGTGCTTTAAATTCGTTCGGTAAATATGCGTGGCGAGATCCAAATCCCCCAGGGTCATCCAAGTGTCTTGCCCTAAGGCTTTTAGCTCGGTGAGTACTTGGTGCGTTTCGTTTTTACGTCCCCAACCTTGCTGGCGGTCGATCTGATCGCCTAAGGAATAAATCAGCGTATCGATATCTGGCGAGACCCAAAGACCGTGAAATTCATCGTCGTCAGCAATGTTGCCAATGATCTTGGTCGAGCTGGCGTATTGGCTTTTTGCCAAACCTTCTGCGGCTTTGGCACCACCAACCCCGCCAGCCAACAAGGTGATATTTAAACCTGTCATTACGCCACTCCCTGAATCGCAATGCGGTTCGTTAATGCTGAGCTGGCACCATTCCCTTCAACTAAATAGTCCTTTACCACTTCATATTTGGTACTGCGCTGCACCGCATGCAGACCCGCCGCTTGGATATTGGCGACCATGTCTTCTGGGAACACTTCTTGACCATGCGTCGCTCCTGCCGCGCGGGAAATACTTTCGTTCATCAAGGTGCCGCCCAAATCATTAGCGCCTGAGCGCAGCATTCTAGCGGCCACATCTGGGCCCATTTTTACCCATGAGGCTTGAATATTATCGATATGACCTTGCAGCATCAGGCGAGCAATGGCGTGCATTTTAAAATGCTCGTCTTGGGTTGGGCCAGGACGAACCTTGTCTGGGTTGTCGTTGTACAAACGGGTTTCGTAATGGATAAAACCTAAGGGAACAAACTCGGTGAATCCGCCGGTTTCTTTTTGAATATCGCGTAATAATTTGAGGTGATTTGCCCAATGAATTGGCTGATCAACATGACCGTACATGATGGTAGAAGTCGTCGGTACGCCAACAGAATGGGCGGCTTTGATAATGCGCACCCACTCTTCTGTAGTGAGTTTATTTTTGGTCAATTGTTTACGTACTTCGGTATCTAAAATCTCTGCCGCTGTGCCCGGCATAGACCCCAAACCAAGATTTTTTAACTCGGTCAGAAAGACTTCTGGCTCAAGGCGACCTTTTTTGCAGCCATACCAAATTTCAAATGGCGAAAAGGCGTGAATATGAATTTCTGGCACACGTTTTTTCACGGCGATAATGAGGTTTCGGTAATAATCTGCGCCAATTTCTGGATGCAATCCGCCTTGAATACAAACTTCTGTCGCACCGCGCGCCCATGCTTCTTCCGCTCGATCTGCGACTTGCTCAACGGTTAAAAACTCCGCTTCTTTGTCGCCTTTCTCTTTGGCGAAATTGCAAAATCGGCAGCCCATGTAACACACATTGGTAAAGTTGATATTGCGCGTAATCACAAAAGTTCCGACATTGCCGACGCGCTTTTCACGTACTTTGTCGGCGGTGTCTAATACAGCTTGGGCTTCTGCACCTTGCGTAGCAAATAGCACACAAGCGTCTTCGACACTCAGCTCTTCGCCCAATAAAGACTTATCCAAAATTGTTCGAACAGATTCGCTCACTTGGGCATTGTTTGACGTTAAAGGAAATAGGTTCATGCGATAACTCCTCCACTCACTTGAGCAGCACGGCTAACCAGCGACGCGACTCGTTGCGTTAAATTAGGTGTTAGATATTTATTGTCCTGATGCTGAAAGCGGTCATAAATAGTCAGACGTTCTGCCAGCGAATAACCCAAACCTTCACAAGCTTGTGCCACGCTACTGATCTGCGGCCATGCTCGTTCTGGGTTAATGAAGTCTTTGGTCAAAGGCGAAATACCGCCCCAATCGTTGATGCCCGCATTGATGTAACTGCCGTATTCGACTTCCAAATTTGGCGGTGCTTGTATGCTGATGTCATCGGGCAAGATCAAGCGCGCAACGGCGATGGTGCGCTTCATGTCGTCTAGATTGGGTTCTTGGTAATTGGCCATTGCCGTGCCTGCTTTGGCGCGAAAGTTCTGAATAATGACTTCTTGGATGTGCCCATAGGCAAGATGGCGATCACGAATGGCGATAAGGCTGTTTACTCGGTCTGTCCAGCTTTCACCAATGCCAATAAGGATTCCCGTAGTGAAGGCGATATCAAGTCGACCCGCTTGCTCTATGGTGTCGAGTCGACGTTTTGGCGTTTTGTCTGGGCAAGCATAATGAGCTTGGCCTTTCTTGAGTAAATTATTGGACACATTTTCAAGCATCATTCCCATGCTTGCGGCGACGGGTTTTAGGCGTTTCAGTTCGTCGAATGACAAAGCACCCGCATTCACGTGAGGTAGTAAGCTTGTGTGAGTTAAGACACTTTCGCATTGGTCATGCAGATAATCTAAGGTACTGTCGTAACCTAAATTAACCAACATGTCGCGAGCTTTCTGATGACGCTCTTCTGGGCGCTCGCCCAAACTGAACAAAGCTTCTTTGCAATCTAATGCCGCGCCTTCTCGTGCGGTTTTTAACACTTGCTCCGGTGTCATATAGTTAGCGTGAGGCGAATCTGGCGATTGCACAAAAGTGCAATAACCGCAGCTATCACGACACATATTAGTCAAAGGTATAAAGACTTTTTTTGAATAAGTAAGCTGTTTGCCCCAAGCGTTATCACGCGCTTTAGCGGCTTCTTGGCAGAGTGCGTACAAGTCTGGCCCAGTAGCAAACTCATAAGATATGGCTTCAGAATCAGAGATCATATTCACTCCACGCTATTAGTGATTTGATGAGGTTAAATTAACTTTTTTACCATTTGGTATAAAAATTAATAGCAATCATTTTGCGCAGAGTAAATTGTTTTTATTAGTGCAAAACACGCACTAATAAAGGGCTAGCGGTCTAAAGTTTAGTTAAGTAATAAGTTAACCAAAAGGTTAAGATGATGAAAATTGGCGTTTTTTTTACACAATTCAATTGGTCATAAAAAACGCCAGTTATGAAAATATCAGCAGGAAAATTCGATGAAATTATTTTTAATTATTTTTTTTGGCACCAAGAGCGCGCACAACAAAGTCGGTCACCGCTAATTCCGCTCGTTCAAAATCATCTTCATCTAAACGATGCTTGCCTAATAGCACTTCCATTTGCACCGAGAAATCCGCATAGGTTTGTGTCGCGGCCCAAATAGTAAAAAACAGATGTTCTGGATCTATATCGTCGACTAATCCTTTATTTATCCATGACTTAACCAACATAACATCTCGATCAAACTGAGGTTTTAAGTGGCTAATTAGGTACTCTTTTAAGACAGGTGCGCCACTGATAATCTCATGAGCAAAAACCTTAGAACCATTCGGATACATGCGTGAAAGCTGCATTTTTTCGCGCACATAACGACGAATAACTGCCTCAGGTGTGTCACCTTGAGTTTCTAGAAAAGACAGCTTTTCTATCCATATATCGAGCATCTCTTTTAACACACGTTTGTAGAGTAACTCTTTGTTTGGAAAGTAATAAATAAGATTTTGCTTAGAAATATTTGCCGTTACCGCAATCGCTTCCATAGAAGATCCGCTGTAACCTTTTTCTGCAAATAACACTTCGGCAGAACGTAATATACGTGACTCTAATTCTTCTCTATTAATTGATTGCTTTGTGCGTTTCGCTTTCTTCTCAACCAAAATCCAATCCGCCTTAAATAAAAAGTACATTCTTTTTTAATCTTATAAGACGCTGTTTTTATTAAACATTATCTTTTTTACAGGTTTTAAAATAGCACAGTCAGATGACTCTAACGAGCCTTTCTCAGCAAACTTGATTAAAACTTGGCCTACTTATTGCTGACCTAAAAGACAAGTTGTTGATGTTTTTTTATCGACATTTTTTACCTTTTGGTAAAGGTATTGGAAGCAGAAGTAGGAGCTAGTAATGCAAGACCTTCGTATCAACGAGCAACGCCTTTGGGACACCTTAATGGAAATGGGCGACATTGGCGGTACAGAAAAAGGCGGTTGTAACCGTCTTGCAGGAACAGACTTAGACAAGCAAGCCCGCGACCTTTTTGTTTCTTGGTGTGAAGCCTGCGGCTGTAGCGTTGAAGTCGATAAAATCGGCAATATCTTTGCTCGTCGCTCAGGCACAAACAATGATTTACCCGCTGTTGGAACAGGTAGCCACCTTGATACTCAACCTACTGGTGGCAAGTTCGACGGTGTCTTCGGCGTTCTTTCTGGCGTTGAAGTATTACGCACACTTCATGAAAACAACATTGAAACACCCACCGCAATGGAATTCTCCGTTTGGACCAACGAAGAGGGCTCGCGCTTCCAACCCGCTATGCAAGGCTCAGGAACTTACGTCGGTCGCTTCGATCTGGAAACCGAATTAAACAAAACCGACGTCAATGGTATTCGTCTCGGTGACGAACTAGAACGTATTGGTTACTTGGGCGAGATGGAACTGGGCAGCCGGCACATGGGCGCATTTTTCGAAGCGCACATAGAACAAGGGCCGATTCTTGAAGACGAAGAAAAAGCCATCGGCATCGTCCGACTAGGCCAAGGTATTCGCTGGTACAACATTGAGGTAGTGGGTCGCCCTTCTCATTCTGGCACCACGCCAATGCACCTTCGCAAAGATGCGATGTTAACGGCTGCTGCCATTGTTACCGAAATGAATGCCATCGCACTTCGCCATGAAAATGGCTTGGGCACGGTGGGTTTTATGCAAGTCTGGCCAAATTCACGCAATACGATTCCGGGCAATGTGAAATTCAGCGCCGACCTTCGTAACCCTAAACCTGATGTATTGCTCACCATGCACGAAGAGCTATTGGCGTTTTGCAAAGAAATCGCTCTCGATCATGGTGTGGAAGTTAACGTCGATCCTTTTTGGTATTTCGCTCCAGTGGAGTTCAACGCTTCCGACGATGTAAAAGCCGCTACGGAAAAACTCGGTTATAGCCACATGGACATCTATGCTGGTGCGGGTCACGACGCCTGTTACATGGCGGATTTAGTACCAACTGGAATGATTTTTACGCCTTGTTTAAACGGTATCAGTCACAACGAAGCGGAATACAGCTCGCCCGAAGAATGCGCCGCCGGAGCCAATGTGCTGCTACACGCCATGCTCGAAGCCAGCGAACGCATAGCTAAAGAACATCAATAACTCATGATGATAAATAAATGAAGAAAACAAAGAACCATTGAATGAAACCAATAAATAATTGAAAAATAGAAGAGGTGGCAAAAATGACCAGCAAGTCTGTTAAACAAGGTGAGTTTTATGAGTTGGAGGTTGATAGCGACCTCCAACAAAGTTCAGCGTATAACGACGATTTAGCGCCAACCAAAGTAAAAGATCGTACTTGGAGCAAGTGGAATATCGCCGCGTTATGGGTCGGTATGTCTATTTGTGTGCCGACTTATACTTTGGGTGGAGTGTTGACCGCCTACTTCGGCTTGTCGGTGATGGAAGCCTTATTTACTATTCTTATCGCCAACATCATTTTGCTGGTTCCGCTAACTCTAAACGCCTACCCTGGCACCAAGTTCGGTATTCCTTTCCCTGTGTTATTGCGTTCATCATTCGGCATGATTGGATCAAACATCCCTTGCTTGATTCGTGCTCTGGTGGCCTGTGGCTGGTTTGGTATTCAAACTATGTTTGGCGGTTTGGCGATTCATTTGTTCTTGTCTGCCGTATCCGATGGTTGGGCAAGCCTGGGTGGCGTCGGCGAAGTGATCGGCTTCTTCATTTTCTGGGCGCTAAACATGTACGTGGTAATCCGTGGCGCAGAATCTATCAAATGGATGGAAACTTTATCTGCACCCTTGTTATTAATCGTTGCCATTGGACTGATGTTTTGGGCGAGCGACAAGGTATCTTTTACTGAGCTGCTTGCAACACCAGCAAGTCGTCCTGCAGACGCTGGCTTTATGGGCTACTTCCTTGGTGGTCTAACGGCTATGGTTGGTTTCTGGGCGACCTTATCATTGAACATTCCCGATTTTAGCCGTTATGCAAAATCGCAAAAAGATCAGGTTATTGGTCAAATCGTTGGTTTGCCTATCACCATGTTCTTCTTTGCAGCCTTAGGCGTGGTGCTAACGGCAGCTTCTACGACACTGGTTGGTGAAACCATATCTGATCCGATTTCTTTGATTGGCAAAATCGATAGCCCATTTTGGGTTGCTGTTGCGATGATCTTGATCGTCATTGCCACGCTTTCAACGAATACTGCAGCCAACGTGGTTTCTCCAACCAACGATTTCCAAAACATTGCGCCAAAACTGATTAATCATACTCGTGGTGCTTTGCTCACCGGCTTGATTGGTATTCTGCTAATGGGTTGGGAACTACTCAAAAAATTAGGTTTGTTGGAATCGGATGTCAGCGTAGAAGGCATGTACTCAAACTGGCTACTGGGTTATTCAAGTCTACTTGGTCCGATTGCTGGCATCATGATTGTCGATTACTTCTTAATCAAACGTCAGCATTTAGATTTGGTCGCACTTTATACACCAAATAGCCTTTATCCAGCGTTTAACAATGCGGGACTAATCGCCTTTGCTGTGCCGGTTGTCATTACCTTAATCGCGCTAAATATGCCGGCTCTTGGTTGGTTCTATAGCTACGGCTGGTTCACTGGTGCTTTCACTGGTGCCATCGTTTACTTCGTACTTGCCAATATGCAAACGGCTTCTGCGACTCAAACCGACGCGCTGCAATCCTAAATCATTTTCACCGCGGCACTGCTTGGTGCCGCGTATACTTTACAACTAGAAAAGGACGACACATGAGTAGTCTATTTATTAAAGGTGGGACGATCGTCACCCACGAAGAAACCTTCAAAGCCGATATTCTTTGCAAGGACAATAAAATCGTCGAGATTGGCGACATCAGCGTGTTGCCAAAAGACGTTGAAACCATTGATGCCACAGGCAAACTCATCATGCCAGGCGGTATCGATCCACATACTCACATGCAATTGCCTTTCATGGGAACCGTAGCAAAAGATGACTTTGCCTCTGGTACTATTGCGGCTCTAGCGGGTGGCACAACGACTATTATCGATTTTGTGATTCCCAACCCTCAGCAGTCGTTATTAGATGCCTACCACCAATGGCGCGACTGGGCGAAAAAAGCTCATTCTAACTACACCTTTCATGTCGCCATTACTTGGTGGGATGACACAGTAGCGGAAGAAATGAAAATACTGGTAAAAGACCATGGGGTAAACAGCTTCAAACATTTCATGGCTTATAAAAATGCCATCATGGCAACCGATGATATTCTGGTGGCTAGCTTCACCAAGTGTCTAGAGCTCGGTGCTATCCCAACCGTTCACGCAGAAAATGGTGAATTGGTTTATCACTTACAAAACAAACTCATGGCTGAAGGCATGACGGGACCAGAAGCCCATCCACTGTCGCGCCCCTCTTCTGTAGAAGGCGAAGCAGCTAACAGAGCGATTAGCATTGCCAATACGCTTGGCGCGCCAATTTATCTTGTCCATGTATCCACAGAAGAAGCCGTCGATGCCATTCGCTACGCCAAAGACCACGGCCAAACCGTATTTGGCGAAGTATTAGCAGGTCATCTCACGGTTGACGAAAGTGTGTATCAAAATACAGATTGGGCCACAGCTGCGGCTCATGTTATGAGCCCTCCGTTTAGACCCAAACATCACCAAGATGCGTTATGGAAAGGTGTGCAAGGCGGTACCTTACAAACTACTGCTACCGATCATTGTGCCTTTTGTGCCGAACAAAAAGCCATGGGCAAAAACAACTTCACGCAAATTCCTAATGGCACAGCAGGCGTGGAAGAACGCATGATGGTGCTATGGGAAAAAGGCGTAAACGAAGGCAAGATCACCATGAATGAATTTGTCGCCTTAACCTCGACCAACACCGCCAAAATCTTCAACATGTATCCAAACAAAGGCTGTATTCGTGTCGGCGCTGACGCCGATTTGGTGATTTGGAACCCTGCCGCGACTAAAACGATTTCCGCAAAAACGCATCACTCGAAAATCGAACACAGTATTTTTGAAGGCATGGAAATCCACGGTGTGCCAGAAACCACTATTTGTAATGGCAAACTCGCTTGGCATGACAATGTACTGATGGTCGAATCTGGCGATGGAAAATATATAGATCGTCCAGCTTACGCGCCTTTCTACGAATCATTAAGAAAGCGCAAAGAGTTAAATCAACCCAAAGCCGTTGTGCGTTAAAGATAAGCAAAAACAACCCCATCCTAACCTTCCCCTTGGAAGTGATAAGGGGAAGGGACAGTGACAATTCAGGTCTGCTCCTCCCCCTTGTGTCTTGAAGGGGGAGGTTGGGAGGGGGTTATGAGTGTAGTTCAAGAGCTGAACCCCATCCTAGCCTTCCCCTTGGAAAAAGGTCGAAAAACAACTTCCACCGATCTTGTAAGTCGCTATTTATCCTAAACAAAAATATACCGACAAAAAACGCATTACGACAAATCACGTCTTGTCGGGCTAAAGCCGCGACCTACAAAAGCAAAATAACGTCACACGCCTGATCACGGTCGTACCTCCCTCATCAGTCCTACAAAACGAATTCCACCAAAGCTTGTAGGACGACAAAAGACATAATGCCGGCCAGTATATCGTCCAGCATGATACCGAAGCCGCCGTGGACGTTTTTATCGACCCAAGAGATTGGCCAAGGTTTCAAGATATCGAATAGGCGAAACAACACAAAGCCCAGCACGATATAAAACCAACCCGCAGGCGCCAGCCACATGGTGATCCAGAAACCAACGAATTCGTCCCAGACGATACCAGCATGGTCATGTACGCCCATGTCTTTCGATGTTTTACCACAAAGATAAATCCCGACCAGTGACGTCACCACCAGCACAGCAAGATACGCCATCGTGCTTAAATCTTGCAGGAACCAAATAAACAAAGGCACCGCAGCCAATGTTCCAAAGGTTCCCGGCGCTTTTGGCGCGGCACCAGAGCCAAGACCAAACGCCAAAAAATGTATCGGATTACGCCATACCGACGCTGGGGCAGAATTTGCCATGAAGCTTTACCTACTCGTTAAATAAAAAATTAGAAATGTTGCCAACCTGTTACTTCGCCATCATAGTTTTGGATCACAAAACCATTGTCGACAACTTCCCCCACCTTGGTACAAGGCAAGCTTAGGGTTTGCGTGATTAGCGCTATCTCAGCGGCTTGAGCTTTTGATGCAGTAAAACATAACTCGTAATCATCACCACCGGTTAGCGCCAACGCCAGCGCAGATTCTGGCTGCCAACGACTTAACTCAGCGGAAATCGGCACACGACTCGCGTCGATATTTGCCCCGACGCCAGACGCTTTAAGTATATGCTGGATATCTTGAGCAAGGCCATCGGAAATATCCATCATGGAATGAACCACTCGCTTCAGCGCCATACCTGCAATCAGCCTAGGCTGCGGACGCCAAAAACGATCATAAAAATAATCAAAGCGCTCACTGGATACTTGCAACTCGCCCGTAACAATCGGCACCGCGGCCGCGGCATCGCCTAGCAAACCTGTGACATAAATATCATCACCGACCTTTGCCCCGCTACGCTTTACCGCCATGTCTGGCTCTACATAACCATGCACTTGCAGCGTAATGGTCAACGGGCCTTTGGTGGTATCGCCGCCAACCAAGGCCAAGCCTATTGGCTCGGCCAGTTCCGCCATGCCTTGTGCCAAACCTGCTAACCATTGCGGATCAGATTCTGGAATAGTCAGTCCCAAGGTAAAAAACGCTGGTTTTGCGCCCATTGCCGCTAAATCGCTCACACAGCTTGCCACCGCGCGATAACCGATATCAACAGGGTCCGCATCGAAAGGAAAATGTCGCCCTTCGACCAAGGTGTCCATGGAAAACACCAGACTCTGACCTTGCGGCACTTGCACCTGAGCACAATCATCACCAATGCCCAACAAAAGATCTCCCCGCCCCTGTGTACTTGCCATCACAGACGCTTGAAAGATGTTTTGTATCAACTCGAATTCTTTCAACAGACTACCCTTCTATTATTTCGGACCTCACATACAGCACCGAAAACACTGGCAAAGCATACCGTATTAAACCGCCGATGTCAGAAGCAAAACAGGGCAGATTACGCTAGGTAATCTGCCCTGTTTTAATTGTACTTTTTAACGCCAAATTCGCGCTTAATCTTCTGAGCGTTTTGCGCGCTGCTTTGGTGTTGGAATCACTTCTAGATAAAAAGATTTCCAATGCTGGCTTTGTGCCGAGCTAATATTGGTATTGATATCGCCTTCGTGAATCGCACGCGCCTTGTCAGCGGTTTGACCAAATTTGCAGTTAAATCCCCAAAAATCCGCGCCATCTGGCAAGGCTTTATTACGCTCTGCTTTGATGTACTGCTTAACTTCGTTTTTCGCTTCTTCAATAAGACGCTGGTATGATTTTTTGGGGTGAGATAAAACAAAGTTCTTTTTCATTATGATCCTAAAAGTATTGAGTAAGGCAGCGTAACAACCACCTTGATACCGCCTATGATAGCGGGTTCAGAATAAACCAGCCATCAATAAGAACAATGTTTCGAAACAAATCGTTATTTGTTGGCTTTAGCCAAGGCTGAACATGAAGACATAAAAAAGCCCCGCTATTAACAAGTAATAACGGGGCTCTTAGGTATCTTTTAGTAATAGGTTCTATTACTTATTGGACTCTTTATTCGCTTCTCGGCGAGCGGCGATTTCTTCGCGGCGCACGCGTTGTGCAAGCTTGTCTAGAATGCCGTTTACGTATTTGTGACTTTCCGTCGCGCCGAAGCCTTTTGCTAGCTCTACACTTTCGTTGATCGCGACACGGTATGGCACGTCTAAACGTTGAGACAATTCAAATGCACCGATACGCATAACGGCCAATTCAATTGGGTCTAGTTCGCTTAATGGACGATCTAGTAATTCTTCAAACAAAGCGTCCAGTTTTTTCGCGCTGGCTGTTACACCTTGTAGCAATTCGCGGAAGTAGACTTTATCGCAAGAATCCATATCACGGTCTTGGTCTATAACGAATTGAGTTTCGATCTCGCTCACGGCAGATTGGTTCATCTGCCACTGATAGACCGCTTGTAATGCCAAACGACGAGAAGCACTGCGCAATTGCGAACGTGAAGGTTTTTTCTCTTTACGTTTTGGTGCTGGAGTTTGGTCGTTTGCTGTTTCCACTTCGCTCATTTTTTGCCTCAATTGTCCAGACTACGTCGCCTTATGGGCTGACGCTTTGGTCTGTTTGAAAGTACCCTTGGTTGTTAAAGAGCTATATTAGCTACTGCCTTTAGACAGCAACTGAGTCATATCGACCAAAGGTACGAATATACGGGTTGTCTTGGGCGGCGATTATAGCAACATTTATTCTAGGTTTCTCGGCAAAGTTGGCGAAATATCAGCAAGAAAAAACGATTTTCAGGCTTTTCTTAAAAAAAGCCTGAAAAAGCAATGACTCAGCTTTTGGCTATTCGTCAAAATCGCCTTCAAAATCTTCATCGAGGTATTTTGGTATATAGACCAAACGCACATCTTGTCCAACTTGGCGAACCGATTTAAGTGTCAGATCAACCGCTTCGTCCATCGCCTCTAAAGGCAATTTAAATAATGGACGGGCACTGGAACCCAATAGTTTCGGTGCCATGTAAACCACGATTTCGTCGATCAGACCCGCTTCTAAAAAACCACCAGCCAATTCTGCGCCAGCTTCTAATAAAACTTCGTTAATGCCTGCATCGGCAAGTTGTTCCATTGCGTCCAGCAAGTCGAGTCGACCATCTTCGCCACGCGGCGCAAAACGCACCGTCACGCCTTTTTTCGTCAGCACTTCTAAATGCTCTGCTTCAACCTCTTCTTCTACAGAAAATACCCAAGCTTGATTTGCCGGATAAAGGATTTTGGCTTCTGGAAGAATCGACAAAGCCGTGTCCATTACCACACGAATCGGCTGACGTACGCTCTTTGGATCTGCTTCTTGGTCATCGTTGTCGATGCGAACCGTCATGCTTGGGTTATCAGCCAATACCGAGCCAATACCAGTGACAATGGCATCGCTTTGCGCGCGTAAACGCTGTACATCAAGACGCGCCGCTGAATCGGTAATCCATTGGCTTTCGCCAGATTCCATTGCCGTGCGGCCATCCATGCTCATGGCAAGTTTCACTCGCACGTAAGGAAGTCCTTCGCGCATACGTTTGATAAAACCGGGATTGAGCGCTTCGCAATCCGCTTCCAAAACAGGACCGATGATTTCAATGCCGGCTTTTTTGATTTTCGCCAAGCCATTACCAGACACTTCAGGATTCGGATCTTGCATGCCGTATACAACACGCGCGACGCCAGCTTTAATCAAGGCATCAGCACAAGGCGGTGTTTTACCTTGGTGGCTGCAAGGTTCCAAGGTGACGTAAGCCGTTGCCCCAACCGCGTCTTGTTTTGCATCCGCCAAGGCATTGACTTCGGCGTGACCTTCTCCGGCTTTGACATGAAAACCTTGGCCAATGATTTGCTGATCTTTAACCAACACACAACCAACGCGTGGGTTTGGATGAGTGGTATAGCGGCCTTTTTTCGCTAGTTGAATGGCTTTCGCCATCCAGTATTCGTGATTATATGCTGTCATGCTTCGTCTTCTTTTTTCGATTCTGGGGCAGCCGTCTTATGGCTTTCTAGGCGGTCAATCGCTTCGCGAAATTCGCTAATATCTTTAAAGCTTCGATAAACGGAAGCAAAGCGAACGTAGGCCACTTGATCAAGACGCTGCAATTCTTCCATCACGGCTTCGCCAGTCCAACGAGAGGGTAATTCTCGCTCACCAGTGGCTTGCATTTTTTCTTTGATTCGAGTGATCGCAGTTTCTACTGCTTCAATGCTAACGGGACGTTTTTCAATAGCTTTGATAATGCCATTGCGCAACTTGTCCTCGTCAAACACTTCTCGACTTCCATCGCTTTTGATCAGCTTAGGCATTTGTAATTCGGCCACTTCAAAGGTGGTGAAGCGCTCTTGGCAATGGCTACAGGTACGACGGCGGCGAACTTGTGCGCCTTCAGAAACCAATCGAGAATCCACTACTTTAGTATCTTGAGTTCCACAAAAAGGGCATCGCATGGTGCTTCCAATATCGCTAATTTGGTGTAAGAATGCCTGAAAATTAGGCCATCGTGTGATGGGTGAAATCATACCAACCCCGCCATAATATAGCTACCGAGCTACTGTGTGCGCTTTTATCATTCTTCTGCATTAAAGAATGAATGAATTTATAAGGATTTATATGCCGTTCGCAGAATTATCGGGCTTGGTTGCTGCCTTGTGTTGGACTATTTCGAGCCTGATGGCGCCAAACTTAATTCAACGTTTTGGCACCATGCGCTTTAATACCTTTCGTATTGTTATTGCCAGCTCCATTCTTTTGGCAATTTGCTTAATCACCCAGCGCTTCAATTCAACCTTGTGGCAACATGCCGAGATAGTCATGCTGTCTGGTTTGTTGGGAATTTTTATTGGCGACACCATGCTGTTTACCGCAGTGCATCGCCTTGGCCCTCGACGCACAGGGGTGCTTTTCGCCACCAATGCGCCTATGTCGATTCTGTTAGGTTGGCTATTTTTAGGGGAAAACCTTTCTTTTAGTCAGCTATTTGCCTGCGGCTTAGTATTAATTGGCGTGGTGATTGCCATATTGTTTGGTCGCAGAAACAGCCTTCATGCTTGGGAACAAACTAAAGGCAAATTGAGCATGGGAATTTTACTCGCACTCGGTGCAGCGCTTGGTCAAGCCAGTGGTGCTCTACTTAGCAAACCTGCTTTGCTTGATGGTGCTGACCCAATTGCGGTGTCTGCATTACGCGTTGGAACTGGCGCTCTCGCTCTGGTTCTGGCATATGGTTTGTTTTATCGACACAAACAACCTGCTGACGCGATTCCCTTTGCTCAACTAACTCGTGTTGATTTCATGGGCATCGCTACCCTCGCCACCATTGGTATGGTTATCGGCATGAGCGTCCTAGTTTGGGGCGTCGGCAACGCTAACGTGGGTATTGTCACTACGCTATCAGCCGTTGTTCCCGTGCTAATTTTACCGGGTTTGTGGATTACCACAGGTCAACGACCTGCCTTTGGCGCTTGGATAGGGGCTATTTTCGTTGTGGCTGGTGCGGCTTTGATTATTCTGAAATAGCCTTGATTGTGCTATCCTTACCCCACTAATTGCATTTGGCTCTCCATCGACTTGCTAGAGTTCTTTTGGCAACTCCGTGGAGCGTTTTAACGAAGTTTATGCACGACATTAATAGTGCATGGATCTCCAATCATAGGATAAGTTGACTCTTTATGGCTCAGTTTGTATACAGCATGAACCGCGTTGGGAAAGTTGTTCCCCCAAAACGCGAGATTCTTAAAGACATTTCTCTTTCATTCTTCCCTGGCGCTAAAATCGGTGTATTGGGTCTTAACGGTTCTGGTAAATCGACTCTACTTCGCATTATGGCGGGCGTTGATACCGAGCATAATGGCGAAGCTCGTCCAATGCCAGGCATCAAAATCGGCTACTTGGAGCAAGAACCTCACCTTGATCCAGAAAAGAACGTGCGCGGCATTGTTGAAGAAGCCTTCGCTGACGTGATTGAAGCCATGGCTCGTTTGGATGCAGTTTACGCAGAATACGCAGAACCAGACGCTGACTTTGATGCCCTAGCAAAAGAACAAGGCCAGCTTGAAGCCTTGATCGAAGCGAAAGAAGGCCACAACCTAGAGCGTGCCCTTGAAGTGGCGGCTGATGCGTTACGTCTTCCTCATTGGGATGCGAAAGTAGAACACCTTTCTGGTGGTGAGCGTCGCCGTGTTGCCCTATGTCGTCTATTGCTTAACAAGCCGGACATGATCCTTCTGGACGAGCCAACCAACCACTTGGATGCCGAATCCGTTGCTTGGCTAGAACGCTTCCTAAAAGATTATCCGGGCACTGTTGTGGCAATTACCCACGACCGTTACTTCCTAGATAACGCCGCTGGCTGGATTCTGGAACTTGACCGTGGCCACGGTATTCCATACGAAGGCAACTACTCTTCTTGGTTGGAGCAAAAAGACGCTCGACTACAAACTGAAGCGAAGCAACAAGCCTCTCACCAAAAAGCCATTAAGTCTGAGCTTGAGTGGGTTCGCCAAAACGCCAAAGGTCGTCAGTCTAAATCCAAAGCCCGTTTGGCTCGATTCGAAGAAATGAACTCGCAAGAGTTCCAAGATCGTAACGAAACCAACGAATTGTACATTCCACCAGGGCCACGTCTTGGCAACAAAGTCATCGAAATCGAAGGCGTTAGCAAAAGCTTCGAACACAAGATGCTACTAGAAGACTTCAACATGGTGGTACCGCAAGGCGCCATCGTCGGTGTGGTTGGTGGTAACGGTGCAGGTAAATCGACTCTGTTCAAAATGATCGCTGGCACTGAAAAACCGGATACCGGTACCGTCACAATAGGCGAAACCGTACAGCTGGCTTACGTCGATCAAATGCGTGAACTTGACGGCGACAAAACCGTTTTCGAAGAAATCGCTGATGGCCAAGACATGATCACGGTAAACAATTACAAAGTTGTGTCTCGTGCTTACATCGGTCGCTTTAACTTCAAAGGGTCTGATCAACAAAAATTGGTTAAGCATTTGTCTGGTGGTGAGCGTAACCGTTTGCACCTTGCGAAATTGCTTAAAGAAGGCGGCAACGTATTGCTACTGGATGAGCCGACCAACGACCTTGACGTAGAAACCTTACGTGCACTGGAGGACGCGCTACTTGCCTTCCCAGGCGCCGCGATTGTTATTTCCCATGACCGTTGGTTCCTAGACCGTATCGCGACACACATCCTAGCGTACGAAGGCGATTCTAAAGCCGTCTTCTTCGAAGGTAACTATGCCGAATACGAAGCTGACTACAAAGCTCGTACCGGCAACGAAGCCACACCAACTCGTATCAAATACAAACGTATTGATGCTTAATTCTATTTAGTAGGATTGGTTGGTTTGAATGGAAAGCCGCTTATCGGAAGGTAAGCGGTTTTTTTATCTCATTCGATTAATCATAATGCTTTTGCATTTACCTAGCTCTACTTTTAGGTTATCAGGGATTTTTAAGAAAGGTGAGACTGTGCTATCTAGTGTTCGGATAGGATTATATTGTTGCCCAACCACATAATCCATTTCCATTGAAAGTAAAAACAAAGCCTTATAAGAATTCTCAAAATCCTCTTCAAAATCCAAATCCGCTTTTTTTAGACGTTTAGCAAGCTCTAAAGACGGTACTCCAATATCTCTTGATTTACTATGAACTAGTTTATTTCTACTTTTTACTAGCTGTTGCAAAGCTCTAAAAGCAGGTCCTGATTTATCCATCTCATTTCCGCATACTAATTTTGGCACTAACACCCACTTGGAGATCACATCCATACTATAAATATGTTTTTCACAGTACTTATCCCCTAACTGAATTCCAGCGTAATCATTTATCCCAGCTTCTACACACATACTAGAAAAAACTATCGCTTTGAGTGAATGCTGATATGCCAACGAAGAAAATTCACTTATCTCAAACTGATCGGTACTTGCTTTAGCCTTCAGTCTACACTCAATCCCCTGGGCAGCTTCTTGCAAAGCAATATCAAAATACGTTTTAGTTTGAGTGTTCACACGGGCCCAAGAGTCTCTTGGATGCTTTATCTCATTAGATTCATTTATCAAAATCATTCCTTCAACTTCTACTAGAATAAGTTAAGAACTCTCTTCGACGCCTCAGCCAAAAAGCCAGAACGCGATTTGTATTTCGGATTTGCAGCGACCATTTTGTCGATCTTAGTTATAAGTAGATGCGGTAATGTCACGTTAATTTTTTCGCTTTTACCCAACAAGGGTGTGATATCAACATTTACCACTGCCCACACGCCATCGGCGTAGTCTGGGTTGTCTTTATGGACAGAGATTGGGCTGGCGGTTGGAATGTCTTCACCCTCTTCGAATAAGAGTTCAAGGTGAGAAAAGATTGCTTCTTCCGCCATCTCAAGTGCTTCATCAAATGTATCGCCAGCTGAAAAACAGCCAGGCACATCTGGCACAGTCACGCCGTAACTAACGCCATTGTCGGTATGTAATACAATTGGGTATTTCATAGTTCGTACCTCTGCTAAAGCCACTAATGAATTTAGTTGAGCTGAGCTTGTTTCTTTATGTTGTTGAAAGTGCCAATCGGTATGTCTTTCTTCGGATGGGGAACCGTCACTGTGCTTCTTTTATCTGGATGCTTAAATTACACATGACTGCCTTTCACTCTAACTTCATACCATCCGTCTTCGACTAGCATTTGGATTACCTCTCGGCTTTTCATATAAATCCTTTCGCCATTCCTTTCCCTAGGATAATTAACAATAACCCTGATAACTCCTGAAAACCAATTGCTTTTCTATATAACCCCAATAACCCTTTAAATAAATAGCTATTACTTTCTGAACGTATAAAAAACAAAACCCCACTTACCATGGGTAAGCGGGGTTCGGGGTTGCTAATTAGTGTGGCTACCGTTTCTTAAAAATCCCACTAGCAATAACGACACCGATGCTGACGAAGATGAGTCCGGCGATGGAGTAGCCTTCTAGGTGTTCGCCTAGTACAGGAATAGCGATGAGTGCGGCGAGTACTGGAGTGAAGGCGCCGATGGCGGCCATGTTTTCCGCACCGAGTTTTTGGATAGCATAACCGTAGGAAAAGCCCGTCATGAGGCCGACGAGTAAGCTTTGCACGAGAATTTGTCCAGCCAACATGTCCCAAGAGGCATCAGCTAGTCCGCTAGAAGCTAGCCCACTTGCCCATAAAAACGCGAGAGCGATCAAGGATACTAAACCCATCAATGCCGTTGATACCAATGGAGGCAAACCTGCGATACGTAAACTGACGGTATACACCGCCCAAAAGAAGCTCGCAGCTAGCAGTAATAGATCACCTTTCCAGGTGTTTTCTGGCGCGGTTAGTAGTGACAAGCTGAATAAAACAATCACGCCGATACAAACTAAGCTCAAGCCGATTTTGCGCGCTTGGCTGACTTTTTCTTGATAGAAAAGTACGGCTAATAAGGTAACAAAGAAAGGAAAGGCACCAAGAATTAACAAGCCAGCATGAGACGCAGGAGCGTATTTCAAACCTGTGGCACTGAGGTAGAAAAATGGCAGGCCTGCGCCACAAACAATACCTAACAAAAGTATGGGAGAAACCGCTTTTACTTGTGCTCTGGCTCGCCATAAAAAAGGAAACAGTAATAATGCTGGCGGAGAAAATCGCAAGATGCCCAAATCGAAAGCCGTCAAAGTATTGGTCATGCCGGCACGCATACTGACCAGCCAAGATGCCCAAATCAAAATACTCACAAAAGCAGCCAATAGACCAAGGCGAAAGCCCCAACCTGTAGCGTATTGTTTGTATTTAGGCGGCTCTTGAGCGGATATTGATGATGTGTGTTGTGTGACTGTTTGGGGCATAACCACCTCGCGGGAAATCGATAGCTTTATTATCTGCTCTCATCCGCGAGCATGTCCTTGCTATTTACCCTCAAGAAAGGCTACTTTTTAGCATATAACACTCAATTCAATTCTATAAATTACTAAGTGTGCCAATATGGATAAAACAGACCTAGATATTCTCTCTCATCTGCAATCAGACGGACGCCTGACCAACGTCGCATTAGCGGAGGAGATTCACCTATCGCCCTCGCCTTGTTTACGTCGCGTGAAGCAATTGGAAGACACTGGTGTGATCGAGGGTTATCACGCACGTATCGATCGTCAAAAAGCCGGATTTTCCATGACGGTGTTTGTGGAAGTGCGTTTGAAGAGCCATGCTGGCGATAAACATATTGTGTTTGAGAAGGCGATTTTAGAGATGGAAGACATTATCAGCGCGCATCTTGTGTCTGGCATTGCGGATTATCGATTAGAGGTGGTGGCAATGGATTTACCAGACTATGAGCGTATTCTAAAAGCCTTACAGTCCTTACCTCATGTAAAAGACATTCAAAGCCATTTTGCTATTCGCTCGGTCAAAACGGCGGCGCCATTGCCATTAAAAAGAATGGCTTAATCGACTTACCTCAGACTATAAATGAAAAAACCGCTTATCTTTCGATAAACGGTTTTAGTTTACGTTACGCGGTAGACCTAAACTTTAAAGCTTCCAACTTGGTGATCAAGGTTTTTATACAGCTTAGTAATGTCTTTGGACTGCTGTTGGATAAGATCCGATACAGACTGAACAGAATCAGTTTGGTCTTTCAACGACACCATGTTTTGGTTGATGTCATTAGCAACAATTGATTGCTCTTCTGTTGCTTGTGCCGTTTGCGCTGCCATCTCTTGAACCTTCGCAAAGGATTCCTGCAAACTATTGAACACCTTGGTTACTTCGTCAAAATTCTCCACAGTAAACCCAGCGTTATCACGGCTGTTCTGTATCGCTTTAGACGACTCAGACACATTAATCTTAAGTTGCTCAATCATGCCTTCAATTTCATTGGTGCTGTCTTGGGTACGCGTTGCTAGGGTACGAACCTCATCGGCGACCACTGCGAAACCACGACCTTGCTCGCCAGCACGCGCGGCTTCAATTGCGGCGTTCAATGCTAGCAAGTTGGTTTGTTCTGCAATGTTGCGAATCACTTCTAAGACAGAGGCTATGTTCTCAGAACTCTTTTGTAATTCATCAGAGCGGCCTAGTGCCAACTCTATATCAGAAACCAGTTCAGTAATCGCGTGCTGTGATTTATTGACTGCAGTCATACCATTTTGCGTCAAACTATTAGAAGTCTTCGCTTCTTCTGCAGTATCACGTGCTACCGTCGCCATTTGTTGGTTAGACATGTCCATTTCATGACCAGCGCTAACAATAGAGGCAGAGGCATTCGCTAATGCGGTCGTAATTCCAGAAGTTTTCATTGCGACGCTATTTAACTGACCTGTCATTTCTCCCAACGCATCAGACTGTTTATGAATATTAGCAATAATAACTCTTAGGCGACCGACAAAATCGTTAAATTCATTAGCAAGATCCCCCAATTCATCTTTAGTAGAAAATTCGATACGTTGAGTTAAATCGCCGTCGCCTTCCGATATTTCACGAATACGCTGTCCTAAATAACGCACTTGGTGAGCCAAGGTTTTAGGCGTTTTATAACTAAACCAAACGGCAATCAGCAAACCTATCGCAACAATAACAATGGCAACTTTTTCAAACGCTTTTTCTTCTTCTATTATGGCTTTTTTAGACATTTCTGCATGGTTATTTACCGCTTCGCCCGCTTTATCGAGGATACCTCTTAAAGCGCTAAAGTCTGCATTGGCTTTTTGCTCAGCGGCAGTAAAAGTTGAAGCATTTTTGTCTAATGCAACAAAGGCGTTAGAAGAGTTTAACCAAGTCGTAAAGGCTTTATCAAAGTCGCCCAGTGAATTATAAATCTGAGGTTCGGCGGATAAGTACTGACGAAATAAATTAAAACGATCTTTTACTTGTTGGGCATTTTCAACACGATCCTTTTCTTCGTCATCAAGCTTGCCCACACCAACCACAATACGTTGCTCAGCAAGCTTAGCTTGATAAAGATCTCGGTCCGCATTCAGAATAACTGCAGAGGCTTTTCCGTAAGAATCTGCTTGCGCATTAAGAGCAGCGCCTAACTGATTAACGATATACACCATTGAAGCTAAGGCCACAATAAAGGTAATACTCATCACAAGAACGGGTAAAGAGCTTTTCACCCTGATGGAATTAAAACGCATAATATTGTCTCCTAACAAAAATCACCGTGTCTAATGTATAACTCATAGTAGAGTGGTTTTGTACGATGAATCAATTCGATGTAACAATTACCTACATTTATACTGCATTTAATAACTTATAAATACTATCCTGTTGATATAGCTCAACAACATTAACATTAGACTTAATTAAAGATAGGTGACTGACCTTTGCCTTTATCAATAACATCAAGTAAAACAAAGTAATAAAGAGGACAATGGGTGCATACGAATCTATGAAAAGAGCAACGCGATAACATGACTTTCCCAACATTCAAAGCCAAACTCGCCCTAGCAGCTTGGTTAGAAACGCATACCGAGTTTCGATTGTCGACTCACGCAAGCGACCTAACTAGTGCGCTAAAAGAACTAGAAGCATCACCTAAATCCACCAGCTATCTAGCTCAGTTTACACAGCTAAAGCGTTACTTTAATCGTGGAATTTTAGGGTTGCTGATCGTTTCTTTGTTGCTGGGTTTTATGGCTGTGCCACCCGCTTTTGCGACAGGCCAATCCAATCAGGTGAATATTTTTTGGTTGTTCATTATCTTGCTGGGATTTCATGCGCTAAATTTTGTCGTTTGGTTTGTTACCATGATAGCCACCATGAAACAACACACAGAAAGTAAAGGTATATTGTTAAACCTGCTGATTTTTCTTAATCGTAAGATAAGTAAGCACTCACATATAAACACAGATGTGAGTGCGGCTTACATCCATTGGCAATGCCCTGCTCATTCGAATAAATGGTTAATCAGCAGTCTTTCTCATGGTGCATGGGGCTGTTATTTATTGGCAGGTTGGGCCATGACTCTGCTTTTGCTACTGACCAATCAAGTCAACTTTGTCTGGGAAACCACGCTATTAAGCGACGATGCTTTTATTCAACTGACGCAAACGCTCAGCGCTATTCCACAGTGGTTTGGTATTGCTCTTCCTAACCAATTAGACATTCTCGCCAGTCGCGTCGATCTTATTTCACAAACCGCTGCCACCAGACAGCATTGGGCGAACTTTCTACTCGCAAGTATTTTTATATACGGCGTGCTGCCGAGGCTAATTTTTACCGCCATCTGTTTGGGGATGTACCACTTTAAGCGATCTATTCAGCCTCTCAGTACGCAAGAAAAAATCATTCAGAATCGTTATCGCCAACAGGAAAGCCAGAGCCGCAATATCTTAGATGC
This sequence comes from Marinomonas lutimaris, assembly GCF_019426345.1. Taxonomy (GTDB): domain Bacteria; phylum Pseudomonadota; class Gammaproteobacteria; order Pseudomonadales; family Marinomonadaceae; genus Marinomonas; species Marinomonas lutimaris. The sequence goes on from NZ_JAHLLW010000011.1 coordinate 23,373, forward strand.
AGACCATCATAAAGCCTCTCGCTCGCCGATGAATTCGGACGGTACAAATAATGATACTCTTGCAAACAGCGCCTTTTCTCAACATTGGGCTTTATTTGAATGGAGTCATGCTAAACCTGATTATTTAAATACTGCGCGTTCTGTCTCGCTACTAAACAGCCGAGAAGAACAAGATCAATTTTTAGCCTCATCCAAGGAAGAGCCTATTTATATTTTAGTCAACGCTGAACAAAGCCCAGATCGCGGCACACGACGATTTTTCACCCAAGCCAGCAAGGCGTACTCGACTTTGACCATGGTCATTGCAGAGCAAGGCAAGGCTAAATTTATCGAAGATTGGCAACGCCTAGCCAAAGAAGCGCACATTTACTCTACCCAACTCAAGCATAAGGACTAAGCCGTGTCGATATCTCTCTTGGTCGTTGGCCACGCAAACACAGGCAAAACCTCGCTGATCCGTACCTTGTTGCGTAAGCAAGACTTTGGTGAAGTAAGCGATAGAGCTGGAACCACTCGCCACGTTGAAAGTGTGAAAATCAAAATTGGCCAACAATCCGTTATCACCTTAACCGACACACCCGGTTTTGAAGATTCCATTGGCCTTTGGCAAATCCGCCATTCAGAAGCATTCCGATCTTACCAAGGCGCAGACTGGTTACAGCCATTTTGTGAAAGCCACTTTGCACAAGACGAGTTTGAGCAAGAAGCGAAAATCCTTAAGCAATTAACCAAGGCAGATATCATCTTATACGTGATTGATATTCGCCAGGCACCTCTCGGCAAGTATCTAGATGAACTGGCGTTATTGGCCAGCGCGAATAAACCCATTATTCCTATCCTGAATTTTAGCGCGTCGCCAAGTGCTCATCTAGAAGCTTGGCGTAAAGTCTTAGCAGAACGCCATTTGCATGCGGTGATAAAATACGACACGGTGGCTTTTTATTTCGAGGATGAAAAACGTCTATATCAAAGTATTCAAAGCCTGATGCCGGAAGATTATGACGCCATCAAACACCTAATTGAATCACGAGAAGAAGCCGCACAATTACGCCTTACTATGGCGGCGAATCAATTAGCCGAATTAATACTAAAAGCGGCTTGTACTCGCATTGAGTGCTCAAACTACCCGCCAACAGTCAGCGAGTCATCAGCTTTCGAAGGTAAGATTCGAACATTGGAAAGCCGTTATATCGCCGGATTATTGCGCCTTTATGAGTTTCAAGAAGAAGACTTAAAAGCCACACCACTGGCGATTAAAAATGATCGCTGGCAACAAGATATTTTTGATGCCGATACATTAAAAGAATGGGGAATAGAAACCAGTACCAGCGCATTAACTGGCGCGGCAATTGGCGCTGGTATTGATGTGATGTCGGCAGGTTTAACACTAGGCACCGCGACGACAATTGGCGCTATTTTAGGTGCCACATGGAAAACAGGCCAACATTACAAAGACACACTAAAAAGCAAATTTACCAAGCGCTATTATCTGTGTCTTGATAAAGCTACGTTAACGCTTTTATGTCTTCGTGGTTTAACGGTGATTCACCATTTACATCAGCGTGGTCATGCTTCTCAGCAAGCTTACGAACTTGCTAATCAAGCCCAAGACGATGATCTGATTGACCAAATTAAACCTTATTGGAAACAAGCTCAACAACACCCAGAATGGGAAAAGCAAAGTTTGCCAGATACCCACTCAAGTAAACAAGGCTTACAAACCGTACTAGAAAAAATCCTTAACTCAGATAAAAGCTCTAATAAGAATCAAAGCTAGTTTTGTTGATTCAGAAGTTCCTGATCCAAACGCAACTGTGTTTCATGCATCTGCTTTTCACAAGTCTCTAACAGATTCATGACATCACTTTCATGTAGCCCTGTTGTGTCTATTGGCGGCAACATTTCAACAATGACTTTGCCATTATCCCAGCGATTCAAACCCACTTGCCCATGCGTACTGCTGCACACAACGGGGACAACAGGAACACCCGCTTGTACAGCAGCATGAAAAGCACCACGTTTAAAGGGTAACCAACCACGCCCTCGACTGCGTGTACCCTCAGGAAACATCCAAATAGATAAGCCAGTTTTTTTCATGCTAAAGACAATTTGATCTATGGTGGCAAGCGCCTGTTTACGATTTTCTCGATTTATCAAAAAATTACCACTGGCCCAATACAAAGCGCCAAAGAAAGGAATCCAACGTAAGCTGGTTTTACCTACTGTCACCACGCCTTTGGGAACGACGACAGCCAAGGTAAACAAATCAAAATTATTTTGATGGTTAGCAACGTAAACAGCTTGGGGAATATTTTTTGCAGATTCGGCCACTCGACCTTCGACCGATAACCCAAACAGAGGGCCAATTTGGGCAAACACTCGACCTAAATAGTACACGCGATTTTTAGACCATAAGGTAAGCAGACAAAACACAATACCTAATAGTGTTACGCCTACCACCAACAATAATAGCAATGCCATCCGTATCAAAAGCAACATATTGGAATAACCTCACGTTAGCGGCGTGTAAGATTGATCTCTTATTGTCATTTATCGTTTATGAAAAGCTTCACGCCATTTAAAGAACTCTTCTGCAACCAAAGGCTTAGAGAAAAAATAGCCTTGTATTTTATCACAATGATATTGTCTTAAAAGCGCCGTTCCCTCCGCATTCTCAGCGCCTTCAGCGGTTACCTGAAAGCCCAAACTGTGAGACAGCTCAATGGTCGCCTTGGTAATAAACTCGTCGCCTTTATTGCTATCAATAAATTGGATAAAAGCTCGATCGATTTTTACTTCATTCACCGGTAACTCACGCAAATAAGCTAATGATGACTGTCCCGTACCAAAATCATCAATAGCAAGGTGAACGCCCATTTCTTGCAAAGCCTTCAAGACATTAATAACTTTCGCTCGATCTTTCATTACGGCACTTTCTGTGACTTCTAGCGCCAAAGCACGAGTTGGTAAACGATTCGCTAGCAATGCTTCAGACACAATAAATGGCAATTGTTCGTCTAACAGATCATGAGCAGATAAATTGACTGCTACACGTATCTCAAGCCCTTCTGCCCACCATTTACTCAGTTGGGACAACACAGTATTCAGCACCCATTTTGTTAACTGTTGGATGCTGCCAGCGTGTTCTAACAAAGAAATAAACTCATCGGGTGGAAGAAAACCTAATTCGGGATGAATCCAGCGAATCAAAGCTTCAGCTTCATTGCAATCATTATCTGCTAAACCCACTTTAGGTTGATAAACAACAAACAGTTGGTTGCTCTTCAACGCACTAGGCAGATCTCGGATAATTGTCAGCTGACGACGGTGGTTTTCATCCTGACCGACTTCATAAAAAACACATAACTCGCTTGATTCTCGTGCTTCATCAGCCACAATATCCAAGCGGCGCATGGCGCTATTTACACTGGCCGTAGCATGTTCAAATGGCAATATAGCAATACTAATATCAAGACGAATTCCAGAGCCTTTTTCTACTTCAAACTCTTCACTAAACAGACATTTTAAATCGCTACAATCTTGCTCAGTTATTGGACGACCAAAAATCAGCAAAAACTTATCACCGCTTAATCGAGCCAACATATTGGCATCATGCCCCCATGTTTGAAGACGTTCCGCCACTTTTGAAAGCAAGGCATTGCCGACATCAAATCCCAACATATTATTGATATCTTTAAAGTGACGAATATTAACAAGCACTAAACCACCCTGTTCTTTGGGTAATGTGTCGCTTAAATACTGCTCTACTGCACTCTGATTGAACAAACCTGTGAGCTGATCATGGGAAGCTCGATAGGTCAGCTCTTCTTCCCTATTAATAATCGAGTCTTGCATTGTCTTCATGGTATGGGATAAAACGCCAAATTCGCCAACCATACTCGGCGCACTAATTTTTTCTTTATTACCACCCTGACCAATTTGCTTGGCGTAGTCGACCAAACGGCTAATCGGCTGAGTCATATTTCGGGCAAGAGCAATACCAAAAAGCAGCGCCAGCGCCAGCGCACCAGTAAAGATCAAAACTAACTGGTTACGAGTGTTGTTGTAACTCTGTAGCCAAGGACCGTAAGGCAGATGAATAATGCCCCATTGATTTGGCATCCCAAGATCTACACCGAGCGATAGATACTTTTCATCATTAGAAAAAACGGGAGATTTAAGAATACTTTCAACGTTACCAATATCCTTCAGTAGAGCATCTTTCTCTTCTAACGGCAGGGTCGATCCACCAGAAAGAGAGTGTTCATTATCAACTTCATAGACAAAACTGATGTCTAATCCTGTGACATTTTTAATCTGCTCAGCCAAAGCTTGATCTAGCAAAAAAGCCATCCCAACCCACGCCACTACATTGGGTGCTTTTATAGGCACCAAAACCAGCTGATAAGCACGATTATCAAAGGCAATCATAGTACTGATGGATGAACCACCTGAACGACGTGCGGCAAAAACTAGCTCTGCAATCGTATTGTTAATATTCAGCTCTTGAGTGGCCGTAATCAATTCACCTTGAGGGGAAACAAGAAGTGAGATATCCGCGTTTATTCGCGCACCATGATTTTGTAAAACAGAACGAATTGTGCCGGTTTCTCTGGTCGCTACCGCTTGCTTAAAACCAAAGTCAGAGGTCAATATTTCAACGCCTTTGGTTAACTGTTCTGCGCGTGCTTCTAAAAATAAATCGAAGACATTGCGTGATACGTCGATGGAATGAACGCCTTGCCTGTAGTTATCCTCTTTTAGAGACGACAATACAGCTAACGCCGTTCCTAATTGAACCAGCGCAAGCAACACTAAGACAAACATAATGAGTCGTGCTTGAAAGCTTTTTAACACCTTAAAACCTCTTTAATGCTAATGACCTAGCCTGCTTAGCTTAAATTCCAAAAACACAACGGATGATCAAGAATAATAGGGCTTATAACATGTTTATGCTATATCAGACCTAATACACTTGTATATCAACAAAAATTAACTTAAGTTATTTTTTTAAACTTCTGTTAGTGGCCATATGAAAGAGCAAACTTATCGCGTCTACGAAGCCATCAAATTAGATCCTCTAGCCTCACAACAAGCGATTGCCGATCGACTAGGTATGAGCAGAGAATCGGTTGCAGGGCATATAATGCAACTCACTCGACAGGGTTATATCCTAGGGAAAGGCTACTTACTCGCCGAACAAAACGCTTATGTTGTTCTCGGTGGTGCCAATGTCGATATCAATGGTCATAGCAACGCGACCTTAAAATCTGGTGATTCAAACCCAGGAACCATTAGCCAGAGCCCTGGCGGAGTCGGTCGAAATATCGCTGAAAACTTAGCTCGTCTGGGTGAACATGTACATTTGGTCGCCCCCATTGGACTGGATCAACGCGGAGATTGGCTTATTGAGCAAACTCGTTTAAGTGGCGTCGAAACCCATAACGTTTTACGTCATGACACCTTACCAACGGGTACTTACTTAGCCATCAACAATGATAATGGTCAGTTGCAAGCAGCGATTGCTGATATGCGCATCATTGACACACTAGATGAGCAAAAACTTAGTAGCAAGCAGGCATTATTACAAAGCGCTTACAGCATTATTATCGATGCGAATTTGTCAGCCGAGGTTATCGAATGGTTGGCAAAACAACCTCTGTCGGCACGCTTTATTGCCGATGCAGTGTCCACCGCAAAAGCGCCTAGATTACGCTCTATCTTGCCGCAATTGAGCCTATTAAAAGTCAATCAAGATGAAGCTAGAGCCATTCTTGATAGCAATGAAACAGAACCAGAAAAACTAGCAGAAGCCTTACTTAACGCTGGCGTTGAAGAAATATTGCTCAGCCTTGGTAGCCAAGGCGTGCTTTTTGCTAACGTAGAATACAGCCAACGCAAAGCTTGCCACCCAAGCTCATCAGTTAGCGACAGCGGTGCCGGTGACGCATTGTTGGCAGGTTATATAAGTGCTCGTCAGCAGAACAAAAACCTCGATCAGGCTCTATCTTTTGCTCTGGCTTGCGCCGCGATGACATTAGAAAGCCCTCACGCAAATCACCCAGAACTTACTGTTCAAAATGTAACTCAATGGATAGAAAAACTATGAATCAATACCTAGACATACACCCAGATGTTGCCGCAGCCATTGCGGCAGGAAAACCTGTTGTCGCCTTAGAAAGCACCATTATTTCTCATGGCATGCCGTGGCCACAAAATGCCGAAACTGCCAAGAAAGTAGAGCAAATCATCCGTGATAATGGCGCCGTTCCTGCGACTATCGCCATTATTGATGGCCGCCTGAAAGCGGGATTAAGTAATGATGAAATTGATACTTTGGCAAAAGCTGGCTTGTCTGTGACCAAATGCTCACGCCGTGATTTACCCTTTGTTGTCGCACAAAAACAACACGGTGCAACCACGGTTGCAGCGACAATGATTATTGCGGCAATGGCTGGTATTAAAGTATTTGCCACTGGTGGCATTGGTGGCGTTCACCGCGGCGCACAGCAAACCTTTGATATTTCAGCGGATTTACAGGAGTTGGCCAAAACTAATGTAGCCGTTGTCTGTGCCGGCGCAAAGTCGATTCTTGATCTTGCTCTAACACGTGAATATTTGGAAACTCAAGGCGTGCCAGTATTAGGCTATAAAACCGATATGCTGCCTGCTTTTTATACTCGCGAAAGTGATCAAACAGTAGATTACAACATGCAGTCTGCTGGCGATATTGCCGACTTTATTAAGGCAAAATGGGGAATGCAATTGCACGGTGGAGCGATTATCGCGAACCCAATTCCGGAAGAGTTTGCGATGGATAAAGCGGCCATTGATGCTGCTATTAATCAGGCATTAACAGAGATGGAAGCACAAGGCGTAGCAGGTAAAGAGTCCACCCCCTTCTTGCTAGCACGCGTGGCGGAATTAACCGGTGGCGACAGTTTAGCCAGTAATATTCAGCTGGTGTTTAACAACGCTCGCCTTGCTGCCGAAATCGCCTCCGCACTTTAACCAAGCGAACTACATGGCAAACACCTACGTTTGTCATGTCTAACTAGCCTACAATTGGTTGATTTATATTGGTTTTTGTAGGTCGTGGCTTTAGCCCGACAAGACGTAATTTGTCGTGGTGAGTTTTTTGTCGGCATAAATGCGCGACCTACAAGATCAACGGAAGCCGTTTAGCCTCTCTTCGCGGGGAATTCACACTAAGAGATTAGCTTTGCCAATAATTGCCTTTCCAGTAGTCGATTTGATCGTCTCCGAGGAAACTCCACGCGACAAATCGACTAATTTTCTGGCCTTGCGCCATTTCAATCGTTTTCACTTGGCGAGCACCGACTTCCTTTAATGTGCGATAAATCGCCTCTAAATTGCCCTGACGCGCCACTAAAGAGGTAAACCAAAAACAACGATCAGCGTACTGCACACTTTCTTTTACCATGCGCGAGACAAAGCCAGCTTCGCCGCCATCACACCATAATTCTGCGGCTGTACCGCCAAAGTTCAGCACAGGCTTTTCCGTCGTCGTTGTTTTGCCTTTCACACCACGCCATTTTCGCTGAGATTCGTCAATCATTGCCGATTCGCTGGTATGAAATGGCGGATTACATAAGGTCAAATCAAAGCGATCTTTTTCCTTCCACACACCATCAAAAAGCTTAGTGGGTTGAGTTTGCAAGCGCGCACTAATCACGCCTTTGAGACAAGCGTTAGATTTCACAATGGTGTCACAGGTTGCCACAGCAACAGGATTCACATCGGAACCAACAAACTGCCAGCCATATTCTTGATGACCAATAATCGGATACACACAGTTTGCACCAACACCAACATCCAAAACTTTTATACCTTTGCCACGAGGAATCACGCCCTGATTACTGGCGGCCAGTAAATCAGCTAAATAATGAATGTAATCCGCTCGCCCAGGAATAGGTGGACAAAGATAACCCGGTGGAATATCCCAAAAGGCAACACCATAGAAATGACTAAGCAAGGCACGGTTTAAGGTTTTCACCGCATCAGGATTGGCAAAGTCCACTGACTCATTACCGTATTGATTGAGTTGAATAAAACCAGATAATTCAGGGCAAGAATCCGCCAATAGGGCAAAATCGTAGCGCGCACGATGCGGGTTACGAGGATGAAGCTCTAATTTATTGGTGCGTTTGCTTTTCGTATTCTTGCTTTTTAAGACCACTGTGATGCCATTGTTTTAAACCAAAACGCGAGTATAACCGAATTCCTCAGCTTGGACTAAATGTGCTGGAAGGTTACGGTTCTGGGTAAGGAATTAAGCTTTTTGCCACCTCTTCTGTGAGCTTTCTAAACCATTCAACGGCAGGGTCTCGCTCAATACTTTTTGGCCAACTTAAAAAATATTTTGAATCAGGAAATTCAACGGGCAGCGGTTTCATTGTAAGGTTAAATTGATCACAAAATCGCTCTGCCAATAAACCGCTGGTACTAATTAACAACGAAGTACGCCCTACTGTTTCTAACGCAGACAAAAAGTACGGCGTACGAAATGCAAAACGCCGTTCATGGGCCCTGTCAGCCAAAACAAAATCACTCACCACGCGTCGAGTTCCGCCCATACTAACCAGCACATGGGAAAAGCTTAAATATTCATCAAGACTAATTTTGTCTTGCTTAGCAAGTGGGTGATTATTCGACATGATGCAGCGAAACTTTTCACGCCCCAACAAAACTTTGCGGTAGGTATTCGGAATCTCAATGTATTCACTACATAACACCACATCGACAGAATGCTCGGTTTGACTGATTAAACTGGTTTCAGTAATAGTCGTTGTTTCCAAAGAGGCGAATGGCGCTTCTTGGTAAAAGCGTTCCGCTATAGCTGGCACATAGGCTTGAGCCTGATAATGGGTGGTTTGTAAGCGGAAAACACGGTTGCTGCTTTGCGGTTGAAAGTCTGGAGGAGACTCCAGCCCCGCCATTTGTTCCATCATTAACTTTAATGGCGCTTCTAGTGCTAATGCTTTTGATGTTGGCACCATGCCTTTTGAGGTACGAATAAACAAAGGATCATCAAAAGCGTCACGTAGTCGATTAAGCAATCGACTCATGGCTGATTGGCTTAAATACAGGCGATCCGCCGCCCGGCCAACGTTACGCTCTTCCAATAAATATAGAAGTCCAGTTAAGGATTTAAGATCCAAATGTTGTAGCGAACTAGGGATCATGACCAAATCTCGATTTATGCATAATGATTAGAACTATTATGCATTGGATTTAACAGAGGGGGGAAGCCATTATGGCATTTCTGGTTCACTTAATTTAAAAGGCTACTGCCATGTTAACTGCAAAACAGACTTTCTTGTACGGCCTCTTTTTTAGTTCTGTTACCGTGCTGTTTTGGGGAATGCTTCCTATTGCTCTTAAACTATCAGGTGGATTTTCCGATCCGATTACTCTGACTTGGCTGCGCTTTTCTATAGCGGGTATCATATTGGGCTTATGGCAATGGCAACGCGGCAAGCTAGGAGAATTTAAATCCTTGTCTAAAAATGACTGGCTACGTCTTTTCGCTGCAGGAACCTTTTTGATTATTAACTACACCAGCTTTGCGTGGAGCTTGAACTTTTTATTACCGGGTTCAGCGCAATTGAGTTTTCAAATTGCACCGTTGTTTCTCGCCTTAGGTGGTTTGTTCTTTCTGAAAGAAAACATTAACTGGCAACAATGGCTATGTTTTGTGGGAATAGGTCTAGGGATGTTGGTATTCTTCCACCCTATTTTTGGGCAAGGTGGTCAAGGCTCAATTTGGGTTGGTTTTGCTATTGTTCAAATGTCTGCCGCAGCGTGGTCTATGTATGCATTACTGCAAAAATCTTTGTTCAAACATCTAGCACCGTCCAATATTTTACTGGCGATTTATATTTATGCCTTGATCGTTATGCTGCCATTTTCATCGCCAAGCGAGCTATTAAAGATGTCTTCTGATGATGCTTGGATTGCGGCATTTTGCTGTCTTAATACACTTATCGCTTATGGCGCTTTTGCGCAAGCCATGCGTTATTGGCAAACAGTGCAAGTAAGCGCGTCTGTTGCTTTGACGCCTGTAATGGCATTTATACTGACCGAGCTTTGTGTCGCCTTTGGATGGTGGACGAGCAGTATTAGCTCATCTCATGCTGACTTGTTAAGTTTATTTGGAATGTTAATTGTTATCGTCAGTGCGATTAACGTGCAATTGATTAGTGCAAGAGTTCAGCGTAAAGCCGCGTTACTAACAAAGTCACTCAGTGAAGCGGCTTAATTTGATCTTCAAAGCTTTAGGCGGTTACAGCCATAACGTAAATGGAATAATTGAAATACCTAAAATAATCAACACGGCGATTAGAGTAAAAATTGCTTCCGTAGGATTCTGACGAGCGTGTTGTAAATAACCCAATATCCATTGCCCAAAAGTGATGGGACGCATGGTTTGAGCTCGGGCAATTTGGTCTTCTCGAATTAACTCTCTTGCTTTGATGGCTTGCTCTTTGTCTTTTACCCACAGACCAGCCATGGAAATTTGCCAGCGCCCTGCAGTGGTTTCGTAGAAGGCAATATCGTGGTCGGTTAATAGTTGACGAATATCATCCGCTTCCTCATCAGGAACATATTTAAGCCGAAAAACCAGAGTTGCCATATTGTAAAAACCTTGAGCGTAGAAATTGAGCGATAGAGGGTAAGAGAAGCGGACACATAATACAATCTAGTATCGCAATAGCGTCTTTATTTAATAGTGTTTTCTTCAAACCAGGCAATAACTTGCTCTTTCGGTAAAGGCCGGCAGAAGTAGTAACCTTGCACTCTGTCTACGCCAAGTTCTCGAACTGCGTTTAATTGGTCTTCTCGCTCAACACCTTCAGCCACCAGCTCCATGTTTAACTCTTTTGCTAATTTGGTAACCGAGGTAAGTATCTGACGGGTAAATTGATCATCTTTCAAACTAGCAATAAAGACTTGATCCAACTTTAATGTGTCGTATGGGAAACGCCGAAGAAAATCTAAACCTGCATAGCCCGTTCCAAAATCATCCACGGACAAACCGACACCCAAGGCTTTAATGTGTTCAAAACGACTCACCATCAAAGGCAACTCCACAGCGTTTAATGCACTGGTTTCAGTGACTTCCAGCCCTAGTCGACCTTTTAACTCTGGGTACTCTTCAAGAATAGTAGCCAAGGTGTCAGCAAAACCGTCTTTAAGTAAGCTGTGTCTATCAACATTGACAGCCGTTTTTATATTACGTAATTGCTCCGGATACTCTCTATAAAAGTCCCCAACTTTTCGAATTACCATCCAAGTAAGGTCATCAATCAGGCCAAGTCGATCTGCCATATCTACAATGACCAATGGCGAAACCTGACCATGGCGAAAGGAACGCCAACGGATAAGCGCTTCCATTTCATGAAAGCAACCAGCATTAAGCGAAACAATAGGCTGGAAGTGTACTTCCATGGTCTCACTTTTAATCGCTCGTTTGATGCAGTGGCGCAAAGAACGACGATAATAAACCAGTACGAAATGCCCGATAAAAAATGCAGCTAACAACAGCGCCCAACAAATTAGCATAACCGGCAAGAGCGACCAGAAGTGCCGCCAGTATAGACTTGAAGGCAAAAGTACGACCAATGACATAGACCAATCAGCCAAAGACGCTTCTTGTTCAGCCATAACACTTGAATCAATACCTTCTCTATTGGAAGAAAGAATTTGCTTGCCCAGAGTCAACTCATAGAAATAATCTGGCAAGAGTATTATATCAACGCTGATGGCAATCCTATCTGGTGGAGCTAGCCCATTAGCACCAAGACCGTCGCTTCTTTGATAAAAAGCAAAAAAAGTCGACTCACTCAAGGTATTAGAGCGCATGAGTGAAACCGTTTTTCTATCTGCACTACCTTTAATACGAGAGATAATAGAGTCATATATCTTGATATTAGCGGGACCTAGATTAGAGCAATAAACCTTAAAATTAGAGTTAAATAAGCCAATCTCTTTAAAGGTGGGCGAATAAAATGTTGCTCGACGTAACAGCTTGATATTATCCCTGTCACATGACAAATCAGCATCATCTGTAACCTGCTTTAGCTCAGTAAAAATGCCATCCATTCGCTCAGATAAAGCACGTTTAGCGGCTGTGGTTTTATTTTCTAAATCGTTTAATAAAGAAAGATAAAGCCCTAAAGTGAAAAGGGTCAGAATGAGAAATAGGGATAGAAGGCCATAAAAAGAAAGTACTTTTTTTTTCGAGGGCATTAATGCACTGATATTTTTAAACACAAAGCCGCCTCCCTACATTTAATATCTAACAACATACTTAATCTAACCACATAAACATACTATTTATAGGGTCATGAAAATATCCGCATAATTACACAGATATTTAAAAGTACCAATAAAAAAGACCGCTTTAAAGCAGTCTTTTATGCATAACCTAGAAGATAATCCTTACACTCACTACCTCTATCCAGCTTAGTAATAAAGTCTCTTAAGCATTATTCATTTCTGGGTAAAAAGTCAGAATACCACTAAATTACTCAGTACTGTTGAGGTGTTTTTTCAATAACAATAGTTAAGTAACCCACTTCGACCCCAAATTTTTTCATCACAGATTCGTTGATAACCACACCTTCTTTTACCATGTACATACGATCATCAACATTCACATCGATTAAGTCACCATCATAGGGAACTTGTAAGACATAATTCATAAACAAGGCATTACCGGATATTTTAATGTCACCAGATCCAACTACATCATTCGCTGTTGCTGAGTATTCGCCCTGCTCATTTGGCGTCATAATCCAAGTTCTATGTTGGATTTCACCATCATCAAACACAAATTTCTCAGCTAATATGCCAACACCACCTTTCCAACGACCTTCTAACGTAGCATTGAAATAACGAGTCACTTCACCGCTACGATTTTTCAAAATGCCATGCGCAGTTAAAGGCCCAGTAAAGAAACTTTGTAAGTCAAACTTTGGCTCATTTTTAGCGTACAAAGACACATCAGACGTAGAGCATGCCGTAAGCAATAATACACACAGTAAAACAGTGAGTTTACCCGTAACAGATCGGAACAGATGTCTCATATTACTTACTTCTCCTAAGCTAACGTTGAAAATAAATTACATATAATGGTATTGAATATCGACTGTTTGATATTTACCTTGTTCATCACAAATATTTGCTCGACCAGTAAAGCGTAATAATCTTTTGTCTGCTGGGTCATAAGCAACCACAATAGGATCGACCGCCAATTTTACCAACCAAGATACTGGAGTAAGTGCGAAACACTGAGCGCCGTCCGCAGTACCTTCCACACAGGAGGCTTTGCTAAAACGGAAGGAAAAGGTTGTTTGTTTGCTGGGCACTAGATATTCAATATCCATGTTTTTACCTGCTTCTAAGGCATCCCAGTACTGTTTGATGAATGCATCAAAGCCAGCATCGACAATCATACCTGCCGCAAGTTTCACAGAGGCTTTTTCTTCTTTAGCAGCACGATTTTCTTGATAAACGATGTTTAATTTCCCACCAGACTGAGTGACTCCAATCTTTTCGCCATTACGCTCATTAACCTGAGAAAAGCTAGGTGTCATCTTCGACTGAGAAAAATCGAGTTTTTTATGCCCAAAAACACGACCATCAGGCTCTGAATATTCTACATTGTAAGCTTCGTCGCTGAGTTTCTCGTGAGTTTCTCTATACAACAAAGCACCTGTTTTCACACTATAAGCACTGCCTACTATTTTTGAAAAAGATGTATCGGCCAAACAGAAAGAGCTAAAGAAGAAGGCACAAAGGGCTGCTATAAAAAACCGCTGCTGCGGAAAAAATACGAAAGAACGCTTCATTTTCTTATCTATCCTCACTTTTTAACTAATGCTCTCTTTGAAACAAGGCCCATTTTTCACAAAGCCATACGCCCAACGGTAACACCAAAGACCAAATAATCGCTACTATAAAAAGAGTCAAGATCACAGGTTCTGCCAAGCTGATACCGGCTAAATTAGCACCAGCAAAATAACTCATCGTTGGCCCAACTACGCCCATTACAGCGCTCAAAACATAACGTGAGCGCAAAAAAGCCAAACTATGAGCAAATAAGGTACCGACGCAAACCCAAAGACAGAGCAACCAAATGGGCGGCAATGCTGTTTGTCCAAACAATGTTACGTTCGATGAAAACACTCCGATTTGAAACAAAGTACCATCAATGACGACACCTAGTGCTAGGAAGGAAAACAGCAGACGCCATTCTCTACGAGAATGCATAAAATAGCGATCATGCAAAAAAAGATAAGCCAAAGTGGCGACCAATGCCCAAGCATTACCAGCAAGCAAGCAGACAAACCAAACGACTTGAAACAAAATGGCATTCATCAAAGGTTTCATGCCATTTACTCCATTTACTTAGTGCCAATCGACAAGCGATGATCCGGCTTAGCAAAAACAAACTGTCCTGTACTAATGGCTCGCTCTTTAAAACCACCTTCACAATAAGCTAGATAAAAGTCCCACATGCGACAAAACACATCATCGAATCCCATGTCGGTTACTTCACGACGTGCCGCATGAAAACGTGTACGCCAATCCGCAAGAGTTTTCGCGTAATGTTCAGTGATGTCTTCTAGCCCGACAATCTGCATGTCTGTTTTAGAAGCAATCTTGTGAGCAATCACTTGGTTGGATGGTAAACAACCACCAGGGAAAATATAACGCTGGATAAAGTCCACAGAGCTGCGTGCGTAATCATAGCGCTGATCAGCAATAGTGATAGCTTGAATCACCATGACACCGTGCGGTTTCAATAGCGCACTGCACTTAGAAAAATAACTGTCATAGTATTCGTGGCCGACCGCTTCTATCATTTCGATAGATACGAGTTTGTCGTATTGGCCTTGAAGATCACGATAATCTTCAAGCAACAAAGTGATCTTGTCTTGCAAGCCTTCGGCTTCAACCCGCGCTTTGGCAAATTCGTACTGCTCTTTCGAGATAGTCGTAGTAGTCACTTGGCAACCATAATGCTTCGCGGCATGAATCGCCATCCCGCCCCAGCCTGTGCCAATTTCTAAAAGATGATCATCTTCACTAAGCTGAAGTTTTTGGCAAATACGATCCAGTTTATTCACCGACGCTTCTTCTAAAGAGGAGTTAATCTGAGGATAAACCGCGGAGGAATACATCATGGTTGGATCTAAAAACAAAGAGAAAAAGTCATTACCCAAATCATAATGAGCAGAAATATTGTCCTTTGAGCCTTTTTTAGTATTAGCATTTAACTTGTGTACAATTTTGGCACCGATACGGCTCCAGATTGGGCGTTTCGCGTCCATTTTATTGATTAAATTCAGGTTAGCGACCATCAAACGAATAACACCAACAACGTCTGAAGACGACCACCAGCCTTTCATATAAGCTTCGCCCGCACCGATACTGCTGTTTTGGAATACATCTCGGTAAGCATGAATATCGTGAACATGAATATGAGCAATGTATTGAGTATTATCTTTCGCTTCACCAAAGGAATAGGTTTCACCATTCTCTTCCAACGTAAGATGACCCACTTCCAATTTACCCAGCATAGTAAAGACCATTTTGCGGGCTAAATTATCAAACCATGTTGTTGTGCGATTTTTTCTCACTTTTTGATTATCCATACTGACGGAGTTCATACTTGTTAGTCTCCTAATGCATTTGTTCTACTTAATTTATTATTTCAATTTAGTAGTGGTAGACGATGAATTCGGATGTGAATAAAAAGGGACTTTCTTCATCCAAAGCTTAAGTGCTTGCCAATAAATACCGAATGCGACTTTCATCGTCATGACAGGGTAATTAAACAGCACCCTAGCCATGGAGTTTGACGTTAGTGTCATTCGAGTCAGCGACAATGTGGCATCAAACACACATTGCTCACCCTCTAATTCTTTGTTCTGCATGTGTACAGCTAACTTCTTATTCGGAACATTGCTGCGCCAATCGTAAAAATGTTCCATCGGATGAAAAGGCGACACATGCATTGCCTTATTGAATTGAATACGCTGCATTTGATCGCTTGGATCACATTTTAAAACGTAAGGTATTTTCTCGTTCCAAGGCGTGTTTGTCACTTCAAGCAACATGGCTTGCAGCTGCTCATTTTCATCAAAGCAGTAATAGATGGTAATGGGGTTAATGATGAAGCCAAAGTAGCGGCAATTGGTCAGCATGCGCACAGAGCCAGATAACTTCAGCCCCAGACGATCATTCACTTCCGACAACACCGATTGTTTAATGGAAAGAGATTGGTTCCCGAAATAATCCTTCCGACAGAATCGAGCGAGAGACCAATTCTTCATTGACCACCAAGGACACATCGCCAACACATCGTCTAACTCGTCTAAATCGAAATACATCATAAAAACACGATAACGAAACGCATGTTCGCGTGGAGTGAAGCGACGATGACGCACCATTCCCTGATAAATAGCACTGTGCTTAGGAACAAAATCTACCATGAAACACCAAGTCCATTCGCGACACGAACACCGCTCCAGCAACCATCTTCATGAAATCCGTTGCGCCAATAGGCACCACAGAACCATGTTTTGTTCACACCATTTATCTCTGACCAACGGTCCTGAGCCTTGATGCCTTCCAAAGTAAAGGTAGGATGAGAATACTGAAAGCGCCCAACTATTTTGTCTTCCGCGATCATATCCGTCTGATTCAAGGTCACCACATAAGTCGTGTCGCTGGAAAAATGCTGCAGAATATTCATGTTGTAGCTAAGGGTTGCAGGTTTAGTTCGATCCGTGCCGAGGTGATAATTCCAGCTCGACCAAGCCAGCTTTTTCTTAGGTAAAAGTCGTGTGTCGGTGTGAAGTACCACGTCGTTATTTCGATAAGGAATCGCACCCAAAACTGCTTGCTCGTCTTGGGAGGGATCAGCTAACAAAGCCAAGGCTTCGTCACTGTGACAAGCGAATACCACTTGATCAAAAATTTGTGCTGAGCCATCACCAAAATGAATAATGACTTTATCTTCAGAGCGATGCACTTGAGTAATATCTGCCCCAAGCTCGATTCTGTCTTTGAACTTTTCAACCAGAGGCTGTAAATACGCCGAAGAACCTCCTTCGATTACTCGCCATTGCGGGCGATCATTAACGCTCAATAAACCATGATTTTTAAAGAAACGAACGAAGAATACCAAAGGGAATTCCATCATTTCATCCAAGGTAGACGACCAAATAGCGCTTCCCATAGGAATCAAGTAATGGCTCGCAAAGCGGCTACCGTAACCCTTTTCTTTTAGATATTCGCCAAGCGTCACGCCTTCTTTTAACTGGCCGCTTTCTAGGTCAAAAATGGCTTCTTTATTAAAACGTAGGATGTCTTTTAACATGCCAATAAAAGAGAAGTTCAATAGGTTTCGACGCTGAGCAAACAAGGTGTTTAAGTTGTTTCCACCATACTCTAATCCACTACGCTGACAGCTGACGCTAAAGCTCATTTCTGTTGCTTTAGATTTCACACCTAACTCGTCCATCAAACGAATGAAGTTTGGGTAAGTCCAGTCATTAAAGACAATAAAGCCAGTATCAATTGCCCGAGTACTCCCTGCTTCTTCTACTTGTACGGTCGCAGTATGGCCGCCGATCCGCTCTGCAGATTCAAACACCGTCACATCATGTTGCTGCTGTAAAAGATAAGCGCTGGTTAGACCGGAAATCCCTGATCCAATAATGGCAATTTTCACTCATTGTCCCCTTAAAACATATTTTGTGATTACCAGCTGAACTGGTGTTTTTAGATTTGAAATCGTTATTTAGTTTTTGGCGCCAACATCGAAAGCCATAATTTAGGAAAATGTCTTCCTGCCCACAACATGGCCGTTAGCCGTTTTGGAAAGGCGTACTCGAATGGACGAGACTCTAACGCGTTAAACATTCGTTTTGCGGCATCATCCGGTGACATTAGAAACGGCATAGAAAAGGTGTTTTTCTGCGTCAAAGGCGTATCAACAAAACCCGGCAATAAACAGGTGACATCGACATTAAATTGCTTTAGATCCATTCGTAAAGAAGATAAGAAATATCGAATAGCGGCTTTACTTGCTCCATAGGCTTCAGCTTGAGGGAAGGCGGCTTGTACAGCTTGAGAACTCACACCCACCAAATGCGGACTTGATGCTTTTTTAAGCAAAGGTAAACACACTTCAACACTGTTCACTAGACCAAAGAAATTAACCGACATTATGCGATCCATCATTTTCCAATCTGGTTCATTAATATCTAAATATTCACAGGTTCCTGCATTCAATACAGCACAATCTAAATGAGCAGAATAGGAACTCAAAGTATCATGAACCGCTTCGATCTGACTGTCATCGGTCATGTCAAAGGGCACAAAGGCTAAGCTATCAAACGCTTCTAATAGATCCTCAAGCTCACCGGACTTTCTTGCGCTAGCTAACACTCGCCAGCCGTCTTCTAGATAACGCTTAGTTAAAGCAAGCCCTATACCAGAACTTGCTCCGGTTATCCAAACGACTTTTTTATCCATTGCCTGACTCATAGGACTCTCCTTAGTTCGCTAGGCGCTTTTTTAAGCCTTTTACCACAGCACCCAACAAAGGCACGTGCTCATAAATCAACTGACCAAGGTCATAAACATCTTCATGAAAATAGATACGCTCGTTAAATTGCACCTGGCTAATGCCGCGAACAGTAATGGTTTTATTGCCTAGTTTTGGATGTTTGAAATGCATATTCCATTTTATGTAGGCCGTATTATCGGACACAATTTGATCTAAATATTCGAAACGGCCACTGTGAACGTTGACACACATCTCTGACAAATAAGCATGCAAGTTTTCTGCACCACGTAGCTCATGGACAGGATCTTTAAACAATACATCTTCTGTATATACGTCATCTATTTTGTCTAGCTTTGGATGCTTTACATCAAGATAAAACGCTTTAAAACGCTCTATTAACAAAGAATTGGGATCCATTTTAGAGTCCGTCATGCCCATCACTTACCTTAGCCATCTTGATCTGGAGAATTGATCAAAATCAATTCGTTTCATTTATTTTCCTTAAACGTGTTCAAGCAAATTCTGGATCACTCTTTTTTTAAATAGAGGGTCTGAAAAGTAAGATTTTTCACACCCTTATTTTTACCTATTTAAAAGTACAAATGTTTTTACTATTAAAAAAGACGAATGTGATCCATCCTTCTAATTAGCACGTATATTTGAGAAACGACATGTCAGCCTTCCTTTTGGAGCGATAAATGGAACGCGCAATACAAATAGAACCAGATGAACAACGCGTAGCAGATATGCTTGCTATTGCGGAGCACAGAGATCAAGCGGCACTCGTTCGTCTGTTTGATCACTATGTTCCGAAAGTAAGAGCTTTTTGCCTAGCAGCACAGCCTGGTGCCAATTTAATGGCCGATGATATTGCTCAAGAAGTGATGATTCGCATATGGAACAAGGCTCACACTTACAAGCCTGAATCCGCGTCTCTTAACACTTGGGTTTTTACTCTAGCTAGAAACGCACGTATTGATTATTTGCGTAAAAACAGTCGCCATCAGTCAGATATTGACCCTGAGTATCTTTGGCAAAATGTGGTCGATGAAAATGCGGACCCATTCAAAGATGCGCAACAAAAAAGAGATCAGGAACGGATTCAACAAGGCTTAGACAAATTGCCTGCGGATCAAAAACAGGTTTTGGCCAAAGTCTATTTGGAAGGCAAAACTCATAAAGAAGCGGCAGAAGAGTTATCTCTTCCACTTGGGACGATTAAGTCTCGAGTTCGCCTAGCTTTGCACAAACTCACTATTTACGTTAAGAGGTAGTATCGATGATTCACTACCATCCATCGATTGAAATACTGACCGACTACGCTGCCGGCTCATTACCATTAGCACATTCTTTATGCGTATCTACACATCTAGAACGTTGCCATGAGTGCCAACAGCAAATCCGCAAGTTGGAAATGCTCGGCTCACATCTTTTTGATCAGACTAAGACCGACAGTCGTCAGCTTAGTAATTTAAAAGACAGCTTTTTCGAAAAGCTAAACGCACAAGCCGAGCAAAACAACAGTCTGAAGGTAGAAGAAGAGCCAACAGCGATTGATTGGGATAACTACGCGATTCCTAAGAGCCTGCGTCAATTTATTAAGAAAAATTACGATGACTTAAATTGGATGCGCTTATCACCGTCGTTTAAGATTGCCACCCTTTACAACGAAGAAGGCGGTGCTCAGATTGCGCTCACCAGAGTAAAAGCGGGCGCTCACATGCCAACTCACACGCATACTGGTGACGAAATAACTTTGGTATTGGAAGGCGCATTTTCTGATGAGAGCGGCGTCTATCGCCAAGGCGATTTTATTAATCGTGACGCCAGCCATAAACACAAGCCAATCGTCACCAAAGACGCGGAATGCATCTGTTTAACCGTATTAGACGCACCAATTGAATTTACTGGTTGGTTAACACGATTATTGAATCCAATTATTCGTCGATACCATCCACATTCGAGTTAATAAAAGCAGACTGTGCCTATCAGCAGAGCCAACGATAGGCACACGATAGCAGACGTTAGCCAATAACAAGCAAATTTTGTGAAAATCTGGTATAGTCCTTGTTCAAACTAAAAACAAGGACTATTTATCATGGCAACTAAGAAGAAACAGCCAGCAGCTTCGGAGACGTCTGAATCCATTGAAAAGCAAATGCAAGAGTTTCTAGCTCGCGGTGGACACATAGATAAAATCGATTCAGGAGTTAGTGGACAATCTCAACTAACAGGATCACGTCACATTTCCCTAGGAAATAGCAAAACGAAAGCACAATAAGCCTTCGTTTTATTCAGCTAAGACTAAGCTCATTAGTGAAAGAATAACGCAGACTTGGCTTCCTTTATCGAGCCTGAAGCCAGTCTAAGCGTTCTTTCTCTCTAGCTCATAAGCTAATCCAATCGATAATGCCTGCGCTAAGCAAAGCGAGGAAGACAAAGAACGAAAAGAGTCTATCTCAGCTTCTTTGACAACAAAACATACCGATGCAATAGAAGCCAACGGACTAATTTGATTATCCGTAATCACGATAAGAGGCACATTTTTCTCTGCCGCCGCTTTCGCAACACTTTGCGTTTCCTCAGCATAAGGGTGAAAGCTCACCGCAATAAGCACATCATTCTTGTCTAAAGCGCTAGCCTGTTCCTTGTACATCCCACCCACGCCATCGACCAAATACGCTTTTTGATCAATATGACGCAAGGCATAAGCAAAATAGCTGGCGACAACAAACGCCCGTCTTACTCCGACAATATGCGCCGCATGAGCTTGAGACAATATTTGTATCGCCTTATCCAAATCCTCTGCAGCTGTCGTTTCACCCAAATGCCCAAGGGCGATTGCATTAGCGTGTGAAAAACGAGTTAATAATTGAGACGGAGACTGCTGATTACTTTCTTCCCCAAACGCTTCTCTAGCTAAACGAATTCGATCTTGATAGCTAGGCGCTTCCTCCATCAAGTTCTGTTGGAATAACTTCTGCATTTCGCTAAAACCGCTAAAACCAAAAGCATTCGCAAATCGAACCCATGTAGAAGGATGCACTCCAGCATCTTTAGACAAGGTAGCAACGGTGCCAAAGGCAACTTCGCTTGGCGCATCTAATACAAACTCAGCCACCTGGCGTAGTCGTTTACTTAATTTTGAATAATGCTGTTTAATGATCTCTTTCAAATCTGTTAGCGATTCTGGAGCTAGGACGTCTGACATGAAATACTCTCTGTACTCAAAGTTCTCCCAAAAAACCAAGCATAGTCACATAGAGAAATAGTGAGCCTATAGAGAGAAGTAATTATTGCAATTTTAGAATAAAAATTCTAACTTAGTAATTACTAACATGTCTAGTATCAAAACGCCTAGACAAAGATACTTATTTAATAAAATAGGATATTTAAATTGAACGAAGCAGATCGTAAATTCTTCCGCCCTAAATGGCGTCGTGTTGCAGCTACCGTATTTTGTTTTGGCTGGACATTAGTCGAGTGGCTATCAGGAGAACCATTCTGGGGGATCATTGCTGCAGGTATTACTTTTTATTGTTTATGGCACTTTTTTTATAAATTCGATGAAAACCAAGACGCATAAGACATTAAATTCCACGCTAAGATATCAGCCCTAATAACAACTACGTACTGCATAATATCAGGTTATCTTCTATGTCTAAAAGACCGACTATTCACGATTTAGCGGATGCGGCAGGTGTTAGCATTGCCACTGTTGATAGAGTATTGAATAAGCGTTCCAAAGTGCGAGAATCGACCTCTCAGCGCGTTCTTATTGCTGCTGAAGATATTGGCTACCACGCGTCTGGTTTGCTCAAAAGACGCGTACGAGAATCCAAACCATTTAAGCATTTATCCATTTTGCTGCAACGCAGTAATGATGAGTTCTATGAAGGTTTAGGAGCAGCGATTCGCCAAGCTTGCGCCCAGGAAACACAATTCCAATTTGAAACAAAAGTGATCTTTATGGATGAAGTCACTCCTGAATACATCACCGAGCAAATAATCAAAGAAAGTAAGCATGCTGACGGTATTGCGCTAGTCGCTCTAGATGATCACATTCTTAATCGTCATATCGAACAACTGGTTGAAGAAAACACACCCGTTTTTACTATTTTATCGCCTCTATCTACTAATACCTGCACTGGACATATTGGTGTAGACAATAGAAAGGCCGGACGCACTGCCGCTTGGGCCATTTCTAGATTGGCTAAAACCGCTGGTAAAGTTGGCATATTGCTTGGTAGTCACCGCTATTTGAACCAAGATATTGCCGAGATCAGTTTCATTTCCTACTTTAGAGAAATTAAGCATAACTTCGATTTGCTTTCCCCGCTCACCAACCTAGATGATGAAACACTCGCATATCAAGCCACCAAAACACTGCTGACCGATTATCCGAACGATTTAACGGCTATTTACAGTGCCGGAGGTGGCGTAAAAGGCATTATTAAAGCCTTAAAAGAAGCGGGGAAAAGTCAGCAAATCACACTTATCTGCAATGAATTAACGTCTTATACACGCCTAGCGTTAAGCGATGGCACCATAGATATGATTATTGCTACGCCAGTTCAAAAACTAGCACATAGACTGTCAGACTTGTTTGCTGAATCTTTTAGCAGCAAAAAATACCGACCTCTTGCACCAGTCCAACTTTCGGTCGAGCTGCATGTAGCGGAAAACTTATAAAGAGATTTATCGCTTACAGCCCTTCTCTTAATCCTCTCTGTTCATCCCCTCTCAGCTTGAATGTGGACTTGAAATCATTTCCACATCCAGATCTTATCAAAACAACAGCCTAACCTTACCTAAACAGTCCCAGCAACTTAAAATCCACGCATAAAAAAGCAGCTCGATGTATAACAAAGAGCTGCAATAGGGAGTTTAGATCCCCGACAGAGACAGTAGGTAACGCTATGTAGTCTTCTTACGCTTGTTCTGACGTTGTTGGTCAATAACAACCGCTACAACGATAATCGCGCCTTTGATAATGTCTTGGTAATAAGCATCGATTCGTAGGAAAGTAAAACCAGACAACATCACACCCAGAATCAGGGCACCAATTACCGTTCCTGCAATACGGCCTCGACCACCAGAGAGAGAAACACCACCGATAACAGCAGCGGCAATCGCATCTAACTCATACATCAAGCCCATACCAGCTTGAGCTGTTTTAATACGTGCAATTGCAACCATTGCAGCTAAACCAACAAGCAACCCAGCGATGGTATATACCTTGATTAAATGACGATCAATATTGATACCAGAGACACGTGCAGCCTGAGGGTTTGCACCAATTGCATAGGTGAACTTACCGAATCGTGTGTAGCGCATAACGATGTGAAAGATAATCGCGACAACGATGAAGATAACAACTGGCATCCAACGATCTAAGGCATTACCCAGCATAGCAAATTCTTTTGTGAAACCTGATACAGGACTACCATCAGTGTACCAACGAGCCACACCACGCGCCGAAACCATCATCCCTAACGTTGCAATAAATGGTGGTATTTTCGTCTTCGTAATTAACCAACCATTCACAAAACCAGCCATAGCACCGACAGCAAGACCAACAAGAATGGGGACAAAAAATGGTAAATCGGTCAAAGCAGGAGACAGTACTTTAGGCCAATTACTTGACTGAGCAAAGGTTGCCGCAATCATTGCGGACATCGCCACAACAGACCCAGAGGATAAATCTATCCCTCCGGTTATGATAACCATGGTCACCCCAATGGCGATAATCCCAATCACGGACACTTGCAAAACAATAATCTGTAGACGACTCATGTTCATCAAAAAGCTTTGACCAATAAACATCCAGCCAAGTATTTCAAACATAATAGAAATACCTACTAAAACAAGAAGAATACTCACCTCAGGAGGAATTCTTTTTGTTTTCTTGGCTCCCTGACTATCTTTAGCCGTTTTAATGGTGTCATTTAACGTAGTCATAAAAAAACCTCTTATTTTTCTAATTTTTTATACTATTGTGCGGCCAAATTCATTACAGATACTTGGTCTGCTTCAGAACGGTCCAAGATTCCAGTAACATGCCCTTCGTGCATAACAAGTACTCTATCGCTCATGCCGAGCACTTCAGGTAACTCGGAAGAAATCATAATAACGGCAACGCCTTTATGAGCGAGCTGTGTAACTAATGTGTGAATTTCGGACTTAGCTCCAACATCAATACCTCGTGTCGGCTCATCCAAAATCAAAATGCGCGGATGGGTAAGCAACCAACGACCTATTAATACTTTTTGTTGGTTACCACCTGAAAGGTTCTCAATGGACTCTTCCATATTTGGAGTTTTAACTCGTAATTTTCGGCATAACTCTTCGGATTCTTCATTCAATTTAGCTTGATCGACAAAGCCACCGCTATTAACAAAATTTTCATGCAAAACGGCAGATTGAATATTCTCTTGGATATCTAAGGAAAGAAAACAACCGGTTTCTTTACGATCTTCGGTTAAAAAAGCCATACCTTGCATAATGGCATCGTTTGGATTTTTGATATGAACTTCTTCGCCATTAATCCAAACCGTACCTGAATCTGCTGGTGTCACGCCGAAAATAGCTTCCGCGACGTTTGAGCGTCCAGAACCAACAAGACCTGCAAACCCCAAAATCTCACCCGCTCTAACGTCAAACGAAACATCGTGAAAAACACCTTCTAATGTTAGGTTTTTTACAGATAACAAGACATCGCCCAACTCAACTTCTTCTTTTGGAAACATCTGATCAACACTACGACCAACCATCATTTGAATGATGTCATCACGCGTCACATCACTAGATGCATGTGTTCCAATGTATTTTCCATCACGGAAAACCGAAAACTCGTCTGCAATTTCAAACAGCTCGTTCATTTTATGAGTAATATAAACAATACCAATGCCCTGTTTACGCAGACTGCGAATAATATCAAAAAGGTGAGCCACTTCCGTTTCGGTAATCGCCGAAGTTGGTTCATCCATAATCAAAACATCTGAGTTAAAAGACACGGCTTTGGCTATTTCGACCATTTGACGGTTAGCTACCGATAGCGTGCTGATTTCAGCTTCAGGATCAAGTTGAATGTTTAGACGCTCAAATAGCTCCTCTGTCATTCTGTGCATTTCAGAATGGTCGATGAAACCAAAAGAATTGGTTGGCTCGCGTCGTATCCAAATATTTTCAGCGACAGTCATCTGGTTCATCAGCAGTAGCTCTTGATGAATCATGGCGATACCAGATTCCTGAGCTTTTAGTGGCGTCTCTAAAGTAATAGTCTCGCCTCTCAATCTAATTTCACCGCTATCAGGCTGATAAATACCAGCAATAACTTTCATTAGTGTTGATTTGCCAGC
Organism: Marinomonas lutimaris; assembly: GCF_019426345.1. GTDB lineage: Bacteria > Pseudomonadota > Gammaproteobacteria > Pseudomonadales > Marinomonadaceae > Marinomonas > Marinomonas lutimaris. The sequence continues at coordinate 49,344 of NZ_JAHLLW010000011.1, forward strand.
TCCGTTTTCTCCCATAAGTGCATGTACACTCCCTGGGCGAACTTTTAACATCACATCATCTAATGCCAGCACACCAGGAAATTCCTTGCGTACATGGTCAACTTCTAAAACATATTCGAACGATTGTTCTCGGGGAATTGCGCCATTAACAGGCACTGCTTCCTCAACTGCTGCGCTATTCATAACGCAATCCCTCCAATTTTTATTTTAATTTAATGGATTTCTAGTTTTTTAACCTTTAACTATTATTTCAAATAGTTATGAAGGTTTTCTGGTGTTACCAATTCAAATGGAACCCAAACTTTTTGGTCAACACTTTGACCTTTTGCCAATTTCATCGCGGCATCAACAGAGCCTCGACCTTGACCTTCCGCACTCTGGAAAACCGTTACATCAAGTTCCCCAGCTTTCATCGCTGCCAATGCATCTGTCGTTGCATCAATACCTGCAATGACAACATCATCCATTGACCGACCAGATGCTTTTAAAGCTTGAATAGCACCAATAGCCATTTCATCATTGTTAGCAATAACGGCGTCAAACTGAATACCTGCTGCGATCCAGTTGGTCATCAAATCATTGCCTTCAGTACGAGACCACTCAGCTGTTTGCTGCTCAACTACTTTAATGCCTGAACACTCTTTGGTTTCTAAAACATCATGAATATCTTGTGTTCGTTGTAACGCTGCTTGGTTTGTTAACTCTCCCATCATAACCACAACGTTACCTTTGCCTCCGAGTAGGCGGCACACCTCTTGTGTTTGTAGCGTCCCTGACACTCTCTCATCAGAAGCAACAAAAGCCTGATTGTCTGGTAGTAAATCGACATTTATCGGTTGACGATTCACATAAATAAGGGGAATACCAGCAGCTTGCGCGTCATCGGAAATAGACGTCGTAGCATCAGTATCAACAGGGTTAACGATAATCGCGTCTACACCTGATGCAATAAAGTTCTGAATTTGGTTTAACTGATTGCCAACGCCATTCTTAGCATCCTCAATCTGAACATCTACTCCGTTCTCTTTTGCGCCGGCTTGAATACCATTTCGCAGACTCGTTAAGAAATTGTCATCAAAAAGAGCCATAGATACGCCTATCTTTAGATCGGCTGCCGAAACAGAAGTTGCGATAACTGAAGAAGCTATAGCTGTAAGAATTAATTTTTTCATTGTGCGATTTCCTCGAAAATAAGCGTTTATACGCTCTAATTGTTTTTATTTTTTCCGGTAAAGCGCGTTTAGGAGATGGACAACTCAGCACATATAGAGATCCCTTTCTTCTAAACAATCGAATTGAACGTCTCATCGGTAACACGTTCAATTCGAATATATATATTCCATGGATAAACACATATGGAATATACATTCCAATTTGCTTGATGAGACTTATTTTGTCAAGCCTAAAATTACGATTTCATAGAGATTCATAATTCCCCAAAAATGATGTGATTTGATAGTTTATGAGTTAATCACAACATTCTTGATTGACGGTTTTTTTTCACCAGCAGTACTATGCCAAGGCAAAAATAATTCTAAAACCGCACTTTTGTATTGCTTGCTTTGCAATTTAAGAAGAAATACAAGGTACACATTAAAGGTATAAAAACATGTCTACATTACCGAAATTCGGTTTAAACCATATGGTTTGCCCATCCTATTCCTTGAAAGATTTTCTAACTCTTTCGTCTCAACTTAATGCAAAAACCGTTGAATTTAGGAACGATGTTGGCGAGAACAGCTTAACAGACTTAGCGACTGCAAAGATGGCTGGAAAGTTGGCTGATGAGCTCAATATCAAAGTTCTGTCGATAAATGCCCTTTACCCGTTTAATGTTTGGAATGATGAACGTGCCCAACAAGCCAGAGACATGGCGGAACTTGCAAAAGCTGCCAAGGCAGAAGGATTAGTGGTTTGCCCTTTAAATGATGGCAATGAGGTAAGTTTCGAAGACCTCAAATATGCGCTTTCAGAACTCGCAAAAATTTTAGAAGAATATGATCTTAAGGGTTTCGTAGAACCATTAGGCTTCCCAATTTCTTCACTTCGTTCTAAACGCGTGGCTATAGAAGCCATTGATGCGATTGGCCAGCAAGATAGATTCTCTCTAGTTCACGACACATTCCACCATAAAGGAGCTGGGGAAGATGAGTTTTTTCCAGAACGTACAGGCCTAATTCACATTTCCGGCTTAGAAGACAATATCACCTTTAATGACATGCTTGATGGCGACCGTGTTTTAGTTGGCCCAAATGATCGACTAGATAATGTCGAGCAGCTCCGTACTTTACTGGCAGCAGGTTATTCAGGCCCGGTGTCATTCGAACCTTTCTCTAAAAAAGTGTGGGATCTTCCAAACCCAAAACAAGCGGTTCAAGACAGCATTGATTTTGTGAACCAATCATTAGCTCAATAATCACTGACCGAATTCATTCTATAAAAATAAATAATAGGTTTTTATTATTATGAAAATTGCACTCGATCCCTACATGCACCGCCACCTTTCTTTAGAGGCGCTGTGCCGAGCCACTAAAGAAATGGGCTACGATCACATTGAATTGTCACCGCGAGCTGACTTTTTACAATGGTGGACTCGTCCTCGCGTTTACCCTGAGCGCTTGCAAAGCTTTAAAAAAGCCATGAAAGATCACGACGTTTCATTGTCCACTATCCAGCCCATGTATCGTTGGTCTAGTCCATACGAAGACGAATGGAAAATGGCCATGGACAACTGGAAGCGAACGATTGAGATCGCTGTCGAGCTGGATAATCCATTGCTTATTTCCGAGTTTGGTCGAGGCGGTTCGCCAGAACGTTCCAATGCTGATCGCCAAGGCATTCATACACCAGAAGCCTGCGAAAATGCCTTTTGGCGATCAATGGATGTCTTGGTTCCGTTACTTGAAAAGGAAGGCTTAACCTTGTGTGTAGAGCCGCACCCAGAAGATTGGGTGGAAGAGATGGCGCCTGCTATCGATATCATCAAAACCATTAATTCGTCGGCGGTTCAGTGCTCTTATATCGCGCCCCATTCTTTCTACTATGGGGATGATTTAGCCGAGACAATTCGCGCCACCAAAGGTGTTTTGCAGCATGCACGAGTAGCAGACACCTACAACCATAAAGGTTCGTCACAGCTACGTTATATCGTCAACCCACCTGGCTCTAATGCTCGCGTCCACCAGCATTTAGACATAGGAGAAGGCGAAATAGATTGGGACATATTCTTTAAAACCCTGCATGAAATTGGCTTTAATGGCGTGCTATCCAGCTGCGTCTTTGCATGGGATGAAAGAGCTGAACAGTCATCGCGCTTCATGCGTGATGAAATCCAACGCTATGTCGACAAATACTGGAAATAACAACCATTTATTGACGACAACCAACAACAAAAATAATGAAAAGGAAACCAACATGACACTTAAAATTGGCGTAATTGGCACGGGCGCTATCGGCGCAGACCACACTCGACGCATCACAAATACATTAACTGGTGCAGAAGTCATTGCTCTGACGGATGTAAACCAAGAACAGGCAGAAAAAGTAAAACAATCATTAGGCCTCAAGGCGACTATTTATAAGGATGGTCATGAGCTGATTGAAAAGAGCGGAGTAGATGCTGTTCTCATAACATCTTGGGGCGGCACTCATGAAGAATATGTTCTAGCAGCCATCAAAGCCGGTAAATATGTATTCTGCGAAAAACCACTAGCAACTACAGCTCAAGGCTGTCAGAACATAGTGGACGCAGAAATGGCCGCAGGAAAACGCCTTGTACAAGTTGGCTTCATGCGCCCCTACGACTCTGGCTACAAAATGCTAAAAGAAGCCATTGACTCAGGTGCTATTGGTGAACCATTAATGATTCACGCGGCACACCGCAACCCAAGCGTACCAGAAATGTACATTACACCAATGGCTATTCATGACACGCTTATCCACGAATTGGACGTATTCCGCTGGTTACTAGATGACGAATATGTATCTGCACAAGTCGTTTTCCCTCGTAAATCAAAATACGCTCACAGCAAAGTTGCCGATCCACAAATCGTCATGCTGGAAACGAAGAAAGGCACTCGTATAGACGTGGAAGTGTTCGTTAATTGCCAATACGGCTACGACATCCAATGTTCAGTAGTGGGTGAAGAAGGTGTCGCGAATTTGCCTGAACCTCAAGCTCTTACCATGCGTAAAAACGCCAACTTAGGACAATCCATCCTAACTGATTGGAAAGACCGCTTTATAGAATCCTATGATGTTGAACTGCAAGACTTCATTAATGGCGTGCAAGCAGGCAAATTGACAGGTCCATCCTCATGGAATGGCCTAGCGGCTGCGGTATCTGGCGATGCCTGTGTGAAAGCACAAGAAAGTGGCTTAATCGAACCAATCAACTTGCCAGATCGTCCGGTATTTTACAGTTAAACATGATACGCAAATCCCGCCTTAAGTTAGATTAAGGTGGGATTCTTTTATTATTTCCAAATTAATAAATGACCAGTAGCGTTCATTTGGTCGTTATACATTTTATTGGAAGCAACAGAGTTCACACACCTAACAAGATATAGATTTGCCGCTTAAAACATAAAAAACGTTTTTTTTTGAAAAAATTAAAATATTTGTTTCATTTCGCTGGCATGAAAAGACGAGAAAAACACCAAATAAAACACCCAAGTATTTGTTTTTAAATAGTTTTTATATTTTTAAATCGATATGGAATATTTCATTCTAATCTATTGAAAATATGGAATATATATTCTAATATCATTTCAGATATATTTAACAATAAAAAAAACAGCCACTTCATTTTGACAAAGTACTAATTCACCTTGTTGTCATTTCGGCTGATATGGGAGATGAAGAACCATGCTCAAAGATAAAACGTTAGATCTTATTTGTCTTGGACGCGCAGCAGTCGATATGTATTCAGAGCAAATAGGCAGCCGTTTAGAAGACGTTAGCAGTTTTGCAAAATACCTTGGTGGCTCATCAGGCAACATGGCATTTGGTACAGCGCGTCTTGGCTTAAAAAGTGCTATGTTAACGCGCGTTGGTAATGAGCACATGGGGCGCTTCGTAAAAGAAGAATTAGCCCGCGCCGGTGTCGATACCAGCCACGTTATTACTGATCCAGAGCGCTTAACGGCCTTGGTAGTACTCGGCATTAAAGACCAAGACACTTTTCCATTAATTTTCTACCGCAATGATTGTGCCGACATGGCCGTCAGTAAAGACGACTTTGACGCTGATTTTATTGGCTCTGCAAAAGCGCTTGTTATTACTGGCACTCACTTCTCTACAGAAAGCACTTACGAAACCAGTAAACAAGCTATTGCCTACGCTAAACAAGCGGGCACAAAATGCGCTTTGGACATCGACTACCGTCCAGTTCTTTGGGGATTAACCAGCCCTGGCGATGGCGAAACACGTTTTATTTCCAATGAAAAAGTCTCTGCTCACTTACAAAGTATTTTGGCTGATTTTGATCTTATCGTTGGGACAGAAGAAGAAGTTCATATTGCAGGTGGCAGCACAGACACTATCACGGCCCTGAAAAAGATCCGTGAGCTAAGTAGTGCCACTATCGTACTTAAACTTGGTTCTCAAGGCTGTACAGTACTTGAAGGTACAATCCCTGACTCTATGGATGAATTTGAACTGCATGTTGGCGTTCGCGTAGATGTACTCAACGTGCTTGGTGCTGGCGATGCTTTCATGAGTGGTTTCTTGCGAGGCTGGATTCGAGGCGAGTCAGCAGAGCAATCTTGCACTTATGCAAATGCATGTGGCGCTTTGGTTGTATCTCGCCATGGTTGTGCTCCAGCGATTCCAAGTGCAGAAGAATTAGATAATTACATAGCTCGTGCAGCACAAATTAAACGCCCAGATTTAGATCGTGAACTAAATCATTTACATCGTGTCACCACAGAACGATTACCTTACGACTGGCAAGATCTATGTATTTTTGCCTTTGATCATCGTAAACAACTCTTTGATATGGCTCGTGAAGAAGGTGCAGATCCTTCTCGCATTAAAAGACTCAAACGTCTATTGGTTGATGCATTAGATGTTGGCGCTCGCGAGCTAGGCGGTAGCCAATACGGCGTATTAATCGACGACACTTATGGTCAAGATGCACTAAATGCCGTTACAGGTCGTGGCCTTTGGATTGGTCGCCCTGTCGAGTTGCCAAGCTCTCGTCCTATCGAATTAGAAGGTGGCCGCAGTATTGGCTCACGTCTAAAGAGCTGGCCAAAAGAACACATCGTAAAATGCCTTGTTTTCTATCACTCTCAAGATGAAATAGAAATGCGTGCAGCTCAAGAACGTCAAGTTGTAGAGTTGTATAAAGCCTGCTGTGCTTCTGGCCACGAACTCTTACTGGAAATTATTCCTCCACGCGACAAAGACTTCGACGACAGTCTATTCACTGACTCGATCAAACGCTTCTATCACTTAGATGTGCGCCCAGACTGGTGGAAACTACCACCTCAGTCTAAATCGAACTGGCAGGCCATTACAGACATTATTCATCATCATGACAAACACTGCCGTGGTGTAGTGATGTTGGGGTTGGATGCGCCAATGAACGAACTAAAAGAAGGTTTTGCTAACAGTGCAGGATTTAATATCTGCAAAGGCTTTGCCGTTGGTCGCTCTATTTTTAGTGAGCCAAGCCGTGCGTGGTTGGGCAATCGTTTTGATGACCAACAACTTATCGATGCCATCGTATCGAACTATTTGGAATTAGTGTCCTACTGGAAAGAACGCCACAACACTCAGCCACAACAGAAACAGGCTTAAAGGAAATCCACATGACAACAATAAAACTTACCATGGCCCAAGCCGTCGTCCGATTCATGATGGCGCAAAAAATAGAAACAGATAACGGCATCCAGCCTATGTTTGCAGGTGTATGGGGGATTTTTGGTCACGGCAACGTCGCAGGCCTTGGAGAAGCGCTTTATCAAGTAAAAGACAAACTTCCGACTTATCGCGCGCACAATGAACAAGGCATGGCACACGCTGCTATTGCTTATGCAAAAACGAAAAATCGCCAACAAATGATGGCCTGCACTGCATCTGCGGGCCCTGGTGCCGTAAACATGGTAACGGCTGCTGCTGTTGCCCATGTGAACCGTATCCCGGTTTTATTTCTTCCTGGCGATACTTTTGCTACTCGCATGCCTGACCCGGTATTACAGCAAGTAGAAAGCTTTCAGGATATGACCATCACATCGAATGATTGTTTCCGCCCAGTTAGCCGATTTTTCGATCGTATTACTCGTCCAGAACAGCTAATCACAGCATTGCCACAAGCCATGCGTGTATTGACCGACCCAATTGAATGTGGCCCTGCAACGTTAGCATTACCGCAAGACGTTCAAACCATGGCGTTCGACTACCCAGTGAGTTTATTCGATGAAAAAATCCATCGTCTACGTCGCCAAACGCCTGATTTTTATGAGCTAAATGATGCTTTAAAACTAATTAGACAAGCTAAAAAACCAGTCGTTATTGCTGGTGGTGGTCTTCATTATTCTGGTGCATTAAAAGAATTTGACGCATTTGTCAGTCAGTTCCAACTACCAGTTGGCGAAACACAAGCCGGCAAAGGTGCGCTTCCTTGGGACCACAAACACAACATGGGCAGCATAGGTGTAACTGGTGCTGCATCAACGAATAATCTATGCGCCGATGCAGATCTTATTATTGCGGTAGGCACACGCCTTGGGGATTTCACCTCAGGCTCTCGTTCTCTTATAAACCCAAATGCAAAAATAGTGAGCCTAAACGTGGCTTCCTTTGATGCGATCAAACATAAGAGCCAAGCATTAGTGGGTGACGCTAAATCAACGCTTCCTCTATTAAGTAAAGCTCTGCAAGGTTGGAAAATAGAACCATCTTGGATCAAAAAAGCCGAAGCAGAACGCGTTAATTGGCAACAGGTTGTCGACAAAGTGACAACTGATCGAGGAACGAGTTTACCAAGCGATGCCGAAGTTGTTGGAGCTGTAAACCGTGCCGCTGGCGAAAAAGACATGGTGGTTTGTGCAGCAGGAGGTCTGCCTGGTGAACTACAAAAACTGTGGCGTACTCGTTATAACCGCGGCTATCACATGGAATACGGTTATTCCTGCATGGGTTATGAATTAGCTGGCGGTTTAGGCGCAAAAATGGCGAGTCCAGAGTCCGAAGTTTTCGTTATGGTAGGCGATGGTTCTTACTTAATGCTGAACTCCGAAATAGCTACTTCGGTGATGTTAGGGAAAAAAATCATCGCCGTTGTATTGGATAACCGCGGTTTTGGCTGTATTAACCGTTTGCAACAAGCTGGCGGTGGCGCAGGCTTTAACAACCTTTTAGAAGACTGCTTCAGTGTAGCGGAAGGCGCACCGAAAACAGATTTTGCAGCTCATGCCAAAGCTCTCGGCGCTAACTCGGAAAAAGTCGCCAACATTGCAGAATTAGAACAAGCCCTTGTTCGCGCCAAGAATTCATCTATCAGTTATGTCATTACCTTAGATACCGACCCTCTGAAAACAACAGAAGAAGGGGGGCATTGGTGGGATGTAGCCTTAGCTGAAGTGTCTGAGCGCAAACAAGTCAACGACGCTCGTAAAGAATATGAACAGCGCAAAGCGAAGCAATTTAAACATTTGTAATATAACCAATTTACCGGTCGGAGAATAATAATATGAGCGTCAGAATCGGCATTAACCCATTAACATGGACAAACGACGATCTACCAACACTGGGAGCAGAAACCTCCCTTGAAACCTGTTTGACAGAAGGCAAACAAGCAGGCTTTAGCGGCTTCGAATTAGGCCAAAAATTCCCTCGCACGCCAGAAGTGCTTGGCCCTATCTTAAAAGCGCATGGTTTGGACTTGGTTTCAGGCTGGTTCAGCGGCGAATTATTAACCCGCAGTGTAGAAGAAGAGATCGAAGCCATTAAACCTCATCTTCACTTATTAAAATCCCTTGGTGCGAAAGCCATGGTGTACTGCGAAGTAACAGGCTGTATCCATGGACAAATAGAAACCCCATTGTCGCACCGCCCTATTATCAGCGAAGAAAAGATCGCTGAAATGAGTAAGAAGCTGACTCAAGTCGCAGACTACTGCCTATCTGAAGGCGTTCAAATTGCTTACCACCATCACATGGGAACCGTCATTGAAAGCCAACACGAAGTTGACTTGTTGATGAAATACACCGGCCCTTCTGTTGGCTTACTTTTAGATACGGGCCACATGACTTTTGCAGGCGGTAATCCATTAGAAGTTCAAGCAAAACACGCTGATCGTATCATTCACGTGCATTGCAAAGATCTCCGCCCTGAGATCTTAAAAGACGCTAAGAACCGCGATATAAGCTTCTTGAATGCGATGTTAAATGGCGTATTTACTGTACCTGGCGATGGCTTTATCGATTACAGCAGCTTGTTCAAACAACTTAAAGCCAGCAACTATTCTGGCTGGTTAGTGGTAGAAGCAGAACAAGATCCAGCCGTTGCGCACCCATTAACTTACGCAACGCTTGGAGCAAACAACCTAAAAGCGCTATGCGCTGAATCTGGGTTAGAAATCGTAAAATAATCGCCCTCTTTTATTCATGAGGCTAACGCTAGAAGAATAGTGTTAGCCTCAACAAAAACACATGCAAACGTTAGGTATTCTCATGAAAACATTAGGTAACTACATTAACGGTCAGCAAATTGCCAGCCAAAGCGGCCGTACAGGTCCAGTCTACAATCCAGCAACTGGCGCACAAAGTCTTAGTGTTGCACTTTCTAGTGCCGACGAAACTCGCACTGCGATTGAATCAGCACAAGAAGCGTTCAAAACATGGAGCAAGGTCACACCACTTAATCGTGCTCGTGTCATGTTTAAATTTAAAGCATTGTTAGAACAACACGCAGACGAAATCGCAGAGATGATCACCAGCGAGCACGGCAAAGTATTTTCCGATGCCAAAGGTGAGTTAACCCGTGGTATCGAAGTAGTAGAATTTGCTTGTGGCATTCCACACCTACAAAAAGGCGAACATAGCCTAAACGTTGGTCGCGGTGTAGACAGCATGTCTTTGATGCAGCCTCTTGGCGTTTGTGCGGGCATTTCACCGTTCAACTTCCCAGCCATGGTTCCAATGTGGATGTTCCCTGTTGCCATTGCCAGCGGTAACACTTTTGTGATGAAACCATCAGAAAAAGACCCTTCTGTTCCTCTACGTTTGGCAGAGTTACTTACTGAAGCGGGTCTTCCTGACGGCGTTTTCAATATCGTTAATGGTGACAAAGAAGCTGTAGATGTGTTGCTAACGGATGAACGAGTTCAAGCAGTTAGCTTTGTTGGTTCCACACCTATTGCTGAATACATTTATGCAACGGCCTCTGCTCACGGTAAACGCGTGCAAGCGCTTGGCGGTGCCAAAAACCATATGATCGTCATGCCAGATGCAGATCCAAGCCAAGTCGTTGGTTCCCTAATGGGAGCAGCATACGGCTCAGCGGGGGAACGTTGTATGGCGATTTCTGTTGCTGTCTGTGTAGGCGATGACGTTGCCGATAATTTGATCGACAGCTTAAGTATCGAAATCGACGGAATGCGCGTCGGCCCAGGTGTCGGCTTGCCAGAAGAGGCTCACATGGGCCCAGTTATCTCCAAAGAGCATTGCGCAAAAATCAAAGACTACATAGGTATCGGTGTGGAAGAAGGCGCAACTTTGGTTCGTGATGGTCGCGATTTTGTCTATCCAGGCAATGAAAATGGTTACTTCGTCGGACCGACCTTGTTCGACAATGTGAAACAAGGCATGCGCATCTATAACGAAGAAATTTTTGGCCCTGTTTTATGTGTTGTTCGCGCTAGCAGTTACCAAGAAGCATTGGATATGATCAATGCCCACGAATATGGCAATGGCACGTCGATCTTCACTCGTGATGGCGATACCGCTCGTCAATTCTGTGAAGACGTTCAAGTGGGCATGGTTGGCGTGAATGTGCCAATTCCTGTACCAATGGCATTCCATAGTTTTGGTGGCTGGAAACGCTCCTTGTTTGGCCCATTGCACATGCACGGTCCAGATGGCGTGCGCTTCTACACTCGCATGAAAACCATCACAGCACGCTGGCCAACAGGCCTTCGCGCTGGTGCAGAATTCTCAATGCCAACGATGAAGTAAGCATTTATAGACATAGTACCAAGCAAAGTTTTTCCCAATACTATTCTATGTAACGGGATCACCCTAGCTCAGTCGCAGATTGTTTATTGTCTAACTCTCTAGTAAGCGACTTTTTAGCCCACCTTTTGGTGGGCTTTTTTTGTCTCGTATTCATTAATATTTTAGGTCATATATCCGCCATACAAACGTCACGCTTCTGTCATATTAACGCTCTACTCTCATTAATAAGATATCTAAAACTTATTAGAGCGGAGCGTCACTGTGATACAAGTCGAGCAAATGATTGCCAGTAAATCCCCTCAGTTTTTCGATAAAAGCCCATTTATCACTCGCCCAACGTTAAGCGTGCTAAAGCGCTTATTCCACGAAAGTGAAGTAAACCAATTCCTGGAAAAAAACAACGGCTGTGTCGGCTTCGAATTTATTGATCGAGTACTGGATCACTTCAACTTTAGCTATCAAGTGAGCCAAGTTGATCGTCGAAATATCCCAGCTAGTGGACGGGTGATGATCATCGCCAATCACCCTCTTGGCGCCTTAGATGGTCTCGCTTTACTTAGATTAATCGGTGAAATCCGCCCAGATGTGAAAATTGTCGCCAATGATTTATTAATGGGCTTTGACGGTTTAAAGCAGCTGGTGCTGCCTGTCGATAACCTTGGTGGAAAAACCGGACGCCAACAGCTGAAAGCCATTATGAGCTGCTTACATAATGAAGAAGCGGTGATTATTTTCCCTGCCGGCGAAGTGTCTCGAATGTCGCCAAGCGGCGTAAAAGATCAGCACTGGAATCAGAACTATCTTAAGCTAGCGCAAAAGACCAACAGCCCCTTGTTACCGGTTCACATTGGCGGCCGAAATTCTATGCTGTTTTACACCAGCTCTATTTTGTATCGTCCGCTTTCCACAATACAGCTAGCTAACGAGATGTTCCGCCAACGAAATCGTAAAATCCCCATGCAAGTTGGCCAAGCCATTCCGATTCAAGAACTGGCAAAATTACCTTTAAGTGATAAAGAGAAAAACAAACTAGTAAAACGCCATTTGTACCGTATAGCCAAAGGCAAAAAGCCACTGCTGAAAACCGAAAAAACCGTTGAGCATCCACAAAATAGACAGATGATCAAACAAGAGCTCAAAATAGCCGAGCATCTTGGCAGCACCAAAGACAACAAACAAATTTACTTGGTTGATTACGATCCGATGTCGGTAACGATGAAAGAAATCGGTCGTTTGCGCGAAATCGCCTTCCGTAAAGTCGGTGAAGGCACAGGCGAGCGCTCTGATTTAGACAAGTTCGACCAATATTATCGTCATTTGATTTTATGGGATGAAGAAGAGCTCGAAATCGTTGGCGCTTATCGAATTGGCGAAGTCGCTAAATATATGAAATCAGACACGCCAAATCGTATCTACAGCGCCGAATTGTTCCAATACTCTTGCGACATGGAGCCCTACTTCGAACAAGGCATTGAACTTGGACGCAGCTTTATTCAACCAAAATATTGGGGCAAACGCAGCTTAGATTATTTGTGGTACGGTATTGGCGCATATTTAGACAGACACCCTGAAATCCGCTACATGTTTGGTCCTGTAAGTCTAAGCAACAGCTACCCACAAGTGGCAAAAGATTTCATCGTCTCCTTCTACAAACTCTATTATGCAGACAAGGAACACTTGGCGCGTTCATTCACGCCTTATCAAGTAAACGCAGAGCACTCTGACATCATTTCAGGCATGTTCAGCGGCGATGACTATGAAGAAGACTTTAGAATACTCAAAGAACAGCTCAGCCACTTTGGCGCCAGCGTACCGACACTGTTCAAACAATATAGTGAGTTGTGCGAGACGGGCGGAGTTCGCTTCTTAGACTTTGGTGTCGATGCCGACTTTGGCTACTGCGTGGACGGTTTAGTCCTAGTAGACCTAAATACAGTCAAAGAAGCGAAAAACAAACGTTACCGAGGTCACAACGCTGGCAATCAACCCTAACTCTAACTATCGCGAATCATGGTGATGTCCACGATAGTGGCGACTATGGGCATGATGACCATGAGCGTGATGTCCATGTGAATGGTCGTCTTCTTGTTGCCCAGATCGTTTGAAGAAAACAAGATAAACAATCTTAATGATCAGCATTACACTTAATAGGATAAGAACGACTGTTTGAATTTCCATAAAAACACCTCGTTATTTTTGTTGGTGTTATTTGAGTATAGGACATGAAAACTGTCTAAAATGTGAATTTACTGTTTAAAACGCATACAGTTTTGTAAGCCCTGAAATAGCGCATCTAACATCATGTTAGACACTAAAATGGATCGGGGCAGATAAAACCCAAAGCAAGCAATCAAGATTTTTGTTTAAGAATTAAGCAGTTATAAAATATGGCGTAAGCTTTGCTTTACGAATAAAAGAGCTTATTCAAAAAATCGTTTAAAAAACACGTTTCATCTACCCTCGGGCTTTTGCAGTAGCCTTACACATTTGTCTATCGCTAGACCATGGAGCTGGAAATGATTGAGAAAACCTATTTAAAAACCAAACCCGAATGCAAAGTGAAATTCGCCTTACCTGCTGAAGCGATTGGTGATGCCAAAAGCGTCGCTGTCGTTGGTGACTTTAATAATTGGGACAGCACAGCCAACCCAATGAAAAAACAGAAGTCTGGTATTTTTGTGTCGACGCTTAACTTGGATATCGAAACCTCGTACCAATTTCGTTATGTTCTGGACGGCACAGAATGGCTAAACGATGACATGGCTGACGCCTATGTTCCAAGCCCTATCAGCTACGACACCAACGGCGTCATCAGCCTGTAGTAGCACTTCTTAGTTTCTATACTGCCACAAACAATTCGTCTCGATTTTAGACTTTAAGCCGAGACGTTTTGCCTCTCTCTGCCTTGCTTTGAGGGATGTCTTATGCCCAATATTCCCACATTCAATCAGTAATACTCTTCGTACCATAACGTCATCTTTTTGCCCCAAAACCACTAATTCACGGATTCGAGCTGCAATTTATAGCCAAAATATGTACAATTGTTTTTATTAAACGCGCGTTTAATAAAAACTCAAATACCTCAATGACTCGAAACAGAGCATTGAAACAGACATAAAGAGGCACATCATGGCACATCAGCAGCAATACATTCATGGCCGCTACCATGCATCCACCAGCGGTGAACACTTTGAGACAATCAACCCTGCGACAGGCGAAGTGATTGCAACAGTAGAACACGCAGGACAAGCTGAACTAGATGCTGCTGTAGAGTCTGCAAAACAAGGTCAAAAAGTGTGGGCCGCAATGAGCCCTGCTGAACGCGGACGCATCCTTAAAAAAGCCGCTGAGCTATTGCGTGAAAACAATGAAGAACTTGCACGTCTCGAAGTATTGGACACAGGCAAGCCACTTCAAGAAGCCATTTGCGTAGACATTCAAACGGGCGCTGACGTGATCGAATATTACGCAGGCCTAACCGATAAAATCCAAGGCGATTACCAAGACCTTGGCAATGGCAACTTCTTCTACACTCGTCGCGAGCCACTTGGTATTTGCGCTGGCATCGGCGCGTGGAACTACCCTATTCAAATCGCTATGTGGAAATCTGGTCCTGCGCTGGCTGCGGGTAACGCGATGATCTTCAAACCATCAGAAGAAACACCACTTACTGCGCTTAAACTGGCTGAAATATACACCCAAGCGGGCTTGCCTGATGGTGTTTTCAACGTCATTCAAGGGGACGGTCGCACAGGTCAAATGATCACCAATCACCCAGACATCGACAAAGTCTCTTTCACTGGTGAAGTGGGAACAGGCAAAAAAGTCATGGCCGCTTCTGCACAATCTTTGAAGCAGGTAACCATGGAACTTGGTGGTAAATCACCAATGATCATCTTCCCAGACATGCCTGTCGATCAGGCTGTTTCTGCGGCGATGCTAGCCAACTTCTACACACAAGGCGAAGTTTGCACCAACGGTACTCGTGTATTCGTTCACGCTGACATGCTGGACGCGTTCACTAAAGAACTAAAAGAACGTACTGAAGCCATGATTATTGGTGATCCAATGGATATGAACACGCAAGTCGGCGCGTTGATTTCCAAAGACCACATGAAAAAAGTCTTGGGCTACATTCAAGCGGCGAAAGACGCTGGTGCGACCTTGTTATGCGGCGGTTACCAAGTTACTGAAAACGGCTTAGACAAAGGTGCCTTTGTTGCTCCGACTGTCTTCACCGATTGCACCGACGACATGCCACAGGTACGTGATGAAATCTTCGGTCCAGTAATGTCTGTGCTTAGCTTCACCGACGAAGACGAAGTAATTGCTCGCGCTAACGACACCAAACTTGGTTTGGCCGCTGGCGTCTTCACCAAAGACTTTGCTCGCGCCCATCGCGTTATTAGCCAAATGCAGGCTGGTATTTGCTGGATTAACGCATGGGGTTCTTCTCCTGCTGAAATGCCAGTGGGCGGTTACAAAGAGTCTGGTATCGGTCGTGAAAACGGCATCGAAACTTTGTACCACTACACACAAACCAAGAGTGTCTTTGTTGACCTAAACGACATTCAAAGCCCTTACTAAGCGAAGCACTTAACTCTTAATAGATGAGACAAGTCATGGCAAACGAAACGTACGATTACATTATCGTCGGTGCTGGCTCCGCAGGCTGTGTGCTGGCAGATCGACTGACAGAAAGTGGCGAACACAAGGTGTTGCTATTGGAAATGGGCGGCTCAGACAAGAGCGTCTTTATCCAAATGCCAACCGCCTTGTCTTACCCAATGAACACGACAAAATACGCGTGGCAATTCCACACAGACAAAGAACCTGGTCTTGATGGCCGTGAAATGCATTGTCCACGCGGCAAAGTACTAGGCGGCTCATCGTCTATTAACGGCATGGTTTATGTGCGTGGTCATGCGTGTGATTTCGACCAGTGGGAAGAAAACGGCGCCAAAGGTTGGAACTACCAAACTTGCCTGCCTTACTTTAAAAAAGCCGAAACATGGAAAGGCGGCGCGGACTTATACCGTGGCGGTGACGGTCCATTGTCGACCAACAACGGCAACGACATGACCTACAACCCGCTTTACCAAGCCTTTATCGATGCAGGCGAAGAAGCCGGTTACGGCAAAACTGACGACTACAACGCGTTTCGTCAGGAAGGTTTTGGCCCAATGCACATGACAGTAAAAAATGGCGTACGTGCTTCTACGTCGAACGCTTATTTACGTCGTGCCATGCAACGCCCTAATCTAACGCTCAAAACCGGCGTGCTAAGCCATAAAGTATTGTTCAGTGGCAAAACCGCCACAGGCATTGAGTTCAGCAAAAATGGCCAAACTCAACAAGTTACCGCCAACAAAGAAGTGATTCTATCGGCTGGCTCAGTTGGCTCACCTCAATTATTGCAACTGTCTGGAGTGGGCCCAAAAGACGTGCTCGAAAAAGCGGGCGTTCCTGTGCTTCACGAATTACCAGGCGTGGGTGAAAACCTGCAAGATCATTTGGAAGTCTACTTCCAGTACTACTGCAAGAAGCCTGTAACCTTGAACAGCAAACTTGGCTTAATCAGCAAAGGCTTGATCGGCACACGTTGGATGCTATTTAAAACGGGCCTTGGCGCGACCAACCACTTTGAATCTTGCGGTTTCATTCGCTCTCGTGCGGGTCTTAAATGGCCAAACATTCAATATCACTTCTTGCCAGCGGCCATGCGTTACGATGGTCAAGCAGCAGTTGAAGGTCATGGATTCCAAGTACACGTTGGTCCAAACAAACCTGAAAGTCGCGGTAAATTGTGGATTGAATCTGCGAATCCTGCCGCGAAACCGCGCATCTTGTTTAACTACATCTCCACCGAACAAGACAAGCAAGACTGGCGCGATACGATTCGCCTAACGCGTGAAGTGTTGCAACAATCAGCGCTAGACGATTATCGTGGCGATGAAATTCAGCCTGGCATGAATATCCAGAGCGACGAAGAAATCGACCAATGGGTAAAAGAAAACGTGGAAAGTGCTTATCATCCATCTTGTACTTGTAAGATGGGCGATGAAAACGACCCAATGGCCGTGCTCAACGAACAATGCCAAGTGCGTGGTTTGCAAAATCTACGCGTGGTGGATTCGTCAATCTTCCCGACCATCACCAACGGCAACTTGAACGCACCCACTATCATGGTGGCCGAAAAAGCCGCCGACATGATTTTGGGCAAAGACGCCTTGCCAAGCCTAAACGCGCCCGTTTGGATTCACCCAGAGTTTGAAACCAAACAGCGTTAATAAAAGGCAAAAAAGCTCACAAAAAAACGCCTGCTGAATCCTAGTAGGCGTTTTTTTGTTTAGGCGCTTCGTTCTATTTCAATAGCCGTTATTGCAACTCAGCTATTTCATCTGAGCTATTTAATTTGAAAGACAGCAAAACCATTTTCATCTAAAGACTGATACGTCATGTTTTTAGCCGCGGCTTCTTTTGCTTTTGGCGAGCTTGTAAACAAGACTTTTGCTTTGCCAAACTCGGTAAACGACCAATTGCCGTCAGCCGCTGGATTTATGGTTGTCTGGCTCAGTAGGTAATTTGCTACCACATCACGGTTCTTATCTGGAGCATCAATCACGATGGTTTCGCCATTAAGGTTAGGGAAATGACCGCCGCCGCCAGCGCGATAGTTATTGGTTGCTACCAAAAACTCATCTTTCATTCTTAATGGTTCGCCGTTAAACATCGCCTTGGTAATACGATGCGCGTCTTTATTCACCACTTCCCCATCTCCGTTGTAGCGAGCAGGCTGGGTGACATCGATCTTGTAAGAAATACCATCAATCACATCGAAGTTATAGGTTGGGAAAGACGCATTCACCAACTGTTGAGGCTCAGTTACATTAGGGTCGATCTGATTAAACTGCCCAGCAGCCGCTTCTAACCATTCCACCACTTGCGCACCAGTCAACTTCACCACTTTTAAATCGTTCGGATAAATGTACAAATCACTGACGTTTTTCAGGGCGATATCGCCTTTTGGCACATCCGTGTAATAGTCTGGACCACCGCGACCACCAGCTTTAAATGGCGCTGCGGCAGACAATATCGGAAAACCTTCATAAGACGTACCACGAACAATGTTTTCCACATACCAAATCTGCGCATTGTTCACGATCTGAATGGATGGATCATCCTGCACGAGTGCAAAGAAGCTATTAATGTCTGCAGTGGATTCACCCACTTTGCGACGCATATAAGCCAAAGTACCTTCGTGTTCGGTTTTCACAGCGTCATTAATGCTCGCATCGGCTTCAACCAAAGCTACAGTAGTTCGGCCTTCACGGCGAGAGATGGCACGCACTTCGGCCTTGCCATCGGCAACTTTCCAACCATTACCCGCTGGCTCTAGTTTTAAATCAATCACCCCAAGGTGAGATCCCCAGAACCCAGGCATAGTGGCAGGCTTACCAAACACCGTGCCTTTTTCGCCATCCACACCTTCAAAAGCGTCTAATGCTTTGTCGCCAGGAAAAATGCGATGAGAGTGACCAAATAAAATCGCATCAATGCCGTCTACTTTTGCAAGATGATAAGACGCGTTTTCTTCGCCTTTCATGTAAGGCGAGTTCATCATGCCACTGTGTGGAATCGCAATAATCACATCCGCGCCTTTGGCTTTCATTTCAGGCACGTATTTATTAGCGGTTTCGATAATGTCTTTGGCAATAACTTTATGGGTTAAATTGTCTTTATCCCAGGTCATAATTTGCGGTGGTACAAAACCAATGTAACCGATTTTGACCGTTTGTTTTTTGCCGTCAGAATCGACGAAGGTTTTGTCTTTGATGATATAAGGTTGGAAGTAAGGCTGATCGTTAGACGCATCGTTATCGCCATCGTCCACATAGACATTCGAGTTAACGTAAGGGAAATTAGCGCCACTTAAACTCTTCATTAAAAAGTCTAAGCCATAGTTAAATTCGTGGTTACCGATATTACCCACATCGTAATCCAACAAATTCATCGCTTTAAACGCAGGATGCGTCTCACCAAAGCGCAGCACTCGACCTTTGGCAACATAATCGCCCAACGGCGTGCCCTGTAATAAGTCACCGTTATCTACCAACACAGAGTTCGTTACTTCCCCACGCGCCGCCTTGATCAAAGTCGCCACACGAGACAAACCCACCGCATCACTTTGCTTATCGCCGTAGTAATCGTAATCCACCAAATTCATGTGAATATCCGTAGTTTCCATGACCCGCAAGTCAATAGTAGAAGCCTGCGCCATCGCAGCAAACAACAAAGAAGAGGCGAAAATCGACGCACCCTTAGGAACAAAAAACGTCATGAAAATACTCCATTCATACAATCATCTGCGTATCAAAATACTAACCAAAAAGTCAGTTTTCATATTAAGACGATTTTATGCGAAGTTCATGCCTTTTTTGTGACAGTTGTTTATCGATTTTGTGTGTATAAGAAGATCAAATACGTCGGATTACGGTCGTGCCTCCCTCATCCGACCTACAAGGCTTAATGTATCCATACAATGAGAACCAAACGGCGTTTTGATGAGGTAGGCGTACTTTCCTTAAGTTAGGGAGTGAAGAGAAACGCCGTTTGATTCGAGTCTTGTGAGGACGTGAGATGTCGGCATGAAGGCGTGACTTACATCAACACGTCGGATTACGGTCGTGCCTCTCTCATCCGACCTACAAGGCTTAATGCATTCATACAATGAGACCCAAAACGGCGTTTTGATGAGGTAGGCGTTAGTTTCGAAGAGAAACGCCGTTTGGTTTGAGTCATGTGAAAAGACAAAGTGCTACCGCTTAAACCATCGCCAAACAAAGAGGACTTTAATCAAAGCAGCGGCCACGTAGGTCATGGCACAGGCGGTTAAGATGCGTTTCACTTTGGGTAGGTCTTCCTGTGGGATGTAGTTGCCTTCTCTCAATATGGGTAGTGCTTTGTTGAAGCTGGCGTCCCATTCTTCCGGCAGTATCGCCAGTTGCACGATAACCGCTAATAACCCAGATAGGCCAACCACCAGCGCGTGTAAAGGCACAGCATAGGGAATATGCAACAACAGGCTCAGCGCTGGCCAGCCGACTAATAAACCTGCGGTAATCTTTCTCGCGCCATGAGCAAAAGGTAAATAACGTGAGCTTAAATGAGAGATCTTTTGTTTCTTTTCATGAGCAATGGCGTGTCCTACTTCATGAGCAGCCACGGCGACAGCAGTTAATGAGCGACCATTAAGTACACTCGGGCTAAGGCGAACCGCATGTTGTCCAAAGTCAAAATGGTCTTGGCCTTCTTGAGCCGCTTCTACTTTTACGCCATTCAGCTCAAAGCGTTTCACTAAGTGGGTCGCGAGTTCGCCACCTGTGCCCGCTAAATCGTCACGATCCGTGGCGTAGCGTTTTAAGGTAAATTTTACCCACGCGCTTGGCCCAACAAATAATAAAAGAGCAATGGCAATACCAATAATCCATAACATAACGTTGTCTTTCTACTATCCAAATTAACAAAAAATATCTGGCTCAACTTTGACCCTTTTTAGGTTCATCACATACACTGTAATAAATGCCTAAAGTATACGAGCTAGATATGAAAAATCCTTTAGTTGGTCCGATTCTCGCGATCCTAAAAAACCATCCAAATGGTATGAGTGAGTTTGACATACTAAAAGCGTTAAAAGATCAGCTACCAGAATTTAGCAAGCTCGCCGATGATGCGAATTTGCAGCTGTTTCGTCAGCACTTTCTTATCATGAATGCCTTATATCAGTTACAAAGCAGTCTTTGGCAAGAAGAAAACCTGATGTTAAACATCAGTGCACTTCGAATCCACCTACTTAGCGCATCAGAAATCCAATTGTCTGCCAGTACCAGTTTAAACGACAGCGTAGACGCAAAGTTAGCTGCTTACTATTTAGACTGGGAGGAGTACGAAAAAACCGATGAAGATGAAGTTTCTCGCCTTCTCAATAGCTTCTACAAAGGCATTAGTTTACCTGGTAACCGAGACTCTGCACTCAAAACCCTACAAATCGACAGCAGTAACCCAACCAAAGCAACGATAAAACAACAGTACCGCAAGCTGGCCCAAAAACATCATCCAGACAGAGGCGGCGACCAAGATGCGTTCATTGGACTCAGGCAAGCCTATGAATACCTAATGTTCTGATCTCTAAGGCGTTGGCAAAGTGTAAAACTCTTCTTCTATCGTTGCTTTCGATTCTATAAAAACTCAAGATGAACCTCGCTCTTTATTTGTGGTCAAAACTCGACCTTTTATTATTTTACCGATTCATTTTATAGAAACAGGGCTTATGATTTTTTCTTCTTTTTTACGACACCTTTTACCCTCTAAAACACACCGCCGCTTCCTAATCCGCCCACTTTGTCTCATTTCTTTTACTCTGCTTAGTAGTTGCAGCGTTAACGAAATCGACAACTCCAATGACTTTGAAAACAATGGCCGAGACACCGCGGCACTAAAGCGTGACACCTTATATTTAAAGGAAAGTCTTCCACCTGGCCTGCCAATGCCAGATGCCAGTTTCGAAAGTGGCTTACAGCAACAACTAAAGTACTTGAACCGTATTGGCGATAAAGATTTCGTACTTGAAAATACACAAACCAGTGTGGCGGATTTGAAAATCGTTGCACAAGAAATTGGTAAATGGCTACACAATCCCGCACAGCAACCGCAATTAATTGCTCACCAATTAGCAGGGCAAGATCAAAGAGGCAACGTACAAATAACTGGCTACTATGTGCCTATTTTGCCAGTCCGACACTTACCAGATGAAGTTTACCGCTATCCGCTTTACCGTAAACCAGCACAACGAAATGCCGACGGAAAATACCCGTCTCGTGAACAGATAGATTTTGAAAATGCACTGGCCGGACAAGGATTGGAAATCGCCTATACATCCAGTTTAGTCGACAATTTTTTCTTGCACGTACAAGGTTCCGGCGTGGTCGAGTATGAAAATGGCGAACGCAAACTCTTATCTTGGGGCGGCGTTAACGGACATCCTTATCGAAGCTTAGGAAAAGTGCTTATTGAAAAAGGCGAGATTGACCGAGCCAATATTTCGGCTCAAAGCATTCGCCAATGGCTAAGTGATCACCCAGATCGTAATCGTGAAATTCTATCTACCAACCCAAGTTATTTGTTTTTTAGCGAAGGCCCTCAAAATCCTGTTGGCGCAGCTAACGTACCATTAACACCTTTGTATTCTGCTGCAGTGGATCCAAAAGTCATTCCTCTTGGCTCTATTCTGTTGGCTCAAGTTCCTAAACTAGACGTTTATGGTAATTTAATCGGTCATGAGTTTCGTCTCTTGCTCGCCCAAGACAAAGGTGGCGCAATCAAAGGACCAGGGCATATCGATTGGTACCAAGGCGTAGGCGAGGAAGCGCACATTCATGCTGGTCAGTTAAAGCATTTTGGCAAGATTTGGTTATTGCTTCCAAAAAATCCAACACCTGAAAAGCTGATCGCACGCTAACCTTATTTCCAACAATGAAACGAAAACGCCGCGCTTTGATATTCAAAGCGCGGCGTTTCTTTGTTATCCAGCTCTTGATTTTATATTAGTTTGATCATCACATAAGGTCACTTAGCTTAAAGGACACGGGTAAGTTGATCCGTAACTCAGTTTCCGCCATTTCCTTTGAAAATTTAGGCAAAGGCGTAGAACG
Organism: Marinomonas lutimaris; assembly: GCF_019426345.1. GTDB lineage: Bacteria > Pseudomonadota > Gammaproteobacteria > Pseudomonadales > Marinomonadaceae > Marinomonas > Marinomonas lutimaris. Next base: position 72,238 of record NZ_JAHLLW010000011.1, read on the forward strand.
CTTTATCATATCCAATACCGCATTATCCAAACGTTTATGACCTGAACTCTCGGTGATCTTTACGTCTGATACAGAACCATCCGCGTGAGCAACAAAAGACAAGGAAACAACGCCCTCTTCATTGCGGCGACGGGATGCTCTTGGATAACGTTTATTCTGAGCAAATATCGATGTTAACTGTGTAAAATAGTTTGCCTTAGCGCCAGGATTACCGCCACTCGTTGCCGCGTTTGAGCTTCCTGTTGTTGCTTTTTGATTCGCCATTGATGGCGGTGCAACTTGTTTAGGAGCGGCTTTTACCACTGGCGCCGCTTTTTTCGGCTCTGGCTTGGGCTTGGGCTTTGGCTCAGGTTTCGATTTCGGTTTTGGCTCTGGTTTTGGCTCTGGTTTGGGTTTGGGCTCAGGCTTTTTAACTTCGATTGGTGATGTTTGCTTGATTTCAACAGGCTCTGGCTCTTTGATGATTTCTGGCTCAACAACTGGTTCTGGTTCAACCACAGGTTCAGGCTCAACCACAGGTTCTGGCTCAACCACAGGTTCTGGCTCAACCACAGGTTCTGGCTCAACCACAGGTTCTGGCTCAACCACAGGTTCTGGCTCAACCACAGGTTCTGGCTCAACCACAGGTTCTGGCTCAACCACAGGTTCTGGCTCAACCACAGGTTCTGGCTCAACCACAGGTTCTGGCTCAACCACAGGTTCTGGCTCAACCACAGGTTCTGGCTCAACCACAGGTTCTGGCTCAACCACAGGTTCTGGCTCAACCACAGGTTCTGGCTCAACCACAGGTTCTGGCTCAACCACAGGTTCTGGCTCAACCACAGGTTCTGGCTCAACCACAGGTTCTGGCTCAACCACAGGTTCTGGCTCAACCACAGGTTCTGGCTCAACCACAGGTTCTGGCTCAACCACAGGTTCTGGCTCAACCACAGGTTCTGGCTCAACCACAGGTTCTGGCTCAACCACAGGTTCTGGCTCAACCACAGGTTCTGGCTCAACCACAGGTTCTGGCTCAACCACAGGTTCTGGCTCAACCACAGGTTCTGGCTCAACCACAGGTTCTGGCTCAACCACAGGTTCTGGCTCAACCACAGGTTCTGGCTCAACCACAGGTTCTGGCTCAACCACAGGTTCTGGCTCAACCACAGGTTCTGGCTCAACCACAGGTTCTGGCTCAACCACAGGTTCTGGCTCGACTTCTGGTTCTACTTCTTCTTGAACCTCTTCAATCGGCTCTTCTACTGCTTCCTCAACCTCTTTTACTTCTTCTTGAGCAGCTGTATTTTGTGCCGCAGCACCAAGATCACCAACCATTCCCAAATCGAATTCAATACCTTGACTACCAGCAGCCTGACTACCTGCTGTAGGGGAATAAAATACAGCATAGAAAGCGCCAGCGTGAACAGAGAGAGCCAGACCACCAGCAATAATCCAATGACGCTTGGAAATCATTTATTCCCTCGCTCAAGCTGTGTCGCCAAACTTACTTTTGTAAGACCCGCTAAACGCACCTGATTAAATATCGGTCGTAGCTTTTCTAGAGAAATAGCACCATCGGCTTTGATTTGTACCCAAAAGCCCTCTTTATCTGAAGCAGAAGCAAACTGCTGCTCTAGATAGGCTTGAACATCATCGATGGCAAACAGCTTGTCATCAACATAAAGACTATCATCGGCGCCCAATACAATTTCAATATTGGGATCTGTAACAGCGCGGTTATCATTAATAGATTGTGGAGGCATTACAGGAATAGGATCTGCTTTTTGAATTTGCCCCGCCACCATAAAAAACACCAACATCAGAAACACCACGTTAATCAGTGGCACCATGTTGTCGTCGCTGCTGGCGTTTCTCGCGGCGTATTTTTGACCTATTTTCATTTTGTCTCCGGCGGCATCGCAAAAGCATTCGCAATAGACACGGTTTTTGCGCCATTGAGTTTTAAGCGATCAGCAAGATGCATCAAGGTCTGTAAGGTCACTCCGTCTTCTGCTTTGATGATAAAAACACCCTCGTTATGATCTGTGACGAGTGTTTGAAAACGGGACTGATCGGAGAAACTAACTGCTTTTCCATCAACCCAAACCTGATCATCATTTTGCTTCAATGTCAGGATAAGGTTGTCTTTTTCTTGAGGCGGCGTTTGAACATCGGATGCCACAGATAACGGTGTATCAACGATGCGCCAAGGCACAAAACTTGAGGTCAACATAAAAAACAACAGCAAGATAAACACCACATCGATTAGTGGTGTTAGGCTAATTGCGTTTTTACGTTTGGGCTGAGAAAGGTTAAGCGGCATGCAACATCTCTTGGTTGGCCTTTTCGACTAGATGCTTAGCCTGCTTGCTAGTAAAAACCTGAGTAACAGCATCATTCATGTTGTGTGCAATACGTTCTACTTTTCGCTCTAACCAGCTTTGCAGTGTGACGACGGGAATCGCTACTGCCAAACCCACTGCGGTGGTTAACAGCGCCTGCCAAATACCACCAGATAATACGGAAGGATCAACTTGGTTTCCCGCACCTTCCATTTGCTGGAAAGCGGTGATCATACCCAATACGGTACCTAGCAGACCTAACAATGGGCTCAAGGTCGCAATAATTTCTAAAGGACGTAGAAAAGAGCGAAGTTGATTTAGCTGATTCATCGCTCGGCGCTCTACTTCCTCACGAATCAAATCGGCACTGGTATTCGCGGCTAACAAAGCGCGCATGGTATAACCTACTAAAGCATCGATAGGACGTTTTTCATCTAACTGCTCAAGCGCTTTTTCACCATTTTCGTCACTACGCCATTCATCTAAGGCTAAATTACTGGTTTTTAAGCTCTCCGCGCGAAGTGAAGAAAACTGCCACAGTTTTAACAAAACAATTGTCAAAGCAACGACAGAAAATACCATCAGTATCCATACCACAGGTCCACCGACCTGCAAAAAGTCGACTATTTTCTGCTGTACTGAATCTTCCACGACACTCTCCAAAGAATAAAAAACATTAAACAAATGGTAGTCATTCTCAACCGCATTTTCAATAAGTAATTACTCAAATAAAAAGATATACAGGGCAGAAATGCACAGTAACTGTAAAGGCTAACAAGAAAAGCTGCATAACCATGTCAAACTCAACAAGATCATGCAGTTTTATAGAAGAAAGAAAATAAGCGGCTTACAACCAGCCGCGGTGTTTAAAATACCAATAAGGTGCAAATGCTGAAAACACCATCAAGCCTAACGCTGCCGGATAGCCGTAATCAAAGCCCAATTCAGGCATGATTTTAAAGTTCATCCCGTAAATACTGGCAACCAAAGTTGGCGGTAAAAACACCACCGAAGCGATAGAGAAAATCTTGATGATTTTATTCTGTTCGATGTTAATAAAACCCTGTGTCGAATCCATCAAGAAGTTGATTTTATCGAACAAGAAAGTCGTATGAGACATCAAGGTTTCCACGTCACGCATGACCTCACGAAGAGTTTCTGAATAGTCTTGTCGATTAGGTAAGTGACGCAGCAGAAAAGAAATATTGCGTTGCGTATCCATCAGACAAAGACGAATTTTGCCGTTACTGTCTTCTAAGCGCGCCAATTTTTCAATAATCGTATCCAGCTCTGTCTCGTCGTCTTCGAGTACAAGATGGCTCACACCTTCCAACTGACGATGATAATCTTCTAGCGTATCCGCGTGGTTCTCGACTTTATTTTCAAGTAAAGTCACCAACAAATGAGCGGCTGAATCCACCACAATGTGACCTCGTCGCGCACGCATACGCAACAACCTAAAATCAGCTAATTCTGTTTCACGAATGGTGATCAGCCTGCCTTGCTGCAAGATACAAGCAACGGTTGACGTTTTATGGCGCCCTTCCGTTTGATTTAAAAACAATGAGTGAACATGAATGCCTGCTTGGTCAACGAAGCAACGAGCGGACGCTTCAATCTCTTCGACATCATCGGATTCGGGAAGGTCTGTTCTCAATAACGCCTTAAGCTGTAATCGCTCGTCGTCATCGGGTTCTGCGGCGTCAATCCAGTTCGCCTCTTTTTGAAGGGTGGCAAAATTCTCATCTTCTTTGGAAATTTCTTGAATCAATCCATTGCGGATTTTAAAAAATCTTAACATGCTACTTCCTCGATATGCTCGGCACCTTATTTCAGCCTAATCACGTAATTTGGCACGGCTCGCAACCTATAGAATAAACACTGGAGATGTGTGTTTTATGACGTTGAAATAGGTTTGTATGGTTGCAAGAGCACTTATTGTATCTCACGCAGGAAAGAAACAGCAGGACAAAAAAAGAGGCAATACAGTGTGAACTGAATTACCCCCAAAAAGACCTTTTCCCTGGGAGGAGATGGTCCACTTCTTATCGAGTTGGATAAGAAACTTTAAATTTCATTGCTAAAACCAAAAAAATCAATGCGCTAAAATTTGATCCAAGAAAACTTTGGCCCGCTCTGTTTTTGGCTTCACGAAAAATTCTTCTGGCGGTGATATCTCAATTACACTGCCCGCTTCCATAAAGACAATTCGATCCGCGAATTCTTTGGCAAAACCCATTTCGTGAGTTACACAAATCATTGTCATGCCGTCTTTTGACAATGAGCGCATAATTTCCAGCACTTCAGAAATCATTTCAGGATCAAGTGCTGAGGTTGGTTCATCAAATAACATAATGTCAGGAGACATCGTTAGCGCTCTGGCGATGGCAACACGCTGCTGCTGACCACCAGACAGTTGACCTGGATACTTCTGCTCTTGATCACCGATTTTCACTTTATCAAGCAAATCACGCGCGACTTCATTCGCCTGTGCCACTGACATACCCAACACATGACGTAAACCAAAAGTACAGTTATCTAGCACCGTCATATGGGGGAAAAGATTAAAGTGCTGAAACACCATCCCCGTATGACGACGAATTTTCTCAATGTCTTTAACATTGTCACGGATGGTGATATCGCAAATAGTGATATCTCCTTCGTCGTGTTGCTCTAAATTATTAAGGCAACGAATCAAGGTGGATTTCCCTGAACCAGAAGGTCCACAAATTACGATGGTTTCGCCTTTGGCTACCGCTAAATCGATATCGCGCAGCGCATGATATTTACCGTACCATTTATTAACTTGATCCAGCTTTACTACTGTTTGTTCAGACATAATGCATTCCAATTAATGTTTTGTGCGTTTGATACGCCGCTCTAGATGCGCGCCGTACTGTGCAATAGAAAAACAAGCGATAAAGAAAAACGCCGAAATAACGATTGGACCTTCTGCATGAAGACCAAGCCATTCCGCGTTGTGAAAAGTCGCATTAATTGCGCCCATCACTTCTAATAAACCAAGAATCATCACCAAGGTAGTTTCTTTAAATAAACCAATAAAGTTGGTAATTAACGCAGGAACTGAGTTACGTAATGCTTGCGGCATAACCACATACGCCATAGTTTTCCAGTAGCCACAGCCCATCGCATAAGAGGCTTCAATTTGGCCTTTTGGCACAGCTTGGATCGCACCTCGAATGATCTCTGCTTTGTACACAGCCGAAACGAAAATCAGCACGAACAAGACTCGGAACAATACGTCGATAGATACGCCACTTGGCAAGAAAAGCTGCAACACTAAAGACGCCATGAACAAGAAGGTAATCACAGGTACAGAACGAATAATCTCGATGTAGCCGATGCAAGCCCAACGCAAGATAGGCAACTGTGAACGCCGGCCCAATGCTAAAAGAATGGCCACAGGCAATGATAAACACATGGCAATAATGCCCAAGAAGAAAGTCAGCGTCAGGCCACCCAACGCACTAGTTGAAATGTCTTCAAAGATAAAGCCACCTTTAAGCAACAACCAAAGCACTACAGGCAAAACGAGGATATAAACCACGATCCATTTTTGCGGGATTCGTTGACTAAACAATAAAGGAAAGACAAAAAGCCCAACAGCAAACGCCGAATTCACTCGCCATTGCTCTGATTCAGGAAAAGGCCCATAGATGTAATAATCCATGTATTGTCGGATCGGAATCCAACACGCAGCGCCCGGAGCACAATCCGCACGGCTTGTTCCACTAAAGGTGGCAGAGAAAAACAGCCAATCTAAAGCTTTTGGCAACAGTAAACACAAGAGTGCAATAATGGCCAAAGTGACTAAACTGTCTAGCCAAGTGTTGAAAAGGTTACGTTTTATCCACACAACAACTCGGCTAAAACTTAAAGGAGTCGATTTTTTTGCTCTCGCTTCAATCGGCTTACCGGTTATTTTTTCGATGCTCGCTTGATGATTCATCTTATCGCCCTTTCAACTGCATAGCTTTGTTGAAACGTCCCATAATGGCCGCCAGTATCAGATTCAAAATCCCATAACTCACCATCACGATCACGATGCACTCAATGGCTTGGCCTGTAATATTTAAACTACTCCCACCCATGGTGCCCATAATGTCCATAAAGCCAACCACCGAACCCAATGCAGCGGCTTTTAGTACGTTGATATAAATAGACGTCATTGGCGGAATAATAGAATGTAGAGCTTGCGGAATAATCACTTTATTCATCACAATATTAGACCTGACACCAAGCGCTAAACCGGCTTCCATTTGCCCTTTTGAAATAGCCAAAATACTGCCTCGAATGACTTCTGAACCATGTGCCGCCGAGTAAGTACTTACTGCAATGATAAGCATGATAAATTCTGGAGGAAGCGTCCAACCGTGTTTAAAATTAAAGCCAACTAATTTAGGTGCGGTAAAGCTAATAACAGGCGTAAATACAAGGCTCGCCAACACCGCCAAAACGATTGTCATGAGCAGTACAGAGATAATACGTCGCCCTGTTGTAGAGACTCTTTTGTTGACCAAAAAGCACAATACAATCCATAACGCAGCAAACACTAAAGACGCCAACAAACCGTAATTCCATTCCACGCTAGGAATGGATAAACCACGATTTGAAAGAAACGACACATCACCAAAATTAAACGCCTGACGCACACTTGGCAGCATCAGCGACAAGGTATACCAAACTGAAATATGCACCAAAATAGGTACGTTACGAACATATTCAACAAGGCAAAGAGATACTTTAGACAATAAAAAATTCTGCGACAAACGCATAACAGCCAAACACAAAGCCATTACAGTCGTTAATAAGATAGCTACAACGGCAAACGCAATCGTATTGACCATACCGGCTGCCCACGCCATTAAATGCGTAGAGGTTTTTGGATCGTAGTGAATCAAGCTATAGCTAATATCATAGCCTGCTCGCTGAAAAAGAAAGTCAAAGCCGCTAGTCAAACCCGCATCGCGCATATTGGTCGCAGCATTTAGGACAAGATAAGTAATCCCAAAACAAATGACTGCAAAAAATACGAGCTGTATCAGAGTGTCTCGAACTTTTCGGTTATATAAAAAAGAATGCATAAACAACTGCCATAGATGGTGCTTACAAGTGGAGCTTTCAAACGCTAATGACAATGAAAAGCCAGCTTACCTAAGGGTAAACTGGCTCAAATTATGATTAACGGAACGGGTAGGCGTATAACAGACCGCCTTTGGTATAAAGGTTATTTAAGCCGCGATCAAACTTAAGCGCGGAATCCTTACCTAAGTTACGGTCAAAGATTTCGCCGTAGTTACCTACTGCTTTAATGGCGTTGTAAGCCCATTTATCATCCAAGCCAAAGTTCTTACCTAAACTACCTTCAGTGCCAAGTAAGCGCATAACATCAGGTTTTGTGCTTTTTAGTTTTTCATCGACATTACTTTGAGTAATGCCCTGCTCTTCTGCTTCAATCAATGCCATTGCCGTCCAAGTGACAACTTGACGCCATTCATCATTGCCTTGTTTGACATAAGCACCAAGTGGTTCTTTAGAAATACGCTCAGGTAAAATAACGTTTGCTGATGGATCCGGCATACCTTGGCGATCTGCTGCCAGTGCTGAAGCATCATTGGTCACTGCATCACAACGATTCGCTAGATAAGCAGCGGTAGATTCTGCGCTACCCTCTACGATGAGTGCTTTATAACTTAAACCACGCGACTCAAAGTAGTCGTTAATGTTTTTCTCGCTCGTCGTACCTGGGTAAGTACAAATAGTCGCGCCGTCTAATTCTTCAATCGAGTTCACACCCAGTTCTTTTTTAACCATCAAAGCTTGGCCGTCATAGAACCAAGGTGTCGTGACATCAACACCATTCAAGCCATCACGCGTTGCGGTGAAAGTGGTAGAACGCGCCAACATATCAATTTCGTCTGTCACTAAAGCCGTCAAACGGTTACGCGAGTTCATTGTAATGAACTCAACTTTAGAGGCATCGCCAAATACAGCCGCAGCAACAGCCTTACAAAGCTCAACATCCAACCCAGTCCAATTACCTTTTGTATCAGGCGTTGAAAAACCCGCTTTACCAGGATGGATACCGCACTTCATAACACCACGTGCTTTTACTTCTTCTAGCTTGTCCGCTGCGTAAACAGAAGCACTAGCGGATAAAACCCCAGCACCAATGATCGCAGTCGCAATTAGTTTTTTCATTGTTGTAATCCTATATTGAGTTCCGATGTGACAAACAAAGAATACTTTGGATACATATTAAGAGTCAATAATGAATAAATGGATACATAAATTCAAGTTAATTACAGAATTTAGAACATACATAATTCAAAATAAGATAAGGCTAAGTCCAAATAAGGAGCATAGGTACAAGAAATTTGGTAGACGAATAACAATGCCTTCCTAAAGAAAATCCCTAAGAAGACTATTGAAAAGGCCATTGAGAAAATACATGCAGTTGATACTGGAAGGTTTAAAGTGAAGCGGTTTGACGACGTTTTAATTGCTGTGATTTTAACTGTTCGGCCAGTGCATAAGCACTCATCATGATATGGCTTTCCAGCGCGTAACAAGCGCCTTCTATGTCTTGCCGTTCACACCGATCTATCAATTCATCGTGTTCACGCAATGAGCGCGGCGTATTACGGTGACTCAAAATAAAAGACTTTAAGCGCGCATAATGGCGATGATGTAGGTCTTTGATCACATTTTGCATCAAAGGACGATTGGCAGGTTTATATAAGACTTCATGGAACAGATAGTTCAATGGCGTCCACTCTTCAGGTGCGCATTTTTTCAGACTTTCATTGATTTCACGGGCTTTTGCAATATCTTCAGTGCCCATTAAAGGAATCGATAATTCTAGCAATTTTACTTCAATTAAAGCTCTAAGCTCACATTTTTCAAGGAAACTTTCCGGGGAAATTGTTGTAACCGTTGCCCTGCCTGTGTCACGAATCTCAACCAGCTCTTCTCCTGCTAGTATCTGCAAAGCTTCGCGCACTGGCGTGCGGCTAACTTGATAAGTGCTGGCAATATCCACTTGCGAAAGTGCCATTCCTTCAGGATAAGTACCATCCAAGATCTTAGCTCGTATGTCTTCCGTAACCGACAGTACTGCTTTTTGTTTGTTATTTTCGCTCATGAAAGCCTATCTAATTGAGATTAATGAAGTTTCTGAATAAAACCGCATAAAATATGAACAAGATTTTAACATAGAGTCGTTATATCTGCGACTGTAGACAAGAGAAATACAGACGATTGCAACTTGATTAATGTACCCATTTGATATAAAAATACCAACAAAATGTATCCATTATGGTTTTATATATGTTCACTCTCGTCAAAAATGCAAATGTGTATGCACCTGAGGCACTTGGTATCAAAGATATTTTGATCGCTGCGGGCAAAATTTTAAAGATAGAAAGCAAGATTGATATCACAGGCATCGCTGATATCGATATTATTGATGCACAAGAACAAACACTCATCCCTGGTTTTGTCGATGGTCATGTACACTTAATCGGTGGCGGTGGCGAAGGCGGCTATCACACTCGTACGCCCGAAGTGCTACTCAGTCATTTAACACGAGCAGGCATTACCACGGTTGTTGGTTTATTAGGAACTGACAGTGCAACGCGCCACAATGAAAGCCTGTACGCTAAAACAAAAGCCCTGACTACCGAAGGTGTAAGCGCCTATATGTTTACTGGCGGCTACAAGGTTCCAACCGAAACAATTACTCAATCAATTCAGCGAGATATTGTTTTTATCGACAGAGTCATTGGCTTAAAAACCGCCCTTTCCGACCATCGATCTTCACAACCAACAATCGAAGAACTATCTCGCATGGCTTCAGAAGCCCGTGTTGCGGGTCTTATTTCTGGAAAGTGTGGTCGCGTGGTCGTACATCTTGGCAATTCCCAGAAAGGCTTTGGCCCGCTGTTTGAGGTAGTAGAACAATCTGACATTCCAGTTTCTCAGTTCATCCCGACTCACGTCAATCGCACCGAATTACTGGCAGATCAAGGTATGGAATGGTTGAAGCAAGGTGGTTTTGTTGATTTGACCGCTGGCATCAACCCAGACAAAGGTGCGACAGGCAGCGTTAAAGCATCCACGTTCCTCACTCGCTGCAAAGCACAAAACATTGATACCAGCCGAGTTTGCATTAGCTCTGACGGTAATGGCTCTGTGCCGATATTCAATGAAAAACGCGAGCTGATTGGTCTAAAAGTAGCGGGATTTGGCTCTTTACTCTATCAGCTAAAAGAAATGATTCAGGTCGAAAATATGTCGATCACTGACGCGGTTATTCCTTTCACTCAAGCACCAGCTCAATGCCTAGGATTGGCAAATGACAAAGGAGAAATATCGTTAGGAAAGGACGCTGACTTTTTGATCCTTGATGAAAACCTCGACATACAACACACCTTTGCTAAAGGCGTTTGTCACGTAAAAGATGGCGTAACACAAATAAAAGGCACATTTGAGGACTAAACAAAAAACTCCTTGCTCTTTTTTTTTGAGAGCAAGGAGTCTCCTACTCCCCCTCAGCGCTGTTCTTTTTTGCAGCTGCTAACTGAGGAGCAGCAATCAACTCTTTGATCAGAGTAAACACATTACCTTTGCCAACTTCGGCCTCAAAGCTGTCTTGCATGATGCCAAGGTCTTTGCGTAAATCATGAGACAGCGCGCTGAGTTTTTTACGCGTCTTATAACGCTCAAAACAACTAGAAAAATGCTTAAGTAACGCAATAATGATCATACCAATCCCCTAATCAAATAAACTGTCTGAGTGAGCAATGATAGACGGCTTAATACCAGCCAAACAGACGCAGACAGATCATTAAAAAGGCACACAGAATTCAATACAGACAATCTGTATTGTCATTTTTCACACATTCTGTGTGTTTTACGGATTAACAATAAATCGATAGGCAACATAGAATAACAACAGCGCCATCACACGGTTAACCCACGCCATTACCTTGGGGTTCATCGCGGCTTTTTTAAGACATGAACCGGCTATTAAATACACGCTCGGCGCCCCGCAAGCCATGACAGCCAACCCAAATGACCATAGAGCGATTTGCCAACCATCTATGTGATCTCGAGGAAATTGCACCGTAACAATCGGTACAATCGCCACCAAAGCTTTAGGATTACAAAGTTGTAATATCAGCCCTGTTTTAAAGCTCACTGCTGTATTTTTTGCCTTTATCGTCGAGGATTGAAAACTCGCTTGCAGAATTTTCACACCAAGATAAGCGATATAAATGCCACCCAATATGGCGATAATCGATTGGTATTCTTGAGGGATAATTTCTCCCCCTAAATAGCCGATCAGTAAGAACAAGATCAACATGGCAAGCCCTACGCCCACACAATACAAAAAAGCACGCCACCCCTGACCGTTCACACCAGCAAAAAGCGCCAGCATATTCGCAGGGCCAGGACTGTACATGACACCGAAGGCGTAGATGAGTATTTCGAGCATAGGAATCCCTCAAATGGATATTTGATTAAAAGAAGTAATAGTAAAAAGAGTTAAATATAGAGCGAGTGTTGCTGCTAGGTACGCAGCAAAGTACGCCTAAATTGATAAGGAGTGAGCCCAAACATGGGCTTAAAGCGTCGGTTAAAGTAACTCAGATCCGTAAAGCCAAAGGTAAACGCCACGTCGGCCGGAGACATTCCTAGCTCAAGCGCTTCTTTGGCACGGTTCATTCGATAGTTTTGCCAGTATTGGTGAGGCGTCATACCAAAATAATCACGGAAGCAGCGCAATAAATGGTACTTCGACATATGCGCCAATTGGCTTAATTCATCAAGTGACACTTCTGCACCCACATGAGCATGTAAATACTCGCGCACTCGCTCAAAGACAGGATCTTTCAATCGCGGCTTAGCTTCTATTTGAATGCCTTTTTGACGTGCCAAATATTCAGCAAATTCAAACAAAGCAGAGGAATATTCCAGTGCAGATGTAGCCGAACTTTCTACTAAAGCAGCCAAGCGTAAAATGTGTGTTTTGAGTACCACATCCTGTTGCACAGGAAGCTCGATACGAAAGTCTTGTGCTCGGCGAACGCCAGCGCTTTCAAGCATAGGGCTTAATTGGTCAGGATGAACATAGAGCATTTTGTAGTGCAGCGGATCGTCAGCACCGGAATGACCGTCGTGAGCGTCTTCTGGATTAAACACAATCACATTGCCAGCGTAGCTTTTGTGATGTTCACCCAAGGCGAAGAAATCCTGGCGACCCGATAAAGTTACGCCGAAAGAAAACTCCTCATGGGCATGAGTGCCATAGGAAAAATCGCTCATAGAAGCTTCCAGCAACATGACTTCATCAAGCACAGCGCTTTTTGCAAACTGAAAACGATTTTCTACTGACATAACAACCTCCCGAAACTAGCCTAAACCATAGTAATAGACTAGCGAAGAAAGACGATAAAAGATTGGACGATATTGCGGTATTAGGCCTTCCTGAGCGTTTTCTCCACCTGCTCAAGCGCTCTTCGATACATGTACCAAGCACAAATACCGGCAAGTATATTGCCAATCAGGACACCGAAGAAAAGTCCTTTGAGTCCAGCGAGTTCCGAGCCAACCCACAAACAAGGTAAGAAGAAAGCAAACAAGCGCAATGCCGATATTGTTAGAGCTGTGTAGGATTTTCCTAAGGCGTTAGAGATAGACACCATCAACATACAGATGCCGAGTAGACCTAAGCTCACCGGCACTATCATCAGATGCCAATGCAAGATCGTCGAGACTTCTTCATCACTGGTCATCAAGTTCGCCAATACTCCCGAGATAAAGAAGGTTATCACCGCAATCACTAGCTGAAACGACAATACAAAACGACAGGCAAGACGCACCACATAGCGCACATCATCCAAACGACCTTCGCCTAGTAATCGTCCGACCATGGGTGGCATGGACATAGTCAACGCTAACACGGCGACAATAGAGAAAAATTCAAAACGTGAGCCCAGCGCCCAAGACGCCACCGCCGCCGTACCAAACCCAGCAATCAGCTTAGTCGCCAACATAGAAGAAACTGGCGGCAGTAGCTGGCTAACCATCGCAGGTCCCATAATATGACCGATAGACGTCAGACTTTTGCCGACATTGAGATCTTGCCAATCAAAGGTAATCCAGTGCTTACGAGCGACTTGCGGCGCAACAATCAAAGTACCTAAAGCAAATGCCACCGTAGTTGCCATCGCGGCGCCATTCAAACCAAGATCAAAGGTGAAGATAAAAATAGGATCCAGCACCAAGTTAAGCACGCTGGTCACAATCATCATGATACCTGGCAACATGGTATTACCATTAGATCGACAAATGCTGTAATAAAAATAGATCAACGCCCCGACCCAAGCGCTGAGTAACCAGTGAGGCCAGTAAGAGTCAATAACAGGATAAACAGAATCTGGCGCACTCAATAGCGCCAAAATAGGATGACGTAGCAGCCAAATAATCACACTAAAGAAAGCAATCCCTATGCTTCCCATCATGAGCACCAAACCGCCTAATTGCTTGGCATAACGAATATTCCCTGCCCCCAAAGCACGAGAAATAATGGCCGTCGTCGCAATGCCTAAGCCCACTTGCAAACCAATCACAATCATCTGGATGGGCAAGGTAAAACCCTGCGCCGCTAAAGGTAAAATACCCAATTGTCCGATAAAGGCACTGTCCACCAGCTGGAAACTCATCAACGACAAAATGCCAAACATCATCGGCCATGTCATGGAAAAAAGTTGCTTAGCTAAGGAATCAGATTGGGATATTTGGGATGACATAGAAATAGGTGTGCTCTTACTAAAAAACTGAGCTTATATTCTAACCTACTTTACGGACAACTGGATGGCACTCACCTTCACCAAATGCAGTATGCGATGAAAAGTCTCATTCTTCAGTATGACGTTGGCTGTAATTGTATCCATACCTCAGCATGACTAAGGCAAGCATAGAAAAAAGTGCAAAACTGCTGGCCAAAGGAATAACCGTAAAGTTATAGAACTGCCCAGCGATGGTCGCCAACACGATGGCAATCAAGCTTGATAAAGACGAAATCAGTGATGCTCCAAGCCCAGCCACTGCCCCCAATGGCTCCATTGCCATGGCGTTCACATTGCCGAATACCATGCCGAGGCAAGAAAACATCACCATACCCAGCACCATGAAAAAAACAAAAGGCGGTACGCCAGCGAAAAATACCGCCACGACCAAAAGAACAAACGCTGTCGAACACATCACACTTAACGCGCCAACCACACAGCGTAGCATACCAACTCGCAGGACAATTTTGCCGTTTGAAAAATTGATAATAGAAGACCCTATCGCCAGCATGCCAAAAAACAAAGGAAAACGGTCGCCCGTATTATAGACATCCTGAAAAATAGACTGTGCCGTACTTATGTACAGCATCAAGGCACCAAAAATACAACCTAACAAAATGGTAAACGCCATCACATCTCGGCGGCTCAATATAAAACGTACATCCTTCATTAAACGCTTTCTATTCAATGGGACACGGTTGTCTTTTGATAATGTTTCAGGTTGACGTAACAAGAGCCAGCCACCAGCAACAGCGGCTTGTATCATTAATAACGCAAAAATCCAGCGCCAATCGGCCACTTTAATAACCAACTGCCCCAATGAAGGCGCAAGCATGGGGACAAGAATAAATACCATCATCACAAAGGACATAATGCGTGCCATAGCCGCGCCCTTGTACAAATCTCGAATCAAGGCGCGAGACGCAATTTTTGGCCCTGCAACACCAAATCCTTGGATAATACGCCCCAGTAAAAACACCTCGATGGACGACGCCAATAGCGCAATTATAGAGCCTACAATATAAATACTGATGCCAATTAAAATACTTTTTTTACGACCTATCGCGTCCGACAACGGACCAAAAACGATCTCACCAAACACCATACCCAGAATCATTGCCGAAACAATCCACTGAGTTTTTTGGTAATCCACAATCGCCAATGACTCAGCAATATTGGGAAACGCTGGCAACATGGCGTCCATGCTCAACGCTGTCAGCGACATCATTAAGGCAAACAACGCCACCAATTCTTTTTCAGCCAAGCGTTTTACTGACGATTCAATAGGTTGTGATGAATGAAAAAGCGACATCCCTTTCCTTAATGACGAATAAAATGGATCAATAGTTTACTCGCCTATTCAAGTATCTCGCAATTAATTAGATGGGGCTCTTGCCAATAATTCCAGCACCGCAGCTTTTACGTCATGAATTAACTCGGCTTCGTCCACGCCAAGTACTTGGCCGTTTTCAACCACTCGCTTACCGTTTACAAAGCTGTGTTTAATCAGCGCCGGTTCACCACATAAGATTGGCGCTTCTAACGGACTGTGTACACCAGAAAAGCGTGGTGCATCAAGGGAATACAAGACTAAATCCGCAGCAAAGCCTTCTGCTATTTTTCCCGTTTTTAGACCCAAAAGCTCGGCTCCGTTTTGGGTTCCCCATTTAAGCACTTGCGCCACATTCGTGGCAGCTGGGCCGCCTTGAGTACGATGCAACAACCAAGCTAGATTCAACTCTTGCAGCATAGAAGCATTCTCACTGGATGCCGATCCATCAACACCAAGGGTAATAGGAATGCCGGCTTTTTCCATTGCAAGAACCGGTGCAATGCCGCTGCCTAGTCGACAATTTGACGTTGGACAATGGGCGATTCGAGTCTTGGTCTGCGCCAATAATTCAATCGCATGAGCATCCGCTTGTACCAAGTGAGCAAACCACACATCGTCGCCTAACCAATCACAATGGGCGGCGTAATCAATGGCGCTCATACCAAAGTTTTGTTGCGCCATTTGCTCATCAAAAGACACTTCCAATAAATGTGAGTGGCGCAGCAGGTTTCGCTCTTTTGCCCACTGAGCATAAAGACGTAGGTCTTCTGCTGGCGATGTGTGAACCAAACTGGTCGGCGCGACGACCAAGCGTCGCATGCTGAATGGGCTGGCATCATGGTAGCGTTTGTAGGAAGCATCAAGACGATCTAATGACAGTTCCAATGATTCAGGAACAATGCCGCTGTCTTTCATGCCTTTATGACTGCCTTGCACCGTTGCGCCACCACGGCATAAAACTAAGCGAATACCTAAATCTTCAGCAGCTCGCCAAACAGCGTCTTCCAATTCTGGTGATGTGCTCGCATGGTACAAATAATGATGATCTGCACAGGTCGTCACACCAGAACGCAATTGCTCGTACAGACCTAATTTCGCTGCAACATACATTAAATCTGGCGTAATTTGCGGCCAAAATCGATACGGCACGCTTGCCAGCCATTCCCCTAAACCTTGGTTCAAACCAGCAGGAACGCCTTTTAGTATCGATTGAGCAAGATGATGGTGAGTATTCACAAACCCTGGGTAAACCACACAGTGAGACGCGTCTATTAACTCGTCATCAGGCTCGCGATTTAGCGTCGGAGCAATGGCGGCAATCACGCCATCTTTAATACGAATATCTTGAGGAAGCTCATAACCTGCAACGGCTTTGGCTTGGCGGATTAAATACTGGGGCATAACACTCTCCTTTTTAGGAAAGAGCAATGTCCAGGCCAAAAGGCTTAACCGCTTCTACTCTTTAATTCACATACAATTTAACTAGACCAAGCAAACCTTGTACCAGTCTATGCAACGGCAATGAGCACACAGCAAGCACCAACCATTCATCATATTTCACATGCTATTAATCATATTTATGGTGCGACGAGACTGCAACACGCCCAATTCAAGTGCAAAACAGAGCACTAACAACCGTATTATTGCCGAATTTATAGACAAGTGTATTTGGCCTGCTTGTTGCTTAGTCATTAGTAGCGCAAATAGTTTGCGTGACGCAATGAGTAGAAGCGGTCAAATTTGGTGTCGGGTTCCAACAAACCAAGTTCGGGCATTGCTCACTGCCTTGTCGACAACCCAAAGAGGATGTCGAAAGGGAAGTGACAGCCGTTTCTATCTAACTCGACTGTGTACCCAGCCCTCTCGCTCTTTCCTCATCTTGTTTTCTTTGTGGTTGTTTCAGTGACTGAGTTTGGTTTGCTTAAAAAAAGCAACGCCGAATCTATGATGAAGCATGGAGAAAACAATGAACAACCAACTAAGAACACCGCTATTTCGTCATCTATGCCTAGCTGGGGCCCTGGCATTTACAGCTTTGAATGGCAGTACCGTATTCGCTGCTGATGAAGTGAAGTTTCAGCTTGATTGGTTGCCTGGAGGCGACAAAGCGCCTGTTTATGTAGGTATTAGAAAAGGCTTTTTTAAAGAAGTTGATATAGACGTGAACGTTGCCAGCGGCCGTGGCTCTAATGATTCGATTAGCAAACTCGCCACCGGAAATGCCGATTTAGGTTTGTCCGACTTGGTCGCACTGTTAATGGCAAAAGCTCAAAACGATGTACCAGTTTCTGCGATTTATTCTGTATTTAGCAAAGCTCCCCATGCTTTCTTTGTACCTGCTGACTCAGACATTAACAGCGTAAAAGACGTTGCAGGTAAACGTATCGTCACCTCGCCTTATACCTCCTCAAATGTCTTTTTACCCTTGTTGTTAGAAGTGAATGACGTTGATCCAAACAGCATAAAATTGGTCAAAGCAGACGCTGGCGCCCTAAACCCAATGTTACTTTCCGGTAACACAGACGTCGTTATTTCATGGATAACTGATACCGTAATTTATCAACAACAAGCCAAAAGTGCAGGAAAAACCTTACGAGTATTACCTTGGTACGATGCCGGTTTAGAGTTTTATTCAACCTCTATCATCGCGTCTGATCGCTTTATTGATAAACACCCAGGCGTGACCAAACGCTTTGTTGCAGCTTATAAAAAAGCCATTGAATACACTTGGGCACACCCTGAAGAAAGCGGACAAATCGTTCATGATATGGTGCCTGAAGTCGATGCAAGTACCGCGACGGATACCATTAACTCCATCAAATCCTTGGTTTATAACGCAGTCAGCGATCAAGATGGCTACGGCGCATTTACCAAAGAAAGACTCGCCACCACATGGCAGTGGACCGCCAAAGCACAGAATATTCCTGTCGGAAGTTTTGACCCTGAAAGCGCCGTTAATCGCCAGTTTCAGCCTTAAATAAAGATCATCACCTTGTAAAAGAGAAACGGTAATAAAGCCCATTTATTTGGGCTTTTTTATTGCTATTAGACGCAAATAGCTTCTATTTAGAGTAAAATACCTCTATTAAAAACAATAACAGAGGTCGATATGGACATAGGTCTGGCCAAGCATTTAAAACTCAATCAACTACGCTTAATTTCGGTTATTTCCGAGCATGGTCAACTGGGCATTGCTGCTGATGAAATGGCAATGACACAACCTGCTGCGTCACGCATGTTGAGTGAAATTGAACAAACTATTGGTACGCGTTTATTTATTCGTCACGCCAAGGGTATGGAGCCAACCTTGGTTGGTCAAGCAGTGGCACGTCGTGCTCACAACCTTTTGGTTGAGCTTCGAGATCTTGCCCGTGAAGTTGGCGAACTAAAAGAAGGTGGCGGTGGCACCACGGCCATCGGCGCGGTAACCGGTGCAGCAGTAGGTTTTGTGATTCCAGCGATTCAGCAATTGCGTGCCATCGCCCCAAAGGCCGAGATTGATATCAATGTTGATACCAGTGATATTTTGGTACGGGATTTAATTGCTGGTCACAATGACTTCGTCCTCGCGCGAATCCCCAAACAATACGATGCCAACGAATTTGAAATTTACCCTGCGCGCACTGAATCGGTCAATCTATTGGTTCGCAAAGATCATCCATTAGCCAACTTAGATATTGTTAGGATAAAAGATCTGGCTCACTTTGAATGGGTTATGCAATCTCATCGCGCGCCAATACGCGAAGCGGTGGAAGCGGCTTTTATGGAAGAGCGCGCGGAGCTACCATTAAGCATCACCAACAGTACGTCTTTGCTCGCCTTAATTGCTATTCTCGTGTCATCAAATGCCATTGCACCTATCGCAAGAGAAGTCAGCGATTTGCTGATTGGTCATAAAGTACGAGCGGATCTAAGAGCGCTCAAACTAGACCGAAAAATAATCATGAGTCCTTATTATTTATTGCAAATGCGCGGTCGCCAATTATCGCCTCTTGCCAGTCAACTTAAGCGCTTGGTGCTTGCTGAGCTCGAACAGAAACCTACCAACACGTAAATACTCGCTCTTAACCTTTGCGAAACAGTAAAAAAAAGCGAGTCGGTTGCTTTCAAAACCGAACTCGCTTAATAACCCGCCTTGGGATATTTAATGCTTAAGAACTAGCCAGCTAGATCTTTTGGTAACAATGCTTTTGGAATATTTTGATAACAAACAGGACGCAAGAAACGACGAATAGACAAGGTGCCGACTGAGGTTGCACCGAAATTTGTCGACGCCGGATACGGCCCACCATGTACCATGGTATCGTTCACTTCAACTCCTGTTGGGAACCCATTCGCCAACAAGCGGCCCGCTTTGCGTTCCAACACAGGCAAAAGCTTCTGACAAGCCGCATGATCGCCTTCATCAAGATGAATAGTACAGGTCAGCTGGCCTTCCAAATGACGAGCCAACTCAACCATCTGCTCGACGCTTTCTGCCAGAACCACCAAGCCAAGAGGACCAAAAACTTCTTGATGAAGAGTTGGGTGATCTAGCCATGCTTGACCCGTTACCGTGAACAAGTTTGGCAATGCCGTTCTATCTGTTGTGTCTGCGTTACGAACAACCGATTCAATACCTGTTTTTTCTATTGCAGCAACACCAGAACGGTATGCATCAGCAATGCCATCCGTCAGCATGGTTTGCGCAGAGATCTCAGATAGAGCTGCACTCGCCGCTGCAATCATGGTTTTTGAATCTGCGTTATCCAACATCACCGCAATACCAGGGTTAGTACAGAACTGCCCTGCGCCCATAGTCAATGAACCCGCCCAGCCTTTACCTAACTCTACCGCTCGATTTTTAACCGCTTCCGGCATCACAAACATTGGATTCACAGAACCCAGCTCACCAAAGAAAGGAATTGGTTCTGGACGTGCTGCACACAAATCAAACAAGGCACGACCACCAGCTAAACTGCCAGTAAAGCCAACCGCTTTGATTAACGGATGCTGAACTAGAGCTTGACCAACTTGGCGATTACCGCCTTGAATCAAGGAGAAAACACCCGCTGGCATCTTGCAGCGCTGCATGGCCTTATCAACGGCTTGCGCCACTAACTCGCCCGTTCCCGGATGAGCAGAATGCCCTTTCACCACAACTGGACAACCCGCCGCGAGAGCCGCCGCCGTATCGCCACCTGCCGTTGAAAACGCCAACGGAAAGTTAGACGCACCAAACACTGCAACAGGACCAATCGGACGCTGCACCATGTACATATCAGGACGTGGCAACGGTGCGCGATCAGGCAAGGCTTCATCAAAACGACGATCCAAGTATTCACCCGATAAAATACGCTCAGAAAATAAACGCAGCTGACCTGTTGTACGACCGCGTTCGCCTTGCAAACGTGCTGCTGGCAAACCTGTTTCCTGTACACCGATCTCTGTAATTTGATCGCCTAGCACATCAATTTCATCAGCAATTGCATTTAGAAAAGCCGCGCGATCTTCACGAGTGGAATAACCAAATTCTTCAAACGCCGCTTCGGCGGCTTCTACCGCTGCGTCTACATCAGACACGCGACCAACGGCAAATTCATGAGAAGATCCTGTAGCAGGCGTTGAAGAAAATGTTGCGTCGCCCTTTACCCATGTACCGGCAATAAAATGCTGTCCCGTTAACATACTCACTCCTCTCTTTTTATTTAATTAAATAACCCCACCCCAAGAGGCGAGATATCGGTGTTTCATACGTCATTCCCGCGAAGGAGGCTGTTGCTAAACGACTTCCGTCGGTCTTGTATGTCGCGCATTTATGCCGACAAAAAACTCGTCACGACAAATTACGTCTTGTCGGGCTAAAGCCACGACCTACAAAACAATATACAAATCAACCCATTGTAGGCCGGATGAACCAAGGTATAATCTGGCTCTTTAATTAATGACTATCTTTTGGCACCGCAGCGCCTCGACANCAATATACAAATCAACCCATTGTAGGCCGGATGAACCAAGGTATAATCTGGCTCTTTAATTAATGACTATCTTTTGGCACCGCAGCGCCTCGACAACCTTTTAGGAAGTCAAAATCGGCACCCGTATCGGCACCTTGTACGTGGTCATGGAATAATTTGATGTAACCACTTTTTGGTGGTTCCAAATGACTTTTCCAGTTTGCTAAACGTGTTGCCATTTCTTCATCGGAAATGTCCACATGAAGACGGCGATTTTCTACGTCTAACTCAATCATGTCGCCATTTTGAATGACCGCCAATGGGCCACCAGCAGCCGCTTCTGGTGTGGTATGTAAAACCACAGTGCCATAAGCCGTTCCTGACATACGCGCATCTGAAATACGCACCATGTCTTTAATGCCCTTACGTAACACTTTTGGTGGCAAGCCCATGTTGCCAACCTCAGCCATACCTGGATAACCTTTTGGCCCACAGTTTTTTAGCACCATGACGCAGTTTTCATCGATATCCAAGGCTTCATCATTGATCTTAGCTTTGTAGTCATCAATGTCTTCGAATACCACAGCGCGGCCACGGTGTTGCAATAAATGCGCCGATGCCGCAGAAGGTTTCAGTACCGCGCCTTGTGGCGCAAGGTTACCTTTTAATACAACAATACCGCCTTTTTGTGTCAGTGCTTTTTCCACTGGCAAAATGACGTCTGGGTTCCAATTACGAACCTCTTTGACTTCTTCCCAAATAGATTCACCAGACACGGTAATGGCGTTTTTATGTAGTTTTCCAGCTTCTGCCAGATGCTTAATTACCACAGGCAAACCGCCTGCGTAGAAAAATTCTTCCATCAAATATTTACCTGATGGCATCAGGTTAACAATGGTGGCGATTTCTTGGCCCAATTTATCCCAATCATCTAGGGTTAAATCCACACCAACACGACCAGCAATAGCCAATAAGTGAATCACCGCATTGGTGGAGCCACCAATCGCGCCGTTGACGCGAATCGCGTTTTCAAACGCTTGGCGAGTCAAAATATCAGACGGTTTCAAATCGTCTTTCACCATGTCGACAATACGACGGCCAGTAAGGTGCGCCATCACTCGACGACGGCTGTCTACCGCTGGAATCGCTGCGTTACCCGATAACGCCATACCCAAAGCTTCTGCCATAGACGCCATGGTGCTAGCAGTGCCCATGGTGTTACAAGAACCCGCTGAGCGAGACATAGATTGCTCGGCCTCAAGGAAGTCTTCTTGGGTCATCTTGCCCGCTTTAATGTCTTCCGACATTTGCCACAAGGCCGTGCCAGATCCCACGCGCTCGCCTCTGAAGTAGCCATTCAACATCGGGCCACCAGATACAACAATCGCTGGAATATCGACACTACAGGCGCCCATAAGCAGCGCTGGAGTAGTTTTGTCACAACCTGCCAATAAGACAACGCCATCAAGCGGATTGGCTCGTAAAGCCTCTTCCACATCCATCGCTGCCATGTTGCGATACATCATAGCCGTCGGACGCAGTGAGCTTTCACCCACAGAGAACACAGGAAATTCCAGTGGCAAACCACCCGCCTCATAAATACCGTGTTTTACTCGATCAGCAAGATCACGAAGATGGGCGTTGCAAGGTGTAAGCTGCGACCACGTATTACAAATGCCGATCACTGGACGACCATCAAATAAATCCGCTGGCAAGCCTTGGTTTTTCATCCAGCTGCGGTGGTAAATATGATCACGTGAGGTACCGCCAAACCATTCGGTTGAACGTAATTTGCGGGGCCATGTTTTCGGTACGAACTTATTTTTCTCAGAATCACTCATACCCAACCTCCATCAACGATAAAGTTTTGCGCCGAGCACATTGCCGCCGCATCGGACCCTAAAAACAGCGCCATGTTGGCGATATGTTCAGGAAGCACTTTGCCTGTTAGGCATTGGCTCTGTTTAATTTTTTCTTCTGCCGCGTCATCAACCCACATGCGCAGTTGTTTTTCAGTCATCACCCAGCCCGGTACCAAGGTATTCACACGAATACCAGAACTACCCAAATCACGAGCAAGGGATCGAGTTAAACCATGGGTCGCCGCTTTGCTCGTGCCGTAAGTTGGATAACCGGCCGTTGCCATCATCCAGCCCACAGAACCAAAATTGATAATCGAACCACCACCCAATTTACGCATCATCGGCGCAACCGCTTGAGCGGCAAACATAGCGTGTTTGATATTCACACCTACTAGCTCATCAAAACGCTCTTCTGTCAGCGATTCTAAAGAATGACGTACGTCGTTGGCGGCGTTGTTCATCAAGACTGAAATTGGCCCAAACGCCTCTGCCGCAGCGCGGATTTTGCTTTGATAGTCTTGAATGTTGGTGATGTCACACACTTCAAAGCGCACTTCACAACCGTCTTTGGTCAGACGTTTGGCGAGCGCCGTACCGGCTTTTTCATCCAAATCCACAAAGGCCGTTTTTGCGCCTTGTTTGGCATACGCCTCAACAATCGCTGCACCAATGCCCGTTGCACCACCGGAAATAAAGACTGAGCGATCTTTTAAATCTGGGTAAACAGCGCTCTCTGTTTTATTCATAACGGCGCTACCTCGGTGTCGAGTTGATCCGCTTTCGCCAAGGCGTTGCGTAATGGCAAACCAAACGTCGGAGAGGAAATTTCAAAGACATCACCTTCTTGTGCTTGAATACCATCAGCAAACGACAAGGTCGCTGTGCCAAACATATGAACATGCAGATCGCCAGGCTGACGGAAAATCGAATATTTGAAATGATGATGTTCTAAGTTTTTAAAGGTGTGCGACATATTGTCTTCACCGGATAAAAAGCCTTTTTCCCATAAGGTTTTCTCGCCACGTTCGATGCGCGAATGACCATCGATGTGCATAGGCAATTCGCCCACCAGCAACTCAGGACCAAACGACGCTGGACGCAATTTTGAATGAGCCAAGTACAAATAGTTCTGGCGCTCTGTAATGTGATCAGAGAATTCATTCGCCAAGGTGTAACCAAGACGATGCACTTTGCCGTCTTCGCCAACTAAGTAAAAACCAGCGATTTCTGGTTCTTCACCGCCATCTAAAGCAAAAGATGGTGAAGGCAAAGCGTCACCCGGTGCAATCACACCAGCACCATTGCCTTTATAAAACCATTCAGGCTGAACACCTTCTTGACCGTCTTTTGGTTTGCCACCTTCAACACCCATTTGGAAAATTTTCATCGAATCGGTCAGCTCTTCGCTTTTCGCATGCATGGCATTGCGTGTTGCAGCGGAACCTAAATGCGTTAAACCGGTACCAGTCAGATACATGTGTGCTGGGTCTGGGTGACGCACAGGACAATCAAGCTGATTGTTCTTAGCAAGCTCAGTTAAATTTACCGACTCACCCAAACCATGTTTTTCAATAATTGACTTCAGCGGCACGCCATTTTTAACGGCTTCTTTTGCGAGTTCGTAAACACTCGATGCATGAAGAACAAGGTATGCTTCGCTGCCTTCACGACACACCACACCACCTTGTTTAATTTGAGATAAAAACAACATAAATCGCTCCTTAACCCGCGTTCTTAGCGCGCTTTTTGTTTGTTGTAGACGTCGAAGATAACCGCAGCGAGCAATACCAAGCCCTTAATAACCTGCTGCCAATCAATCCCTATACCCAATATCGACATCCCGTTATTCATTACGCCCATGATGAAGGCACCAATCACCGCACCGATGATTTTACCAACGCCGCCCGACATGGAAGCGCCACCGATAAATACGGCAGCAATAACATCTAACTCCATGGCGAAACCCGCTTTTGGCGTCGCTGTATTTAAGCGCGCAGCAAAGATCAAACCTGCCAATGCGGCCAACATGCCCATGTTGGCAAAGGTCAAAAAGGTTAAGCGTTCGGTATTAATGCCCGATAGCTTCGCCGCCTTAACATTGCCACCCAAAGCGTAGATGCGACGACCAATTGTGGTGCTGTTAGTCAAGAAGGTATAAATCGCGATCAACACCGCCATAGTCATCAACACGTTTGGCAAACCACGGTAAGTACTTAATAAATAAGATAAATAAATGATAGCGATAGCAACTAGAGCATTTTTCACAATGAAGAAAGAAAAAGGCTCATCTTGAATCCCGTATTTCAAGGCACGAGATCGACTGCGAGCGGCCAAGAAAACAATTGCACTAGCTGCCAACACACCTAACACCAATGCGGTCACATTTGGACGCCCCACACCAAACACATCCGGTATAAAGCCTGTACTTAATAGCTGAAAGCTTTTTGGAAATGGTCCCACTGACTGACCTTCCAGCAAAGCAAGAGTCAAACCGCGGAAAACCAACATGCCCGCCAAGGTGACGATAAAGGCTGGGATTTTCCAGTAGGCAATCCAATAGCCTTGTAAACCACCAATGATCAAACCAACAACAAGACACACAGGCACCACAACAATCGTTGGCAAGTCATAGTTAACCGACATCACGGCAGCCAATGCCCCAACGAAGCCTGCTACAGAACCAACCGATAAATCGATATGTCCCGCAACAATGACCAGTAACATGCCAATCGCCATAATGATGATGTAGCTGTTTTGTAAGAATAAGTTGGTTAAGTTAACCGGACGCATCAAGGTGCCATCGGTCAAAAACTGAAACATGCCCATGATCACAACCAGTGCGATCAACATACCGTAATCACGCATATGCGATTTCAAGTAGCTGGTAACAGACGGTGCCGATTGGACCACTGTAGAGGTTTCTTTTGTTGTCATTATTATTGCTCCGTTACGCTTTCACTATCATTGACATGATTTTCTCTTGGCTCGCATCAGCTTTGTCTAACTCACCAACAAAGCGGCCTTCGTTCATCACGTAAATACGATCACACATGCCAAGTAACTCTGGCATCTCTGAAGAAATCATCACCACGCCTTTACCGTCATCGGCCAGCTCATTGATGATGCTGTAAATTTCGAACTTAGCCCCCACATCTATGCCGCGGGTTGGCTCGTCTAGAATCAAAACGTCTGGCTGCGAATACAACCACTTACTCAACACCACTTTTTGTTGGTTACCGCCTGATAGGTTCATCACCTTTTGAAAGACGCTAGGAGTGCGAATATTGAGCGCTTGTCGATAATCCTCTGACACCTGACGTTCAATGTTTCCGTCAATTACACCATTTGAAGACACACGATCAAGGTTCGCTAACGTAGTGTTGGTCTGGATGGTTTCTTCTAGGATCAAACCCAGCTCTTTACGGTCTTCGGTGACGTACGCCAAACCACTTTTTATGGCCTTTGGCACGGTTGATAAATCGGCGATTTCGCCGCGTAAACGCACTTCGCCTTGGATGTTTTTGCCATAACTCTGACCAAACAAACTCATTGCCAATTCAGTTCGTCCTGAGCCCATCAAACCCGCAATCCCGACAATTTCACCGGCGTGCACGTTGAATTCAATATCATGAATCATCTGACGATCTAACGCATCGGGATGCCACACATTCCAACGGCTTACTTCCATGAGCGTTTTGCCTAAATGACCTTCTTGGGTCGGGTGCTTCCTTGCTGGGTAACGGTTCGCCATATCTCGGCCAACCATATCGCGAATAATGTCTGCTTCACTGATGCTCTGCGCATGACAATCTAGAGTAGATACAGAAGCGCCATCACGAATCACTGTGATGCTGTCTGCTACACGGCTGATTTCGTTTAATTTGTGGGTAATTAGGATGGAGGAAATACCCTGAGCTTTAAATTCCAACAATAGGTCAAGTAACTTCGCGCTATCGTTCTCTTGTAGCGCAGCCGTTGGCTCATCCAGAATCAATAACTTCACATCTTTGGCAAGGGCTTTGGCAATCTCAATAAGTTGCTGCTTACCCACTCCCAATTGACCCACTAAGGTCGAAGGAGACTCTTTCAAGCCGACTTTGGCTAACAATTCTTGCGTACGAGAATAGGTTTTTGGCCAATTAATCACGCCACCTTCTACATTCTCGTTACCTAAAAATAGATTCTCTGCGATTGATAAAAGCGGCACGAGCGCTAGCTCTTGGTGAATAATGATGATGCCTTTCTCTTCGCTGTCCGTTATGCCAGTAAATGCAACGGTTTCATCATTAAACAGAATATCGCCTTCATAACTTCCATGTGGATAAACGCCACTCAGCACTTTCATGAGAGTCGATTTACCCGCGCCATTTTCACCCACTAAAGCGTGAATCTCGCCAGCACGAACTTTAAGGTTCACCGCATCGAGGGCTTTTACTCCAGGAAACGTCTTGGTAATGCTGCGCATTTCCAAAATAATATTTTCCATAAAACATCCCATTAGCAGACGCGTTCTTGCCGTATCGACACACGGTCAACAACGCCTCTGCTGGTTTATTATTGTTGAATTAGGATACTAATCGTGCGCTTATTCGACCTGAGACTTCGTGTAATAACCACTACCTAGCAACACATCTTGCCAGTTGGATTTATCAACGGTTACAGGCTCAAGCAAATAACTTGGAACAACCTTAATGCCATTGTCATAGGTTGTAGTGTCATTGATTTCTGGTGTGGCATCATTCAATACCGCTTGAACCATACTTACTGTGACATTGGCTAATTCACGAGTGTCTTTGAAAACAGTGGAGTATTGCTCGCCTGCGATAATGGATTTCACTGATGGCACTTCCGCATCTTGACCCGTTACGATAGGCATTTTCAAATTGCCAGAACCGTAACCTACGCCTTTAAGTGACGACAAAATACCAATAGAAATACCGTCATAAGGAGACAACACACCGTCTATGTGTTTCTTGGTGTAATGTGCAGACAACAAATTATCCATACGTGCTTGAGCGGTCGCACCGTCCCAACGTAAGGTGCCTACTTTGTCCATGCCCATTTGACCAGAGACAACATTTACCTTGCCAGAATCAATCATTGGCTGAAGCACAGACATAGCGCCGTTATAGAAGAAATAAGCGTTGTTATCGTCTGGAGAACCACCAAACAACTCGACGTTGTAAGGACCTTTACCGCGTTTTTCCATACCGCTTACCAAAGACTTAGCTTGCAACACACCGACTTTGAAGTTATCGAACGTCGCGTAGTAGCTCACATAAGGGCTGTTTTTAATCAAACGGTCATAGGAGATAACTTTAATACCGGCAGCATCAGCGTTTTCCAGTGCATTAGATAAGGTCGTTCCATCAATCGCAGCAATGACAAGCACGTCAACGCCTTTTACGATCATATTTTCAATTTGAGAAAGTTGATTCGGAATTTCATCTTCGGCGTATTGCAGATCGACTTTGTAACCCGCATCTTTGAAGAGTTGCACCATGGAATCACCATCTGTGATCCAACGAGCGGAAGACTTAGTTGGCATGGCAATACCGACATAACCCTCAGCAGCCAAGGCACTCGCAGAGCTCAGTGCAGTGGCACCCAGTACTAAACCAGCAATGGCATTTTTTAAATAGTTCATTAGCTTCTCCTGTTACAGCCAAGGCAAGTACCATGAAGGAACAAGCTTCAGTGACCGTAGATTTTTTATGATTATTTTTTCGAGCCAATCAGGTCTTGAAAAACCTATCATCCAGAGTAGGCAAAATGTACATACCAATCAAATAGAATAAATGTTTGCCTTCATATCATTTTTGTTATGTGTATCGAATTGTAAGGATACCTCCAAATAGCCATATTACGTGCTGCACGCCTCAGTCAAATTTCGTATGATAAAAGCTCTCTTTACCGACTCTCTAACATTAGAAGGAATCTATGGAATTCATTTGGATCTTATTCGCATTCGCCTGCGGACTGGCCGTCAAGTTGATCAATTTACCGCCACTAATAGGTTTTTTGTTGGCTGGCTTTCTACTTAATTACGCAGGATTAGAGCCAAGCAATACTCTAGATTCTCTTGCCAACATTGGCATTACGCTGATGCTGTTTAGCATCGGCTTAAAATTGCATGTTAAGGACCTTTTAAAACGAGAAGTCTGGGCATCGACATTGAGTCATATGGGCATAAGCACCATAGTGTTTGCAGGTATTGCCTTACTACTTGGCACATTAAGTCTGCCCTACTTTGGCGTGCTGGATTTTAAAACCGCCGCGCTTATCGGTTTCGCACTCAGCTTTTCTAGTACTGTTTGTGTAATGAAATTGCTAGAAGAAGGCAGTGAATTAAAAACTCGTCACGGACAATTGTCCCTTGGCATTTTGGTTATGCAGGACATAGTCGCTGTGGTTTTTCTTGTCGCAGCCACAGGCAAAGTACCTTCAATCTGGGCACTGGGGTTATTTGGTTTACTGCTAATTCGTCCGCTTATCAATAAAATCGTCGACAAAGCGGGTCACGGGGAAATGCTGCCGTTAACAGGATTATTTCTTGCGCTAGGTGGTTATGAACTGTTTTATCTGGTTGGCGTAAAAGGCGATTTAGGCGCGCTGATCGTTGGTATTTTATTAGCATCTCACCCCAAAGCTGCCGAAATGAACAAGTCGCTAATGAATTTCAAAGACTTGTTTTTAATTGGTTTTTTCTTGTCCATCGGCTTCACCGCATTACCTACATTAAGCATGGTCGGCATGAGTCTAATCATTACTTTAGTGATTCTATTGAAGTTCGCACTCTTCTTCGTACTAATGACAAAAATGAAACTGCGCGGCCGAACATCATTTTTGTCATCGATCATTCTTTCTAACTACAGCGAATTTGGCTTAATTGTCGTTGCACTGAGTGTGGCAAACGGCTGGTTAGAAAAAGAATGGCTCGTCGTATTAGCGCTTGCGGTGTCTTTCTCCTTCGTCATTACCAGTATTTTGTACCGTAATGTGCACCGCATGTATCGTAAAAACAAAGACGTCATTCGTCGCTTTGAAAGCGCAGATTGTTTACCAGAAGATCGCTTTGTACAACCAGTAAACAGCGACATTCTCGTGGTGGGTTTAGGTCGAGTCGGACGCGGTGCGTTTGAGTCGTTGAAAGGTCTGGTTGGCGACACAGTCGCTGGTATGGATGCGGATCGCAATCGTATTAACCAAATGCAAGCCGACCAAGAAAACGTCTTCTACGGGGACGGTGAAGACGCTGACTTATGGGAACGTTTGGACACATCTAGAATTGAGCTCGTTCTGTTGGCATTACCTGCCACGGAAGACACCACTAATGTCGCCATACAGCTACGTAAAGCCAACTACACAGGCCAAATCGCAGCCATAGCACGTTATCAAGATGAAAGAGAAATCCTCATCAACAGCGGCATAGACAACGTCTTCAACTTCTACACCGAAGCGGGTACAGGTTTCGCCGAAGAGAGCTTGGCGCTTATTCGGCCAATGGACAACGCCATACCTTCTTAGTCACTAAAAAGCGCTAAGCACTTAAAAGTCAAAACTAAAAACGCGATGCCATGAATATAGCATCGCGCTTTTTATTGAATCTATTTATGCAGACCTAGCTTCATCTATTTTGGCTTTCACCACTTCGGCTTTTTCAGTCAATTCTGAATAGAGTCTGATATCGCCGCCACGTTGGGCTTGCATGGCTTTTTCTAGTAACTCGCCATATTCTTTGTCGAGTTTTTTAATCGGGTCGGACTTAAGAAAAGAAAACATAATTAGCCTGCTGTTGTGAATTTATAGAGTTAATACGACACGAACTGGAATTTAGATCTTTTTAACGTTACAAGTCACCAAAACAAAAACGCCAAGCAGATTTCTCTGATTGGCGTTTTAACTCAAAACTCCACAAGCTCGCGGCCTTGTAATTAGACGTCTAGGAAATCCATAATCCCTTCAGCTGCCTTACGACCTTCATCAATAGCTGTTACCACTAGGTCAGAACCACGCACCATGTCGCCACCAGCAAAGATTTTCTCGTTGGTTGTCTGGAACATGTACTTGCCTTTCTTCGGTGCGATAACACGTCCACGAGCGTCTGTTTCGATACCAAATTTCTCGAACCAAGGCGCAGGGCTAGCTTGGAAACCAAAGGCGATCAATACCGTGTCAGCAGGTATAATTTGCTCGCTGCCTTCAACAATCTCAGCAGTACGACGGCCGTTTTCGTCAGGCGCGCCCATTTGAGTTTCAACAACCTTGATGCCTTCTACTTTGCCATCACCAATGATTTCCACTGGCTGACGGTTAAATAGGAACTGCACGCCTTCTTCTTTCGCGTTTTGCACTTCTTTACGAGAACCTGGCATGTTTTCTTGGTCACGACGGTAGGCACAAGTCACGCTTTTCGCACCTTGACGAATCGCAGTACGGTTACAGTCCATTGCCGTATCACCACCACCCAAGACAACAACTTGCTTGCCTTTTAGATTCACGTAATCAGCTTCGTCTTCTTCGAAGTCTAGGCAATGATTGACGTTAGAAATCAGGTAATCCAAGGCATCATGAACGCCTGGTAAGTCTTCACCTGGGAAACCGCCTTTCATGTATTTATAAGTACCCATGCCTAAAAACACGGCATCGTACTCTTCCAATACATGTTCAAATGGTACATCGTCACCAACAGACGTTCCAAGTACAAACTCCACGCCCATTTCTTCAAAAATTTCACGACGGCGTGTCATAACGCTTTTTTCCAGTTTGAATTCTGGAATACCAAACGTCAGCAAGCCACCAATTTCTGGGTACTTATCAAATACGACTGGTTTGATACCGTTACGCACCAATATGTCCGCACAAGCAAGACCAGCAGGACCTGCACCAACGATAGCAACTGTTTTATTAACCGGTACTACGTTAGACATATCAGGACGCCAGCCCAAAGCAAACGCCGTGTCTGTAATATATTTTTCAACAGAACCGATCGTCACCGCACCAAAGCCACCTTCGCCAAGGGTACAAGCGCCTTCACAAAGACGGTCTTGTGGGCAAACACGACCACAGACTTCTGGCAAAGAGTTGGTTTGATGGCTCAACTCAGCTGCTTCTAAAATGCTACCTTCGCTTACTAACTTCAGCCAGTTTGGAATGTAGTTATGTACTGGGCATTTCCACTCACAATAAGGGTTGCCACACTCTAGACAGCGATGTGCTTGATCTTTCGCACCCGCTTCTTCAAATGGTTTATAAATTTCGACGAATTGCGCCTTACGAGTAATTAAAGGCTTTTTCTTAGGATCCTTACGGTCCACTTCGACGAATTGAAATGCGTTGTTCAAGCGCTCAGACATAAGCTGCTATCTCCTTGGCTGCCTGTAAACAGACAGCGCTTCTCTCAAATGGGTCAGACTGATTCGTTCACAGCGCTTGATTCGTTTCATTGCAAACCAAGCGCCATAACAGCGTGTTTTATTCCGGACGTTGACGAGTATTTGCCAATAGCGCGCCTAAACTCGCGGCTTTTGGCTTCACTAGCCAGAACTTGCCAATGTAGTCATAGAAGTTTTCTAGGATCTCTTGGCCCCATTCGCTGTCAGTTTCTCGGACGTATTCTTCGATCACAGAGCGAAGGTGTGAACGATACTCTTCCGTCAATTCCGTACCGATACGGTGAATTTCCACCAATTCGTGATTGTACTTATCCACGAAGGTACGGTCTAAATCGAGTACGTAAGCGAAACCGCCTGTCATACCCGCACCAAAGTTGTAACCTGTATTACCAAGCACAGTTACCATACCGCCAGTCATGTATTCACAGCAGTGATCGCCTGCGCCTTCGATAACCGTATGCGTTCCAGAGTTACGTACTGCAAAACGCTCACCCGCTGTACCTGCCGCGAACAATTTACCGCCAGTCGCACCATACAAACAGGTGTTACCGATAATGGCAGAATCTTGTGATTTGAAGATCGACCCTTTAGGAGAACGAATAACCAACTTGCCACCTGTCATGCCTTTACCAACGTAATCGTTAGCATCGCCTTCTAGGTACATGTTTAAACCACCTGCGTTCCATACACCGAAACTTTGACCAGCAGTACCAGTCAACTTCAATGTTAATGGCACATCAGACATACCTTGGTTACCGTAACGCTTCGCAATCTCACCAGACAAACGCGCACCGATAGAACGGTCACAGTTGGTCACGTCAAAAGCAAACTCGCCGCCTTCTTTTTCTTCAATCACGTCTTTAACTGTGTCCCACATTTTCAAAGCTAATAGGCCTTTATCGTGTGGTGGGTTAAATGGTGTTTCACAGTATTGTGCTTTATCAGCAGGGATTGCATCGTTTTTCAAGATCGGTGACAAATCCAAATTACGCTGTTTATCAGTTTCACCCGGCAAGATGGCCAACAGATCAGTACGACCGATCAAATCTTGTAAACGAGCAACGCCCAACTTCGCTAGCCATTGACGTGTATCTTCTGCCATAAAACGGAAGAAGTTTTTAATCATGTCTACTGTGCCGATGAAGTGTTCATCACGCAGCATTTGGTCCTGAGTCGCCACACCCGTAGCACAGTTATTCAAATGACAAATACGCAAGAACTTACAGCCCATGGCAACCATTGGCGTGGTACCAAAACCAAAGCTTTCTGCACCAAGAATCGCCGCTTTCACTACGTCCAAACCAGTTTTTAAACCACCGTCTGTTTGCAAGCGAATTTTGCCACGAAGATCGTTAGAACGAAGTGCTTGTTGCGCTTCTGCTAAACCTAATTCCCAAGGCGATCCCGCATGGCGAATTGACGTAATTGGCGATGCTGCCGTACCACCGTCATAACCAGAGATGGTGATCAAATCCGCGTAAGCTTTCGCTACACCAGCGGCAATCGTACCAACACCCGGTTCAGAAACCAGTTTCACAGAGATTAGCGCATCTGGATTCACTTGTTTCAAATCAAAAATCAGCTGTGCCAAATCTTCGATAGAATAAATATCGTGATGTGGCGGTGGTGAAATCAAGGTAACACCAGGAACCGCATAGCGTAGGCGAGCGATTAAGCCATTTACTTTACCGCCAGGTAACTGACCGCCCTCACCCGGTTTTGCGCCTTGTGCTACTTTAATCTGTAGTACTTCAGCGTTGACCAAATATTCTGGTGTAACGCCAAAACGGCCAGAAGCAATTTGCTTAATCTTAGAGCGACGCTCAGTACCGTGACGAGCTGGATCTTCACCACCCTCACCAGAGTTAGAGCGACAACCTAATTCGTTCATCGCTTGCGCTAGCGCTTCGTGTGCTTCTGGTGACAAGGCACCCAAAGACATACCCGCCGAGTCGAAGCGAGGTAGAATCTCTTCAATGGATTCAACTTTGTCCAAAGCAATGGCTTTCGCTTTATCAGACAAGGTAAACAAATCGCGCAACATAGACGCTGGACGGTTGTTAACTAGCTCTGTGTATTTGGTGAAATCTTCAAAGCGTCCACTGCCGACTGCCGTTTGCAAATTGCGAACCACGTCTGGGTTAAAGGCATGGTATTCCGCTTCATGGACGTATTTTAGGTAACCGCCCTGCTGAATTGGTTTACGCAATTTCCACGCGTTGCTCGCGATGGATTCTTGATCCTTTTGGAAATCTTCAAAACGTGCGCCTTTGATGCGGCTTGGAACGCCTTTGAAACATAGGTCAACCACTTTCGTGTCCAAACCAACTGCTTCAAATAGCTGCGCACCACGGTAAGAAGCAATCGTCGAGATCCCCATTTTAGAGATTATCTTCATCAAGCCTTTGTTAATACCTTTACGGTATTTCACGTGACAAGCAATTGGATCACCCAATACTTCGCCTTTATCTATCATGTCATTGATTAAGCGATAAGAAAGATACGGATAAACAGCCGTTGCACCAAAGCCTAATAACACAGCAAATTGATGAGGGTCACGTGCAAAACCAGTATCAGCGATGATGTTGGAATCACAACGCAAACCTTGCTTAGACAAATGATGATGTACCGCACCGACTGCCATTGGCGAAGGAATAGGCAAATGGCCTTTTGCGATATCACGATCCGTTAGAACCACAATAACTGCGCCGTTACGCACCACTTCTTCCGCTTTCAATTGCAAGTCTTTAATCGCTTGCTCAAGAGAAACGTTTTCTGGATTGTAATTGGTATTCAAACGCACCAAACGGAAACGGTGATCGTCTAATGCTAATAAACGACTGTATTTACGTGGTGACAGTACAGGCGATGACAAGATTATGCGATTTGCGTGTTTTGGCGTTTCTTCAAATAAGTTACGCTCCACACCAATACAGGTTTCCAACGACATCACCACAGATTCACGCAGTGGATCGATTGGTGGGTTAGTTACCTGCGCAAACTTCTGACGGAAATAATCTGTCACTGGACGAGTTTGACTAGACATAACCGCCATCGGCGTGTCATCACCCATAGAACCAACCGCTTCATGGCCACTTTCAGCCAATGGACGGAAAATTTGTTCGCGCTCTTCAAAAGATACTTGGAACATCTTCTGATACGTCAGCATTTCTTCTTTAGTGAAAGGTTCGAACTCAAGAGACGACTCTTCCAACAAAGATTCAATGCGAATCGCTTCCTGCTTCAACCATTTTTTGTATGGATGCATGGATTTAAGACGATTATCGATATCATCAGTGTGTAGTACTTTGCCGTTTTGTGTGTCAATAACCAACATTTGGCCAGGACCAACGCGGCCTTTCGACACAACATCTTCAGACTTATAGCCGTAAGTGCCGACTTCTGAAGCTAAGGTGATAAAGCCATTCTTAGTAATAACCCAACGAGCAGGGCGTAAACCGTTACGGTCAAGCATACAAATCGCATGACGGCCGTCAGTCATAACCAAACCAGCTGGGCCGTCCCAAGGATCCATGTGCATAGAGTTGTACTGATAGAACGCACGTAGCTCTGGATCCATGTTTTCAACGTTTTGCCACGCTGGTGGAATGATCAAACGCGCAGCACGGAAAATATCCACGCCACCGGTTACCAAGACTTCCAACATGTTATCCATGGAAGAAGAGTCAGAACCCGTCAAGTTAACAATAGGTTGAAGATCTTGCAGTTCAGGGATCAGCGGCGTGCGTAGTTTGCTGCTACGAGCCAATGCCCAGTTGCGGTTACCTTCGATGGTATTGATCTCACCGTTGTGCGCCAACATGCGGAACGGTTGTGCCAATGGCCATTTTGGTAATGTATTAGTAGAGAAGCGTTGGTGGAAAACACAAATCGCTGTTTGCATTTTTTCGTTGCCCAAATCTTTATAAAAGAAAGGCAAATCCACTGGCATCATCAAACCTTTGTATGCCAACACTTTGTCAGACAAAGAACAGATGTAGAAATTTTCGTATTGCGCTAGTGCGATTTCAGTTTGGCGGCGAGCGACAAACAAACGTGTTGCGAAAGTACGAGCGTCCATACGGTTGCTGTCGACAAATACTTGCTCGATACGAGGCAAGCAATCCATCGCGATAACACCAAGACAAGACGCATCAATTGGCACTTCACGCCAACCAACCACATTCAAACCTTCATCAGTCAATTTTTTCGTCAAAGTTTCACGTTGCTCACTGGCAAGCGTGTCATCTTGATCAAGAAACACCATGCCGATACCGTAAAGGTCAGACAAGGTGTGATTAAATAAAGCGTGTGCTTCACCACGTAAAAATAGATCCGGCTTTTGGATAAGAAGACCACAGCCGTCACCAGTTTTGCCATCAGCAGCGATGCCGCCACGGTGTGTCATACATGTCAAAGACTCAATGGCTGTCTTAAGTAATTCATGGCTAGTATTGCCTTCCATATGAGCAATTAAGCCAAAGCCACAGTTGTCTTTGAACTCGCCAGGACGATAAAGGCCTGCATTCATACACCAACTCCCACAGTTAAAACGTAAAATTATTAAAATTAGATATAAATTCGATTATCAGGTGGCTGGGCTAAAAAGCGAAAGCGTAAAGGAACCCCGCTTCGAGAATGACTATCATCTACCCTAAATACCACCGAAATGGACGATCATACTACCCTGACGAAGAGCACTACTCAAACGAGGCAAGGACTGCTTTATGTTATTTTGGCGTTTTTTAAAGGGGTTTTAGCGGCAAATATCGCGGACTTAGAGAATTATCTATGGCTGGAGTTTTTCCAAACAGAAAATTCCACTGTTCATTCATGTTTTTCAGGGAATTACAGTGATTTTTACTAAATTAAGAGGTTTGCTATACAAAAGTCTCACAAAAAGAGACTTTGACGACGTTTTATACACTTTGAATCAGCAGAAAACTCGGTATCGGAGATATAAAGCGTAAACAGTAAACGCAAAACAGCATGAGATCTTTGCGCTAAGTCCCGAGCGAAGCCAAGACGAGGCCGAAATCTCAGCAGATATCACTGGGCTTTCTTAATATCATCCTGAATACCACGAGCGCTTCGTGCCCAAGGATTAAGATCTCGGATATCTTTAGGAAGCGTTTCTGCCGCGGCAATAGCTTCGCTACGATTACGATAAGAACCATAAACCACGACAAACCAATCCTTGCCATTGTGCTTCGACTTAAAGTAACCAAAAGCATCCACACCACCTTGATCACGAATAAAATCCTGTACGGTTCCCTTATTATGAGTACCTAACAACTGCAAGGTGTAACGATTTGGGTTTTGCGATAACCACCATTCCGTTTTATCGAAGCGATCTTGTGAGACTTTTAGGTTAGCTTGTTCATTTCTAGTCGGCACCATTTCTGCTGGCGCATCGACAGTTGGAGCGGCTTGCGCTAAAGGCGCCTCAGAACGAATAGGTGCAGTAGAAATTGCTGGGGTTAACATAGATGACGTATTAGGCTGTTCTGCAGATGGAGCATTAGACATGCTTATCGCTGGCAATGAAGAGGACCCCGCAGGAATTGGCGGCAGTATAATTTCACCTTCTTGGCCGATCTTACGCTGCATTGCATCAATACGTGCAATCGTTTCCGCAGAGGATTGCCCTTGCCTTGGGCTTAAAGGGATCACATTACTACTTCTATCGGCCGAGGAAGTTATTGGCGTCTCTGATTTATCAGAAAATAACACGGCGACTAAAATGCCGAGCATGACCACTGAAAGCAGCGCCATATGCGCTAAAGGAAACCCCACAGCCAGATTAAAACGCATAGCAGATTTTGCAGGTTTATTACCATTGCCCATCATGGCCTGAGCAAGCTGATTAATTCGACCTGGGTAGCCACCAGACTCTTGATAAATCTGTTTCACTTGCTTGTCATTAAACGGCAAATTAATCCCGCCACCAACCGCACGTACCCTATGTAATAAGTAAGCACGTGTTTGCTCTAATGAGTAAGGGGCTAAAGTAAATGAATGACTCAGTTGCTCATAACGAGAGCGCTGATAGGCATCAAGATTGCGTGATAAGGAATATTCACTGAACAAGACAATATGAGGAACGGTTTGATTTTCTGTTGCCAGCGACATCATGTCTAGCAACATACTTACCGCATCGGTGTTTAGCTCTTGAGCATTATCAATTAACACCAAAGCCGCTTGGCCTTTTTCATCTAAGTCATGGGAAAACTTAAGCAAAGGGCCAAAAGTGGTTTCATTTGGAGGCTGTGTGAAATGACTAGCAAAACCAGCATACATGGCTTGCAGCAACTGCCCTGCCGTCATCAGCATAGTCGCTTTGACGTGACTAACAACTGTCGTGTCATCTTGGTGACGAGCAAATTCCATCAAAAATCGACTTTTGCCGCTGCCTTGTGGCCCTTGAACCACAGACAACAAACTACTGTAACGACTCAAATGCTCAAGCAAAGCCAGCTGCTGATTGCCTTCTTCAGACGCAAAATACAGCGAGGCGTCTTTCGAGCCAAAAGGATCCCTCAGCGTGGCTTTTGGGGGCTGATTAAGCGCATCCTCTAGATCAAACTGAAAGTCTGGCTTAGGCATAGTCGTCCTTCAACAATAAATAACTAACAAGAGTAAGCAATGTTAAACAAGCTTAGTTTGTTTACTCGCTTCAAGCGCATCTAAAAGACAAGAGTTAAAGTCTTCCATTGGAAAATCCGATGTTACAATCGCATCACCCAATGCGCCAAGCAGCACCAAACGCAAACTGCCATCGAGTACTTTTTTATCCAACGCCATGCGCTCAATGAAACACTCAAGCGTCATCTGGGCAGGTGGTAAAACAGGTAAATTTGCAGCTTGAAAAAGTGCCACAGAGCGACTGACATCTTCTTCTGTTAAATTGCCCATACGCCAAGAAAGATCAACGGCTAACACACTACCTGCCGCAACCGCCTCGCCGTGCAACCAATTGCCATAACCCATTTCGGTTTCAATCGCATGACCAAACGTATGGCCTAGGTTTAAAATAGCACGAATTCCGCCTTCTCTCTCGTCTTGTGCTACAACAGTGGCTTTCGCCAAACAAGACCGGTAAATCGCATCGCTAATTTTGTCGTTGTCTAATGCCATCAACTGAGGCATTTCTTGCTCTAGCCAATCAAAAAATGGCACATCGCAAATTAAACCGTATTTAATGACTTCCGCCATGCCTGCTGATAATTCACGTTGAGGTAAGCTCAGCAAGGTTTCAGTATCAATAATCACAGCTTGAGGCTGATAAAACGCACCAATCATGTTTTTCCCAAGCGGATGATTCACGCCGGTTTTTCC
The DNA here is from genome assembly GCF_019426345.1 of Marinomonas lutimaris. Lineage (GTDB taxonomy): Bacteria > Pseudomonadota > Gammaproteobacteria > Pseudomonadales > Marinomonadaceae > Marinomonas > Marinomonas lutimaris. Next base: position 112,299 of record NZ_JAHLLW010000011.1, read on the forward strand.
ACCGACAGAAGAATCTACTTGAGAGAGCAAAGTCGTTGGCACTTGAATAAAAGGCACACCACGCTGATAAGTCGCCGCTGCAAACCCTGCCATATCACCCACCACTCCGCCACCTAAGGCAATAACAGTCGTGGTTCGATTATGCTTTGCTTCTAATAAAGCTGACATAATCATGCCATAGGTTTCTAGCGTCTTATAAACTTCACCATCAGGTAAAACACAGGTGTCGACTTTATAGTCCACCGATAACATTGACACCATAGACTCTAGATACAAAGGCGCAATGGTCTCATTGGTTACTATCATGACTTGCTTGCCATGAATGGCATCATCAAAAAGAGCTTTCTGCTGGCGAATGCCACTACCAATAAAAATAGGGTAGCTACGATCGCCAAGGTCAACGGTTAACGTGCGCATTAGGATACGGTTATCTCCATTTTAAGATGGCGCTTGATTGCGTCTAGCACCTTATTAGCAACAGAACGAGGATGACGAGAATCCGTTTCAATAACTAAAGTCGCTACTTCTCTGTATAGAGGGTCACGCACTTCAAATAGTTTTTTTAACGTTGCTCTCGGATCACCCGTTTGCAAAAGAGGACGATGAGTACTTTTTGAGGTGCGATATAATTGCTGGGCAACGGAAGCGTACAAATATACCACTAGCGCATTTTCTCGAAGAATGTCTCTGTTTTCTTCACGCATCACGATACCGCCACCGGTCGCTAAAACGCAATCGCCGGTGTCCGATTCAGCTATAGAGGCCAATGCTTGAGTTTCACGCTTACGAAAACCATCTTCGCCTTCCCGTTCAAAAATCCAAGGAATGTCGGCGCCGGCATTGTCTTCTATGACTTTATCGAGATCATAAAATTCTTTGCCCATCGATTGAGAAATCAAACGGCCTATCGTCGTTTTTCCTGCGCCCATCGGGCCTACTAAAATAATATTGGGGGCTTTTATCATTGTATTCAATTACGTCGGAATTAAGCAGATTTAGACTGCGGCCTAGTTAACTGACATTTGTAGCAGCTTTGGAGTAATAAATACAAGTAATTCAACCTTTTCTTGCTGTTCTGAACGTCTTTTAAACAACTCTCCCAGCCAAGGAATGTCGCTAAAGAAAGGAACTCGACTCTCAGATTCAAAGCTCTCCTCCCGAAAAATCCCACCTAAAACAAGCGTTTCTTGGTTTTTCACCACGACTTGTGTTTTTAGTCGATTCGTATTTAGGCTTGGAATACCATTAATGAGCTCCCCGACTGAATCCTGATGTATATTCAGCGACAACAAAATATGCTCACCCTCTTTCACAAAGGGTGTAACCTCCAACATAAGTGCTGCTTGGCGAAATTCAATGCTGACTTTGTCATCATTAACGGTTTGATAAGGCACCTCGGTTCCCGACTCAATTCGAGCCGGCTGACCTTCCGAAGTGACAATTTTGGGTTTTGAAACCACATCAGCCAGGCCTTCGCTTTCCATAATATCTAAGGTAAATGCTAATAAGCCGGAACCGCCGATGTTTGAAAAATCCAGATTTGCCGTTGGCGTCAGCGCACCTAAATCAATTGCACCTCCAATCGATGACCGAACGCCATCCGACAAAGTCGTTTGCCAGTTCACACCGAACTGTGACTGGGCGCTTCGACTTACCTGAGCAATTTGTGCGCTGATCTCAATTTGCCTTAATGGCGTGTCTAGCCAAGCGAGTGTTTCTTGAATACTGTCGGAAGAACCACAAAAATTGGCAATGATCGAATTCGTCCGATCATCAACAACTAAAGACATAGATGGGTGCAAGGTGCGTAAATGCACGCCAACGTCTTTTGCTTTGGCATGCCTCAATACCCAATATGATCGCTGACAAACAGAAGATGCACTTTCGATATTCTCGCTTGTTGATTCTTTCGCTGGCATAAGAACCGCAACTCGCCCTTGCCACTCTAGCTGAAGATGTGGTTGTTGAGCTACCGCTTCCATCACGTCTTTCCAGCTCGCATCTCTGATAGAAAGCGTTAAAACATCGTCAATTTCAGGGCTGATCACCACACTTTCATTCATTTGTGATGCCAACCAAGGCAATACTTCTTGTAATGAGCGCGATTCAAAATACACATCCATCGCTAATGCTATACGAGGAAAAATAAGAGAAAACATAAATAGACATTGAAGCAGCAACTTATTCATTATCACTACCTTGTCTGCGTACCACCACAGCCTGTTTAGAGCCATCTTTTGCCATCAGAATAACGCGATCAAAAGACACTTCATCGACAGAGACGCCCGCATCGGGCAACCAACTGCCTTCTCGAATCCAATGCCGAGTATCTTTATAGACTACTAGCGCCGATGTGTTTTCCCCCATCCTCATGGTCGATAATAACTGCCAATGATTTGGCACAAAGCGATTCATGTATAGCTTAGTCGGCAACCAATTATGGTATTCGCGATTGGCCTTAGGGGGTTGAACAGTAAACAACAAACGCCCTTGCCACTGGCCATCGGCCTTTCTTTGCCAAGACACAGAAAGCAAACCTAAAGCAAACCGCTCTTCGATCTTCTCAAGTACGGTCTGCCACTCCATCAGTGGTGCAACACCTTCGATAGACCATTGCGTTGGAACACCGTTTTTGGTGTCTTCAACTCTGTGTTGTAACCATGATTCGTCAAGCGATCTAATGTCGCGTAATAGATTGGCTTGTTGCTGAACTTTTTTCCAATCGTTCTCTGCATGATTCTTTAATCGCGTCTGTCGATTTAACCCATCTTGAGCTTGAGATAAAAACGGATACCAGATAGCAATTTGCAAAAGAATCAAAAGAAATACCCCTGAAGCATTGATATTTATGAATGACACAGCGTTAGCTTTTAAAAACTTCGATAGAAACATCCACCACCTCCTTTTGGCTCATTGGCGAAAAAAGAGAATGTGGCTGTTGCTCGATTTCCCAGCGCCAGTCTGGGTTATGTTTACGCCACTCCATTAGCAAAAGGCTAAGATCTTCTACCAATAATGTTATTTGAAGAAAAGCTCGCTCACCTTCACTTTCAAAATATGTGAGTCGAGCAGACATCGGCAAAGCCTGAACCAAGCCCAACACAGATTCAGAAAACTCATTGGTGTTTTGCGTTGAGGACCATGCGAATTGTGTTGCTTGTATTTGTTGATGCTCGATATGCGCCTGCGCCGACTGCTGATGCAAGGAAATAAAGTGGATAGAAGCAAAACAGTGAACCAACAAACTACACACAATTAAATACCAACAAAGCCGTCGAGCTTTTATGCGTTTTTCTTTTTCAGGATGAAACACAGACAAAGCTCGCCGTGAACAAGAAGCCCAAGAACGAGTACGCAACGGCATTGCGGCCCATTGACTTAACGGCATTAATAAACAGAACTTGGCAATCGACTGAAACGGCAAACACAGCTGCTCCCCCCATTCATTTGAGCAAGCAAACACCGTCAACTCAGACTGAGGCGTTGACAATTCCTCATATTGATAGCTCAACATCAAGGCATCAGGTGGCGAAAATGTCGTTTCTACGGCATAGCTCAAGGCTGCCAAAGGCCGTAATGATGAAGGAATGAAATGATCAACCCTATGCAGCGATACAGATAACCAAGCATCGGGAACCAATATAATGATTCGAGAGAGTTTAAGATTTTGATCGACCACCAGACCTTGTTGAATGGTGCTTAATTGCTGGGAATCGGGCTGTGAAGTATTACTTGAGAGAGAAAAGTCCACCAAGCTGGCGGCTTTATTAGAGTTATATAAGGTGCATTCTTGAGCAGAATAAACCGCCACAGAATAGTCAGACATGAGCTTCATCATTCATCCTTGAAATAGTAAGCAACAGAGTATTGTTTTCAGTTTGGCTTCCGTGCCAAATATTTACCAAGATAACACGATTTGATGCAAAGTTAACCGCCTATTCTGTGATCATCTTAGGTATAATGCCATTTTCTCATACTGCATTAATCGAACTTATATGGCTAAAACACTCAAAATACTTTTCTTCCTCGGTCTATTTGGAACGCTTTGCGCGATTGGAATTACCTACGCGATTTACTACAACGTAAAAGACCGCATTCCTTCCGTCGCCGAATTAAAAGACATCGAGCTAAGAATCCCACTGCGCATTTATACCGCCGACAATAAATTAATTGGTGAGTTTGGAGAGCAGCGCCGTTCCCCTATCGATTATGCAGAGATCCCAGAAAATCTAGAACATGCCATTTTGGCGGCGGAAGACACTAATTTTTATCACCATCCAGGCGTCGACATTCTTGGTTTAGGTCGAGCCGTTGTTCAGCTCATCACGACAGGTCAAAAACAAGGTGGTGGTAGTACCATCACCATGCAGGTAGCGCGTAACTACTTCCTTTCATTTGAACAAACCTACACCCGTAAATTTACCGAAATCTTTATCGCACTCAAAATGGAACGAGAGTTATCCAAACACGAGATTCTTGAGTTGTACGTTAACAAAATCTACCTGGGTAATCGCGCCTATGGTTTCGAAGCTGCAGCTCAGGTTTATTACGGCAAAAACTTAAGTGAACTAGATCTTGCGCAACTGGCCATGATTGCGGGCTTGCCAAAAGCGCCTTCACGTTTTAACCCTGTCGTAAACCCTTCTCGTGCGCTGATTCGTCGTAACTGGATTCTGCAACGAATGTTGTCACTCGGCATGATAAATAAAGACGCCTACCAAAATGCCGTTGAAGCACCAATTACAGCTAAGAACCACGGCGTTATGCCAGATATCGAAGCTGGCTACATCGCAGAAATGGTTCGCTCCGAACTTTACGGAACGTTCGGAGACGACCTTTACAGTACAGGTATGACTGTTTATACGACGATTGACTCAAAACGCCAAAAAGCCGCGAACGAAGCGGTTTTCAATGGCGTTTTAGATTACGACATGCGTCATGGTTACCGAGGTTCTATTGAGACTCGTGTTGACTTGATTGACGCACCATTAGAAGAACAAGAAAAAGCTCTACAAGACGTAGAGCGTTTCAAAAATTGGCAAACAGCATTGGTTATCTCAACGACAGAAACCACCGCTGATGTGCGTTTGGCGAATGGCGAGCGTGCCACCTTGCCATGGGATGCTGTCAAATGGGCAAGACCTTATATTAATGAGGACTCCCAAGGCGCTTCACCTTCCACCGTTTCGGATGTTTTGGTACCTGGCGATATTGTTCGCTTGCGCCCAGACAACCAGCAAAAATGGCTACTCGCGCAAAAACCTGAAGTGCAAAGCGCGCTCATTTCGCTAAATAGTAAAGATGGCGCAATTCAAGCGTTGGTGGGCGGTTTTAACTTCTACGAAAACAAATTCAACCGCGTCACGCAGTCTAAGCGTCAACCAGGGTCGAACTTTAAACCCTTTATCTACGCAAGCGCACTAGACCGAGGCTACACTGCGGCAAGTATTATCAATGATGCTCCTGTTGTCTTTAACGACTCCAACCTAGCGTCTGCTTGGCGACCAACCAACGATGGCGGAAAATTTTATGGCCCAACCCGTTTACGTCAAGCACTCTATCGCTCGCAGAATATCGTCTCCGTTCGCTTGCTCGACGAAATGGGTATTAGACCAACACTAGATTTCTTACGTCGTTTTGGGTTTGATCCAAACGAGTTACCACATAATCTATCTTTATCTTTAGGCAGTGCAAACTTATCGCCACTGCAAATTGCCACAGGCTATGCCGTTTTCTCTAATGGCGGCTATCAAGTACAACCGTATCTGATAGACAAAGTCATAGATAGGAACAATGAAACCTTATTCCAAGCCAATCCTGTTACCGTTTGCTTAACCTGCACTCCATTGGAAAAAACCAACGATGGCGAACAACAAATGGGCTTATTTAATACAACAGAAGGGATTCGTAGCTTGCCAATAGCACCACAAGTGCTTGATCCAGAAGTGAACTACATCACTTACGATATGATGCGAGATGTTATTAAATACGGTACCGGTCGACGCGCACGAGTACTCCAACGTGATGATCTCGCAGGCAAAACAGGTACCACAAACGATGGTCGTGATGCTTGGTTCTCGGGCTTTAATGGCAATCTAGTCACGTCGGTTTGGAGCGGTTTTGATAACTCATCGCCTCTAGGACGTGGTGAATGGGGTGGCTCTGTCTCATTACCGCCTTGGATTGATTACATGCGCGAAGCACTAGAAGGTACGCCGCCTGATTTCGTGACGAAACCGTCTTCTTTGGTTACAGTGAGAATTGATCCAAATACAGGTGAACGTGCGCTACCGGGGCAATCTAATGCGATTTTTGAAATATTCAGAAAAGACCATGTGCCAGCACAGCGTGACCTGAGCTTACCAACATTTAACAACAACGTTGGTAACGAGGCACAAGAAGAGAAACAAGAAAATAACGTACTAGAAAACTTATTCTGATTACAGTCTCGCTCTTTTAACCAAAAATGCCAGCCTAAGCGCTGGCATTTTTTATAACGGTAAACCCGTTAACTCCACTTAGGCAGAGGCGCTTGATAAGTTTTAAAAGCGGACACTAAAGTTTCCGGCGTATTCACGTTAATGATCATGTCGATATAAGACTGTTTCACAAATCCTGCCTTCTGCATGCTTTCCACCATAGTAAACAAGGGATCGTAAAAGCCATTTATATTGAAAAAAGCACAAGGCTTATCGTGTAACCCGAGCTGCCCCCAAGTCCATATCTCAAACATTTCCTCTAGTGTTCCTACGCCACCAGGAAGCGCGACAAAAGCATCGGCCAACTCACTCATCTTAGCTTTGCGCTCATGCATATTAGCGACAACATGAAGCTCAGTTAAACCTGTATGAGCAATTTCTTTGGACTCAAGGTGTGTAGGAATAACACCGATAACCTTACCACCAGCTTTTAAAGCTGAATTAGCAATAACTCCCATTAAGCCTACCTTGCCTCCACCGTAGACAACATCCACTCCTTGCCGAGCAAGGTATTCGCCTAAAGCTTTTACGCCATTGACATAATCAGGAGAGTTTCCCTCTGCCGAGCCACAGTAAATAGCCACTTTCATTCCATTCCTCCTATACGTTTATCCATGTTATTACAGTGTTTCATCTAAAAAATTTCGCAAAAAAAGGCGACTCCTTATGAGGGAGCCGCCTTTTTAGCAGATCACTATTCGATTAAGCACCGAAGTGATCAAGATTCTCTAGTGGGTAGAAAGCTGGGTATGGAAGCATAGCCACACCAGAATCAACCGCTGCACGAGCAACTGCTGCAGAAACAACATTAAGCAAACGAGCATCCATTGGTTTTGGCAAGATGTATTCTTTACCAAAGCTCAATGGTGCGCCGCCGTATGCAGCAACAACATCAGCAGGCGCTTCTTCTTTCGCAAGATCTTTCAGCGCGTGAACTGCAGCCAATTTCATTTCTTCGTTGATCTTAGTCGCGCGAACGTCTAAAGCACCACGGAAGATGAAAGGGAAGCCAAGAACGTTATTTACTTGGTTAGGGTAATCAGAACGACCAGTCGCCATGATCAAGTCATCACGAGTTGCACGAGCAAGCTCTGGATTGATTTCTGGATCAGGGTTTGAGCAAGCGAAAACGATTGGGTTCGCCGCCATTTTAGCAAGCTGATCAGCAGACAATAGATCTGGGCCAGATACGCCGATAAATACGTCAGCACCATCAATCGCATCATCAAGCGTGCGCTTGTCAGTATCAATCGCAAACATAGCTTTAAACTGGTTCAAGTCAGTACGGCCAGAGTGAATAACACCATTACGGTCAAGAACGAAGATGTTTTCGCGCTGTGCGCCACAAGCAATGATCAGCTTCATACAGGCTGTTGCAGCAGCACCAGCACCTAGACAAACGATTTTTGCATCTGCAATATTTTTACCTTGAAGCTCAAGCGCATTCAAAAGGCCTGCAGCGGTAACAATCGCTGTACCGTGTTGATCATCATGGAAAACAGGGATAGAACAACGTTCGATCAATTGACGTTCGATTTCAAAACACTCAGGCGCTTTGATATCTTCTAAGTTGATACCGCCGTAAGTGTTCGCAATACGAGCAACAGTATCAATGAATGCTTGTGGGCTTTCAGATTCAACTTCCACATCAACAGAGTTAATGCCAGCAAAACGCTTAAACAATAAACCTTTACCTTCCATTACTGGCTTACTTGCCAATGGACCTAGATTACCCAATCCAAGAATCGCAGAGCCATCAGAAATAACAGCAACTAGGTTACCTTTACCAGTGTAACGGTAAGCAGCTTCTGGATCTTTTGCGATTTCACGACAAGGCTCAGCCACACCTGGGCTGTAAGCTAGAGAAAGGTCACGAGCGGTCGCTGTTGGTTTCGTAATAGTTACGCTCAGTTTTCCTGGAACTGGATACTCATGGTAGTCCAGTGCAGCTTGCTTTATATCTTCTGCCATTATGATGTTTCCGTCTATTTGGTGTAATTAATTAGTTTTATCATAGCCAAACGGGGCCTTGTTCCCAAGCCTACAAAAGCTTCGAAAGTGGCACCTTATAATTTTGTGTCGTCAGAATAATCGATCTACTCAATACTTTAAAGCGTAAAACCATAGGAATATTCTATCAATCAATGTTTGAGAGAAGCTTTGATTTCAAGCAAGTCATTGGGATGTCTTACAGAAAGTACCCAAGACTTAAAGTCTGAATGTCGACTTTTCCTTTGATGCTGCCAACCACGCACTTCAATTTCCTTACCCTCAAGATAAAACACTTTTTGGGCGGGCCAATAATCAGTAACGCCTGGTGGTAAATTGATCACTAGATCCTGATCGGTTTCTAGCCACCAACCTCCTCGGTTCTGAGTAATTGAAGTGATGTTGACACGGGAGATTGCAAACCCAGCTTTTGGCTGCCATTGCAAATTTTGCTGCCATAATCCCTTATGCGCATTGCGAGCTGCGGTTTCAGCCGCCTCGAAACAGTCTTGATAGGCTAAGTTTGGAGGGACAGCAATACGATAACCAAGTCCTTGGGATAATAACTGACTCGTCAGTGAAATACGATCTTTATCGAAAAGGTAGTACAAATAACGACCATATCTATCTTGATCGTTTTTCGCTCTTTGTATGTAGACAAATTGATCGAGGCGAGAGCGGAGAAAGTCTGTTGCCGCGACAGCATAAGGCTCATGATTGCCTTTTTTGTGGTCAAGTTCAGGTGTATCTATACCCACCAGCCGAACTTTTCGGCCATCGGCAAGATGTATAGTGTCACCATCCACCACTCTCTTGATCTGAGCTTTTTCGAGCTCGCCTATTGCCGTACAAGCTTCATTGGCTTGAGCGACAAAGGACAAAAACAAAAAAAGCGCCAAGAGAACTTGGCGCTTTTTTAATGCGATCACTATCATGCCACCAATTACTTAGTAGTACGACGTGCTCCGAAACGTTTGTTGAAGCGATCAACACGACCACCAGTATCAACCATTTTCTGTTGACCTGTGTAGAATGGGTGACAGTTGCTGCATACGTCGACGTGAAGGTCGCTACCTAAAGTAGAATTTAGGTTTAGAGTGTTACCACAAGTACAAGTAGCAGTAACTGCAGAGTAATTTGGGTGGATATCTTTTTTCATCGTATATACCTTTAGGTTTGGTGTGCCGCCACTTGATCGATATAAATGGGCTTTCGCCGCGTCAAGCACCGCACGTTTCGTTGTACAGACATTGTACAGTGGAGCCAAGAGTCGCGTATTTTAGGGATCTATTGTCCAATCAGCAACCTTTTTTCATGCTTTTCTCATAAAATTGTGGCTCGCACCGACCCACTACTCTGACGTACACTTAAGAAATGATCAAGACATCCTATTTTTGCTTTACTAAACAAGGTCTAACCTAACGCATGTCAGAGGCGCTTCTTACTCCTTATCCTTTCATCAAAGTCGCTTTACCTGTGCCAATGCGCATACTGTTTGACTACAAAGTCCCCAAAGCGATTGCCCTAAGACACGAGCTAAAACCTGGCATGCGTGTCAAAGTTCCTTTTGGTAAAAGCAGTCGTCTTGGTGTTATTGTCGCACTTAGCGACACCAGTGATTGGGACCCTGAACAAGTCAAACCTCTGACATCGATGCACGACCAAAGCCCAGTCATTACCGAAGAGCTGATGGCATTATGCGAATGGGCCGCGCGTTACTACCATCATCCGATTGGTGATGTTATTTTTCACGCGTTGCCAGTCTTACTTCGCAAAGGAGAAAACGCTGAATTCCGCACAGAAAACTGGTGGCTTACCACGCCAGAAGGGCAAACACTACCTCTTGAACAACTCAGTAGAGCACCACGCCAACAAGACTTTTTAAAAGCCGTACAACAGCACCCCAATGGCTTAAGCCAACATGCTGCATCAGTTTTAGACCTTGCCCCTGCCGCCGGAAAAAGTCTAGAAGAGAAAGGTTTGCTGCGCCGAGAGCCTCGCTCTTTTAATAAAGGGGGAGAAAAGCACGCACATCAGACTCAAGTCCCACCGACACTTAACCCTGAACAAATGCGCGCAACAGAACATTTATTAGATTACCGTCATCAATTTAACGTTGCGTTATTGGACGGTGTGACAGGCAGCGGTAAAACGGAAGTGTTTCTTCGAGTCATGGAACGCTTGATCGAGGAAGGAAAGCAAATTCTTGTCATGGTGCCAGAGATTGGCCTGACACCACAAACCCTGAAACGCTTTGAAATTCGCTTCAATACCGACATTGTCCTAATGCATTCTAATATGAGTGATCGAGAACGTTTGGATGCTTGGTTATTAGCGGCAAGCGGCCATGCCAAAATTATTATCGGCACAAGATCTGCGGCTTTTATCCCAGCCCCCAACCTTGGCATGATTGTCATTGATGAAGAACATGACACCTCTTACAAGCAACATGAAGGCTTTCGATATCATGCTCGCGATCTTGCCGTTAAACGCGCCCAAGCACTAAATATTCCGGTGCTACTTGCCTCGGCTACACCGTCTTATGAGAGCCTAACCAACGCCCTGCAAAAGCGCTTTGCTTGGCTCAAACTTCGTCAACGAGCAGGCAATGCCCATATCCCAGAAATGGAAAGAGTGGACCTGAGAGGCAAGACTCTCATTCATGGTTTTAGCGAACATGCTCTTGCCAGTATGAAACTGTGTTTAGAACGCAAAGAGCAAGTCTTGGTGTTCCTAAACCGCCGCGGCTACGCGCCAACCTTAATGTGTCACCAATGTGGCTGGATTGCCGCTTGTGATCATTGCGACGTTAACCTAACCGTACACAAACGTGCTAACAAACTACACTGCCACCATTGCGACACACAAAAAGCATTGATTCATACTTGCCCTGAATGTCAGTCTGAAGAGTTATTTACCGTCGGCGAAGGTACCGAGCAAATTGAAACTCAGCTCAGCACACTTTTTAAAGAAGTACCGATTTTACGTATTGACCGTGACAGCACTCAGCGTAAAGCAGCCATGGCAAAGCTCACCCAAAAAATCCATGAGCATGACCAAGCCATTCTTATCGGTACGCAAATGCTTGCGAAAGGTCACCATTTCCCTAACGTCACACTCGTCATCATCATGGATGCTGACGCAGGTCTGTTTTCTTCAGACTTTCGTGGTATGGAGCGCACCGCTCAGCTCATCATCCAAGTCGCAGGTCGCGCAGGTCGCGCCAAAAAGCCTGGACACGTTTTGCTACAGACATATCACCCAGATCATGCGGCTATTGAATGTTTATGCAATCTCGGTTACGAACACTTTGCTATTGATGGCTTGTCGGAGCGTAAATCGCTCTCACTTCCCCCCTTTTATCACCAAGTTATCATTCGCGCCGAATCAGGCAATGAACAAGAAGCCATGCAGCTTTTAGCCGCTATGAGAAACGACCTTGAACCCCACTTTGCCAAGGACGTTTATTTGGTTGGCCCTTATGCTGCCATCATTGTTCGCAAAGCGGGACAGCACCGCGCTCTGATTTCGATCAAAGCCGCGCAGCGTGCGCCTTTACATCAGGCGACGCAAATGATGACCGAATGGTTAGAGCAATCTACAAAACAACATAGAATTCGTTTCGCAATTGATGTAGATCCACTGGAAACTTACTGATCTTGCACGCATAATGTGCGCAACTCTCACTCTGTTTATTTATTTACGCTAAAGCTAAAAGCAAAAAGCCCAAATTATGTTTAATCCTGTTCAAATTGCAGCAAAAGGAAGTCGCCCAAAAAAAGGCGCAACACGTCGCACTCCGCCGCCGCCAAAACGAAAAACCGCCTGGTGGTTATGGCTTCTGGTCCCCGCAATCCTCGTGGCTTTTATTTACGGGTTAACGCAACTGAACCAAGTTGCCCCCAAACCAAAGCCGATAGTAATAGAAAAACCTAAGGCCGTAGCACCTAAACCAACAGCTGCCCCCGTAAAAGAGAAAGCGCCAATCCCCGTGCCAGCGGCACCGAAAAAAGACACTTTTGAATTTTATCAAATACTGCAGAATAGCGAAGTAGATACCAGTCACGTTGATGCCTATCAGTCTACACCTCGTGGCGAGCAAGATTTTTATTACATGCTGCAAGCAGCTTCCTTCCGTAATCCAGAAGATGCTGACCGCATGCGCGCAAAGCTGATTCTTTCTGGAATGGTAGAAACGAGTATTCGCAAAACGACCGGTCAAGGCGAACAACCTTGGTATCGTGTTGTACTTGGCCCTTATGAATCACGCTCTAAAATGAACCGTGCAGAAGATAAGCTCGTTTCTATGGATATTGCGTCCTACTCTTATAAAGTCAAAAAAGAGCAATAACCCTCCTTTACCATCTCGTATAGATTGCATACGGAAAGTGAAAGCTGACTCTGTATGCAATCCTTGCTTGAAATCCTCCGGCTTGCCCCCATTTCGTTAGAATCGAAACTGGAGTAGACCATGACAACGATTCTTACTGTACGCAAAGGCAATCAAGTCGTCGTAGGCGGCGATGGACAAGTATCTTTAGGCAACACTGTGATGAAAGGCAACGCTCGTAAAGTGCGTCGTCTATACCGTGGTGAAGTGATTGCTGGCTTCGCTGGCGGTACAGCGGATGCTTTCACCTTATTCGAACGCTTCGAAGGTCAGCTAGAAAAACACCAAGGCCATCTTGTGCGTGCTGCGGTAGATCTTGCTAAAGACTGGCGTTCAGACCGAGCATTGCGCAAACTAGAAGCCATGCTTATTGTCGCCAACAAAGAAAGCACCCTAATCATTACCGGCACTGGCGATGTGGTCGAACCACAACACGGCGCATTAGCCATTGGCTCGGGCGGCAACTTCGCAGAAGCAGCGGCTCGCGCCTTGATTGACAACACTGACTTATCAGCCAAAGAAATCGTTGAGAAAAGCCTCAACATCGCTGCTGATATTTGCGTGTTCACTAATCACAGCTTAACTATCGAAGAAATCACTATAGATGCACAGCTTGAAGATAAGTCTAAGTAACATTCTATCAACATAGAAAAGCAGACTTTAAAGCAACGCAACCATCATTCAAGAACATAGAAGAGAATTGATAATGAGCAGCATGACCCCAAGAGAGACGGTTAACGCCTTAGACAACCACATTATTGGTCAGCAAAAAGCAAAGCGTGCGGTCGCCATCGCGCTGCGTAACCGCTGGCGTCGTATGCAACTTCCTGAAGAAATGCGTGCGGAAGTCACCCCTAAAAACATTTTGATGATAGGGCCAACCGGTGTTGGTAAAACCGAAATCGCGCGTCGTTTGGCTAAGCTTTCTAACGCACCTTTCATCAAAATCGAAGCAACTAAATTCACCGAAGTGGGCTATGTTGGTCGCGATGTTGAGTCAATAATCCGCGATCTAGTCGAGATGGCGATCAAGATGCTTCGCGAACAAGAAACTGCGAAACTGCGTCACAAAGCCGAAGATGCTGCGGAAGACCGCATTCTAGATGTGCTATTACCACCAGCTCGTGGTGGTGATCCAGAACTAGAAGACAACAGCACACGTCAGACTTTCCGTAAGAAATTACGCGAAGGTCAATTGGATGACAAAGAAATCGACATCGACGTTGCCGATTCACCAATGGGCGTGGAAATCATGACACCACCTGGCATGGAAGAAATGACTAGCCAGCTGCAAAACATGTTTTCTAGTTTTGGTTCACAAAAAACCAAAAAGCGTAAATTGAAAGTCAAAGAAGCATTGCGCCAAGTTCGTGACGAAGAAGCTGCTAAACTGGTCAATGAAGAAGAACTAAAAGCGCGTGCGGTTGAAGCCGTTGAGCAAAACGGTATCGTCTTCTTAGATGAAATCGATAAAGTCGCAAAAAGCTCTGAACGCTCTGGCGGCGAAGTCTCCCGCGAAGGCGTGCAGCGTGATCTATTGCCTTTGGTCGAAGGTTGCACGGTTAGCACAAAATACGGCATGATCAAAACCGATCACATCCTATTTATTGCGTCTGGTGCGTTCCACTTGTCTAAACCATCGGATTTAATTCCTGAGCTACAAGGTCGCTTGCCAATTCGCGTTGAACTAGATGCGCTAACCGTAGACGACTTCAAACGTATCTTGGTTGAGCCAAGTATGTCGTTAACTAAGCAATATGTTGCTCTCGCTAAAACAGAGCACATCAACTTAAACTTCACTGAAGAAGGCATCCATCGTATCGCAGAGATCGCTTTCCAAGTGAACGAACGCACAGAAAACATCGGTGCTCGTCGATTGCACACGGTACTTGAACGTCTACTTGAGGAAGTGTCCTATTCCGCTAGCGACATGCCGAATGACCAAACGGTCGACATTACCGCCGCATACGTTGATGAACAGCTTGGCGAAATCGCTGAAAACGAAGACCTAAGCCAATACATTCTGTAATTGACTCATACTTCTACAAGAAAAGCGTTTCTTTAGAAACAGCCCCTTCATTGAAGGGGCTTCCATAGGATACTGAGATCATGACAACGCCTACGCCAACGACTATCAATTATCACAAGCAATCCCGTGAATTGGCACTCACTTTCGCCGATGGCCAAAGTTTTCGACTTAGCGCTGAGTTCTTACGCGTCCACTCGCCTTCTGCCGAAGTACGCGGTCACGGTATGCAAATGCCAATTCTGCAATACGGCAAAAAACACGTTGGCATAAACAATATAGAAGGTGCGGGCAATTATGCGCTGAAAATTTCCTTCGACGATGGTCACGACACTGGCCTCTATACTTGGGAATATCTCTACAATATTGGCAAAAATCACGACGAACTCTGGCAAATGTACCTAGATCGCCTTGAAAAAGAAGGCCAGACGCGTGACACTTCGGTAATTCAAATTCACCAAGTTTAGTTTTAATCGCATTCACACCATCATCGGGAAGATTTTTTATGGGCTCAATCAGTTTATCGGCACTCAGCGCCATTGAAAATGCGATCAACCTCGCCCTTAAACAAGACACACCTTCCCAAGACCGCCTAAGCAAATTAGCAGGGCAACAAGTTTTTCTTTATGTGGAAGACTTCGCCTTTATTTTGCAGATCCATATTCTCGAACAAGGTGTGATGCTTAATCGCCCTGAAAGTCTAGATGAGATCGAACTAGATCCTCGATTGGACACACTTGTTCAAGGGCCGAGCGCGGCGTACCGAAAATTGCTAGATGGCGATGGTTTCTTTGACGGTGACCTACGCATTCAAGGCAATGCTCAAGCCTTAATGACACTGCATAAAGTGATGGAGAACTTTGAATTCGATTGGGAAGGATTACTTGCTGATCATATTGGCGATTTATCCGCAGCCGCCTTGGCTCGACTACTTCGCGCCCAATGGTCTTGGAGCAAAGAATTCGCTACCAACGCCAGAATGCAGATGGTTCATCACCTACAAACTGACAGTCAGCTACTGCCAAGCAAAATCGAATTCGACAACTTCGTCGATGAAATGGAACGCTTCAGTACCTTGATTGATCGTGCTGAAGCTAAGCTGAGGATTCTAGAGAAGAAAGCCTAAGAGTCCTTGAGAAAATCGCTTTTCTTCTCAATTATCACTGGTTTTTGCCCGACTGAAATACACACCAACAATCGTTATCACAAAGCCGATAATTTGAATGCTTGTCATTGATTCATTGAATAAGAAATAACTTTCTACCGCTGCTAACGGTGGGGCTAACAGCAACATAGTGGAAACTTGTGAGGCTCGAACTTTTCTTAATAACCACACCATTAAGAAAACACCGCCGCCAGATAACACAAGCACGCCCCAGATAACGAGTAAGAAAGATTCCAGCTGAACTGCAAATAAGGTTTCACCCAGCAACAGCATAAAGCCAATGGAGACGACGCTCGCCGCAAGGTTTTGTATCGCCATAGAACTAAAAATATCAGATGATGATATCGACATTTTTTGGTAGGTGACACCAAGTGACAAGGCAAATATCGCTGTGCAAGCCAAGGTAAACGTCAGCAAAGTGACGCCTCCGTGACTCATATCTAACTCTAGTGCTGGACTGATTACTAACACGAGCCCTACGATACCAACCAACATGCCAATGACGCCTTTAAAGGACGTTTTTTCCTTGATCAACAAGAAGGCAAGTAAGGTCACCAATGCTGGCTGTAATGCGCCGATTAAGGCCATAACGCCAGCGGGTAAGCCTTTGGCGATGGCCACATAGGCAAAGCCAAGGTAGAAACCATTCATCAACATACCAGCAATGATGTGCTTGGGTAACTCTTTCAATGAAGGAAAGCGTCGACGCTGCCACAAGGCAATGGCAAGAAACAGCAAACCTGCCAAAACAAAACGAATACTCAAAAAGACGTTAGGATCAATCAGACCCACGATGAGTTTGCCCGTGATAAAACCTGTTGACCAAATCAGCACTAAGAGCACATATAAAAATGCCATGTAAATTCCCTTTTAGCTTTCCATTAGGAAAAGTGTTTTTTAATTTTTTCGCTCGAAAGACCTAAACCGATCAAGAAGCTCAATTTCACAAACGCGGCTTCGTAAGTCATATCTGTTCCTGACACCACGCCCGCTTTCACCAAAGCCGAACCCGCCGCATAAGCGCCCGCGGCGATGCTTCCAGCGCCACATTGGCTCACATTAACAATAACAACACCGCGGTCTGTCGCAGCTTTTAATAGCGCTAAAAGAGCAGGATCTTTATCGGGGGCATTGCCTGCGCCATAGCTTAACAACACAGCACCTTTTACATTCTCACTCAACAAGCCTTGCCAGTGAGCGACCTGCACACCTGGGAAAACAGGCAGAATAGTCACTGCGCCTTCGTTCATCTCAGGAATCTGAATGGTCATTGGTTGCTTCACAACATCCGTAGAGCGCCAGCGCCAATCAATACCTAATACGCCTCGCTCTGGACAGTTTGGCGAGCTGAAAGCTTGCCAGTCACTGGTGTGAGCTTTATGAGCTCGGTCGCCTTCTATCAATCGCCCTGCGAAGAATAAAAACACGCCATTGCTATTCTTTTCACAGTTAAGTTCTTCACAAGCGGAGATGGCGCCCATGACATTTATCATCGCATCAGTACGCACCTTATACATGGGCACTTGCGAGCCAGTCACGATAATAGGTTTGTCACTGTGAGCAAACATAAAAGACAACGCCGCTGAGGTATAAGCCATGGTGTCTGTACCATGCAAAACAATAAAAGCATCGAAGTCATGCCATTTGCTTTCAATATCACGAGCGATGGTTTGCCAGTCTTTTGGCGTAGCGTTAGAAGAGTCAATCAAAGTTGCATAACTTGCAATCGCAAAATCGTGGGCAAGCTCATCGGATTCGTTTAAATGTTGGGTAAGATGATCAGCAAAGGCCGCATCGGGAATTAAGCCTTGATCCGAAGGCACCATACCAATAGTGCCGCCTGTGTAGGCAATATAAATTTTCATCTGCTGATTCTTCCTCTTTATTAATCCTATTTTACGTGCGGATTATGTCACTTAAGATTTAAAACATAAAAGGCGCTAATCGAGCAGAAAAGCGCCTTTTATTTTATTCATTAAAACAAACCGGTAGAGAGATTTTACATGCGCTCTAAGGTTTCAATCCCTAGCAAAGACAAGCCAAGTTTCAGAGTTGAAGCCGTGTTCAACGCCAATTGTAAACGGCTATGTTTCACTTCGTCTTCAGCATTCAAAATAGGACAAGCTTCATAGAAAGTCATAAAGGTTCCCGCTAAGTCGTACAAGTAAGCACACAAGAAATGTGGCATACCGTCGTTAGCAACCTGTTGAATGGCCTCTTCAAACTGACACAATTTCATCGCCAAGGCACGCTCTTGTGGTTCTTCAACCGAAATTTCACCTGTCAAGCTCGCCACATCAATCTCAGAGCGTTTAACGATGCTCGCTACGCGAGAATAAGCGTACAGCAAGTAAGGTGCAGTGTTGCCTTCGAAGCTCAGCATGGTATCCCAGTTGAAAACATAATCACTGGTACGGTTTTTCGATAAATCCGCGTATTTCACCGAAGCAATACCGACCACACGGCCAATGTTACGCAACTCTTCTTCGCTCATTTCTGGGTTCTTCGATGCCACCAATTGATAAGCACGCTCTTGAGCCTCTTCCAACAAAGAAGACAATTTCGCCACGCCACCAGAACGAGTTTTGAATGGCTTACCGTCGCTGCCCATTACCGTACCAAACGGCATGTGTTCCAGTTGTGTTTCTGGTTTCACAAAGCCCGCTTTACGAGACAAAGTAAAAATCTGTTGGAAATGCAAAGACTGGCGCGCGTCCACAAAATACAACACACGGTTGGCATTCAAGGTATGTTGACGGAAACGCACCGCTGCTAAATCAGTTGTGGCATACAAGAAACCACCACCGGTTTTTTGGACGATAATAGGTGTGATCTCGCCTTCTTTATTGGCGAACTCTTCCATGAAAACACATTGCGCGCCATTGGACTCTTGCAGCAAACCTTGATCTTTTAGCTCATTGATAACGTTCTGTAAGTCATCGTTATAAGCACTTTCTGGCATCACGTGCTGACGCTCTAAAGAAACACCTAACATCTTGTAGGTTTCTTCACAGTGGGTCATGGAGATATTGATAAACTCATCCCAAAGCGCCAAACATTCTTCATCACCAGACTGCAGCGCCACAACCAATTCACGAGCACGAGCAGCGAAAGCTTCGTCCTCGTCAAAGCAGGTTTTCGCCGCACGATAGAAGGTTTCAAGATCAGAAAGCGCCATGCTGATTTTGGTATTCTCAGCACGTAAGCGTTCCATGTAAGCCAACAGCATACCGAATTGCGTACCCCAATCACCTACGTGGTTTTGACGAACAACGTGATGACCAAAGAATTCTAACGTACGCACAACAGCGTCACCAATAACGGTAGAGCGCAAATGACCAACGTGCATCTCTTTGGCAAGGTTTGGTGCAGAGTAATCAACAACAACGGTTTCTGGAGCCTCAACAGGGTTTACATCAAGACGCTCGCTGGTACGCAATTGCACCAACTCTTTGCTCAACCAAACGTTCTTCAAGAAAATATTAATAAAACCCGGTCCGGCGATTTCGACCTTATCGGCAAGATCAGACAGATCCAATTTCTCTAGTGTGGCTTGGGCAAAATCACGAGGATTCATTTTTAGCGCCTTCGCTGCGCCCATAATGCCATTAGCTTGGTAATCACCAAATTGAACCTTTGCCGATTGACGAACTAACGCTTGTGCCGTATCAGACGCGCCAGCCGCAACCATAGCCGCTTGAATGCGTTGATTTAGAAGTGTTTGAATATTCACAGGGAGACCTTTAAGCAGTAAGTTTGTCGCTTACAATAGCGACTTACTAGAATCACACAGCCCTCTGATCGTTACCAATCAGAGGGCTGAATTCAAAAAATAGTTGCACTAATGATAAACGATTTTCGCGCTTTTAGCGAAAGAACAGCTTGCAAGCTTCGTTGTTATTTTCGTCCTGATATGGATAACCTAGCTCATCTAAGAATTGAGTTACATCGGTTTCTTCACCTACCGCTTGCAACCCCACCAATACACGACCATAAGCATCACCATGATTGCGATAATGGAACATGGAAATATTCCATTGTCCGCCAAGCGTGTTCAAGAATTTCAACAAAGCACCTGGGCGCTCTGGGAACTCAAAGCTATACAACAGCTCGCCTTTATCGCTTCGTAAATGCCCACCAATCATGTGACGGACATGAACTTTGGTTGTTTCATCATCGGTTAAATCTGTGATTTCGTATTCTTTTAAATCTTCCAATAGCTCTTTGCGACTATGCGGACTACCACCTAGCGCGACGCCAACAAAGATCACCGCTTCTTGATCGTCACCATAACGGTAGTTAAACTCAGTGATGTTACGGCCTACCAAGGCTTGACAGAAATCTTTAAAGCTACCTGGATGCTCTGGAATTTTCACCGCAATAATGGCTTCGCGTTTTTCGCCTAATTCCGCGCGTTCGGATACATGACGCAAGCGGTCAAAATTCACATTAGCACCACTATTAATAGCGATAAGTGTTTGGCCTTTGGCACCTTCGCGCTCGATGTATTTTTTCAAGCCAGCTAAGGCACACGCACCGGCAGGTTCAGTAATCGCGCGAGTATCATCATAGATGTCTTTGATCGCCGCACACATTTCATCTGTGGTAACAGTAATCACTTCGTCGACTGTGTCTTTTGCAATAGCAAAGGTGTTTTGTCCGATTTCAGCCACCGCGACGCCTTCCGCAAAAATACCAACAGTCGCTAAACGAGTTGGTTTGCCTTTTTCTAAAGCAATTTTTAGACAAGCAGCATCTTCAGGTTCTACACCGATGATTTTGATATCGGGACGAAGGTACTTGATATAAGCAGAAATCCCAGCAATCAAACCACCGCCACCAACAGGAATAAAAATCGCGTCGATATTACCTTCGTGCTGATGCAGGATTTCCATGCCGATCGTGCCTTGACCTGCAATCGTATCCAAATCATCGAATGGATGAACGTAAACTTGACCCGTTTTCGCCATGATCTCACGTGATTTTGCCGAGGCTTCGTCAAAGGCATCACCAAACAAAATCACTTCTGCACCGTGATTACGTACAGCGCTAACTTTTACTTCTGGCGTGGTCGCTGGCATCACAATCGTCGCTTGAATGCCAAGCTTTTTCGCCGCCAAAGCCAAGCCTTGCGCATGATTACCAGCCGATGCTGCAATAACGCCACGAGCACGCTCTTCTGGTGTTAACTGACAAATCTTGTTGTATGCCCCACGAATTTTGAAAGAGAAAACTGGCTGCAAATCTTCTCGCTTCAAAATAATCTCGTTACCCAATCGATTCGACAGTTGATTGGCTCGAGACAGTGGTGTTTCTACGGCAACGTCATAAACGCGCGCCTGTAGAATCTTTTTGATCATGGTATGAGGCATAGTGTTTCCTAAACGAATATAAATCGACAACACGATGTTCTTAACGACATCTACGCTGACTGCTAGTCAAAAAAAACCGAGTAGGAAATATACTCTTTCACCTCTCTTGGCGCAAAGACAGATCACGTCTAAATCCACATCAAAAAGGCATAAAATCGATAATTAGCTTGATCAGGCGGGGTAACAATCACATCTTGAAGCGCCTATAATATCACCACCATCAGAGGTGGCTTATCATAAAAAATAAGCCGAATAATACCGCCCCCTAGTAAAATTATAATAGAAGGTGAACATCACCATGACTCAAGACGAATTAAAACAAGCCGTTGCAGAAGCTGCGGTTGCTTACATTCTTCCTATGTTAGAAGCCGATACTATCGTCGGTGTTGGCACAGGCTCTACGGCAAATCTATTCATTGATGAATTAGCCAAGCACAAAGGTTTATTTGACGGCACAGTGGCAAGCTCTGAAGCTTCTACAGAACGTCTGAAAAAACACGGCATTCCTGTCTATGATTTGAACAGCGTTGACAGCATTCGCGTGTATGTTGATGGTGCGGATGAGTCGAATGACAATCTGCATTTGATCAAAGGCGGTGGCGCAGCGCTCACTCGCGAGAAAATCGTTGCTGCATGCAGTGATGAGTTTGTCTGCATCGCGGATGAATCTAAGTTGGTAAAAATCCTAGGAGATTTTCCGTTACCAGTTGAAATCATTCCAATGGCACGCGGCCATGTTGCACGCGAATTGGTAAAATTAGGCGGAGACCCGGTTTATCGTGAAGGCGTTGTTACGGACAACGGCAACCATATTCTTGATGTCTACAATTTAGAAATTCTTGATCCAATAGCACTAGAAAAAAGCATCGACGGCATTGTTGGTGTAGTGACGAATGGATTGTTCGCAAAACGCTCCGCGGACATTTTGCTATTAGCCACGAAAGATGGCGTTAAAACACTGAAAAAATAATCTTCAGTGTTTTAAATCATAAGATATGAAAAAGCCGCTAAATTAAAACCAGCGGCTTTTTCTCATTAACACAAATTGCCCACCGCCTAACAACACCAAAACTACGCAAAACAACCAAAAAGCAGCGCTGCTATCAGTTCCAGGCATACCGCCAATGTTGATACCAAACAAGCCAGTTAAGAAGCCCAACGGCATAAAAATACCTGACAGAATCGAAAGTACATACATTCGAGCATTCATTTTTTCAGCTTGTAAGTTGGCAAACTCTTCTTGCATCAACAAGCAACGCTCGCGCAGCGACTCCAATCCTTCCACATAACGAGTGATATCGTTGGCAGCTTCCTGCACTTGTGCGGTTTGCTCCGGTGTCATCCAGGTAATAGATTCTTGCGACAATTTATTAATGGCTTCTTTTTGTGGAACCAAGAAGCGTCTTAGGCGAATAGTTTCAAGACGGCGCTGAACAAGTGAATCTCGCTGGCCAGCTTCTATGCCTTCACCAATACTTTCTTCTAAATCCGCTAGCTCATCTTCTAAGCCAGTAATGATTTTCGCCATGCGGCCAGTCAGGGTTTCTGTCAGCGTTGCAACAATATCACCTGTATTTGTTGGGCCTTCGTTATTAGCCAGATCCTTTACGACATCTTGTACAGACAACAACTTACGACGACGACTAGAAACAATAAAATGAGGCGTTACCCAAAGACGTAAAGACACCATGTCAGAAGGATTAGACTCTGGGTTTAAATTCACCCCACGCAGAGTTAGTAATAACCCCTTACCCATTTTTACCGTACGAGGGCGAGTTTCCTCAGCAAATAAAGCCTCTACAGCCGTCTCAGGTATACCTTCTAAGCTAGATAACCAATCATAGCCATCTTCTTGGAGAGCATCCAAATGCACCCAACGACAACCTTGATCAGGCAAGATTTTTGGTAACTCCGAAACAGGTAACGACGTAGCGCCGCCTTGACCATCCAGTTCTAGGTTGTGTACAACAAACGCAGACATATTTATTCCTCTCAACATTTTGCGTAGATTATCTGAAAACGTTGGTTTTCCCTATTTATTTTGCCTTCATATTCCTACCTTGGCTGACACTCAATGTCTAGAGTGGCATAATTTAAGCAACTTCAAATAACAAGGAAATGCCAAACCATGCAAAACCTACCCGATGTTTTAGCAACCAGCGCGACACCGAAAACATTACAAGATGTGTTAACGGTTACTACTGACACCTGCATCGCTATTTCAGATGCGCTAAAACAAGGCTCGCTTGCAGGTATTCTAGGAATGGCTGGTAATGAAAATGTTCAAGGCGAAGAACAGAAAAAGCTGGATGTCATCTCTAACGACATGTTGAAAGATGCACTCGTTGCTTGTTCGGCTGTTAGAGCCATTGCTTCAGAAGAAGAAGATTACATTGTTCCTGCAAACACAGATGGCGAATACCTCATTGCCTTTGATCCATTAGACGGCTCTTCTAACATCGACATCAACGCAATGGTCGGGACTATCTTCTCGATCTATCACCAAACAGGTGACAAACCAGCAACCGAAGCTGATTTTTTGATTCCTGGCAAAGAACAAGTCGCAGCAGGCTATGTTCTCTACGGCCCATCAACCATGTTGGTTCTTACCACTGGCAATGGCGTCAATATGTTTACTTACGACCCAACCAAACGTGTCTTCACGTTAACCCATGAAAAAGTGCAAGTGGCAAAAGACACTCAAGAGTTCGCTATTAACATGTCTAATCAGCGTTTCTGGTCTGCGAATATGCAGAGCTACGTGAATGATTTAGTAAAAGGAAAAGAAGGTTCTCGTGGTAAGAACTTTAACATGCGCTGGGTAGCAGCTATGGTGGGTGACGTACACCGTATCCTTTGTCGCGGCGGTATCTTCATCTACCCTTGGGATAACAAAGATCCATCTAAAGCTGGCAAACTACGTCTAATGTATGAAGCTAATCCAATGGCAATGTTGCTAGAACAAGCTGGCGGTAAAGCCCACACTCACACTCAACGCATTCTAGACATCCAGCCAGAAGCTATTCACCAACGCGTTGCCGTCATACTAGGTGCCACGAACGAAGTGGATAAGTGCCTAAGTTATTAACATTAACTTTGTTTTAAAATAAAAAAGGAGCTTCGGCTCCTTTTTTATTAGTCATTTTCCCATCATAGTCAAACTTCACTAATGTCATATATTTTTCTAAATAGAAACACTTCTTATTAAAAATTATATTTAATACTTTGGCTGAACATGGCCTGACGTTGAATTCCGCGAAATAAAAAGGTTGTATAGATAGATTATGGCAGATAAAACAATAAAACTTGGTTTAATTCATTATCCAGGAACATTACGATCCGCACTTTATGGACTGGAAGAATTATTTTTAATGGCTAGCCAGATCTGTACAGAACAAGGTGTTAATGTCGTCTTCGAACCACAAATTATCGACTCTCACACACTAAGGTCTGATACTAATTTAGATGTGTTGATGCTGCTCCCTAGCTACGATGAAGAGTTTTATATTAATCCTGCACCAGAGTTACTTGATTGGCTAAACTCTCAACATAAAAAAGGAACCATAGTAGCAACAACCTGCGCAGGGGCGTTTATCGCAGCCCGAGCCGGCTTATTAGAAGGTAAAGCATGTACAACTCATTGGAAGCTGGAAAATCAGTTTAAAGAAACTTTTCCTCATATAACCTTAAAAACAGGAGAAATAATAATCAACCAAGGAGATGTTATAACATCAGGCGGAATGATGTCTTGGTTGGATCTAGGTTTTGAGTTGGTTACCCTATACAGTAAATCAAGCGTATTAAGAGAACTTGGTCATATTCTTGTTATAGACACATCCCAACGTGAACAGCGCTATTACCACAAATTCACTCCTCGCCTTAATCATGGTGATGATACTATATTAAATCTACAACACTACCTTGGCACTCACTACCAAGAACGCCTCTCCATTACGATGTTAGCAGACAAAGCCTGTTTAAGTGAGCGCACACTTCAACGTCGATTTTTCAATGCAACAGGACTGAAACCTACTCGATATATACAAAATCTTAGGATACAAAAAACCTGTGATTTACTCGAAACCACCTCACAACCCTTCGAAAGTATTGCTTATTCTATGGGCTACCAAAGCGCTAGCGCACTCCGCAAACGCTTTATCGAAGAAATGGGACTAACACCTAAAGCTTTCCGGGAACGTTTTTACCTAGCAAACAAGCCTTATCATGAAAAAGAAAGTGGGCCTTTAACATAACCCTTTTCACTCCAATTTCTTCTAATAATAGGAGAGATAAAGACCATTAAAGCAATTGCCAAAAACAAGCAGACACCATATAAGATCAGAAAATGCTGAAAAGATAAATACTCTGATAATGGACGTGCCACTCCCAAGAAACCAGCAAATGTCCATGAGCATGTGCTAATGGCTCCAGGGATGGTCATGACCAGCATATCCGTATAACTTAGTTTAGCTTTCTGGGCCTTTTTAAAAACAATATTATGTATCAGAGTCGCATTAATGGTTAAAACACTCACACAAACCAATTTCGCCAAAAGCTTATCAGATGCAAGAATCAACACAGGGTCAAAAGACGTATCAATAAAAACAACTCCAGTCCCTGTAATCCACAGCCCACCAAGCAAGAAGCTCATCTGACGTCCCAATAACTGCAACTCAAATAAATTCGAACGTCGGAAAAACAGATTAAAATCACTTATATATAATTTACTTATAGCAAATGCGAAAACAATCAAATGAAGGAAAATTAACACTGTTCGCAATGCATCCATAAAAACTCTGCTCCAATATTTACAAGAACTTATAATCTCGTAATAGCTAACGAAATCGATATAACTTTCGATCTATATTACGGAATGAAGTTTTTTACAAACAGATGAATAAGTGACAAAAAACACTTTGTTTCAGACACTAGTAGCTTAAGTAAAAGAGAACAGGCACTTTAGTACTGGATTCACGCAGACGCGTTGAGCTTGCGAAACAGGCGCAAGCGAAGGTAATGACAAGATGGCATTCCTACAGGCAAAAGAATTTTCTGC
>NZ_JAHLLW010000012.1 GCF_019426345.1 Marinomonas lutimaris
TCAGCTGCAAAATTGAGTAAATTATTAGACCTTCCTCGAGGTGCTGTCATTCCGGTAGTAATTGCCCTTGGATACCGCGCTGATGAAGCAAGAATTGAAGAGCAATCCCGTCGACCTTTAGAAAGTGTCATTAAGGAACACTAAATAATTTCCTAAGTAAGTGTTGAGTAATATTTAAGAAATTAATGTAGGTAATCGTAATTTGAGAATCAGGTAATACTCCTGAAATTCATGAATCAATCGCATATTCAACGCTACCCACACACATAGGAAAAATAATGACCATCAATAAACTACGGGGGCTCAAGAAAGTATTATCGAAGAAATCAATACTACTCACTGCCATAACAACAAGCAGTATACTGATTGTTGCACAATATTTTTCGTCCTCAGCCTATGCCATTGAGAATGAGATAAAACCAGCAGCGGCATTAACCGTCACGACTGCAACGGTGAGTTCTTTAGAATGGAGTGACAGCATTGAAGCGTCTGGGGGTATTGTTGCGTGGCAAGAAGCGATTATCGGAGCACAATTAACTGGCTTACGATTGATTGACGTACTGGTTGATACAGGCGACCAGGTGAAAAAAGGGCAAATAATTGCTCGCTTTGAAAGTGCAAGCCTACTAAATGAAAGGGCTTTATTAAAAGCGAATCTTGATGAAGCATCAGCTCTAGTTTTACAAGCTTCTGTTGATTATAAAAGAGCGCTAGCACTCAGCCAAACTGGTGGTATAAGCAGACAAAACCTACTACAAGCCGAAACACAAAAACAAACCACAGCAGCTGCAGCATTAGCCGTCAAAGCTCAACTCGCGTCGAATACGTTGCAATTAAGTTACATCAATGTAGTCGCGCCTGATAACGGAGTAATTAGCTCTAGATCAGCAACTCTAGGTGCTATCGGCTCAGTTGGAGAAGAACTGTTTCGTCTCATTCGAGACAATCGAATTGAATGGCATGGTCAACTTACTGCAATGCAAGCAACTCAGCTAGCTGTAGGTCAAAAAGTGACACTTGATCTTGCCAATAATAGTACGGCAACTGCGTATGTACGCCAGATCTCACCCACGATGAACCCAGAGACCCGAATGATCACTGCATACGCGGCGATTGAGCCAAACAGCAAAGCACGTGCTGGTATGTTTGCCACTGGTAATATCCAACTCAATAAAACACCTGCGCTTGTTGTACCTGCAGCCAGCGTGGTTATCCGTGATGGCCGCAGCTATGTCTTTGAGCTAGTTGCAGCAACCCAACAAGTGATACAACGCCCTGTCGAAGTAGCACGCCGCCAAGGAGATTATGTCGAGGTCATAGGAAAAATACAGGCTAATACTACCGTCATAAATCAAGGAGCTGGCTTTCTTAGCGAAGGCGATATTGTAAAAGTAGTAAGTGAAAACACATCAAGCATTGACTCAGCAATATCGCAAAAGCAGGAGATACTATGAGCAAGTTGACTGAAAATTTCGCCACTTGGTCTATTCGAAACCCTATCCCTACGATTTTATTGTTTATCTTACTATCTGTTGCGGGTATTAAAAGCTTTAGAGAGTTGTCTATCGCAGAATTCCCAGACATCCAATTACCCACTGTCGTAGTTGCATTATCCCTACCAGGAGCAGCGCCTGCTCAGCTTGAAACAGAAGTTGCGAGAAAAGCTGAAGATGCTTTAGCGACCTTGTCTGGACTTCGCCATATACAAACCGCGATCACCGACGGTGTTGTTAACATACGCGTAGAGTTTATCTTAGAGAAATCCCTTTCTGATGCATTAATAGAATCTCGAAATGCATTGGATGGTATTCGTTCTGACTTACCAGATGACTTACTTGAACCGTCTGTAAGTGCTGAAACGGTAGGTGCAGACACACTGCTGACCTACGCAATAAATGCACCGCGTATGAGTGAGGAAGAACTCTCTTGGTATATCGACAATACAATAAGCAAACATGTTCTAACTGTTCCTGGCCTTGGCCGTTTTGAGCGAGTTGGTGGTGTACAGCGTGAAATACGTATTGCGCTAGATCCAACTAGGCTTACTGGACTTGGTGTAACAGCAAGCGATGTATCTCAAGCGCTTCGCAATGCTCAAATGGAGTCTTCTGGCGGTAGAATGCAGCTGGGAAACACTGAGCAATCTGTTCGAACTATCACAACAGTCAAAACAGCTGCAGAATTAAAAGCCTTCCCTATTGTGTTGTCAGATGGCCGCTACCTTCGACTAGACCAAGTGGCCAACGTTCAGGACACCACCGCAGAAAGAACTCAAATAGCCTTGTTAGATGGTCAGGCTGTTGTAGGTTTCCAAGTCTATCGTGCAAACGGATTCGATGAAACTCAGATCGCAGCAGGCATAAAAAAGGAGCTTAAAGATCTTAAAAGCAAAGATAATATTAATTTTACGCTAGTCTACGACAAAGTGTCTCAGACTGAAGAGCAGTACAAAGGCTCAATAAATATGCTCTTTGAAGGGGCTTTTTTAGCCATATTAATTGTCTGGTGGTTCTTACGTGATTGGCGCGCAACACTGATTGCGGCAACGGCTTTACCGCTGTCAATTTTGCCTACTTTTGCAGCCATGCATTTTCTAGATTATTCATTAAACACTTTAACCCTACTCGCTCTTGCCGTCATTGTCGGCATTCTTGTGGACGATGCCATTGTCGAAATAGAAAATATCGAACGCCATGCAAGCATGGGGAAAAATATTAAAAGAGCCGCAGGTGATGCAGTAACAGAAATAGCCCTAGCCGTTATGGCAACAACAATGACACTCGTTATGGTATTTGCTCCAACGGCCATGATGAGTGGCGTAACAGGATTATTTTTCAAGCAATTTGGCTGGACCGCTGTTGTTGCAGTACTGTCATCATTATTAGTTGCCCGTCTACTAACACCCATGATGGCCGCTTATATGCTGAAACCCAAAATGCAAAAAGTAGAAGAAAAACAAGGAAAGTTACTTACATTCTACCTATCTCTAGTGAACTGGACATTAGCACATCGCTTCACAACACTAATCGCTACCTTTGCTATATTTGCAGCATCAGTATCCTTAGTGCCACTATTAAATACGGGGCTAATGCCAGCCTCTAATACTAATTATACGAGCGTATCAATTGAACTTCCTCCTGGTAGCGCTTTTAAAACTACCTTGGCGAAAGCGGAAGAGGCCCGCAAAGCACTCGCTAATGTAGCTGGGATCGACCATGTGTTTACAACGGTAGGCGTAGCTGGTGGAGAAGGTGCTAGTGCTGCAAGCGGTGATGTACGTAAAAGCAAATTAACTTTGATTTTAAAAGAAAGAGATCAAAGAGCAACACAAGGCGATATAGAAAAAGCCTTACGCAGTGCCTTGATTAATGTACCTGGTGCAAGGTTTTCAGTTGGTGGCGGTCTAGGGCAAGAACTGTCTTTTATTCTTGCCAGTGACGATAGCGCAGCTCTAAAAGCAAGTGCAAATAACGTCTTAAAAGAGTTTCGTGCCATCAGTGGTATCTCAAACATTCAATCTACCGCTAGCTTAGAGCGCCCTGAGGTTATTGTTCGTCCTAATTTACAACGTGCTGCGGAGCTTGGCATATCAACATCTGCAATTGGTGACACTATCCGAATTGCCACCAGCGGAGACTATAACTCACAACTTGCGAAGTTGAATTTAGACTCTAGACAAATCTATATCCGTGTTCAGTTAGCTGATAACCATCGACTTGATATGGAAACACTTAACAATTTGCATGTACCGGGACGCAACGGACAACTAATACCTCTATCTAGCGTGGCTTCTCTTTCCTTAAAAAGCGGCCCCTCACAAATAGATCGCTATGATCGTGAACGCTTTATCACTATTAATGCAAAACTAAATGGGAGCGCACTGGGGGATATTGTCAATACTGTCTATGAGCTCCCATCAATCAAAGGACTCCCAGACAACGTACATTTAACCGAAGCTGGTGATGCTGAGTTAATGAACGAACTAGGATCCGGTTTCAGCACGGCCATCATCACGGGATTACTATGTGTTTTGTGCGTATTGATTTTGTTATTTAAAGATTTTCTACAGCCGATTACGATATTGTCAGCAATTCCTTTGTCTTTAGGAGGCGCCTTTGTTGCCTTATTGTTAGCAGACAGTGAATTGGATATTCCATCGATGATTGGCTTAATTATGCTCATGGGGATTGTCACTAAAAACTCTATTCTTCTTGTGGAATACGCCGTGATGTCGATGAAAAAACAAGGGTTAAGTATGCATGACGCACTTGTAGATGCCTGCCATAAAAGAGCTCGTCCTATCATTATGACTACGGTAGCAATGATTGCTGGAATGCTCCCTATCGCAATTGGCTACGGCGCAGACGCGAGTTTTCGACAACCTATGGCAATTGCAGTCATTGGAGGACTCATTACTTCGACCTGCTTGAGCTTATTGGTAGTCCCTGTGGTGTTTACTTATATGCATAACATAGAGCTTCGGTTCACCGCATTATTTAAACACCGATCCAACACAAATAAAGAAATATCTAACAGTGGTGGCATTTAAAACATCAAACCATCGCAATTTACAAGTGGGGACACAAAAAATTTGCCTGTAAGTGTGCAGTAATATTTCGCGCCCTATAGTAAAAACACATTTTATAGAATTTGGAGAATATAGTGATAAAGACCCTTAAAAATACACAATCGAGCAAATTTGAGAACACTCGACTGAGTCAGATATCCCCCATAAAAAAACATACTATCGCATCAATAATTTTTGCTTTCGTTCCAATAAGTAATGCAATGGCCGATGGTACAACGTCATTTGCCTTGGGTATTGGAGCTGGCTTTAGTGACCCTGAATACATTGGCGTCGATAATGAATTCGAAGTATTACCTCTTGTGTTTTTTGATAACTCTTGGGTTTCACTCGTCGGCACCACGTTGGACGTTAAAGTAGCCAATATAAATAACACCACCTTTAGCATACGCGGAAAATATGCCTTAGGTGATGGTTATGATGACTCAGATTCTTATATTTTTGATGGCATGGACACCAGAGACTCAAGCCTCTGGATTGGCCCTGCAATGACGTGGAGTAACCCTATGTTTGATTTAAAACTTGACGCTCTAGTAGATGCAATGGACAACAGCGAAGGCCAGCAAGCGTCCATTTCAATATCGAAGGGCTTTAAAATTAGTGAACGCCTGCAAGTCGAGCCAAGTATTGGCACGACATGGTATAGTGATAAGTATGTAAATTATTATTATGGCGTAAAATCCTCTGAAGTAAATGCAAATAGATCACAATATAATGGTAAATCTACAACCGTATTAGATGCTGGCGTTCGTTTCAATTACGCTATAGATAATCAACAGTCATTAGCATTAGATGTTAGTGTTAAACAATTCGGTGATGAAATTAAAGATAGTCCCTTGGTCGATAAAAAGACAACTGCGGCGGCTTATCTAGGCTACATATATCGTTTTAAATAACACCTTCCTTGTCACAAATAAATCCCTAGAAATTACCTTATGAAGCTATTTTCCTAAGGTAATTTTTCTATTCCAATTTACTTATATATCTTATATGAATCGAATTATTTTAGTTGAAGATAATGATCGCCTAGCCAATATGGTGTCTATTGCCTTACAAAAATCTGGTATTGAGCTAGATGCATTTACTAATTTAGCCACTGCTAAACTCGCACTGGATATACAAGAATATAGCTTACTCATACTAGATCGAGGATTACCAGACGGTGATGGATTAAAGCTGCTAAAGATATTACGTAAAAATAATATCACTATCCCCTGTTTAGTGCTCACCGCCAGAAATGCTGTGCACGATCGTATAGAGGGCTTGGAAACGGGAGCAGATGACTATCTAGTGAAACCCTTTGCTATGGACGAATTAGTAGCCAGAGTTAGAGCGCTTCTTCGTAGACCAACCACTATTAAATCTTTAACTCCTGCTTTCGGAGATCTAACACTGGACATCAATAATGCTCAACTTAAATGCGGTAATCAGATCGCTCCCCTTGCTCCAGCAGAAGTTCAAATTCTATACATATTGATACAAGCTGAAGGTGAAACGGTCACTAGAAGTAAACTAGAACAAGGCGCATGGGGGTTAACTCAAGCGGTTACACCGAATGCTCTAGATGTCGCATTACATAGAATCCGTCGAAAATTATTTACTGTAGGATCGCAAATAGTTATCTCAAATATTCGAGGCCGAGGTTATGTCATATCTAAAAAAAATCATCAAAAATAGCCTTAAAGCTCGGCTAATTATCGCCTTTTTCACCGCGCTAATATTACTAATAAGTGGCATTTACACTTATTTATTTTTACTAAACCCTAACATTTTAATTGATCACATTTTAAATAAACAAGTGAGTTTTTTAATAGAAGATATCAAAACGGACCCTCAAGGAGTACCTTATGTTTTTCAAAGTAATAGTGAGGAAGGAAACTGGATATACAGTATCTTAAATAAAGATATTTTTTACCAAATCATTAATGAAAAAGGCGAAGTAGTATCATCTTCAAGTAAATCGTATGAAGCTTTTTCCCCAAACAATGAATCTTATAACAAAGATACAACCTATTTTAACTTCAATCATGAAAATTCATTATTTTATGCGCTAAATCATAAGCTCCCTCTTCCTTTTACCAACTACAATTTACAAGTCGCTACGAGTCTTAGACTATTAGATGTATTTCAAATAACGAACATATCCCCAATTTCAAAGACCGTTCTACTAGTCTCTTTATTATCGTTACTTATAGTTAGTATCGCTGTGATTATCACTATACATTTTATGTTACGTCCACTAAGAGATGCCTCTGCAGTCGCTTATAAAATCACACCTCAAAACCTTCAAGGCCGATTATCCATCGCCGGAATGCCAGACGAGCTAGTACCACTTATTAGCGCCTTTAATGAGGCACTTGAAAGGTTAGAGCAAGGCTTTAAGGTTCAACAGGAGTTTTTGGCGACAGCTGCACACGAACTAAAAACCCCTTTAACGCTTATTAGAGGGGAAGTTGAAATGCTAGAGAAAACAGACTCTAAAAATCTTATATTAGAAGATGTAGATCATATTTCACGCCAAATTAACCAACTACTTCACCTCGCCGAAGTACGTGAATCACATAATTATTCCTTCCAGGAAATAGCTCTCGTTAATGTGGTTAATGATGCAGCCAACTATTTATCTCGCATTGCTAAAGTACATGAGGTGTCGATTAAAATCATTAACAATACTAAAAGGGTTCATCTCAACGCAGATCCAAGTACACTTTTTATACTCCTCAAAAATCTAATTGAGAATGCTATTTATCACTCACCTATAGGTGCGACTATCGATGTCACTATCACAGACAATACGCTAATCGTCAGAGATCATGGTCAAGGTATCGATGAAGAACACATGACGTTACTATTCAATCGATTTTGGCGTGCCCCTAAGCAAAAAATCAATGGAGCGGGCTTAGGATTAGCCATCTGCATGGAAATTGCTTTGATTCACGGATGGGGAATTACTGCACATAACACATCACCAGGAGCTTCATTTGTATTAGATATTTCATCCAAAGAGCAACGGTAGACTCAACGAAACAATCCGGATATATTTTGAGCTAACTTTACGTAATGTTTAGTGATGCCCCCGTATACTGTATAATCGCGTTCCATCTTTTATTAATCTAGACACGCGAATGACTCTAAAGTCTTATCTTGCCTTAATTACGCTCTCTACCATCACTATTATTGTGTTAGCTGTCGGCGTGGTGTTGGGTTATTCCCTACAAAAAACCTATTTAGATAGCATTAGCCAACGAGGCCTAGAACTAGGCCGAGTAATCGCCAACAATGAAAAAGTGATTCAAGCCGTAGAATTAAGCAACCTAGGCAAGCCTAATGACATTCAAGCTTACATAGAAATGCTTCGCGCCCAAACAGACGCCTCTTACATTGTTGTTGTTAATAAAGATTCAATTCGTTTGAGTCATCCGGAACCAGAAAGAGTCGGTAAACGCTTTGTAGGTGATGATATTTACCAAGCACTAAACCAAGGCAAAGATTACACAAAAGTTGCCGTTGGTACACTAGGTCAAGCGATTCGAAACTCCGTCACCATACGAAAAGATGGTCAAATCATTGGGGCTATTAGCATTGGTTATTTATCCCAACCCACTAGCGAGTTAATTTTTAAACATTTACAAGAAGCAGGACTGCTGGTCGGTTTTGTTTATCTTCTTGGTATTATCATTGCTGGCTTTTTAATTCTAAAACTCAAACGAACTTTTTTAAGCTTAGAACCAGAAGAGATTGTTCAAAAATTCAAAGAGCATGAATTAATTTTGGACAGTATTCGCGATGGCATTGTGGCAATCGATCATGAACAAAACATCACGGCAATCAACAGCATGGCAATTGAGTGGCTAACCATGAATGTGCTGAATGCCCCTCAGGTTGTTAGTAAACCATTGAGCGAACAATCACAAAGTCTTTCTCACTTCGCACTAGAAGCAAAAGGAAAAATCACACAAAACCGTTTTAATTTAGGAAAATTAGAGTTCATTGCGACTTTATACCCAATAAAAATCCAAAAAGGCGATATTGGCTATGTCATTGTATTTTTTCCAGATCACGGTGAAAAATCCTTAGAACAAGAACTCACGTCTACCAAAAACTATGCAGACCTACTTCGTGCAAAAACCCATGAGTATGCCAATCACTTAAACGTGTTATCCGGCATGTTGCAGGCCGAACGCTATGATGATGCAATCGAATTTCTTCAGCAGGAAAGCGACGGCGATCAAGTCGCACTAAGACGCATCATAAAAACTATTGAGAACAGCGCTGTTGCAGGGCTAATTTTCGCCAAACACAATAAAGCTAAAGACCTAAAAGTCGACATGCTGATCGAAAGCGACTGCCAGCTTGGCCGATATCCATCCAAAACTAACGAAGCATTAGTCACATTAGTAGGAAATCTAATCGACAACGCTTTATTGGCCGCTTGGTCTAACAGACTACTTACACCACCTTTTGTTAAGCTGTATATTAGTGACCGAAATGCCCACATCATGATCCAAATTGAAGACAGTGGCGCTGGGGTTGATGAAAAGCTGGAAAGTCGAATATTAGACTTTGGCGTCAGCAGCAAACACAATACGGAACAACACGGCATCGGGCTTTATTTGGTCAAAAAAATTGTCGATCAATATCACGGCAGTCTTGATTGGGAACGCAGTGAGTTTAACACCACTGTTTTTAGTATTTATTTAGAAAAACGAGCGCTAACAAGATGAATCGCATTCCGGTCATGATAGTGGAAGATGATCTACGTGCTAGCTATGTATTAGAAAGTACCATCAACCAACACACAGATTTCTATGTTGTCGCAGCTTGCGAAAGCCTTATAGAAGCGGAGTTAAAAGCAGAAGCTTTCGATCCGGAGCTTATTATGGTGGATATTTCCCTACCCGATGGTAACGGAATTGATCTAGTAAAATTATTAAAAAGCAAAGGCATGAAAGCGGCCTTTATTATGACCACAGCTGAGCGAGAAACGGCGACTATTGAAAAAGCCATTCAGCTTGGTGTGATGGATTACCTTGTAAAGCCCATTCGAATGTCTCGTGTCTTACAAGCACTTGATGATTATTTGGACTTTAAAAAACGCCTTACTAAAAATGATAAAATTGATCAGCAAGATATAGATGCCCTATTTAGAAAAAGTGCAGCGTTAGACGGAAGCCGTAAAACACCAAAAGGTATTGATGAAAACACCCTAGACAAACTCACTCAGTATCTTGACACCATGGATGAGAGTCCGTTCACTGCAGAAGACATAGGCGAAGCTATCAACCTTAGCCGAATTACTGCCAGACGTTATCTTGAGTACTTAGAAGCCCAAGGCCAAGTCAGCATGACGCTAGACTACAAGACGGGTGGCAGACCAAAACAACGCTATAGCAAAACGGTTTAATGAGACATGATTCAACTAATGCATTTTGTTAGGCGACTTTTTCAGAGTAATGCGACACCCAAAAAAGTGATTGTTATTGGAATAGATTATCTATGCTTTTCTTTATCGAAATCTCTACTAGACAACAACAAACATGCACAGCAACCTATCGAAATTACGGCGTTCATTGATGATGAACCATGGAATAACCGAACTCAGGTTCTTGGGGCAACCGTATTTTCACCAAGTGAAATATCCGCCCTCGTTCGAAAGCACGATGTCGCATTAATAATACAAATTAAGGGAGAATCTATCAGCATCGCTGACAATATTTGGGAATATATTTTTAAGACAAAGGCTAAATTAGTAACACTAGACCAAGGCCAAGATATAACAGCCATGCAAAAAATCATTTATCAGGCGTGTACGGCTGAGTAGTTTTTAAATCTTTAAACTAAAAAATCCATTCTTTAGTTTAAATATTCAATTGGCTTATAAATCCAAACTTACTCTTTTACTTTAACGGCTTAGTAAGCTTGAGCAGAAGCAACTCGCTCATTAGACATATTCATTGCCGTTTTAAGAGACTGAGTAGACGACATGGCCATCACATTCAATTGATCTGTGTAAGCATCTTTTGGCAGTTTAATATCGCTACGCTGAGCCATCACAGTTTTAAACTTTTCAACGTCTATCGAATCAGGGCCATTTTTAATCGAGTTCAATTCATCTTCCGTTAAACTCGCCATACCGCCGCCTGGTAAATAAATTGCACCGGTAATAAAGTCCACACCAAACGCCACAACACCTGGAACAAAAAAGAACAACAAACCAATAGCATCTAATGCAGCAACACCCACGTCGATTTGGCCATTTGTTTGACCACGACGCTCAGGATAAAGCAAAGTACCACATGCCGTCACTTGAGTAATAAGCAACGCGGCTGCAATACCTCGCGCCAGATGAGTAAAGCCTAGATTTTTCTTCAAACCCGTCATACTTATTCCTTATCAGTGATTATTACGTACTCCACTCTATATCGAAACCCTTACATAGCACAAACCAAGCCACCTTTATTTCACAATGCTTTCGTACTAAACAGACGTAATTTGTTCATCGAGTTTGTCGATGATATAAGCACCAATAGGAAATGCACTGGTAGCTGCAGGTGAAGGCGCATTACAAACATGTAAGGTTCGAGCGCTTTGAGCAAACAGAAAATCATGCACCAAACTGCCGTCGCTCATTACGGCTTGAGCTCTTATTCCAGCAGGATAGGACTGTAAATCATCCAGAGAAATAAGATCACAATACTTTCGAACTTGGGCTAAATAGCCAGGCTTATACCAAGAGTTTTTTGTCTCTACCAACCCTGTTTGCCAATGATTCATTAGCAATTTCCAAAAACCTGGAAAACACACCATGTCGAAAATATCACGCAAATCAATATTGATTCGACCGTACCCTTCTCGCTTCCATCCTTGTACCGCATTAGGACCAACCGTCACTGAACCATCAATCATCCTAGTCAGATGTACTCCTAAAAAAGGCAAGCCTGGATCCGGAATAGGATAAATAAGATGATTCACAATCTGATTATGTTTCGCTGGCAATTGATAGTATTCGCCCCGAAAAGGAATAATCTGAAAATCAGTCGGAATATTGAGCATTCTAGTCAAACGGTCAGCCATAAGACCACCACAACTAACAAGGTAGGAAGTATGAACCACATCGTTATTTAACGTGATTGCAACCCGCTCATAGCTTTCTTCAAGATTCTGTACTTCGGCACTTAAACGTAACTCTCCACCTTTTTGCACAAAAAGCTCAGCCAGCTTTTGACAAATCTTACGATAGTTCACAATCCCAGTAGATGGGACAAACAGTGCCGCAACGCCTTTAACATTCGGTTCACGCTCTTTTAATTGAGCCTGATCTAACTTATGCACTTCCAAACCATTGTCCTGACAACGTAGGTACAAGGCTTCCATACGCTCTTCTTCAAGCGCATTCGTCGCAACCAACAACTTACCGCATTCGTCGAACTCAATATCATGCTGGAGACAAAAAGCCTTAGTCGCTTTTGCTCCACGCTGGCAAAAATCCGCCTTAAGACTACCTGGCGCGTAATACACACCAGCATGTATAACACCAGAATTGTGCCCTGTTTGATGCACCCCTACTTCGGATTCTTTTTCGACCAATAAAATGCGATATTTAGGATAACGCTGAAGCAACTGCCACGCAGTAGATAGACCAACAATACCTGCACCAATGACAGTAATGTCATAAATTGATTTTTTTAATTCATTACTCATCACCCAATCCTTTTTATTTTTTTAAAAAACACCTGTCTAAACTCAGGCCAGAAACAAGCTATAGAAACAACCTTAACTTAAATGAAATTTCTTTAAAAAGCCTGATTTATCTCTTTCATACCAATCAATACATTGCCGACAAACACACATCTTGTCTTTTTGCTCTGAAGAAAGCAGTGCTAACATTTCCTTAGGAATGATGATATTAAAACACCAACAAGGTTCAATATTGGCAACACCGCATGCATTATCACTCAAACAAAAGGGACACATCATAATTGACACCTATGTAGGCAAAAAAAAATCCCCGCCGAAGCAGGGATTTTATAATCAGCAACACTTTAGAATACTAGCTTACCAGCCAGTGATTTCTTTAAGTGCAGTACCGATGTCCGCTAGAGAGCGAACAGTTTTAACACCAGCATCTTGTAGAGCTGCGAATTTCTCGTCAGCTGTACCTTTACCGCCAGAAATGATTGCGCCAGCGTGACCCATACGCTTACCAGCAGGTGCAGTTACACCAGCAATGTAAGAAACAACAGGTTTAGTTACGTTTGCTTTGATGTAAGCAGCCGCTTCTTCTTCAGCAGTACCACCAATTTCACCGATCATAACAATCGCTTCAGTTTGTGGATCGTTTTGGAACATTTCCAATACGTCGATGAAGTTAGTACCAGGAATTGGGTCACCACCAATACCTACACAAGTAGATTGACCGAAACCAGCATCAGTAGTTTGCTTAACAGCTTCATAAGTCAAAGTACCAGAACGAGATACGATACCTACTTTACCAGGCATGTGGATGTGACCAGGCATGATACCAATCTTACACTCACCTGGTGTGATAACACCTGGGCAGTTAGGTCCGATTAGACGTACGCCTAGCTCGTCACATTTAACTTTACAGTCAAGCATGTCAAGAGTCGGAACACCTTCAGTGATACAAACGATTAGTTTGATACCAGCATTCGCCGCTTCAAGGATAGAGTCTTTGCAGAAAGGAGCTGGAACGTAGATAACAGAAGCTTCTGCACCTGTTTGTTCAACGGCTTCTTTAACAGTGTTGAAAACTGGTAGACCTAGGTGAGTTTGACCACCCTTACCAGGAGTAACACCACCAACCATTTTCGTTCCGTATGCAATCGCTTGCTCAGAGTGGAACGTACCTTGTCCGCCAGTGAAACCCTGACAGATTACTTTAGTATCTTTATTAATTAAAACAGACATTATTATTTGCCCTCCGCAGCTTTAACAACTTGTTCAGCCGCGTCTTTTAGACTTGTTGCAGCGATGATGTCTAGACCTGAATTTGCAAGAACTTCACGGCCTTTCTCTGCGTTAGTACCTTCAAGACGAACAACAACAGGCACGTTAACACCTACTTGCTCTACCGCACCGATAATACCTTCAGCGATCATATCGCAACGTACGATACCACCAAAGATGTTAACCAATACCGCTTTAACATTGCTGTCAGAAAGGATGATTTTGAATGCTTCAGCAACACGTTCTTTAGTTGCACCGCCACCAACGTCTAGGAAGTTAGCAGGTTTGCCGCCGTGTAGGTTAACGATATCCATAGTACCCATTGCTAGGCCGGCACCGTTTACCATGCAGCCAACGTTTCCGTCTAGAGCTACATAGTTAAGTTCCCATTTAGCTGCATGCGCTTCACGCTCATCTTCTTGAGATGGATCGTGGAACTCTTGCATTTTCTTCTGACGGTAAACAGCGTTGCTGTCGATGCCGATTTTGCCATCTAGACAATGAAGGTTACCTTCATCAGTGATTACTAGAGGGTTGATTTCAAGAAGTGCGAAATCGTAATCGTGGAACATTTGAGACAAACCAAGGAATACTTTAGTGAATTGCTTGATTTGAGTTGGGTTAAGACCCAATTTAAATGCCAATTCACGAGCTTGGTAAGGTTGTGCACCTACTAGAGGGTCGATAATCGCTTTGTGGATAAGTTCTGGAGTTTCTTCAGCAACTTTCTCAATTTCAACACCGCCTTCAGTTGACGCCATGAAAACAACGCGACGAGTAGAACGGTCAACAACTGCACCTAGGTACAATTCGTTAGCAATGTCAGTGCAAGATTCAACTAGAATTTTAGCAACAGGCTGACCATTTGCATCTGTTTGGTAAGTAACTAGGTTTTTACCCAACCAGTTTTGTGTAAACGCTGCAACTTCTTCATAAGAATCAACAAGCTTTACACCGCCTGCTTTACCGCGACCACCAGCGTGAACCTGAGCTTTAACAACCCACTTGTCACCACCAATTTTCTTCGCTGCTTCAACTGCCGCTTCTGGCGTGTCTACTGCGTACCCTGTAGATACTGGCAGGCCGTATTCAGCAAAAAGCTGTTTAGCCTGATATTCATGTAAGTTCATTTGATTCTTCCGCTCATCTGAATGATTGACATAAGCTCTGCCCGCTAAGACAGAAATTGCCGGCTCGAAGCCGGCAAATCTAATTTATTAACGCTTTTTACGGTTTGCGATATGGATCGCGTGGTTATCTACCGCTAGCGCTGCTTCATGAACTGCTTCACTTACTGTTGGGTGAGCAAAGACAGTCAAAGCAATATCTTCTGCTGTAGAACCGAATTCCATTGCAATAACCGCTTGTGCAATCAAATCAGCCGCATGGCCACCAATGATATGGCAACCTAAAATACGATCAGTTTCTTCACAAGCAATCATCTTAACGAAACCATCAGTGTCATTAGCCGCCATAGCACGACCAGACGCTGCAAATGGGAATTTGCCCACTTTAAACTTAACACCTTCTGCTTTTAGCTCTTGCTCATTTTTACCAACCCAAGCTAGCTCTGGGTGAGTATAAATAACAGATGGAATGCAGTCGTAATTCATTTGTGCTTTATGGCCAGCGATAATATCCGCAACCATTACACCTTCTTCTGACGCCTTATGAGCCAACATTGGACCACGAACGATATCACCAATAGCGAAAACGCCTGGTACAGAAGTGCGACACTGCTCGTCAACAAAGACAAAACCACGCTCATCTAGTTTCACACCAGAGTCTTCAGAGAAACAACCTTGAGTGAATGGCTTACGACCAACAGCTACGATTAGCTTATCAAACGTTTGCTTCTGCTCTTCACCTTTCGCATCAAGGTAAGTCACTTCAACTTCTTCGCCATTGATTTGGCTGCCAGTAACGCGGGCTCCAAGACGAATATCAAGATGTTGTTTCTTAAAGATTTTCGCTGCTTCTTTAGCAAGGTCTTGGTCACAAAGGCTAAGGAAAGAGTCTTGTGCTTCAAGCACTACTACTTCAGAACCTAGACGAGCCCATACAGAACCAAGCTCTAGACCGATAACACCAGCACCGATAACGCCAAGACGTTTTGGTACAGCGCGGAAATCAAGAGCACCTTCGTTATCAACGATAATATCGCCTGTACGAGGAGCCGGTGGAATGTTAACTGGTACAGAACCCGTTGCTAAAATAACGTTTTCAGTTTCAATAACAGTCACAGTGCCGTCATGAGCAGTAAATTCTACTTTCTTGTTCGCTAAAACTTTACCGAAACCTTCAAAGCTAGTAACGCCATTTGCTTTGAACAGACCTGTGATACCACCAGTCAATTGATCTACGATTTTATCTTTACGATCAACCATAGTATCAACGTTCATAGCGACATCTTTCATACTAATACCGTGTACGCCGAAAGCGTCTTTTGCGTCATGGTATTTTTGTGAAGAGTCTAGTAAGGCTTTAGAAGGAATACAGCCAACGTTCAAACAAGTTCCGCCAAGACGAGGCTTGTTGTCTTTGTCTAACCATTTTTCGATACAAGCCGTTTTCAGACCTAACTGAGCAGCTCGGATTGCGGCTACATAGCCACCAGGGCCGCCGCCAATTACAACAACATCAAATTTATCAGACATAAGAGGTCCCATTTTTCAGTCAAACTGGACGGCATATAACACATGCAGTCCAGTATTCAATTCATACAAATAATTGGTACGAATACTTAGATTTCAAGTAAAAGACGAGCTGGGTCTTCAAGCAGGTCTTTGATCGTTACCAAGAATTGTACGGCTTCTTTGCCGTCAATCATACGGTGATCATAAGACAAGGCCAAATACATCATTGGCTGAATCACAACTTGACCATTAACAGCCATTGGGCGCTCTTGGATTTTATGCATACCCAAGATACCCGTTTGAGGTGGGTTAATGATTGGAGTAGATAGCAAAGAACCGAAAGTACCACCATTAGTAATAGTGAAAGTACCGCCTTGCATGTCATCCATACCAAGCTTGCCATCACGACCACGAAGTGCGAAATCCATGATTGCTGACTCGATATCCGCAAGCCCCATCGCTTCAGTGTTACGAAGAACAGGAACCATCAAACCACGGTCAGTAGAAACAGCAACACCGATATCTTGGTAACCATGGTAAACCATGTCGTTGCCATCGATAGATGCGTTTACAGCTGGGAAGCGTTTAAGCGCTTCAGTTGCAGCTTTCACGAAGAAAGACATGAAACCAAGTTTAGTACCGTT
This sequence comes from Marinomonas lutimaris, assembly GCF_019426345.1. Lineage (GTDB taxonomy): Bacteria > Pseudomonadota > Gammaproteobacteria > Pseudomonadales > Marinomonadaceae > Marinomonas > Marinomonas lutimaris. The sequence goes on from NZ_JAHLLW010000012.1 coordinate 16,833, forward strand.
ATGAGCTTTCATGAACTCATCTTTGTACTTTTTACGAAGTTCCATGATTGGGCCCATGTTCACTTCATTGTAAGTCGTCAATAGAGCTGCTGTTTGCTGAGCCTCAACCAAACGCTTAGCAATAGTTGCACGAAGACGAGTCATAGGAACTCGTTTTTCAATGCGACCTTCAGCACCTAGCGCTGTAGATGTAGGCGCAGTAGCCGCTTTAGCAGCAGGTGCAGACGCTGCTTTAGCTGGGGTAGCAGGAGCGGTTGATTTTGCTTTAACAGCAGCATCAACATCTTCTTTAGTAATACGACCGCCTTTACCTGTGCCCTTAACTTGAGCAACAGTTAGACCAGCTTCAGAAAGAGCCTTACGAGCAGCAGGACCGGCAACACCGTCTTCCTCTGCGTCAGAAGCAGAAGTAGACGCTGCTGGAGCAGATGCCGCTTCAGAGCCAGATGCTCCTACCAAGAAGTTAGCAAGAACTTCATCGCTAAGAACAGTATCGCCTTCGTTTTTCAAGATTTCGCCGATCACGCCATCAGCAGGCGCCACAACTTCTAGAACAACTTTATCGGTTTCGATATCAACAATATGATCATCACGTGTACAAGCTTCGCCTGGTTGTTTGTACCAAGTAGCAACCGTACCATCAGCAACAGATTCAGGGAAAGTTGGCGCTTTAATTTGAACGGTTTCTTTTGAAGAAGAAGCAGCTGCAGGGGCTGCTGCTTTTTCAGCTGGAGCTGGAGCAGCAGAAGCGGCTGCACCAGATTCAAAAATAGCCAAAACCTCATCGCTCAATACGATGTCGCCTTCCGCTTTTAAAATTTCTTTTAGCACACCATCTGCAGGTGCAACGACTTCTAAGACAACTTTATCTGTCTCGATATCTACAATGTGCTCATCACGTGCACAGGCTTCGCCTGGCTGTTTGTACCAAGTAGCAACGGTGCCGTCTGCTACAGATTCTGGAAAAGTAGGTGCTTTAATTTCAATGCTCATTTTATACCCTTATCTCTCTGACAGGCTATGGTACTAACCAACTAATGCGTCGTTGACCAGCGCTTCTTGTTCTTCAACATGGATAGACATGTAACCAGCCGCTGGTGCAGCAGACGAAATTCGACCTGCAAAGCGGATTTTTAACTCTGGATACAATTTTTCCAATACTCGATTCATACGGTGACGATTGGCATGCCAAGCACCTTGGTTTTTCGGCTCTTCTTGACACCAAACCAAACTCTCAACATTTTTGTACTGTTCTAACTCAGACTCAAGGTCAGCGTATGGGAACGGATACAATTGCTCCAAACGAATCACAGCAACATCATCTTTTTGTAGCTCTTCACGACGATTAATCAAGTCGAAATAAACCTTACCGCTACATAGGACAATACGTTTCACTTTATCCGCAGTAACTGTTTCAGATGATTCTGGTAGGACCGTTTTAAAGCTTCCTTCCGCCAAGTCTTCTAGTGTCGAAATCGCTTGTTTATGACGCAACAAACTCTTAGGAGACATGATGATAAGCGGACGACGCATTGGACGAATCGCTTGACGACGAATGATATGGAAAATTTGTGACGGTGTAGTCGGCACACAAACCTGAATATTATATTCAGCACAAAGCTGCAAGAAGCGCTCTAGTCGTGCTGATGAATGCTCAGGACCTTGACCTTCATAACCGTGTGGCAACAACATAGTCAAACCACATAAGCGACCCCATTTGTGCTCGCCACTGGTGATAAATTGGTCAATAACAACCTGTGCACCGTTGGCAAAGTCACCAAACTGCGCTTCCCAAATAACCAAACCTTTTGGTGAAGTACTTGCGTAACCATATTCAAAGGCCAATACCGCTTCTTCTGAAAGGTAAGAGTCATAAAGATCTAGTGTAGGCTGATCTTCAGACAAATGTTTCAGTGGAATATAAGTACTACCATCTTTTTGACTATGAATGACCGCATGACGATGCGAGAAAGTACCGCGACCAGAATCCTGACCCGTAATACGAATCGGATAACCCTGCTCAAGCAAAGTTGCAAACGCCAATGTTTCTGCGTAACCCCAGTTTAGAGGCAAAGCACCTGCTGTCATTTTGTCACGATCTTGATAAATCTTTTGAACTTGACGCTGAACAACCACACCATCAGGAATACTCGTTAATTTCTTAGCGACTTCCTGTAATTTAGCCAATGGATATGTCGTATCACCTGCATCAGTCCATTCAACACCAAGATAAGGCTTCCAATCGACAAATGAGCCAGTTTGAGATTCAAGAACAAGGCTTTTCGCAACATGGCGAGCATTGTCTAAATCTTCACGATTCTCACTGACCATTTGGTCTGATTTTTCTTGTGTAACAACAGACTCTGCAACTAGACGCTCAGAGTAAAGAGTACGTGTTGTTTTCAGATTATTAATTACGCTGTACATCAGTGGCTGAGTACCAGAAGGCTCATCCGTTTCATTATGACCACGACGACGGTAACAAACCATGTCAATCACAACATCACGACCAAATTCGTAACGGTAATCCAATGCTAGCTGAGTGACAAACAACACCGCCTCTGGATCATCACCATTAACGTGGAAGATAGGCGCTTGAATGATTTTAGCAACATCTGTTGCGTATTCAGTAGAGCGAGAATCCTCTTGGCGGTTAGTAGTAAAGCCAACTTGGTTGTTGATAACGATATGAACCGTACCACCAGTGCGGTAAGCGCGAGTTTGAGACATTTGGAACGTCTCCATAACAACACCTTGACCAGCAAAAGCAGCATCACCATGAATTGAGATAGGAACAACAGTTTTACCCGTCGTGTCTTTACGACGATCCTGACGAGCTCGCACCGAACCTTCAACAACAGGAGAAACGATTTCCAAATGCGATGGGTTAAAAGACAGGGCGATATGGACTTCCCCACCCGCTGTCATCACATTAGATGAGAAACCTTGGTGATATTTAACGTCACCAGATGTATTAACTAGTTTTTTACCTTCAAACTCATCAAACAAGTCTTTCGGGTTTTTACCTAGTGTATTAACCAAGACGTTTAGACGGCCACGGTGAGCCATACCGATTACAACTTCTTTAGCGCCAAGTGCGCCAGATCGTTGAATCAACTCATTCACCATAGGGATCAGACTCTCGCCACCCTCAAGACCAAAACGTTTTGCACCTGGGTAACGGCTAGCAAGATATTTTTCTAGACCTTCCGCTGCAGTTAAACGCTCTAGTAAATTTTCACGGGTTTCTTGTGAGTATTCTGGATGCGAGCGAACCGATTCAACACGCTGTTGAAGCCACGCTTTTTCTTGCGTATCAACAATGTGCATGAATTCATAACCTATGCTTCCGCAATAGGTTTTTTCAAGTTCGGATACAATTTCACTTAATTTGAGAGAGTCTTTATTAAAAAACAAAGAACCTACATTGAATGTTGTATCTAAGTCAGCGCCAGTTAATTGGTGATAACCAATATCTAGGTCGGCAACTTTTTCTCGCTTTTGCAATCCAAGTGGATCAAGTGTCGCATGTTGATGCCCGCGTACGCGATAAGCATTAATCAGTTGCAACACGTTAATTTGCTTCTGTTCATGTGCAGAACTAGCTACCACACCCGTAGAAACAGGCATTGAACGGAACTTATTCTTACCAATCTGCAGAAACTGCTCTTGAATCACTGAATGAGGAAGATCAGTTGATTGCGCTTCACTTACGCGAGGCAATTGATCAAAACATTTACGCCATTCTTCCGACACTGAGTTCGGATCGACGAGGTAGCTTTCAAACAACCCTTCAACATATTCCAAGTTTCCACCTGAAAAATGAGAGGTGCTCCACAGCAACTCCATTAAACTTTCGTGCATTCTCGATCACCCTTATGTTCGAGCCAGCTACCGGGGTCCCGGTATCAACCTATGATTAAGGTCGATCATTTTATCAGGCCCGTAAGGCTATTAAAGCCTCGATTTTTTGTTTATTTCCAGCTACTTTCGCCCTTTTACGTTTCAATACTAAGCCACTAAAAGTATTTTATTTAGTTAAATAAAATACCCTGAATCCATAATCACTGAGTCAGTAGCTTTTCTTAGTACATCCTTGCTCGTAAAGATCGAATTTTAAATTCTTTTTGTTACATTCTCTACATAAGAATATGCAAAAATGGCGGCATTGAAATTAATATTCAAGCCGCCTACTTTCGGTGGTCACATCAAAACGCAATTATGAACCACACGGAGCACTATTAGGTCGCTCTCTGCAAAAGCATAGTACGAATATTACCAATTGCCTTAGTAGGATTTAATCCTTTAGGACAAACGTTGACACAGTTCATGATACCGTGACAACGGAAAACGCTGAATGGATCATCTAAATCACTAAGACGCTCTTGAGTTGCCGTATCACGACTATCCGCCAAGAAACGATATGCTTGCAACAAGCCAGACGGACCAACAAATTTATCTGGGTTCCACCAGAAAGATGGGCAAGCCGTTGAACAACAAGCACATAAGATACATTCATAAAGGCCATCAAGCTTTTCACGCTCTTCAGGGCTTTGCAAGCGCTCAATCGCTGGTGCTGGCGCATCATTGATCAAGAACGGGCGAATTTTCTCATATTGCTTATAGAATTGCCCCATATCTACGACAAGATCACGAACCACAGGCAAACCAGGAAGTGGACGCAATACCAACTTACCTTTTTTAACCGCTTCAGAAACTGGCGTAATACAAGCTAGACCATTTTTGCCTGACATATTCATACCATCTGAACCACATACACCTTCACGGCATGAACGACGGTAAGAAATACTAGGATCTTGAGCCTTCAACAAGTTTAAAACATCAAGCACCATTAGGTCTTTACCTGCTGGCAACTCAATTTCATAATCCTGCATATAAGGAGCGTCGTCCTTCTCAGGATTGTAGCGATAAATACTAACTAACATTGACACAACTCCTTAGTATGAACGAATTTTAGGTGGGAAAGCTTCCATAGTTTTTGGCGCAAAGTTTACATCACGCTTAGTCACTTTCTTATCAGCCGGGTGGAACAAAGAATGTTTCAACCAGTTTTCATCGTCACGTTCAGTAAAGTCATTACGCGCGTGAGCCCCACGGCTTTCCTTACGGAATTCAGCAGGAATAGCAGTAGCTTCAGCAACTTCCAATAAGTTCTCAAGTTCAAGAGCTTCAATACGAGCAGTGTTAAAGGCTTGACTCTTATCTTCAAGGTGCAAATTCTCAACACGAGTACGAATATCTTTAAGTTGAGACAAACCTTTCTGCATTGCCTCGCCATCACGGAATACACCGAAGTAGAGCTGCATTACACGCTGAAGGTCCGCACGAACAGCGGCAACACTTTCACCACCTGTTGTGTTATTTAAGCGATTTAGACGAACCAACGCTTTTTCGATATTGGTATCGTCAGCATCAAGCGATTCAAAACCTTCATCCAAAGATTTTTTAACTTGAATACCAACTGCACGCCCAAACACAACCAAATCAAGTAATGAGTTACCACCAAGACGATTTGCACCATGTACAGACACACAAGCAGCCTCACCACACGCGTAAAGACCATCAATGATAACGTCTTCACCCGCTTCGTTAATCTTAATTGCTTGACCACCGATATTCGTTGGAATACCACCCATCATATAGTGACAAGTAGGGATAACTGGAATTGGCTCTTTAACTGGGTCAACGTGAGCAAAAGTACGAGAAAGCTCAAGAATACCAGGAAGACGCTTATTCAACGTCTCTTCACCCAAGTGATCCAATTTAAGCAATACGTGATCACCATCAGGACCACAGCCACGGCCTTCTAAAATTTCAAGAACCATTGAGCGAGCAACAACATCACGACCAGCAAGGTCTTTTGCGTTTGGAGCATAACGCTCCATAAAGCGTTCACCGTCTTTATTAATTAGGTATCCACCTTCACCACGACAACCTTCTGTTACAAGCGTACCTGCACCATAAATACCTGTTGGGTGAAACTGCCACATTTCCATATCTTGCATTGGGAAGCCAGCACGCAACGCCATACCTACACCATCACCTGTATTGATGTGAGCATTGGTTGTAGATTGATAAATACGGCCAGCACCACCAGTCGCGATAACCGTTGCCTTAGCTTTTAGATAGACGGTTTCACCATTTTCAATACAGATTGCAATAACACCAACAACCGCATCTTCGCTATTTTTCACAAGATCAGTCGCATACCATTCATTTAAGAATGTCGTGCCGCCTTTAAGGTTACCCTGATAAAGCGTATGAAGAAGAGCGTGGCCTGTACGGTCAGCAGCAGCACAAGTACGAGCAGCCTGACCACCTTTACCAAAATCTTTAGACTGTCCACCAAATGGACGCTGGTAAATACGACCTTGCTCTGTACGAGAAAATGGTAGACCCATGTGTTCAAGCTCAAAAACAGCCTGAGGACCTACAGAACACATGTATTCAATAGCATCTTGGTCACCGATGTAATCCGACCCTTTTACGGTGTCATACATGTGCCAGCGCCAATCATCATTTGGATCATCACTTGCAATCGCACAAGTAATACCACCTTGAGCGGACACAGTGTGTGAACGCGTTGGGAATACTTTAGTAACACATGCGGTATTCAAACCGGATTCAGTTAACTGAAGTGCTGCACGCATACCTGCGCCACCACCACCGATAACAATGGCATCAAAAGAAATAGTACGAATATTTGCCATTACTTATAGCCCCCAAAGAACCTGAACACCCCATACGATGTAAACAAACATTACAAGGCCGCATAGAGATTGAAAAAAGAAACGAGCACCAGTTGCTTTAATATAGTCTGTAGAAATAGACCACAAGCCAATCCAAGAATGCATACCAATAGATAAAAGCACCATCAAGCTAAATATGCGCATCCATGTTGCTTCAAATAAAGCGCTCCACTGATCGTATGTAAGATCAGGATTAAGCAGCAAGTAACCGATAATGAAAACCGTGTATAGAGACAATACAACGGCAGAAACTCGTTGCATCATCCAGTCGTAAAGGCCTGAACGACCAAAACTTGTGATTTGAGTTACCATATCCAAACTCCTGCTAATACAATAAGAACTGCAGCAATCACAATGTTTGCGATAGCAGCACTACGTCCGCTTTCTAATTCTTCAAAATACCCCATATCCATAAACAAGTGTTTCACACCCGCTACGAAGTGGTACATCAGCGCAGAAACAACACCCCAAATAACAAACTTAACTAAAAAGTTAGTTTGCAGTGCATTAACCACCTGATCAAAACCTTCTTGAGATTCTAAAGAAAGATCGAACGCATAAAACAAGAAAGCTAACCCCACAAAAAGGATGATTCCTGTTACACGGTGAAGGATAGACACGATTGCTGTGACGGGCATCGATATTGTTAAAATATCAAGGTTGACTGGTCTTTTTTTATTCACGACTTTTTACACCATCTTATCGATTGAATGGTCAATCACGACCCAATGTCTATACGCAATTACACAATCTTTAAAAAGAGTAACGCAATCACGTCATAGGCCTGCTTTGAAAATCTCATCGATTTGCAAACAAATGTTTAAAAGCGACTCTCTTTTATCCATTAGCATCAGCAAATCAATGAAATCGTCTGAGGCGCAATTATAGACCAGCCAAAAATACTAAGACAAATAGACTGAACAAGAGGTTTTCAATGGTCACCATTCAGCAAATGAATGTAGCCATAAGCCGAAACAATAATGGTATAAAATTACATAATTATTTACACAAAAAACAGGATTAAAAACCTTATTTTTCAATAGGATATTGAAAAAACACTAACACCTTGACTTTATGCTACTTTATATTTTTGTCAGATAATTACAAAATTAGACACCCTAATGTAAATAGAGTGCAAATGAACAAGATTGACATTTATAGTCTAGAGACAGTATTTTTTCCGCACCTTCTGGGCCAGGTAGAGTCAACCTACGACTTCTTAGCCCCGAACCAGAATACGAAGGAGACCATAAATGGCTGATAAAAAAGCGACACTCAAAGTGGACGGAATCGATAAAACTATCGAGCTTCCTGTTCTTTCAGGCACTTTAGGCACAGACGTTATAGACGTTCGTAGCTTAGGCGCTAACGGTGTATTCACCTACGATCCAGGCTTTATGTCTACCGGCTCTTGTGAATCCTCTATTACATTCATAGATGGAGACGCTGGAATCCTTTTGCATCGAGGCTACCCAATTGCCCAACTTGCAGAGCATTCAGACTACCTAGAAACATGTTACTTGTTACTTTATGGGGAACTTCCCGATAAAGACCAAAAAGCAGAATTTGAAAAAACGGTTGGTAAACACACCATGGTGAACCAATCGATGCACAAATTCATTGAAGGCTTTAGAAATGATGCCCATCCGATGGCAATCATGTGCGGCCTAGTTGGTGCGCTATCTGCTTTTTATCAAGATCATATGGATATTAACAATCCTAAACATCGTGAAATTGCAGCATTTCGCCTAATTTCTAAAATGCCGACGCTGGCATCTATATGCTACAAATACTCTAAAGATCAGCCTGTTATGTACCCACGTAACGACCTATCTTATGCAGAGAACTTCTTGTACATGATGTTTGCAAACCCTTGCGAAGACTATGTAGTAAACCCAGTTTTCGCTAAAGCAATGGATAGAATCTTTATCCTGCATGCAGACCATGAGCAAAATGCTTCGACATCCACTGTACGCTTAGCAGGTTCCTCTGGCGCCAATCCATTTGCTTGTATTGCTGCTGGTATTGCAACACTTTGGGGGCCTGCTCACGGTGGCGCTAACGAAGCGGTACTAACAATGCTTGAAGAAATTGGTGACGTTGAAAATATCGATGAATACATTGCAAAAGCAAAAGATAAAAACGACCCGTTTAGATTGATGGGCTTTGGTCATCGTGTTTACAAAAACTTTGACCCCCGCGCTAAAGTGATGCGAGAGACCTGCGACCAAGTGTTGGCTGAACTAGGTCAATCGAATGATCCATTACTAAAAATCGCGAAGCGTCTTGAGCAAATCGCCCTAGAAGATCCTTATTTTGTAGAGCGTAAGCTTTACCCTAACGTGGACTTCTACTCTGGCATCATTATGAAAGCGATTGGTATTCCTACCAGCATGTTTACGGTGATTTTTGCCATGTCTCGTACCATTGGTTGGATTTCCCATTGGAACGAAATGATCAGTGGACCTTACAAAATTGGCCGTCCTCGTCAATTATATGTTGGTAAACCTGAGCGTAATTATCCAACTAAAAAGTAATTCATTGGACTAATGGATTATAAAAAAACGCGCCGTAAGGCGCGTTTTTTATATGCTAAAATCAGTAACAATGCTAAGCACTACTCTTCATCATCTTCGACTATTTCAGTTACAGTCGAATGACCGCACTTCACACAATCACCCTCTATCCATACTCTCTCTTTGCTTTCAAACTCCTTGGGATTGCTCATTCCCAAGTCCACTTCCATACAGTGATTACACCAAGTTTGCGCCAAAAAATCGTTTTGCTCCTCCACTGGACGAGCAAAAAAATCTCGCTCTACAACCTTTTCATCCAATAGATCTGTCATTTAATTCACTCCACTATATTGATAAGACACAACTCGATTTGCATCAGGATCTAAGGCATTCAATGGTGCACTAATTAACAAGCTGCTTAGTGATATACTGTTAAATAGCTTTTGCTTATCACCATCAATCTCAATCGAAAATTCAACTTTTTCACCATCAACCTGAACCAAAGTTACATCTCGGACCACCCCTATATTTTCTAAGTAGGACTGCACTTTACTCATAACACTGTAGCTCTTAACACCCACTATCTGAACATTCAACTTACTAGCAGAGCCGCCATTACGTACTGAAGCATAACGAGACGAAAATGCTTTAGCCAAGTCAGCACTCGCTTGATCAATTAAGTCATTAAGGTTTTCACCTCGCAAAACAAATCGCTCTGTCTCGCCACTTTTTAATAACACCAATAAATTTCCGCTCACTTGCCCTGCATAATTACTTATTCTAAGAGCCGCTACAGAATCCGTCTGATAACGTTTACTCGCATTTGTTATGCTGTCCTCAAAAAAGCCCCAGACATCAGACGCAGCAAGACTTCGTTTATCGACATCATCAAGCAAAGGTGCATAAATAGGCACACCGACTTTGCCAGCAGACTGTGCTAATTTATTCAGCGCCTCTGATGGCTCTTTTGATCCAGATAATGTCCTAACACCATTATTTTCACTCACCAACCAGACCAAGACAGACGGTCTATTCCCACCCCAAACTGGCAAATTATTCTGCGACAAAAAGCCATCAATGGATTCTTGATAAAAAGTTACCTTAACTTGCTTACCGGGAACCAAGCCGTCATCAGAAGGCAACAACTCGTTAAGCGACGCTACAGAATGTTGCACAACCCAAGTTGGTGCTTTCTTTTTAGCCTGCTCTAATAAATCACCAGAAATGGCATTTTTATTACCCGAGACTTTTATCAACACATCCTCAGCGGCCAAACCAAATGCTTCATTTAGCATTTGCGCCTCTGATTGTGTCACTGGCAGATTAATTTCAGCACTATAAAGCCCCTCAACAGGGACTGCATTGACTGGCGAAATACAAAAAACACTAATAAGTAGTAAAAATATACGAGAATTCATAACCCTTCCTTCGTTTATTTGCCTATTCTACTGTCTTAATTGCAAAGAACCATAGCCCTAATGCGCCACTATGCTAAAATGCATTTTTTTCCTCGTACCATGATAAGGCATAGGCAATGACCAAGTCGGATAAACCATCCATTAGTTATAAAGACGCAGGCGTTGATATCAACGCTGGCAATCAACTTGTTGAACGTATTAAAGGCGTAAGCAAAAAAACTCGTCGCCCTGAAGTAATGGGTGGTCTGGGTGGATTTGGTGCTTTGACACGTCTTCCAACAAAATACAAAAACCCTGTTCTTGTTTCTGGCACCGATGGTGTTGGTACTAAGCTTCGTCTAGCGATGGACCTTAACCAACACGACACCATTGGTATCGACTTAGTTGCAATGTGCGTTAACGATCTAGTCGTAGCCGGTGCTGAGCCTCTATTATTCCTAGATTACTACGCAACTGGCAAGCTAGATGTTGATGTGGCTGCAAACGTTGTTACCGGTATCGGTGAAGGCTGTCTACAAGCAGGCTGCGCACTTGTTGGCGGTGAAACCGCCGAAATGCCTGGCATGTACCATGACGGTGATTACGATCTAGCTGGCTTTTGTGTTGGCGTGGTTGAAGAAGAAAACATTATTGACGGCAGCAAAGTCAAAGCTGGCGACAAATTGATTGCTTTAGGCTCATCTGGCCCGCATTCAAACGGCTACTCACTTATTCGCAAAATCCTTGAAGTAAGCAAAGCGGATCTTAATCAAGATATCGACGGTGTTGCTTTAAAAGACGCGCTAATGGAGCCAACTCGCATTTACGTCAAATCCATTCTTAAATTAATGGAATCCATTTCTGTGAATGCCCTAGCCCACATTACTGGCGGCGGCTTACTTGAAAACATTCCTCGTGTTCTTCCTGAAGACGCAGCGGCTCGTATCAATGCAACAAGCTGGAAACGTCCTGCTGTGTTCGATTGGTTGCAAGAACAAGGAAATGTTGAGCAAGAAGAAATGTACCGTGTTTTAAATTGCGGTGTCGGCATGGTACTTTCTATTGATGCAGAAAAAGCAGACGAAGCACTCGCTATTCTAAAAGCAGAAGGCGAAAACGCTTGGATCATTGGTGATATTTGCCCTCGTAACGGCGGAAAAGAGGTTTTAATCTCTGACCTAGAGACGCAGGCATGAGTTTTCCGATCGTTGTCTTAATTTCTGGCAGCGGCAGCAACTTGCAAGCTTTGATTGATCAAAGCTTGCAAGGACTACTCAATATCAAGATCTGTGCTGTAATAAGCAACAAAGCAGAAGCTTATGGTTTAGAGCGTGCCAAGGTAGCAGGTATACCAACGCACACACTTAACCATAAATCGTTTGATAGTCGAGAGGAGTTTGATGCTGAACTGCAAACACTTATCGATCAATATCAACCAAAATTGGTTGTTCTCGCTGGTTTTATGCGCATTCTAACTGAAACCTTTGCGAAACATTTTGAAGGTAGAATGCTAAATATTCACCCTTCTTTGCTTCCAAAGTACAAAGGTTTGAATACACATCAGCGTGCTATTGATGCAAACGAAAAAGAACATGGCGTTTCAGTACACTTTGTCAGCCCAGAACTGGATGCTGGCGCCGTTATACTCCAAGCGAGTACGGAAATAGCGCAAGAAGAAACCGCAGAAAGTTTAGCTAGTAAGGTTCACTCTTTAGAACATATTATCTATCCGCTGGCGGTTAAATGGCTCAGTGAAGAAAGATTAACATTCCATGACGGAACAGCTTTTTTTGATAACAATGCCCTGCCTGAAAGCGGCATTCTTTATAACGAAGCTCTAACATGATGTAGGAGAAAGTATGAGAACTCGTAAAATCCCAATGTTTTTAATGGCTATTTTTATGAGTATTCCCATGCTTTCTTTTTCTTCCACTAAAGTAAGCGCCGCAGAACAACCCCAAGAAACCTTCCTAAAGCCATATTCAGCTGTCTATAGTACTATCTGGAAAAAAGGCATTAGCCTGAAGGTGGAAGGCAAACAAACCCTATCGAAAAAAGCTGGCAATCTTTGGCACTTTGCTTTTACTGCAGACAGCATGATCGCCTCCCTTGACGAGTCATCCACTTTCTATGTTAAAGATCATCAAATCATTCCAACCAAATACGAATACAAAAGTTCGGCTTTAGGGAAAAAAAGAAGTGCGACACTCACTTTTGATTGGGAAAACAACCTTGTCCATAATGATGTAAAAGACAAGCCTTGGAATCTGGCAATTAACCCAAAAACATTAGATAAACTGTCTATCCAGCTGCAAGTTAGACAAGATCTAAAAATGGGAAAAAATGAATTCGACTATCAAATTGCCGATGGTGGTTATATTAAAAACTGGCGCTTTGAACGTGACAAAATGGAAACCATCGATACCAAGTTAGGTCGTGTTTCTGCTATTAAAATCATCCGCACCGACAACCAAGAAAAAGGTAAAAAGACTTCTTTTTGGTTTGTACCGAAATTTGATTACCTATTGGTCAAATTGGAACATAAAGAAGATGGTGAGTCTTATCATCTAGACATTGAATCCATGAGCCAATCATAAAAAATGCCAACGTAATACGAGTTTAAGCTAGCTCGTTAGGCGTGTTGACATTTAGTAACTCAGCACCATTTCCCCAAGTAACGGGTTGGCAGCCAAATGCGTCATAAAAACCTAAGACGCTATAACGCTGCCCTCCATCTAAAAAATGCTTAAGCGCAACCAACGCAGAGTCTACCGGCAAAATGGCATGCAATGGATGTGTACCCGATGCATCACTCAAAAAATGTATTTGTTCTGAAGACAACAGACTGGCCTCTTTAAGCTTTGCAAAAGCCGCACTACTAATACGGGGCGTATCGCAAGGTGAGATCAATAAATGCGATGTTTTCGCAAAGGCTAAACAAGTCAATAAGCCAGACAATGGTCCTTTCCCTTGATGATATTGATCATCGGCAACCACTTCATAACCAAGCTTTGCATAAGCTTCAAAATTTCGGTTGGCATTGATAAACACTCTTTCAGCAACTTGCTGCAAAGCTCGCCCGACTAACAAGGCCATAGGCTCTTTCTGAAACAACAGCAAACCTTTGTCCTGACGCGACATTCGCTCTGCTTTTCCACCAGCCAATACCGCCGCCGATAAGGAAATAAACGCCATACAACTTTCTCTTTCTACAAAACCGAATCAAAATACATTTTATCTCGTCTGGTCCAAATATCATCAGCCAAAACAAGACAATCCCCATGAGACGTCACACCATAAAGAAGTCCAGCAACTGACGCAATGGTTTGTCGAACCGCTTGCTCGCCAAATTGATCAAGTTGATCTCCACGCCAATGATCCGTCAATCGCGACAAATCCAAATTGTCTTTTAAGCGCCTATGCTCTTTTTCGGCTTTCGGCCAATCTGACCAACTGGCTACGCCATTTTGCCATTTCCCCAAAGTAACATCGCGCTCTGGATTTACTTCTGCTTCACCATTGCCGCCACGGAACACCAACACCGACGCATCACCTAATTGCTCACAAGCAGAAAGATGAAGCTGATCATAACCACGATGAAACACCCCATGCACACTATGATCAGCTGAAAATGGATTCATCATGCGTACAACCGTGTTTACAGGCGAGCGCAAACCCAATACGTACTTAAGATCCATCATGCCGCCTAACTGTTTATCTACTTCAGCCAACGGCATATAAGCAAAACACCTAACTTCAAGCTCTTGTGTTAACTGAGTCCTAGAATGACAAACAGCTAATCCCAATTGATTAATAGCATGCTCTACATACATTCGATTTTCCCCTTCAAACGTATGTCCATGCATCACAATTTTGATCCCTGTATTAGCAAGTGCAAGCGCCGCCAGCAAAAACCAAGGCAACTCATTGCGCTTACCAGCATAAGCAGGCCAATCCAAATCAACTTTAATTCCCAATGCTTCTTTTTTCGATAAATAGTCTCTAGTCGCCTTGGTAAAGCCAACGGTTTCTTCTACTGTCTCTTCTCGTATCCGAATCAACATCCAAAAAGCTCCCGATTGTTCTGGTGCTACGTTGCCAGACAACATCAAACTCATGGCGTGTTCAGCTTCTTCCACTGTTAAACTGCGTGTGCCTTTTTTACCTCGGCCTAAAATTTTTACATATTGAGTGAAATCATTCGTCATTCGGATTTGTGTACTACTCATCATGCAGATAACTCCACCACTGAAGAAACAAAGCGTTTTAATTCAGGAAGACAAGAGCCGCAATTGGTGCCACATTTTAACTTGGCCCCCAATCCATCGACGGAACAAATACCAGTCGAAACCGCCTTTTCAATTTGCTTACTGCCTACTTGATAGCAAGAACAAACAATTTCTCCTTTCTCTTCAGCGTTGGCGGGACTGCCTACCAAAATAGCTAAACGGTCTACTAATGATAACGGCGTGTTGACTTCTAATTTAGAAATAAGCCAATCCGCCAAGATGGATTTAGGCTGCGAATGCATATAAATAAGCATGGTAATTTTTTGATCAACTAACTTGGCCAATCGAATTTGTTGCGTCGCGGGATTTGAATATTCTAGCCATTCAACATTTTCAGCTAAGTCTTTGTCCTGCTCTCTATCTATGGCTTTCAACGACGCTTGCGTTTGTCCGTTAGGCCAAACTACTTCGTAGTGATAACCTTGCTCAGAAGGTACTTGGCACCAATACAGACACTCTGATAAAACAAGCGGTACAGCTGAAATAATCAGGCCATAGCAAATATCTCTAACAGCCTCGAGCTGAACTTGAGCATGTTTCGACTCTGGTTGCCCTGACAAAGGATCAACGACTTGGGGGATTAGGTTAGATACAACGGACGCGTTAGCAAATTGTCGAGTCCAGTGAATAGGTGCAAATACATTGTCTGGCGCAACCGCTCGACTCACTTTAGCTTTTAGTAAAGCCTCTCCGTACGATGAAGTAAGACGTACTAAGTCTTTATCTTTAATACCAAGACGTTTCGCATCCTTGGGATGAATTTCCACATAAGGTTGTGCGGTATGCTTAGCCAAAGACGCTGCATCTCCGGTTCTTGTCATCGTGTGCCATTGATCGCGCACTCGTCCGGTATTTAAGGTAAAAGGCCATTCTTGTGAAGCTTGGTACTTCGGCAAACTTGGTGAGATCGCCACAAATTTTGCTCGACCGTCTAGTGTGAAAAAATAACCGTCCTCAAACATCCGCTTGGTACCTTCTGGACGACCTTTCGGCACCGGCCACTGCACTGGCGTAAGAGCGTCATACTCTGACTGGGTTATTTGACTAAAATGACCAATATCGAAATCACGCTTGCCATTGTTTTCAAACGCCGACAAAGCCGCATGTTCAGCAAAAATCTCATGCACATTTTGATAAGAAAACGCCGATTGAAAGCCAAGGCGTTTTGCCACTTCGCAGATTGCCCACCAATCATGCTTGGCTTCACCTGGCGCAGGTAATAAACCTCGTTGGCGAGAAATACGTCGCTCTGAATTAGTCACCGTACCGTCTTTTTCACTCCAGCCCGTCGCAGGAAATAGAACATCAGCCATAGCGGTTGTATCAGTATGCGCTTTGCAATCACTGACAATCACCAGCTCGCATTTTTCCAGCGCGCGTCGAACCTGAGCAGTATCTGGTAAGCTCACCATAGGATTAGTCGACATAATCCACACCACTTTGACCTTACCTTTTTCCATGGCCTGAAATAAGTCGACGGCTTTTAAACCGTCCTTTGTTGCCATATTCGGCGCTTGCCAAAAACGCTGTACCAAATCTTGTGCGCCCGGTGTGGCAAAATCCATATGAGCGGCTAATTGATTGGCCAAACCACCCACTTCTCGCCCGCCCATAGCGTTTGGTTGACCCGTAATAGAAAAAGGTCCAGCACCTTCTTTGCCAATACGACCCGTCGCCAAATGACAATTAATGATCGCGTTGCATTTATCAACGCCAGAGGAAGACTGATTCACCCCCTGAGAATAAAAGGTAATTGTCTTTGCCGTGTCGCGCCACCAGCTGGCTAAACTTGCTAGATCTTGCTCACCGATTCCGCAAAAATCCGCCGTCAAAGATAAACTCGGTGTCGACTCTTTCGCTTGCGATAAAGCAGCCTCAAATCCATTGGTGTGGTTCGCAATAAAGTCATCATTTAAAATGCCAGCTTGAACTGAATCAGTTAATAAAAAGGAAAAAATCGCGGCGTCGGATCCGGGCTTAATAGCCAGGTGTAGATCCGCAATATCGCAAGTCGCTGTTTCTCTTGGGTCAATCACCACCACTTTCATGTTAGGACGTTGTTTTTTCGCTGCGGCAATGCGTTGATATAAAATGGGGTGTGTCCAGGCCGCGTTTGACCCAACCATAATCAATAAATCACAGAGCTCTAGATCTTCATAATTACAAGGCACAGAGTCTGAGCCAAAAGCACGCTTATAACCGACAACAGCAGACGCCATGCACAGACGAGAATTGGTATCCACGTTGGCTGTGCCGATAAAACCTTTGGCCAGTTTATTTGCCACGTAATAATCTTCAGTGAGAATCTGACCAGATAGATAAAAAGCAAAAGCATCAGGGCCATGATCTTTTACGACTTGAGCAATTTTCGCGCTCACTGTTTTAATAGCCGATTCCCAAGCAACAGGATGACCATCAACTATAGGTGTTATTAAGCGATCATCCGATTGAATGGTTTGCGCAAGACTGCTACCTTTCACACATAAACGACCAAAATTAGCCGGATGCTCCAAGTCACCAGACACAGGTGGAACGGCTTCACTTGCCGAATGTGGAAGAGTCAAATTTACGCCACACCCAACACCGCAATATGGACAGGTCGTTTTTACGCTGGTTGCTGTCTTCATTGTTGTCGTCATGGACCTTCCTCGCGCTTTTAACTTTTTTAAAAACAAAAAAGGCCCAATCACTTTTCTAAAAAAGTGATTGGGCCTCGTTGCCTTTTGTAATATCTGTATGCTTTATGTGTAAGCCATCGTCGGTTTACGGTGCATCAGTAATATTAATTTAGCAATAAGCAAGCCAACTTTTAATAAAGCAGATAAAGCCAGTTATAACTGAGTTTTACAGGCCTTGCGGCTGGCGTACTTCTGAAGTGCTATAAAAAGCGATCTTTTAGAGCCCTCAAACAGTGCAGCTAAGCAATAAAATGCACCATTTCTAATTGACGGCGATAAGCACCTCATTACCTTCTAACTTCGCTTGCCAGTGAGGTACTTTAATATCCTCTTCCAGACATTCGCCCGATGCCAAGACAAAGTGTTGTTTATACAAAGGGCTGGCAACGACCCATTGATTTTGTAAATGAGCAACCAAGCCTCGTGATAAAACATTCGCCTTGCCAACCGGATCCCAGTTACCGATCACAAAGACTTTATTATCTGACTCAGGGACGTAGAAAATCGCTACTTGCTCGCCATTTACCATGGCCGCCACACCAGCGCCTTCTATCAGATCTTCTTGTTTACAAATTAATTTCCATGGCGTCGTCATCGTATTAGCCTACCTTCGCAATTAATTGTTGTTTCTCCGCTTCTGTTGCCGGACGCATTTGACTGCGCTCTTCAACAAAGACCACATTGCTATCACTTCCCTCATAATTCACAAATTGGCGGAAAGTCTTTAATGCTTCAGGATCTTGCAACGTGGTTTTCCATTCGCACTGGAAGGTATTTACTACGTGTTGCATACTGGCTTCAAGCTCTGAACATAAGCCCAGTTTGTCGTTAATCACTACGTCTTTAAGATAGTCCAAACCGCCTTCTAGGCCGTCCATCCAAACGGAGGTACGCTGCAATCGATCCGCGGTTTTGGTGTAAAACATCAATACGCGGTCGATGTATTTCACCAAGGTTTCATCGTCCAGATCTTTGGCAAACAAGTCACCGTGGCGTGGTTTCATACCGCCATTACCGCAAACATATAGATTCCAGCCGCCTTCAGTGGCGATCACACCAATATCTTTACTCTGAGCTTCAGCGCATTCCCTCGTACAACCAGATACCGCAAATTTGATTTTATGGGGTGAGCGCAAGCCCTTATAACGATTCTCTAGATCAATCGCCATCTTCATGCTGTCATTCACGCCGTAGCGGCACCAAGTGCTACCAACGCAAGATTTCACTGTACGTAAGGATTTGCCATAGGCTTGACCGGTTTCAAAACCCGCTGCAATTAACTTTTCCCAAATTTCGGGTAATTGCGGCAGAGTGGCACCAAACAAATCAATACGTTGGCCTCCAGTGACCTTGGTGTATAAGCCGTACTCTTTTGCTACCTCGCCTAATACAATCAATTTATCAGGGGTTATTTCACCTCCGGGAATTCGTGGCACAATGGAGTAAGTCCCGTCTTTTTGCATATTGGCCAAAAAGCGATCATTAGTGTCTTGCAAGCTGATGTGTTCTTTTTTCAACACGTAGTCGTTCCAAACACTGGCTAAAATAGAACCAACAGCGGGTTTACAAATTTCACAACCGTGCCCTTTGCCATGTTGGTTTAACAATTCAGCAAAAGTTTTGATTCCACCGACTTTCACTAGGTTGTACAAATCTTGGCGGGTATAAGCAAAATGTTCACAAATGTCTGTGCTGACCTCAACACCCAAGGCTAACAATTCGTTGTCGACGACTTTTTTCAATAAAGCCGCGCAACCACCACAACCCGTTCCTGCTTTCGTAATACCTTTCACATCACCGACGGACAAAGCACCACTACAAACAGCATCGTTAATATCTTGCTTGGACACGTTATGGCAACTACAAATTGATGCGGTCGCTGGTAAAGCATCTACACCTAGGCCAACGGGAGCATCGCCCATCGTAGGT
Source organism: Marinomonas lutimaris (assembly GCF_019426345.1). Classification (GTDB taxonomy): domain Bacteria; phylum Pseudomonadota; class Gammaproteobacteria; order Pseudomonadales; family Marinomonadaceae; genus Marinomonas; species Marinomonas lutimaris. The sequence continues at coordinate 36,412 of NZ_JAHLLW010000012.1, forward strand.
AAAATAAGTGCTTGTGCTTGCTCAGGTAAATCAATGGCATTGAGGTAATATTGCAACAAGGTATCGTAATAGCTGTTGTCGCCCACTAAGACCGCGCCTAATAGCTTTTTACCGTCTTCAGAAACCACCATTTTTCGATAGCTCTGACTTATTTCATCTTGGTAAACAAAGACTTTGCAGCCTTGCGACTGAGCATGCGCATCACCAACTGAACCCACATCGCAGCCCAGTAATTTCAGTTTCGTACTCATGTCTGCGCCAGTGAAAGTCACACCCGCATCACCCATAAGATGCCCAGCAGCTGACTTTGCCATGGCATAACCAGGTGCAACTAAGCCAAAAATACGATTATTCCAAAGCGCACACTCGCCAATGGCATAAATGTCTTCATCACTGGTTTGGCAGTGATTATTAACACTGATGCCGCCACGCTCTCCGACCGTTAAGCCAGATTGATGTGCCAAAGCATCCTGCGGTCGAATCCCCGCAGAGAATAAAATAAGATCCGTTTCAAGATGAGAGCCATCAGCAAAGTTCATGCGATGAAAAGCACTCTCTCCATCAATTATTTCTTTGGTCGCGGTGTCGGTATGTACCTTTACACCTAACCCCTCGATCATTTCCTTAAGAACCGCACCGCCCTTTTCATCTAATTGAACCGGCATTAAACGTGGCGCAAACTCTACTACACTGGTTTCCAAGCCAAGATTTTTGAGCGCATTAGCCGCTTCCAACCCCAGTAAACCACCACCGACAACCGTGCCTCGTGTTACTTGTTTTGCACAAGCTCGGATTGCATCTAAATCGTCAAGAGTACGATAAACAAAGGTGTTATCACGTTTATGACCTGGAATAGGCGGAACAAAGGGATAAGAGCCTGTCGCCAGAACAAGCTTGTCATAAGACAATGACTCGCCATTTTGTAATATGAGCGTCTTCGCCTCACGGTCGATCTCGGTCACCAGGCTATTGGTAAAATAACGCACACCATGTTCACTATATAAAGTGCCATCTGTCATGGCCAAATCAGCCGCACCTTTGCCAGTGAAATATTCGCTGAGATGTACACGGTCATAAGCTAAATACGGCTCTTCACCAAACACCGTAATTTGAAACTCTTCATGGCCAGCTTGGGCAATCATTTGCTCGACAAAGTGATGGCCAACCATACCATTACCGATTACCACTAGATGAGGTTTAGTATTAAGAAAAGACTCTGTTGACGTCATTTTATTCCCCTTGCAATAACTCTTATTGAAGTAACATGCCTAACGGCTAGCAACGTCTAAAACGGCTTAATTCAGGCGACTTGAGGACAGCAATACGCTTCGCCAAATACCAGTAAATCAAGCATGTCAGAGACATTGGTCTTATTTTGAATTAGCTGGAAATACCAGCTTCCATCGGCGACGTTGCCATAAAGAATTGCGCCAACCAGTAAGCCATCGTTGACCACCAGTTTGCGGTAATGATTTGCGCTAACATCTTTAAAAAAGATGCAGCTGTCTTCTTCTGAAGGTTGAATCTTACCAACTGAAAAAAGATTCACGCCTGACACTTTCAACTTAGTAGGAGTGGGTTCTATCACAAACGCAGCCTCTTCCCCGACCAATACCTTCATCAAGACGTTAATTTGTGTCCAAATAGGCGCCACTAAGCCAAAGGTTTGTCGATCAAATTCACAACATTCTCCCAATGCAAATACATCTTGGTGAGATGTCTTCATTTGGTCATCGACTAAAATAGCTCGACCGGTCTCTAAACCAGCCGCCCTGGCTAAAGTAATTTCAGGGTAAATTCCAGCCGCCATCACGACTAAACTCACCGTTAGCTGTTCACCATTTTGACAAACCACATGGGACACTCGACCGTCATCCGCTTGCTTAAAGGACTCTGGTGACTCGCCAAGGCGAAATTCAATGCCCATTTGCGTAAGTCTATTAAGCAAAAGCTCAGCTGATTCTTCGTCTAGCTGACGATTTAGCAACCACTTTGAGCGATGAAACACCACCACTTTGTGACCACGTTTCACCAAGCCCACTGCGGCTTCTAGACCCAACAAGCCACCGCCAATCACACAAACTGATTGGCTACCTTTCAGCTGAGTCATGACATCTACATCATTCCAAGTACGAAAGCCCATTACATTAGGGGCCGACCCCCCTTTGATTGGTAACACACTTGCCCGAGAACCAGTCGCTAGCACTAATTGATCGTATTTAATGGTTTTTCCACTGGCTAATAAGAGCGTTTTATTTTTCGGGTCCAACTTAATAGCGGGATCATTGGACACAATATCAACGCCATCTTCTTGCATCTTCTGCGCATCAACAAATGACATATCGGCGTCAGAAATATCCTTTGCCAATAAAGAGGACAACATGATGCGGTTATAGCCAACTCTGGATTCCTCTCCAACCAAAACTATTTGGTAATCATCGCCATGCGCTTTTTCGAAGTCGTGCGCAAGCTTGCTGCCAGCCATGCCAGCACCAACAATGACGAGACGGCGTTTCACCGGCTGAGAGATAAGACTAGGCATTCGCAACCTTGGCACTGGCCGCCACCGTTTTACTCTTAGCCGTTGCTTGAATCGGCTCTACTTTACGTTGTTTTTCATATAAGAAGGTCAACACTTGGGTCCGATAATCCACGTACCTTGGGTCATTCGCTAAGGCCAGACGTTCACGAGGACGCTCAAGATCAACATGCAGAATTTCCCCTACGGTTGCTGCTGGGCCATTCGTCATCATCACAATACGATCCGACAACAACACAGCTTCGTCCACATCATGGGTGATCATAATCACTGTGTTGTTAAGGTCTTTTTGAATTTCCATCAACGAGTCTTGAAGATGCGCTCGAGTCAAAGCATCCAAGGCGCCGAAAGGTTCATCCATCAGTAACACACTAGGCTCCATCGCCAAGGCTCTGGCGATACCAACACGCTGTTTCATACCGCCAGAAATTTCATCTGGGCGCTTGTCCGCTGCATGGGTCATATGCACCAACTCTAGGTTGTGCATAATCCAATCATGCATTTCTTTCTTTGATTTGGTTTTACGAAAAACCTGCTTTACCGCCAATTCAACATTTTGGTAAGAGGTTAACCAAGGCAGTAAAGAATGATTTTGGAAAACCACCGCACGTTCTGGCCCAGGCCCTTTAACTTCACGGCCGTCCAATAAAATTCCGCCTTCAGTCGCATCGTATAAACCGGCCACTATGTTGAGAACTGTCGATTTACCGCAGCCGGAATGGCCGATCAGAGAGACAAATTCGCCCTTCTCTATTTTTAAACTGACATTGTCCAGCGCTTTAAACGGCCCTTTTGGCGTTGGGAACTCAATCGATATGTGACTGATATCTAAATGTGTTGCCATGTTTTTCTCCAATCCAATCTGTTTCTAATAAAAGTCTACTTAGCGCAATATCTGAGTTTTATCCCAAGAAACAAAACGCTGAATCGTCAACATGACTCTATCTAGCAAATAGCCGATGAAACCTATCATCAACACCGCCACCATGATTCGGCCTAATGAATTCGAACTGCCGTTCTGGAATTCGTCCCAAACAAACTTCCCTAATCCTGGATTTTGCGCCAACATTTCCGCTGCGATCAGCACCATCCAAGCAATACCAAGAGACAAGCGTAGACCAGTAAACATAAGAGGAATTGCCGACGGAATGACAATTTTCATCACATGTGTCATCCAACCAAGACGCAATACTTTTGACACGTTAAGTAGGTCTTTTTCCACCGCAGCCACGCCAACTGCGGTGTTAATTAGCGTTGGCCACATGCAACACAAGGTAACGGTGAACATGGAGGTTAAAAAGGATTTAGAAAACATCGGATCATCAGACACGTAACTGGCACTCACCACCATGGTCACCAAGGGCAACCATGCCAACGGTGACACGGGTTTGAATACCTGAATGACAGGATTTAAAGCACTGTAAACGGAGCGATTCAAGCCAATCAAAATCCCCAATGGAATAGCAATTAAACTCGCCAAGCCAAAGCCGGCCAACACGGTATAAAGACTGGTAAATATCTGATCAAAAAAAGTAGGCTTTCCTGTGTAATCTCTTAACGTACCAACATAACTTGGATCTTTAGCTTGTCGCTCGGCAATACGCTCTTCTTGACGCACATAAAATTTATCTTCTTTTACACGCTCTCTCTGATGCTCAGCAACAAGACTATTCCATTGCTCATAAACCACAACTGGCCCAGGAAACTCACCCAAAGAAGTGTGAACACGACTCGCTCCAACCTGCCACAGCAAGATAAACACTAGAATGCCAAAGACAGGCAGCAAGATTCCCTTAACAGAAAAGGCACTGATTTTGTCTTTTAATGCAGTCATGGTTACGCTTGATATCATCATCTTTTTCTCACTTAATCTTGTTTGGTTTAGATCTGGTCGTCGCCTTTTAAACCGATTTTGAAGCTTTTCAAATAATCATTTGGGTGTTTGCCGTCATAAGTCACACCATCGATAAAGTCACTTTGTGGTGGCTTAAAACCATCTTCTTTAGCGAAATCAGGGAATTCAGACGCCGTCATCACACCATCTTCTATCAAGGATTTTGCGGCTTGCGCATAAATATCAGGACGATAGACATCTTTGGCGGTCTTCATGAACCATTCGTCAGACTTAGGTTCGGCGATTTGCCCCCAACGACGCATTTGCGTTAGGTACCAAATCGCATCGCTGTAATAGGGATAAGTTGCGTGGTGACGAAAGAAAACATTGAAATCGGGTATTTCACGCTTATCACCTTTTTCATACTCAAACGTCCCAGTCATGCTATTAGCGATCACATCGTAATCAGCACCGACATATTGACTACGTGCGAGTATTTTTACCGCTTCCGGACGATTGGCGTTGTTGTTTTCATCTAACCATTTCGCAGCGCGAATCATGGCTTTTACAACACGAATATGAGTATTTGGGTATTTTTCCGCCCATTCACTGCTCACACCGAAAACTTTCTCTGGGTTGTTTTTCCAGATTTCATAATCTGTAATGACTGGTACACCAATACCTTTAAAGACGGCTTGTTGGTTCCAAGGTTCGCCAACGCAATAACCAGAAATCGTGCCTGCTTCCATAGTGGCTGGCATTTGTGGTGGTGGCGTCACAGACAACAAAGCATCGGCGTTAATTTGACCACTGGTATCGCCTCGTGCTGGCGCGTAATAACCCGGATGGATGCCACCTGCAGCAAGCCAATAACGCAGCTCGTAGTTATGTGTTGAAACAGGAAACACCATGCCCATTTTGAATGGCTTGCCTTGTGCTTTATAGCCATCGATCACAGGTTTTAAAGCGCTGGCGCTAATAGGATGTACAGGCTTTCCATCTGGACCGTTAGGAATGTTTTTCTTCATTTCATCCCAAACATCATTTGAAACGGTAATCCCGTTACCATTCAAATCCATACTAAAAGCCGTCACTATGTGTGCTTTTGTACCGTATCCGATGGTTGCACCAAGTGGCTGACCCGCTAACATGTGAGCGCCGTCCAACTGACCGTCAATGACTCGATCTAGTAAAACTTTCCAGTTTGCTTGCGCTTCTAAAGTGACGTACAAACCTTCGTCTTCGAAATAGCCTTTCTCATAAGCAATAGCTAATGGCGCCATATCGGTCAATTTGATAAAGCCAAATTTAAGCTCTTCTTTTTCTGCATAACCTAGTTCTGCATGCGCCGCCCCAGATAAGAGTGCAGAGCCCAACAATATAGAAAGACTAGCTTTTTGAGTGGCATTGACGAATATCGGAAAAGGAATTACCGCTTTCAAAAATCTTAGGTTCATAGTCTCGCTCCGCGTAAGGGATTAAAAAGTACAAAAACAAAAAAGGCGCATGCGAATCACAAAATTTGTGTTCGCAGGCGCCTTTGCCATTCATAGAAAGCCCTACATTGGACTTTCAATAATGTGGGTGACAATTAACGATCGTTGCTAATTTCACCAAAATTTTTTTAAAACTCTATGTCTCTATAAATAATTCTATGATTTTTATAAAGCACGCAGCGTGCCAATATAACTAACTCAATGATTTATAAGTTTTTTAGGGTAGTGTGCTTATCTAGATAACACTATTCAACACGTAATATGAACCTATTCGCCCAACAATCAAGCAGAGCGCACTAAAAGAAGACACGCAAACACATTATTTAGCCGATGTATCAAAACCGGCTAAAATCCCATCTGGATGCAAACGTATCTTTCCTGCCGCAACGGCATCCAACCAAGTTTCCTCCTGCTCGACAGACAAATACCAATCCCTACTTTCACCTTCTTCAGGAAAACCTAAAGCTTTGTTATAAAGATCCTGACGATAAACTTGCTCTGCCACTTTACTCAGTGACTGAATCTCCCCCAGCTGCTGCCAACGATGCATTTGCGCCATAATCCATAATGCGTAACTAGGTAAAGGTTTATTAATATCGCTACCAGAAAAACGCTGATACGCCTTCATTGGCCAATCAAATTGACCTTTTGGTTTAATGGCACTGAAACCATAAACTAGCTGCTCTAGTGTGCAATTCAGATAATCTGGATGACTTAATATACTCAGCAACTCAGTTTGGTTGCTGGGCTCATCTACCCACAAACAGGCTTTTTCTAAGGCGCGAATAATTGACAAATACACGGCTTGGTTCCGTTCGGCCCAAACAGAGTTCACGCCAAATACTTTTTCTGGTGTACTCCCCCAAATTTCATAACCAGTCACCAACATATGCCCAATACCTTGCTCAACAGCAAGACTGTTCCATGGCTCACCGACGCAATAACCATCGATATCACCCTGCCTTAAGCTATCGAGCATCTTCACAGGTGGAACCACGACTATTTGCATATCTTTATCGGAATCAATTCCGGCGCGGCTTAGCCAATCTCTTAGCTGATAGTTATGGGATGAATAAGGATAAACCATTGCAAAACGTAATGGTGCCGCGTCAGCTCCTCGGGCATCGAGCAATTTTTTCAACGCCACACCTGTGCGAATATCAACCGAAGACTCAGCATAATGCTGCAACTCTTCATACAGGGCATTACCAATCGTGATGCCGTTGCCGTTATGGCTTACGGTAAAACTCGTTTGCATGGCGGTCTTAATGGTACCAACCCCCAAACTGGCCGCAATCGGCATAGACGCCAACATATGAGCGCCATCAAGCAGATTAAAGGCCACTTTATCGCGGATACTTGCCCAAGATGCTTCTTTAGATAGCACCACATCCACGCCTTCTTGAATGAAAAAGCCTTTTTCTTGGGCAATTACAAAGGGGGCACAATCGATCAATGGAATAAAACCAATACGAACAGGTTCACTATTTTGAATAATATTATTTGGCTGCATCAGGTTCATTTTGAACCTCCCATCAGTTCCATCACAGAGATGATATTACGAGCTACGTCTGTCATTCGCTGACTACGATCCATCGCGAGTTTCCTCAGCGCTTTATAAGCAGCAGGCTCATCACATTGTTGATGTTTCATTATCAGCCCTTTTGCTTTATCTATCAGCTTACGGTCTTCAAGCTGACTTTTTACGGATTCTAATTCCGACCTTAGCGCCTGAAACTCTCGAAATCTTGCAATGGCAACTTGCAGCAACGCTTTAACGCTACCACTGTTAACACCATCAACCACATAGGCGCTGACACCCGCTCGAATAGCCGCTTCCACGTGTCTGGAATCATCTTCTTCGGCAAACATCACAATAGGACGAGGATTATCTTTGGTAAGTCGAGACATGTTTTCCAACATATCTCGATCTGGGGATTCGATATCAATAATGACCATATCTGGTTGAAATTCGTTAACTGCTTCCGTTAGATTCTTGGCATTTTCCAGTCGTCTAATTACGCGATAACCACTATCAATCATGGCTTGCTCTACAATGGCTGCTCGTGCGGGCTCATTGTCAACAAGCATCACGGTTAATTCTTTTTCTGGGCGAGCAGGCATGGTGCATTCTCTTAAAAACGTGAAGTCATTCTCAGATAAAATGCAAGATATGCGCCATTTCGATACACTATTTTTCTAGAGGATTAAACGCAAAAAAGGCTCAAAATAGAGCCTTTAGAGAGAAGCAACTAGATAAAACATTAAAAGCGAGCTTTATAAGTGCACACTAGCACTCATAAAGAACCAAACTAATGCACAGCATATCTAGTCTGTGCAAGCAGCGCTAAAGACAAACGGTCTTTAGTATTGGTTTTTTTGAAAATCGAAGTTAAATGGGCTTTTACAGTACGCTCTGTAATACCCATCTCAAGAGCGATTTGCTTATTTGATAAGCCTCTTGAAACACTGTGAGCAACATTCACCTCTCGTTCAGACAAGTCATCCAAATCATCATTATGAATCATCTTCGCAGGTAAGGTAGACTGCATAATAAGCTGCTGAATAAAGGATTTACCGCCCCAAATTTCACCAGAATCAACAACAGATAACACTAAAGAAAGCTGCTCTTTACCAATATAAGGGGCACATTGACCACTCACACCTACAGAAAAAAGTCTTAAAGCCGCTGCTTGATTCAATTGATTCGGAAATACGATAATTTTTTGCTTAGGAAAAGCAGAGCAAAGCGCAACGACGTCCTCTACCTGTTTAGAAAAAGATATCTCGTCTAAATAAATAAAACAGTAGGTGAAACTAGACATTGCGGTTTCCAACGCTTGGTACACCTCATCAAACGTCTCAACTCGAACCAATGAAGCACTTACATTGACAATTTGATTCCAATGTTTCCATACGGCATCATCTGTATTCCAACACAAAGTTTTCAAAATAAGTCTCGTCCTATCAAGTGCGATGTGACCATTCTAACCAGCTAACAAGAGCGTATTGTTAACATTTGTAACTATGCATTACGCTTGAAAACTTTTTTGTAATTACCGCTCACGAAGCGCATTTTGTTTTGCTTTCAAAATAGGCTTTAGCAAATAATCCAATAAGGTTTTCTTACCAGTAATAATATCTACTGTAGCCTGCATACCCGGAATAACTGGTAATGGAGCTTTCTCCGTCCCTAAATAGTTTTTATCAGTCCTAACCCTTACCAAATAAAAACTGTTCCCTTCTTCATCAAGGATAGTATCTGCGCTGATATTTTCTACAATGCCATGTAAACCGCCAAATATGGCGAAATCATAGGCAGATAGTTTCACCACAGCACTCAAATTTGGCTGAATAAAACCAATGTTTTCAGGTCGAACTTTTGCCTCGATCAATAACGAGTCTTCAAACGGTACAATTTCAAGCAAGTTCATGCCTGGCTTTATAACGCCGCCAACCGTATTAATCTGAATCTGTTTTACAATGCCTTTTACTGGAGAACGAACTTGTGTTCTTGATACTTTATCTTCAAGAGAGACATTACTTTCACGCAGCTGATCCAGTTTGCTTCTTACTCCGGTCAGATCTTCTTGAGCATCTGCCCGGAACTTCGCATCACCTTCGTCTAATTTGCTTTGCGCTTCTTTTAACGCTGAGCGCGCACGGGGAATAGCTAACTGAGTCGCCTCCAAATCCCCTTGTAGCTGATTCACTTGACGCTCAAGTTGTAAAAGCTCAACTCTAGACACAGCGCCTTGTTCAAACGCTGGACGAGTTAATGACAACTCCTCTTTCGAAAAAGCATAACTCTGTTTTAGGTTATCTAGCTTTGCCTGTAATTCAACTATCTCTTGCTTCTTTTGCTCTATTTGCTGCTGGAAACTAACTTGATTAGTCCGCAAGGACTCTAATCGATTGTTATACAAATCCAGCTCACGCTTTACAACTAACGGATACTCTTTCATGATTTCTGCATCAAACTGCGGCTTTACACCGTAAGATTCTGCCTGCAGACGCGTTGCGCGCACTTTTAAATTAACAGATTCTGCCTGCTGTTCCCGTAATGACGATAGCGCTTCGGTATTTTCGATTGTCATTAACACCTGACCACTATCAACCACTTGACCTACTTTGGCGTTAATTTCTTTTAAAATGCCACCTTCAAGGTTTTGTATCTGCTGAACTTGGCTAGAGGGAATGACCTTCCCTTCTCCAACGGTAACTTCATCTAAAGCAGTATAATTCGCCCAGACTAATGCCGCTGCCACGAAAATAAAAATTACCCAAAGGATAATTCTACCGCCACGGGGCGTTCTCAACATCAAAGCCGCATTTCGATCCGTCAGATACTCTAAGTCATGTTGTGAAATCGGATTTTTATTACTCATTTTTAACTGACCTTCAACTTGCCTTGGCGAAGCGCTTCATGCACTTGCGCTTTTGGACCATCAGCAATCAAGCGACCATTATCCATAACGATAATACGATCAACCATATCTAGCATAGAGGCCTTATGTGTAATCAAAATAAGGGTTTTATCTTTCACCCCTTCTATTAAACGGCGTTTCATTCGAGACTCTGTCGTATTATCCATCGACGCTGTCGGTTCATCCAATATCAAAATTGGTGGATCAAATAATAAGGCCCTCGCAATCGCAATACTTTGACGCTGCCCACCAGATAACAGGGCGCCACGCTCACCAACAATACTATCAAGCCCGCTCGGCTTACGATTGGCAAATTCCGACACACCAGACAAATCTGCCGCGCGAATGATGGCATCGTCTTCCATATAAGGAACGCCCATTACGATGTTATCCTTGATAGAGCCATAGAATAAATTCACATCTTGCGAAACCGCACCAATATTTCGACGCAGATCCGTTGGATTAACTTGACGTAAATCCACACCGTCTATTCTTATTGCGCCACTATCTGGTGTATAAAGCCCAGTCATTAATTTACCAAGGGTCGATTTACCTGAGCCAATCCGGCCAATAATAGCCACTTTTTCCCCTTGCTTAATATTAATATTAATAGCACTGACTGCAGCCTGCTCTTGATCAGGATAAGCGAAGTTAACCGCTTCAAATTGAAATTCACCTTTAAACACTGGACGATGAACAAATTTGACGTCATCAGGATTTTCAACCGGTGACGACATGATTTCGTTTAACGAAGTAAAAGCAGATTTTGCTTGGTTATAACGGGTCGCTAAGCCAGCTACTTGCGCCATAGGGCCAAGCGCCCTTCCAGTCAACATAACAGAGGCAACCAAAGCGCCCATACTCATATTACCTTCAGATATTTGGTACACCCCAACAATAACAATAATAACGGTGGTTAGCTGCTGAGCGACCATCGCAAAAGAGGAAGAAGATTGTGACAACTGACGCGTTTTTACCCCCCAGTCGGCGATGTTACCAACAGCATTTTCCCACTGTTTCTGCATCACGCCTTCGGCATTATTGAGCTTAACGCTTTCTGCGTTATACAAACTCTCAATCAATACGGCATTTTTTTGTGATGCGGTTTTCTGGCCTTCTTCGATAGAGCGGCGCAGTGGAATTTGAATAATGATGCTATAAAGGACGATCAGAGCAATGGTTACAATCGGAATATAACCAACTGGGCCGCCAATTAACCAAATCACGCCAATGATCAAAAACATAAAAGGAATATCAACCAATGTGGTGATAGACGCAGAGGTGATAAAGTCTCGAATGCTTTCAAATTCTTGTAGGTTTTTGGCAAAAGCCCCAACAGATTTGGGTCTCGATGCCATGGTGATGTTATTTACTCTGGAGAAGATAGCCGCTGATATCAAAATATCAGATTTCTTACCCGCTATGTCGATAAAATAAGCCCGTAAGGTTCGCAATAGAAAATCGAATAAATACACAACAGCAGCACCGATAGCCAACACCCAAAGCGTATCAAACGCATTATTCGGCACAACGCGGTCATAAACGTTCATAACAAAAAGAGGACTAGCAACGGCAAAAATATTAATCAGCAAGGACGCAATAAAAACGTCTCGATAGATTCGCCAAGAACCTGCAATGGTTCCCCAAAACCAATGACCCTTTTTATTTTCTTTTTCATCACTTTTTTCAGAGCGTTTATCAAATTGATACAGAGGGCGAACAAAGAAGCAATAGCCAGTAAAAGACTCGGCAAGCTGATCGATAGGAAGAGTAATCTCGCCTTCTCCAGCTTCTGGGCGAAGGATTTTCGCGACACCTTGAGTTTGGTCTAATTCTAGTAAAATGCAGGCTTGCTGATCTCTTAATAACAATACAGCGGGTAACACCATATCAGGGATTTTTACGAGAGATCGTTTAACAAAACGTGTACTAATACCAATACGTTTAGCTGCCCGCTGAAAAAGCTCAGGCGTCATAGCATTGTCGGTAATAGGTAAACCGGCTGCAATACCATCAGCTGTATAAGGATTATGGAAATATTTGCTTAGCAATACTAAACAATCTAACAGAGGATTAGGGTATTCTAAAGCTGCGCCTTGTGTATTCCACTGATCCACATTCTCTTTAGAACTCTCTTCTTTTGTTGTTTCCATCTGCCCTTCTTCTGATTCATTACTAACTTCATTTTCTTCATACGAATCATTTTCTAAAGGTGACGAAGAGTTCTGTTCTGAGCGACCAGAGTCAGACATACTCTATATTCTCCTAAAACTACCGAAAATCTGTTGTTTATAAACCAATAACACACTAATTATGGTCTAGAATAGTGGTTATTCAGTAATATGTGAAGCGAACAAATCGCCTTGCTACAAAATGAGACAATACAAGGAAATCAATATGCTATACGCAAAAGTCAATGAGAATGGTGTAATTATTGATGTTGCCACATCCCAATCGGATGAGTACAAATTATTAGTCGCGCCAAATGAACCGGCGGTTGCTAGCATATTAGAAAAAAAATTCACCGCAGCTAGTACAAGCACCCAAGAAATACTCGCAAGTTCAGACGGCGAAATGATGCGTATATTGGAAGATTTGATCGATCTTCTTACCGAAAAACGCCTGATACAATTTACCGAACTGCCTCTAGCTGCACAGAAGAAATTACTTGGCAGAAAATGGGTACGTGGCGTACACAGTAGCCACGACGAAGGTTTAATGACTGAAAATGACCTTGTCGAAGGAGACGACGAAGACTCGTTGATTTAAAAAGACGCGTTGATTTACTCCCCATATTTTGCATAAGCAAGATAAGTAGAAATGACACCTACATATCTTGCGCACGCCCAATTAGGAACCCTTGCCCACCAGAAACATCAAATCGTTTTAATGCGATTAATTGCTTTTCACTTTCCACACCCGTAGCAATCACTTCTATATTCAAGCTATTAAACATCTTACAAAGCGTATGCATAAAGAAAGATTCCGACTCTTTACCTGCGGCCATGCGGGTATAAGAAGAATCTACCTTGACATAATCTGGCATCAAGGTTTGTAGGTATTGGAAAGCTGAAAATTGCTTACCAACATTATCTATTCCAAATAAAACACGCTGATTTTTCAACATCTGGGCCAGCTCATTGGCCTGTTCTTCTTCAATCAAAACACTCTGCTCTGAAATTTCAAACATCAGCTTACTTTTCACATCCGCACTAAGATGACTTAAAGTCTTATTCAGCCACTCAATAAAAGCAGGCTTGGCGTATGAAGAAGCAGACAAATTTACAGTTAACGGAATCGTTAACTGTCTCAACTTAATATGTTCTATTACTCGACCAATGATGACTTGGTCTATTTGACTACCTAAATCAAACTGCTCAGCCAGACCAATAAAGTAACCAGCATGATACTCTTTACCTGCATGCTCCAAGCCCATAAACACTTCTTCGTGAAGAACAACAGGCGACTCATCCAGAGTCGTAATTTTTTGTTTCTTGAGTTTAAAAGATTTATGTAGGATCGCCGATTCTAATATGTCTTTCCAAGCCGTTCTGCTAATAGCCATGTTTTGACCCATGTTAAGGTCAAACACCTTACTTGTATTACTGCCTTCTCGCTTCGCTTCACGTAGAGCAGCATCCGCTTGAGACATGGCGCTGGAACGCTCTACCGCCCCATCGATGGTCACCGCACCAATATTAGCCACAGCGACGGAGTAACTAATACTTGCTGTATTCAACTCCATCAATTCAGTCAAAATTTCATCGACTACTTTAGTGAGCTGACTGTGATCGAAATTAGGAATAAGTAAAACAAAGTCCGCGCCAGACAAACGCGCTAAAGTAGCAAAAGAAGAAAGCGTTGACACTTTTTGAGTCAAAATATCCGCTGCAGACTGAATAAACATATCGGCTGACTCATAACCACGTTCATTATTTAACTTGCCCAAATCCGCCAAACTAACCAAAATCAGACCATCTACGCCACGCTCTCTTTCACCAAAATGTGACTTCATCTGACTTTCAAAAAAATGTCGGTTACCCAACCCACTGACTGGGTCTTTGAAGGCTTTGGCTTGTAGCCATTTCGCTGTTTCAACTTCAGAAGCGAACTCTTTCTCCAATTTCGCGGCCATTCGATTCATCGACAAAACAACAGACTTTAGCTCTCGTGTTTTAGGTACCGCTATCGTTTTAATAAATCGACGTTGCTGAATCGCTTCTGCTTGTTTTTCAAGCTCAGCCAAGGGTCGGAATAAATAGCGTAATGCAAAACTACCGACAATAAGAGTGATCGCACCAATCACAAAAAACGACACTAGCAAATCTCGTGAAGCCAGCCAAAGTTGGTTATAACCGTAGCCCGCACTACCCGTTATGTAGACTTGTCCAAGCTCATTCCAGCCATTAGAAATAATAGCTCTAGCCACTGGCACTTTGAAATCGATCAAGTTAATGAACCAATTAGGGACGCCGTCTATTTTAGTTTCATTAGAGCGGGTGATATTTTTATCCGTATCATAAACATGAATTCTTACTTCCGAAAAATAGCCACTATCGAATACTGCATTGATACTACTTTCAACCGATGCGTAATCTTCTGACGCCATAAAATCTGACACTGACATACTCAAGGATGTCGCTGAGTCTTGGGTGGTCGATTCCAATTGTCCGATCAAATAGCCTTTCGTAGTATTGAAGTTAATAACCATCACTACAGCCAGCATCAGTGAGAATATGGCAATAATCGTCATCATTAATTGGCG
Source organism: Marinomonas lutimaris (assembly GCF_019426345.1). Classification (GTDB taxonomy): domain Bacteria; phylum Pseudomonadota; class Gammaproteobacteria; order Pseudomonadales; family Marinomonadaceae; genus Marinomonas; species Marinomonas lutimaris. Next base: position 51,473 of record NZ_JAHLLW010000012.1, read on the forward strand.
GAACAGTGTCATCCAAGCTCTCCTAATTTGTCATCGTATTGAAACGATTATTTAAATCTGTCCACAAGCTCAATCTTGATGAGCCACCTACCAATACACCACGCCCTTTTTCTTTTGAAAGCCACAAGTTCTCTGCATTGAACGAATAAATAGGCAAAAGATCATTGCGCTTTGACGCGGGTTTTAATTCTTTATCAAGATTATCAAGCAAGACAGGAACGGAAGTTGGCTTATGATAATAGGCCAATACCATATGATGTTGATTAAGCTTCAACGCCTTTACATACACAAGTCGTAGTTTTTCATCTGGGACACCAAGCTCTCTAAGCGTGAAATATTTGGCAATAGTAAAGTCTTCACAATCTCCAGCTTGCATCCCTAAAAATTCAATGGGCGTTGCCCAATAGTCTTCTTTCCCCCACAAGGACATGTCGTCGACAAATTCCATCTGGTTAAAGAAATTATTTACTTGAGTAAGTTGATCAACAATAGCTAAAGATCGGGAATCATCGATCAACTTTCGCCAAGCTAGAATACGCTTTTCAGCCCCGACGCCATATACTGAACCCGCTTGTTTTGCTAACTTTCGATATTTATCTGACACATCAGCGTACAGCCACCAATGTGGAACAAAGCACATAATAAGAAGCACACAAACAAGACGCTTGGTGCTTCTTAAGCATGAAAAAAACGAGTTGAATCGTTTTTTCAAGGCAATATTACTTGTCAGACTTAGGCTTTGCATTAAAAGCGGCCAACTGCTCTGCAGTGGCTTCTGGTTGATACTTGGCCTTCCAAGTGTCGTAAGGTTCGCCATAAACGAACTCACGCGCTTCATCGTAGTCTACTTTAACGCCGTGCTGGTCTGCCTCGGCCATATACCATTTGCTCAAACAGTTACGACAAAAACCAGCTAGGTTCATCAGATCAATATTTTGCACAGACTTATTGTCATCGAGATGTTTCAAAAGGCGACGCAATACAGCGGCTTCAATTTCAGTTTGTTTGCTCATAATAATTTCAAATCTCTCTGTCTTCTTCTAACTCGTTAACGATTAATCAAGGTGTCGATGACTCAAGGGCTGCTTGCGCCACTGCCATTCTTGCGCCACTGCCATAAACTCTCTTAATGGCTGCATGTCCTCACCAGTTACTTGCTCTATTGCGTAGGCACATGCTTCTAAGGTTGATAACGACTGCACACTGGGTGACTTACGAATACTATATTGCCCTACTGGCGGCCGCGAAAAACACACAGCGTTAAAAGCATGCAGTAAGGGTTCAGTTAAATACAGTTTCTTCGCCTTTCTCCAAGTTGCATCAAGTAAAATCAAACCTTCAATTTCAGCTATTGAGCCTTTATCTATCGACTCTATAAACACAGCATCGTCCGATGGAAAAACCAAACACCATTTAGCAGGATCTTTTTGCCTCAAAGTATTAATTAATGCTTCTTGATTGACTGTCGAAACACATTCCATCGACGGCAATCCTAAAGACAACAATGACACTGTATTTTTAGCATGTTGTGCCTCTTTAGGATCTTGCAAAATCAAAATCTTTAATCGCGTAGAAAGCACAGGTATCCACTTACAAACGCACTGATCAGTTAAAAAGTGACAATCATCACAGCGTGCTCTTTTTGCGCTTTGCATACTCAAGTCTCAGGTTTAGGTTCCTATCTCTCAAGCCAATTTTTCAAGGTAAGCTTTTACTACGTTATTCCAGCCTAGATCCAAAGCTTCAATGGTTAATGCATGACCAATCGATACCTCCATGATTCGACCTTGCTCACACAAAGTCCGAACATTATTTAAATCTAAGTCATGCCCAGCGTTTACTTCCAATCCTGCATCCAAGGCAGCTTGAGCCGCTTGCTGGTAGGTTTCAAGAACCTCATCAAAACCATCTTTACCAAATGCATTAGCATAGGCTTCTGTATATAGCTCCACACGGTCAGCACCAACTTCTTTGGCTAACACCATGTTTTCAGGCTCAGGATCCATAAATAAAACAACGCGGATACCTTTTGCTTTGAGTTTAGCAATAACTGGACGCAATGCGTCTTGATCACGAGCGATATTCCAACCGTGGTCGGATGTAAGCTGATTTGGGTCATCAGGTACTAGCGTACATTGATCCGGCTCTACTTCTAAAACAACGTCCAGAAACTGTGCATCAGGAAAACCTTCAACATTTAATTCAGCACCTGGGAAACGTTTTAATAGCGTCTTCAAATCGTGCGCATCTTGATAAGTCGCATGACGCTGATCAGGCCTTGGGTGAATGGTAATACCAAACGCGCCAAGCTCCAGCGTACGTTCCGCCATATCAATCAAATTTGGATAATCTCTTCCACGAGAATTACGAAGTAAGCCAATTTTATTCAGATTAACGCTTAAGTGTGTCATTCAACTTCTCTCGACAGGGTCATTTATTGGCATTATAGGACAAACACATAGCGTCCATCACTAAAATACCAAACAAGTTATCCGCTCAGCCATTATCTAGGGAAGGTGCGAACAAGCCCTCTTGTCTCAGCATGTGGATAAAAGCCTGTTATTCGTGGCGAGTAGCGAATGTGAATAGTGGTTCTATTTTCGAGGTGCTCAACAAAGAATACAGGCTTTTAGGACATGCCCTGCGGGTCTTTCAGAGTTTACTATTAAAAGTAACAGGCCACATATCGTTGCGACTCTTTGAAAGGTACCTACATTCCTTCAGAGTCGTGCTTTATTTGACGATTTCTCTGAAAGACTGAGGCTTAGTAGACTTATTCGCACCTTCCCTAGAGCGAGGCTTATGATAAACTGAGCGCCACAAAATAGGAGTCCAGGATGAAATACGAACTCTTTCAATCAATTTACGATCGAGCCGCCCTTCGACATGGTGGAGCGAAGCACCTTGAAGCCATGCTCTCTGTACCACTAAGCCCTGCGCAACTGAGTCAACACAGCGACGATAGATGGCTAGCGGCGTTCTCTCAGAAAGTCTTTCAATCAGGCATTAACTGGCAAGTGGTTCGCAACAAATGGCCCGGTTTTGAAACTGTTTTTTTCGGTTTTGATATCGAAAAAATGCTGCTTATCCATGACGAAATGTGGGAAGAAAAAGCCAAAGACGTACGCATCATTCGTAACTTTGGCAAGGTAATGACAATCCGCGAAAACGCCCTGATGATTAGCGAATGTCAGGCTAGTCATGGATCATTCTCTAACTTTGTTGCTAACTGGCCAAATGACGACATTATTGGTCTGTGGGCCTATTTAAAAAAACACGGCGCTCGTCTTGGTGGCAATACTGGCCCCTATACATTAAGAGCAATGGGCAAAGACACGTTTATGCTAACCAGAGATGTTGAAGGCTATTTGCGTCAACATGAGATCATTACCACAGGAAGAGACACTCAGTCCGCTTGGAAAGCAGCACAAGTAGCGTTTAATTATTGGCACAAAGAAAGCGGTCGCTCTTATACAGAAATTAGCCAGTGCATTGCATTGAGCGTCAATTAAACACTTTAAACTTTACTATTCTTTAGGAGAACACATGGCCGATCTTCGTATCGACATTATTTCAGATGTAGTTTGCCCTTGGTGCTACCTAGGCTATTCACGTCTTAAGCAAGCCATTGAACAATTAGGCGATGACTATAAAATCGACATTCGTTGGCAGCCCTTTGAACTGCATCCCGATATGCCGTTAGAAGGCGCTGACCGAGAAACTTACCTCGGCGAGCGATTCGGCAGTCCAGAAAAACTCAATGAAGCCACACACGCGATTCAACAAGTGGGAATTGAAGCAGGTATCCAATTTAATTTCTCAGAAAAAGACCGCATCCCTAATACCAAACTTGCCCACCAATTTGTGCTTGCAGCCACTAAATCTGGATTAGCGACACCATTTGTCTTGGCTGCATTCCATGCTTATTTTACGGACGGAAAAGACATAGGATCAAAAAGTATCCTTGAAGAAGTAGCAGTGAGTATCGGTATGCAAAAAGCCGATATTGAATACGCACTAAGCGCAGAAGCTAAAACACTAACTGAGAAAAAACTACAGCATTTACGTGGTTTGCAAATTAACTCAGTGCCGACTTATGTCATCAACGACAAATATATGGTTCAAGGCGCTCATGACCCAGAATCCTTCCTAAAAGTGCTTAACGATATCGCTGAAAAAGAGTTGTAACCCCTATCACTCAATCCTGATAACGATAAGACTAAAGCGGTCATTTGGTCTTATCGTTAACGCTTTGAAAAAGCTCTAAAAAAAACTATCAAACCATGAAAATAGATAAATTATTATCTATTGATAATCATTAACATTAAAAATACAATCGCATGATTAGAATATTAGTGAGAGTGATTTTCATTTATGTACGTTTGTATTTGTAATCGAGTATCAGACAGAGAAATCAAAGCGTCCATCCAAGAAGGGGCGACAACTATGCGTGAACTATATAAAGAACACAGTATTGGTAGTCAGTGTGGAAAGTGCTGTCAGTGCGCAAAAAAGCTACTAAACAGTGAGTTAATCAAAATTGCTGAAACCCAAGTTCAAGTAGCTTAATTGCAGCATTGAGTTACATTTGAGATTGCAGGTAATTTTCAATGCCAGAACTGGCAATCAGGTGTTGCTGAGTTTCAAGCCAATCAATTTGTTCTTCTTGCTCTTCTAATATTTTTTCTAATGTATCACGACTCATAAAGTCTTTTTTCTGCTCACATAAATCGATCGCCGCTTTAAGTGCTGGCAACGTATCCAATTCAAACTCTAAGTTAGCAGAAATCATTTCTTCACTATTTTCACCTATACGCAGACGACCAAGGTCTTGCAGATTAGGCAAACCTTCCAAAAACAAAACTCGCTCAATCAAACGATCCGCATTTTTCATTTTTTGAATAGAGGTTTTATAGTCTGCTTTATCAAGCGCACTAAAGCCAAAATCTTTAAACATACGAGCATGAAGAAAATATTGGTTGATACCTACTAATTCATTCGCTAACACTTTATTCAGGTTAGCAACTACGTCACGGTCCCCTTTCATAAAACCTCTCCTTAGTTACCCATCTGCGATTGGTAATAGTTCTGCATGCCAATTTTTTCCATTAGACCAAGCTGTTTTTCCAACCAATAAACATGGTCTTCTTCTGTGTCAAACAACAACTTTTCAAGGGTCTCACGTGTTTGATAATCACCTTCAGCTTCGCACACAGCAATCACTTCACGAACACTCGCCACCACTTCTAATTCGAGTGTCAAATCGTTGCTCATCATAGAACGAACATCAGAGCCAATTAGCAAATCGCGACGTTTTGTCATACATGGAACACCTTCCAAGAACAAAATGCGCTTGATAAGCCAGTCAGAATGCTGAGTTTCTTCTTCCATTTCATGATTAAGGCGGTCATATAACTTGCTCAAGCCCCAGTCTTCGTACATGCGCGAGTGAATGAAATACTGATCAATTGCCGCTAATTCATTCGCTAACAACGCATTCAAACCATCGATTACTTTTTTACTGCCTTTCATATTCATTTCCTCTTATTGCAAGCAAGTCCATTTCGCAGAACGAGTACAGAACTCAAAACTTAATTCATAAAATTCTAAAGTCTAGAACATAATTCCGGACTTTAGCGTTAATTGGCTATTTTTAAAACAATTCTTGGCTTGGTGGATCATCCGTTTTAACAACCTTACCTTCGCCCACCTTCACTTCGAGACTATCAATTCGCTGAAAACCTCTAGGTAGTTTCAAGCCTCTCCGGCCACGCTCACCTAGATATTCTTCGAGATCTTTCTCAGTAAAAGAGATAAAACGCTTGCCAGCGTAAGCAGTCAAAAGATCATTTGGCTGAACACAAGCCAGCGCAATAACTAACTCTTCTCTGTCGGCAGCACGAGCACTTGGGATGCTTAGCATCTTGTTGCCCTTGCCTTTCGCCATTTGCGGTAGAGAAGCCACATCAAATGCCAACATACGACCCTCATTAGAAATAGCAACAACACGGCCCGACGCTGGATCTTGCACTGGAACCGGCGGCATGACTTGCGCGCCTTTCGGTAATGACAATGTCGCTTTGCCTGCTTTATTTTTAGCATACAGCTCTTTGAGTTGCGCAACGAAACCATAACCCGCATCACTCGCAATCAAATAATGCGCTTCTTCGTTATCCAGTACCGCAGAAACAATAGTGGCGTCTTTTTCTAGCGAAATACGCCCTGTAATTGGCTCACCTTGACCACGAGCGGAAGGCAATGTATGCGCTTTAATGGAATAGGTGCGCCCATTAGAAGCAAGCAAAACGAGCGTTTGGTTCGAGCGACCTTTGGTACTAACTAAGAATTCATCGCCAGATTTATAACTCAAGCCATTTACATCAATGTCATGGCCTTTTGCGGCACGAATCCAACCTTGCTTAGAGATCACCACAGTAATTGGGTCATTCGACAAAAGGTCTTCTTCGCTGAAAGCTTGCGCCTCTTTACGAGCAACAATCGGAGTACGACGATCATCACCAAAATCATCAATCGCTTCTTGAATCTCCTCGGTGATTAATTTCTTCAACTTACGATCAGAAGACAGCAAGCCTTCTAATTGCTTACGCTCTTTTTCTAGCTCGTCTTGCTCACCCTTGATACGCATCTCTTCAAGTTTAGCAAGGTGACGCAACTTCAATTCTAGAATAGATTCAGCTTGCATATCACTCAAACCAAAACGCGCCATCAACTCTACTTTTGGTTTTTCTTCTGTACGTATAATCTCGATAACTTCATCGATATTTAAGTAGGCGATCAACAAACCTTCTAAAATATGTAAACGGTTATTCACTTTATCAAGACGGAATTGCAAACGACGACGTACCACATCAATACGGAAACGCAACCACTCAGATAAGAAGTTCTTTAGTGGTTTCACTTGAGGCAGGCCATCTAGACCAATCACGTTCATATTAACGCGATAGGATTTTTCTAGATCAGTAGTCGCAAAAAGATGTGTCATGACAGAATCTATATCGACACGATTTGATTTAGGTACGATTACCAGTCGCGTCGGATTTTCATGATCTGATTCATCCCGTAAATCCACCACCATTGGCAGTTTTTTCGCCTGCATTTGCGCGGCAATTTGCTCTAATACTTTACTACCAGACACCTGATGAGGTAGCTCATTAACTACTATTTCACCATCCTCAACAGTAAAACGAGCTCGCGCTTTAATCTGCCCTTTACCTGTTTCGTAAAGTCTAACAATGTCACTTCTTGGCGTAATGATTTCACCACCCGTTGGAAAGTCTGGGCCTTGGACAAAATTAAGCAAATCATCTAATTCAGCATTGGGATTATTAAGCAGATGAATACAAGCGCCACCAATTTCACGTAAGTTATGGGGCGGGATATCCGTTGCCATACCAACCGCAATACCAGTCGTACCATTAAGCAATAAATTAGGCAGACGGGACGGTAATACCGATGGCTCTTGTAAGGTACCATCAAAGTTAGGCGTCCAATCAACCGTGCCTTGACTGACTTCTCTTAGCAATACATCAGCGTATTTTGATAAACGAGACTCAGTGTAACGCATGGCAGCAAAAGATTTTGGATCATCTGGCGCGCCCCAGTTACCCTGTCCATCGACAAGCGGATAACGGTATGAGAAAGGCTGAGCCATCAATACCATGGCTTCATAACAAGCACTGTCACCATGTGGGTGAAACTTACCCAACACATCACCCACAGTACGAGCGGATTTTTTATATTTTGCGCTGGCTTTCAAGCCTAATTCGCTCATTGCATAGATGATACGACGCTGAACTGGTTTTAAACCGTCACCAATATGTGGCAAAGCTCGATCTAAAATAACGTACATGGAGTAATTCAAGTACGCTTTTTCTGTGTAGTCTTTTAATGAAAGGGTTTCATTCGACTCGAAATTTGACAACTCACTCAAGGAAACTTTCCTTCTATAATCGTTTGCATGGGCAAATTATCGGCACATGCGGATTTCATAAACTAATATGGGCTCAACTATAAAGAAACATCCCAACTCACTGCAACACTCATCGTAAGATTATCATGGAAAGGTCGTTATTCTCGTGTTTCAATACATTCGATAATTAAAAAGGTACTTGATGGTGAACTTAACTGATCAAAATACACTCGACCCAATGAACTATAACCTTGGAGAGTCAAGTAAACACTTTATCATCCACCAACAAGATGACCTTTTCATTGCACATGAACATCTGTTTCAAACAGATATTCCTACCCGCTTCTATCACCATCAGGCCGATACGTTTCTTTTTCTCATCAAGGGAGAATTATACTTACAGCAAGGTGCACAACAAAACCTGCAAAGCAATGAACAAGAAACAGCACTAAAACAACACCAAGGAATATGGCTAGAAGCTCACACAATCAATAGCATTACTTTATTAACGCCCACAGTAGAACTTTGTTTAATACGGCTAAAAAACACAGAACAAACAGAGCTAAGAGGTTCGTTTAAAAAAATCTCTTCTGGAACAGTGGAATCAATCTTAGGAAGAAGCCATATTAAGACATGGCCTCTCTGGCACGGAAAAGCAGGCCAAATTACAATAGAGCTGTACCCTCCTCAATTTAAAGAAACCCTTTACTATCAAAAGTCGGCTACTCAATACCTTCTTCCATTGAGCGGCATCACGTTTATTTCAAATGAGAATAAAATATCTAAACCCTGCCCAAGTTTTGGTAAAGTCCTCGCAAGAAGGGAGCCAAGAGCCATATCAAACCCGAACAGCGAAAGTATTACTGTACTGTCCGTTATGACAACGCAAAAAAACATAGGGCGAGTACTAATACTCACCAAGCCGGAGACAAAAATACGTTAAGCAATTTTTATCGCAGAACTAATGCGGTAAGAATATGATCCTCCCACTGACCGTTGATTTTCAAGTAATCCCTAGCTATACCTTCTTTATCAAAACCTAACTTCTTTAACACGGCTGCACTGCGAGTATTTCTTGGCATATGACTCGCTTGAATTCGATCAATATGTTGCTCTTTATGGATGTACTCTATTCCTGCGCTTAAGGCTTCTTGCATGATACCTTTACCCTGTTCACTTTCTCGTAAACTGTAGCCAAGATTGCAAGCCTGAAAGACACCACGAATAATATTTGAGTAATTGGTATAAGCGAGCATTCTGTCTTCATTAGGCGTTAGAAAGCACAATACAACCCCTTTATCTTCTAAAAAATCACGCCGCATTTCTCGGACTCGTAGCTGGCAGGTTTCGAGTGAATAATAGCCATCCGTTCTAAACGGCTCCCATGGGGCAAGAAACGCCTTTTCTTGATTAATATAATCATGCAAGAGCGGAGCTTGAGCTTCGTCTAATATTTTCAATACACCTCTCTCGGTAACAATCCGAGGAAAACGTGAAGCATGTAAACCTTGGTTAGAGTACTTAAATGACATGTCCTTCATCACTTCAAACAATTTTAACGAATATTCTTCATACCAAAAACTTTCACCAATGGATAAGGTTTTACGCTGCATGTCATGGTTTAACCAAGCTTCTGCAGCCTCTTTAGTTTGCCAGTAGGTCATTAGTAAATCCATTTCTCCCGAACCATACTCAGCACCAAGATACCCCGGCTGACCTTGTGCGAGTTCGAGCATTTTTTCTGCCATGATGCGATAAGTTAAATCATTCAACATCAGCTTGCTGGACAACATGACTGCAAAATAAGGCAATTTACTTGGGGAACTAAATACGTTCATCGGTTCTCTAAAATAAAAGGATGGATCTTTTAGCTAAGTGCAGAAGCAGAATTATATTCGCACCTATTTAAAATCTCAGGCCATAGTTGGGATCTAGGACTATAGTTAATATCTAGGTTTTGGACAGATCTATGCTGACTTCTTACAAAACCTTGTAATAAAAAGCACTTTATTCGCTTTACATTACCGTCAGGGTATTTCGAAAGGCACCAGCCTTGCACTATGTTCTACACCAATTTTAGGCTTCGAAAAGCCAAGTGCAAATAGATCTACCTTATTGATATTCCCCCTTTTTACCAATAAGGATAAGGAAAGCTTTGTGCCCGCATCATGCGGGCACTTTTTTGCTTTCTATCTATTTATCCCAAGTAATACCTGCACCAGAAGTAATAGCTTGATATTGATCTGGTCGACGATCACGGAACAAACCAAAAGAGCGACGAGCTTTGCGAATAGCGTCTAAATCATACTCAGAGTACAAAATAGTGCTTTCGTCACGGCTCGCGACACACTTCATTGCCCCCATTTCATCTGTCATGAATGAAGAACCGTAAAACTGGATAAAACTATTTTCACCTTCTTCACGACCGACACGGTTTGCAGCAATGACTGGCACCATATTCGCGGCAGAATGTCCTTGCATGGTTCTCTGCCAATGATCTTTCGAATCCCACTCAGGGTAAGGAGGCTCAGAACCAATTGCGGTAGGGTAAAAAATCAATTCTGCACCTTTCAGCGCCAATTCACGCGCCAACTCTGGAAACCATTGATCCCAACAAATACCACAACCAATTCGACCAAACTTCGTATCCCAAACTTTCACGCCAGTATTACCCGGTGTGAAATAGTATTTTTCTTGGTAACCAGGACCATCTGGAATATGCGTCTTGCGATACAAGTCCATCACATCACCATTGGCATCAATCATCACCAAGGAGTTGTAAAAGACATTGCCATCACGCTCAAAAAAGCTAATAGGTAAAACCACCCCTAACTCTTTTGCAAGCTTACTCATTGTCTGAATAGCCAAGCAATCATTTACCGGTTGCGCCCAATCAAAATACGCTGGCTTTTGATCAATGCAAAAATATGGCCCCATAAACAATTCTTGTAAAAGAATAATATTAGCCTGATTTGCAGCCGCTTCTCTTACTTGCACCACCGCATTATCTAAATTCGCCTGAAAGTCTGTACTGACCGCCATTTGGACACAGGCCACTTTTACATTACTCATACTTACTACCTCCAAAATATGTTGCGCCACAAGCACAGAGGCTCAACCTATACTTGAGTCAAATAGGTCGTACCTTCCAGCACTTTTTTATAGGTCGCCATTAGTGATACTTGCTCTTCTTGGCTAAGTGGGCTCGCTGACACTTTATCCTGATAACTCTTCATCAGCTCTTGCTCATTATAACTAACAGACTTAAGTACATCCTGAACGCTATCACCTTTCAATACGTGATCAATTCTGAAACCGTCGTCTGTTAAATAAACGTCAACAGAACAAGTATCGCCGAATAAATTATGTAAATCCCCTAAGGTTTCTTGATAAGCCCCGACTAAGAAAAAGCCCATTAAATAGTCTTCACCTTTTGGTGGCGCTGGTGGCAATGGCAAAGAAGACTCAATACCTTGGCCATCTACATAGCTGTACAAGCAACCGTCCGAATCACAAGTAACATCTTGGATTTTACCTCTAAAAGAAGGCGCCTGATCCAGCCCCTGTAAAGGCAATACTGGGAACAGTTGATCAATCCCCCATGCATCAGGCATAGACTGAAACACAGATAAATTAACAAACAACTTCTCAGCCAAACGTTCGTTTAGTTCATCAATTACAGCACGATGCCCTCTGTTTCGGTTATCTAAACGAGGCAACAAGTTGCGACACGCAGAAAGAAAAAGGTTTTCTGCTTGTGCTCTTTGCGACAGGTTAAGCTGGCCATGGTTATATAAGGTCAAACTATCGTTAAAGTCATCTAACAAGTCATGATAAATCTCGACCAAGGATCGACTTTCCTCTTCGTTTTCACCTTTCAAACTTTGATAAGACGCCCAAAGTCGTTGCAGCTCTAGCTCACTGCCTTCCGCTGGTTCTTCAATCGGCAAAAGCTCAGCACCATGAGAGAAAACATCTGCAATCATCATGGCATGATGAGCTGTGACAGCTCGGCCAGACTCGGAAATCAAATGAGGATGAGGAAGTTCATATTGCTCACACACATTATGGAAAGCAAATACCACATTGTTAGCATATTCGCCAATACTGTAGTTCGCAGAAAAATCATTTTGACAACGAGTACCTTCGTAATCGACACCTAAACCACCACCAACATCGACCCACTTCACTTTGACACCCATCTGGTGAAGTTCAGCGTAATAACGAGCACACTCTTTTAGACTATTTTGAATATCTCGAATACGCGTAATTTGTGAACCTAAATGGAAGTGAATCAACTCAAGGCAATGTAACAAGTCCAATTCGCGTAAACGATCAATAGCTCGTAGCAATTGTGATGTAGTCAAACCAAATTTAGATTTTTCGCCGCCACTATTGCCCCAATGCGTCGTACAAGTAGACGCCAATCGGATACGAATACCAATACGCGGCTGAACCCCAATTTTGTCTGCTTCTTCTAGAATCCAATCAAGCTCATGCATCTTCTCAACAACAATAAAAACTTGATGCCCCATTTTTTCAGCCATCAAAGCAAGATGAATAAACTCGCGGTCTTTATAGCCATTGCAAACTATGATGCCATCAGCGTTTTTATGCATGGCCAAAACTGCCATAAGCTCCGGTTTACTACCTGCTTCCAAGCCAACAGTAGCTGAGTTATCTGGTTGACATGCCGCAATTTCTTCTACAACACGACGCTGCTGATTTACCTTGATAGGATAAACAATGGCGTAGTTTGCCTTATAATCATAATAATCTATTGCTTGTTGAAACGAATTGGTAATTTTCTCAATTCGCGAATGCAAAATATTAGGAAAACGCACAAGACATGGATAAGGGATGCCTTGCTGCTTAAGCGCCACAGAAAGCTCTGTCAAATCAATGCTATTTTCCCTATCAGGTAACGCAATAACGCGACCTTTATCATTGATTGAAAAAAAACCACTGCTCCAATGACTTACATTGTAAAGTTCCATCGAATCTTTGATTGACCAAGGCTTCATATCATCTCCAAAAGTCTAAATTAGCACCGTTTCTAATAAAGGTACGTCGTAGTAAAACACAGACATATTTTTTAGGTTTAGTTCAAATAAAAAAAGCGGGGCTAAGAAACATCTTAACTCCGCTTTATTCTAACGAACGAACAAATTAAGAAACGTGTTCGCCATGTGCTTGCTTATCCGCGTGGTAAGACGAGCGAACCAAAGGTCCACACGCCGCATGCTTAAAGCCCAACTCTTTCGCGACTTCCTCATAACGCGCAAATTCTTCAGGCGGAACAAAACGCGCCATTGGAAAGTGATGCTTAGATGGCTGTAGATATTGACCAATCGTCAACATATCAACGTTATGAGCTCTCAAGTCTTTTAATACTTCAACAATTTCTTCAAATGTTTCACCCATACCAACCATCAACCCAGATTTAGTTGGTACATCAGGGCATCGATCTTTAAAGTTTTTCAAAAGATCTAGCGACCACTGATAATCAGACCCTGGTCTTACCTGACGGTACAAGCGAGGAATAGATTCTAGGTTATGATTAAACACATCTGGCGGTGCTATTGACAGTGTATCAATGGCAACTTCCATTCGACCACGAAAATCTGGTACTAATGTTTCAATTTCGATATTTGGACTTTCTGCACGAGTCTCTCTAATACAATCTACAAAATGCTGAGCACCACCATCACGAAGATCATCACGATCAACAGAGGTAATAACCACATATTTTAGTTTCATGTCGCGAATAGCAGCCGCCAATTCTTTTGGCTCATCAACACTAAGCGGATTAGGACGACCATGCGCAACATCACAGAAAGGACAGCGACGAGTACAAATTTCACCCATAATCATAAAGGTAGCCGTGCCATTACTGAAACACTCACCTAGATTTGGACAATTAGCCTCTTCACAAACTGATGCTAATTTATGCTCACGTAAAGTAGCCTTGATACGGGCTATCTCTGGCGACGCAGGCATACGAACACGAAGCCAATCAGGCTTACGTGGAATTTCTTCAGTAGGAACAATCTTAATAGGGATACGCGCCATTTTATCGGCACCACGTAATTTTTCCCCTTGGACAACGCGTTTGCGTTCTGCTGTCATTCTATTTCCACCCTTGTTGGATAGCCGGATAACTGTATCCGAGTTGCTCAGCCAGCTGATTCGCCAGCTGAACCTTTACATTCGATAAAAGGACGTCTTTATTAAGACGCTTCATATCAACCATCTGCAAGCCTTGATAGCCACATGGGTTAATACGATTAAATGGGGTGAGATCCATATCAACATTCAAGGCAAGTCCATGAAATGAACAACCTCTGCGAACACGCAATCCCAGTGACGCAATTTTTTGTTCATTTACATAAACGCCTGGTGCATCTGGCTTTGGGTATGCGTCTATAGAGTTCAATGCTAGAGCATTCACTACAGAATTTTCCAGTACACTGACCAAATCTCGAACACCTATCCCAAGACGCTTCAAATCAACCATGACATAGGCAACCAATTGGCCCGGCCCATGATACGTGACCTGACCACCACGGTCGACCTGAATAACAGGTATATCGCCTGGAGCCAGAAGATGTTCTTCTTTACCAGCCTGACCTTGTGTAAACAAGGAAGGATGCTCTAGCAACCAAACTTCATCAGCATCGTCTTTTGAACGAATTTGAGTAAATTTCTTCATCCTTTCCCATGTTTCGGCGTAGTCAACAATACCTAAATCACGGCAAATTAAATCAAGTTCCATTTACATGACCATCTTAACAGCTTCGATTGACATTAAGTCACGATGCAAAGCCGATAATTGATCTTCACTTTGAGCCACAATACGAAAACTAAAGCTAATAAAACGCCCTTTACTGGAACGATTAGTGTTCTCGGCAGCAGTATTCATTTCCGGAGCATGAACAAGCAATCGCTCAGTTATTTCAGTATGAATACCATCTACATCAAGTGAAACCACCTTGATAACGTAGTTTTCACAGGGGAACTCTATCTTTGGTGCATCGATCGCTTTTTCAGCCTGATCACCGTTTTTCGTAATTAGTGCCATTAATCTAATCTACCATTCGCCTATATAGGGCTTAAAATAAATTCATAAAGAAGAGTTTAATTTTATCAAACATTCGCTTGAAGAAACCACCCTCTTCTACCGCTTCTAATGCAACAACTGGGCGTTCTAGCAAAACATTACCTTCAGAACCGACAATGATTTTACCCAACACATCGCCAACAGCAATTGGAGCCGTGATTTCTTTATTCATGTCCAATGTAGCAGGAATAGACTCGCCTTGCTGACGCGGCATAGTTACCAGAACATCATCTGCGAACCCAACTTTTACGTTTGGCTGACTACCGCCCCAAACACGAGCATTATTAACGACTTGACCACGACTATATAGTTTACGAGTTTCATAATATCTAAAACCAAAATCTAATAGTTTTTGAGATTCAACCGCACGAGCATTATCTGATTTTGTCCCCATAACAACAGTGATCAGGCGTGTTCCGTTACGAACTGCTGATGCAGCCAAACAAAACCCAGCGGCTTCTGTGTGGCCCGTTTTCAAACCGTCAACAGTTTTATCTCTCCATAACAAACGGTTACGGTTAGGTTGACGAATGTCGTTGTAGGTAAACTCTTTCTCAGAATACATACTGTAATTATCTGGGAACTGCATAATAGTCGCACGCGCCAATTTCGCTATATCATGGGCGCTAGAATAATGATCTTCTGCTGGAAAACCAGTCGCATTCACAAAATGCGAATTTTTCATACCAAGAAGTTGAGCATGTTGATTCATCAAATCAGCAAAAGCAGACTCACTGCCAGCAATATGCTCTGCGGCGGCAACACTTGCATCATTACCAGATTGAATAATAATACCGCGCATTAAGTCTTCTAGCTTAACTTGTGTTCCTTCTCGAATGAACATGCGCGAACCTTCCATTCGCCATGCTTTCTCACTCACATTAACCATATCATCCAATGATAAATTACCACGAGCTAACTCGTATTCAATGATATAAGCCGTCATTAATTTTGTCAGACTGGCAGGCGGTAAAGCCTGATCAGCATTATGTTCAACCAATATATCGCCAGTATATGCATCCATAAGAATGTAACTACTCGCAGATAATTGTGGCGGTGTTGGGATTAATGAAGGAGCGGCAAAAACAGAGCCACTAACAAAGCAAATCACAAGGGATAAAGTAACTAGGAGTTTTTTCATACTCAAAAATATCGTCTTCTTAAAAAAATGTTAACAAATGATACTAGAGGCCCTTACGAATCTCTAGCCCAAACACACTGCATCTAAGGTACCAAGGCAACTCTAACAGGATTACCAAAACCTTCTTGCTGTAATTTTTGCTGCCATTGCGCTAACTCGTTAGCATCATTAAAAGGCCCAACTAGAACCTTAAACAAACCATCCTCCTGCTTATTAATTACGACATTAACACTTGTATCAAACGCTTCAAAAAGGCGCTGTTTAAGCTTTTCAGCAGACTCTTCTGAGCTAAACGCCCCCATCTGCAGATGTGAAAAACTCAGCTCAGGAGATGAGCCCTCCACCTTACCAGGAGAAGCGGCTGGAGCCTTAATTGGCAAGGCTTCCGGCGGAGTAACCACTTCCCTAACAACGGGTTTTGATGGACTATAAGTCTGTCCTCGTGCCGGAGTAATCGCTTCTATCCGCACACGGGCCAATCCCTTTTTGTGATAATCAAGTCGAGCTGCAGCAGCATAAGAAAGGTCAATCAAACGATCCCCATGAAACGGCCCCCGGTCATTCACTCTCACAATGACAGAGCGCTGATTATCAAGATTCGTAACCTTTAGGTAGGTTGGCAAAGGCAGCGATTTATGGGCAGCAGAGAAAGCATACATGTCATATGTTTCCCCATTTGAGGTCTTATGCCCATGAAACTTTTTGCCATACCACGACGCTGTCCCTTCTGCCACATAACCTTGAGCAGAATCCATTACCCAATATTTTTTCCCCCACACTTCATAGGGGCTTTTATTACCACCACGACTTTTTTGCTCCCATTTCGGAACCAGGTCGGGAAGATGATCAACCTTTATATCACCGGTAGGAGCATGATCCTGTAAAATTGAATAACGCCCTCCACCTGATGCTTTTTCATAATCTGCGTCATCTTTACCTAAAACATGACGCGTACTCATACATCCATTCAATACCAGCAAACTAATGCCAGCAACAAACAGCATGTTAATTACTTTCATAGGTCCCTATACTCTCAGCGAGCTCCAATACAGACATGGCATATCGTCTACTAGGGTTGTAATCCATAATCGTGAAGAAGTTCTCATATGCAAGCCAATAAGACACTTCTTCTGGCCCAGTACGCAAACCAATCAACCCCGTTTTTTGAGGAATAAAAGGCTGTGTAGGAAGTACATTTAGCGCCGACCACTCAGTCATATCAGCACTCGGTGCTCTACCACGATTAATAAAATCTGTCACTTTATCTGGCTCTGCAACATAAGCCATCACAAACCAAGGTTGTCGAGACTGCCAACCATGATGTTTAAGGTAATTAGCTACACTGCCAATGGCATCAGCCTCGGATCCCCATAAATCAATATGCCCATTTTTGTCATAATCTATTGCCAGTTTCTGATAGTTACTGGGCATAAACTGCACCATCCCCATCGCCCCACTGTAAGACCCTTTTGTGTCGCCAATGTTCCAGCCTTCTTTACGAGCAAGCAATAAATACGCTTCTAACTCGCTTTGAAAGTAATCTTTTCGTCTTGGGTAATCAAACGCCAACGTCGTAAGAGAGGTAAAAACGTCTTTCGATCCAGTAATGCGCCCGTAATAAGTTTCAACACCGATCAGAGCAACAATAACATTAGGCTCAACACCAAATTCCCGCTCTGCTTTACGCAGCCATTTTGCATTACGTGCTGCAAACTCTCTGCCGAGCTTTGCCCTTTCTTCGTTCACAAAGCGAGTTTTATACTCATAGTAAGGTGTCACCACTTCGGGCTGATTATCAGATTTTTCAATCACTTTAGGGCGCACTTTTATATGAGAAAACGCCAATTCGAGGCGTTCTTTATCATAGGCATGTTCTTTAACCAGCCGGTTAATAAACAATTGAACTTCGGGATTGCCCGCATAAGAATCCGCCCATTCTTTGGGCATATCTTCAAGAAGAGAGTCACTGACTCCCGAATTTGAAGGCAATGTAGAATGATCCATACTACTACACGCAGTTAGACCAAGCGCTAGAAATAACAATGTAGCTTGCTTAATCATCATCTTGCTCTTTTATGTGTTTGTATTGACATTAAAATTCCAAATGTCGCCATGATAGTAATAATAGAAGTACCACCATAACTGACGAGTGGTAAGGGTACCCCAACCACAGGAAGAATGCCTGACACCATCCCAATATTTACAAACATGTACACAAAAAAGGTAAGCGTTAAACTACCCGCTAATAATCGCGCATAGTTATCTTCCGCGTATGCCGCAATATACAAACCCCGAGCGATAACCAGTAAATAGGCCAAAATCAAAACACCACAGCCCAACATACCAAACTCTTCAGCAAGGACGGCGATAATAAAATCCGTGTGACTTTCCGGAAGGAAATCTAGCTGGGCCTGTGTCCCCTGTAAAAAACCTTTACCATAGAGACCACCTGAGCCAATCGCGGTTTTGGACTGAATGATATTCCAACCAGATCCAAGCGGATCACTCTCGGGATTCAAAAAGGTCAATACTCGCTGACGCTGATAATCATGCATAAACTGCCACAATGCATAACCTGCAATAGGTGCCAGTGCAGCCGCACCCAATATATAACGCCAGCCAAGACCCGCAAGAAAAAGAACAAAAATACCAGACACAGCAACCAATAAAGCCGTACCTAAATCAGGCTGTTTAGCTATCATCAATACAGGCAATACTATTAGACCAAGAACGGCCAATATCTGTTTAAAATTTGGAGGTAGCTGCCGATCAGAGAAATACCAAGCAATCATCATCGGCATGACAATTTTCATTATCTCTGAAGGCTGAAAACGCAACCCTCCAGGCAAAGCCAACCAACGCTGCGCGCCCTTCGCCCCAACACCAAATAACAACACACCAACCAATAGCACAGTAATAAAGATGAATAACGCAGGAGAAGCACGTCGCATATATTTCGGAGGCAGCTGAGCCAACGCCACACAAATCAACAAACCTATTACCAATCGAAATACCTGCCGCTCAACCATTGCCACATCTTGCCCAGAGGCTGAGTACAGAATAAAAAGCCCGCCACCGATAAGCAGCAACAAAGACCCCATCAGCAAAACGTCAATGTGAACCAGCTGCCATAAGCGAGCATTGGTAAAAGACAGGGCTCTACGATAAAAGCTATCAGTCATTTTTATCACCCTTTAAATAATCGTAACGCGCAGGATAATCATCGTGCAAATAAGCATCAAATAATGCTTTCGTTAAATCAGCAGGCTTAGAACTACTACCGCCGTTTTCAAAAATAGCGAACACCGAAATTTTAGGGTTTCTAGCGGGAGCAAAACCGATAAATAACGCATGATCGTGTAAACGCTTTTCAAGGGCATCAGCATCGTACTCTTGATCTTCCTGCAAACTAAATACTTGGCCTGTACCTGTTTTGCCTGCAATCTCGTAATCCGTTCCCTGAAGACGTCTTGCAGTACCATGTGGATCGGTTACAACCTTACGCATTGCATCAATCATCCGATCCCAATTACGTTGATCTTTTAAGACAATGTCATGCTCATCACCCAGTCCATCTGCAAACTCGGCAGGCTCATCCCCCACAAGCTGAGTCATACGAGGATAAAAATAATGACCTTTACTTGCCAATGCAGAAGTCGCAGAGGCAATTTGCACTGGCGTAGCAACCATAAAACCTTGCCCGATACCAACGTTCACTGAATCCCCTGGGTACCAAGGCTCTTTGTACTTAGCTTTTTTCCATTCATTAGAAGGTAGCAAACCGCCACTTTCACCATTCAAATCAAGTAAGTTTGTTTGACCAAAACCAAAACGTGTCAGAAAATTATGAATCGGAGTAATCCCCATTTTATTGGCCAACTGATAGTAATAAGTATCAACGGATTCAATAATAGAGCGTTCTAAATTAATCCAACCGTGCCCTGTGCGTTTCCAATCTCGATAACGACGACCATTTGGATTGATTTGATAGTAACCTTTGGCAAAATAGCGCTCGGTCCATGATGAAAAACCATATTCAAGCCCAGCCAGCCCCATGAAAGGTTTAATAGTTGACGCAGGTGGATAGCCACCGCGTAAAGCGCGATTAAATAGAGGAAGTTTTTTAGATTGACGTAGTGTGGCGTAATCATTGACCGAAATGCCACGTACAAAAAGATTGGGGTCATATCCTGGCTTAGACACTAGCGCAAGTATCCCGCCTGTCGTTGGATCTATGGCGACAACTGAACCTGTGTAATCACCCAGAAGGTCATAGGCATATTGCTGAAGTCTGGCATCTAAATAGAGATGCAGATCTTTACCGGGAGTTGGATTCTGTCGCTCTAGCTCGGACATGATCCGACCACGAGCATTCACTTCTACTTTACTGAGACCAGCCTCACCAAAAAGTGTTTTTTCGTAAAACCCCTCTACCCCTGTTTTACCTATAAACAAGGCGCCCTGATAAGCTAACTTGTCGACTGTTTCTAAATCTTTCGTGGTAATTCGCCCCACGTAACCAACAGCATGAGCAAAAGCTTCTCCATATGGATAATAGCGCGTTAACTGTGCTTCAACCTGGACACCGTCGAGCTTATAAAGATCAACAGAAACCTTAGCCCACTCTTCATCTGTTAATTGGGATTTTAAAGTAAGAGACTGATAAGGACGACGATACTCTTTTCGTCTTTCATCAAAATCTTCCCACTCATCATCACTAATATCGATAATGCCGGAAAGCATTTGCTTTAACTTCGGAAAACTTTCTACCCGTTCAGGTATCACAGTTAAACTGTGAATAGGACGATTATCAGCCAACACCAATCCGTTACGATCGTATATCAAACCTCTAGGCGGCGGTTCTGTAACCAACATCACTCGGTTGTCATTCGCCTTGGTTTGATACAGATCATGCTCTATCACTTGAAGATAGAATAATCGAGCCATCAATACGATAGCCATTAGCAAGACAAATACGACAGCGGCAAGTACACGCTGCTGCGTCAGCCGTTGCTCTTGTCGATAGTTACGGAAATTTTGATGTCGACGACTCACAACATCGCCCTATCTATGATACGGATGATTGTTCATGAGAGTCCAAGCGCGATAGATTTGTTCAGCCAAGATAACTCTCACCATAGGATGCGGTAATGTCAGACGAGATAAAGACCAAGTTTGATCCGCGCGAGCGGTACACCTTGGATCAAGACCATCAGGACCTCCCACCAACAAGCTCACATTATAGCCATCCATTCGCCACTGCTCGGTCTGATCTGCCAACTGATCGGTAGACCACTCTTTACCAAGAACTTCCATTGCAATTACTTTATCCCCAGAAGGTATAGCTTCGAGCATACTATCTCCTTCCTTACGAATAGCTTTTGGTATGTCAGTATTTTTTCCACGAGGAGACATTGGAATTTCGACAAGTTCTAATGCAAAATCTTTCGGCAAGCGTTTAGCATACTCATCGTAACCCTCAGTCACCCACTTTGGCATTTTATTACCAACAGCAATCAAACGAACACGCATTTAAAAGAGCCTTACAGTTGTTCTGGCTTAATGTCCCACAGCTTCTCAAGATCATAAAAAGCTCGAGCTTCTTCTGTCATTACATGCACAACAACATCATGTAAATCAACCAACACCCAATCGCTACCCATACCACGACCTTCTGAACCCAATGGCTGAAGACCTTGACCTTTTAAATGTTCAAATACATTTTGACCCAAAGCATTAACATGACGCTTTGAAGTACCGGTACAGATCACCATGTAATCCATCATGTCTGTATGATTTCCTACATTCAATACTGTGATCTTATCACCTTTCACATCTTCCAATGCTTCAACAGCAAAAGCCAAAATTTGATCTGCTGTGAGGTTAAGCTGACTCATATAATTACGTTACCCTATCGATATAATTGATGTTGTTCTATATATTTTTGGACTGGCTCTGGCAACAAATAAGCAATAGACTCGTTTTTACGAGCTAGCGCCCTAATCATGCTAGAGGATATCCCCAAAGGAGTAAGAGTCTCGAACCAGACCCGCCCTGAGGGCGCGCATTGTAACTCATGCGACGATGCGGCACGATAGTTTTCGCAAAAACCGCTCAACTCAGAGATCAAGTCAGGCTCCCAACCGGGGCGCGACACCACCAACAAGTGAGCGTACTGGATTATCTGCTGCCAATTATGCCAAGTTGGAAGGGATAAAAAGCTGTCCATTCCTAGCACCATAATGAGTGATTCATCTGGGCCTATTTCGTCCCGAAGATCTCGTAATGTATCGATACTATAACTTGGACCTTCTCTATCAATCTCACGAGAATCAACACTTAATCGAGCATCACCAGATACTGCAAGCCTAGCCATTTCGAGTCGTTGCTGAGGCAAGACACTTGGTCGATCTTTATGCACAGGCTGAAAACAGGGTATTAACTTCAAAGCAGAGTAATGGTAGCGATCTAAAATCTCAACCGCTGTTCTTAAGTGGCCATTATGAACAGGATCAAATGTCCCACCCATAATAGCCAACCCAGAAGTCTTTACATTATCGTTAACTCTAGTTGTCACGAGTATGACCATCACCAAGAACGATATATTTCTGGCTAGTTAAACCCAACAATCCGACCGGGCCACGAGCATGAATTTTATCGGTAGATATACCAATTTCAGCTCCAAAACCATATTCAAAGCCATCAGCAAAAGACGTCGATGCATTCACCATAACCGATGAGGAATCCACTTCCGTCATAAACGCTCGTGTTTTTGAATAGTTCTGTGAAACAATTGCGTCCGTATGATGAGAGCCATATTTATTGATGTGTGCAATCGCCTCATCCATATCTGAGACAATTTTGATAGATAACTTAGGAGCGTGGTATTCGGTATACCAATCCTCTTCACTAGCAGAACCAATTGAAGCCGACATAGCCTGAGTTGCCTCGCATCCCACCAACTCAACACCCTTCTCTAAAAATGCAAAAATCAATTTAGGAAGAACATCGCGAGCAATTGCTTTATGGACCAACAAGGACTCCATAGCATTGCACACACCATAACGACGTGTTTTTGCATTCAGAGCAATATTGAAGGCTTTAACTAAATCCACTTCATCATCAATGTAAACATGGCAGTTACCGTCAAGGTGCTTAATCACAGGAACTCGAGCGTCTTCACTAATGCGCTGAATCAAGCCCCTACCACCACGCGGAACGATCACATCTACGTACTCAGGCATGGTTATCAATTTACCAACCGCTTCACGGTCTGTCGTATTTAACACCTGAACCGCTTCTTCAGGTAAATTTACAGACTTAAGACCAGCCGATATGGCCTCTGCAATCACCTGATTAGAATGAAACGCTTCTGAGCCACCACGTAAAATAGTTGCGTTACCAGACTTCAAACATAAACTTGCGGCATCAATCGTCACATTTGGGCGAGACTCATAGATAATACCAACCACACCAAGCGGTACGCGCATTTGCCCACGCTGAATTCCAGATGGCAAATACACCATATTTGATATCTCACCAATAGGATCAGGCAGTGACGCCACCTGCTTTAAGCCTTCAATCATGCCATCAATACGAGCATCATTTAGCAATAGTCGATCTAGCAAAGCCGAATCAAGACCTTTAGCACGGCCATTCTCCATGTCTTTCGCATTTTCCTCTATCAATCGAGGTCGAGCATTTTCCAAAGCGTCTGCCATAGCAAACAGGGCCATATTTTTTTGCTTTGTGGATGCTTTGGCAAGAAGACGAGAAGCCGCTCTAGCTTGCTGACCAATTCGATTCATATAAGATTCTAAAGACATTTTTAATCTCTAATAAAAGTAAAAAGAACAAACAGTAGATCGTCAAATAAGTCGCGATCTATTTCATCAAGACAGTATACTATCACAATATTTTTATTCATTTAGTGCAGATTTTCACGAAAGGATCTTCCATTGCCGCCCCTCAATTCTTTTACCCTTAACACCATTGGCATAGTACATTCTTGTTACAAGGAAAAATTTGGCATACCGCGACAACCTGGGCTAGTAACAGAAGCAACGGCACGGTTAGAACTAATACCTCCTTACAGCAGATTAGATATACTGGAAGGGTTAGATGGTTTTACTCATATATGGATCCAGTTTGTTTTTCACGCCTGCATGACGGAAAACTGGAAAGCAAAAATACGCCCTCCGCGCCTAGGTGGAAAAGCCAAAATGGGCGTCTTTGCCACAAGAGCCACACATAGACCGAATCCTATAGGCCTATCAGTTGTAAAAATTGGGCGCATCTATCAAGAAGACAAAAAAACCTTCATTGATTTACATGGTGCAGATTTACTCGATGGCACACCAGTTCTCGACATAAAGCCTTACTTACCTTATGCCGACAGCATTGCAGATGCAAAAGGAGGCTTCGCCCCAACACCAGCACAGATGCAAATAAAGCCCGTACTATTTTCAGAACTTGCAAAAGCACAATGTGATAGATATCAAAATTTGCACAAAAGAGAAATAACGACTTTAATTAAACAAATTGTGGAACAGGATCCTCGACCACCCTACTTATCAGGACAAGTTGATAGAGAGCACGGCATCAAGCTTTGGGACATCAATATAAAGTGGTGCGCAAGAAACGACCATTTTGAAATACTTCGCATAGAAGAGGAACAAGAGAGCAGGAGATGAATAAAAAACAGTTTTTAAACACTTATAAAAAAATCGACTCGCTCAACCAAGAGCGAACAGAAAACACTCAAAATCGGACACTTTATCGTTCAGAACACGACGAGCGCCTAATAAAAGACTTCCATTACGCTAAATTCCAAAAAAACCTCCACAACGCACAGCAAAGTAAAGCACTCAAAGAGCTATTAGAAAAAGATAATTGGAACGAGGAAGACACCGAAAAACTGCTTAGCTCCTTACGCTAAAAAACATACACCAAGTCTATACCCATGGTTATCCACATGTTCTGTGTATAGTTTTCCTGTCAATAAATTCAAAAAAATAAGTAAAAAAAAGCGGACCTAAGTCCGCTTTTTATAACAACTAGAAATCAAAACTTAGTTTTGGTTCTCTAGCTGTGCTTTGATCAAATCACCGATAGTGGTTGGACCATTAGTTTCTGCTTGTTGCTTCTCGGAATGAGATTTCAACGCTGCTTTCTCTTCAGTAGCATCTTTCTGCTTGATAGATAGAGTGATAGTACGTGCTTTACGATCAACGTTAATGATCGCAGCTTCTACTTTATCGCCCTCTTTCAATGCAGTTGTTGCATCTTCGATACGCTCGCGGCTGATTTCAGATACTTTCAAAGTAGCTTCAACGCCTTCAGCAAGAACAACTACAGCACCTTTCGCATCAACTTCAGAGACAGTACCGTTAACGATAGTGCCTTTGTCATTTTCAGCAACGAAAGCTAGGAACGGATCTTCTTCTAGTTGTTTAACACCTAGAGAAATACGCTCACGCTCAGCATCGATAGACAATACAACTGTTTCTAGCATATCGCCTTTCTTGTATTGACGTACTGCATCTTCACCAGTTTCGTCCCAAGATAGGTCAGATAGGTGAACAAGACCGTCGATACCGCCGTCAAGACCAATGAACACACCAAAGTCAGTGATAGACTTGATTGCGCCAGAGATTTTGTCGCCTTTATTGAAAGAAGTAGCAAATTCTTCCCATGGGTTCATTGTGCACTGCTTGATACCCAAAGAAATACGACGACGCTCTTCATCAATATCAAGAACCATAACTTCAACTTCATCACCAATCTGAACAACTTTAGATGGGTGAATGTTTTTGTTAGTCCAATCCATTTCAGAAACGTGTACTAGACCTTCTACGCCTTCTTCAAGTTCAGCGAAGCAACCGTAATCAGTCAAGTTAGTAACTTTAGCAGTTACTTTAGTGTTTTCTGGGTAACGAGCTTTGATAGCAACCCATGGATCTTCACCCAACTGCTTAAGACCTAGAGACACACGGTTACGCTCGCGGTCAAACTTAAGAACTTTAACGTCGATTTCATCGCCAACAGCAATAATTTCGCTTGGGTGCTTAATGCGTTTCCAAGCCATGTCAGTGATGTGTAGAAGACCATCAACACCACCAAGATCAACGAAAGCACCGTAGTCAGTAAGGTTCTTAACGATACCTTTAACTTCTTGACCCTCTTCAAGAGAAGCAAGCAATGTTTCGCGTTCAGCGCTGTTAGTCGCTTCCATAACGGCACGACGAGAAACAACAACGTTGTTACGTTTTTGATCAAGCTTGATAAGTTTGAACTCTAGATCCACACCTTCCAAATGAGATGTATCGCGGATTGGGCGAACATCTACCAAAGAACCAGGCAAGAAAGCACGGATATTTGCGATATCAACAGTGAAGCCACCTTTGACTTTACCATTGATAACACCGTGAACAATGGCGTTTTCTTCGTAAGCTTTTTCAAGAACAGACCAAGTTTCTGCACGTTTAGCTTTTTCGCGAGACAGTTTAGTCTCACCGAAACCATCTTCAACAGCATCAAGAGCAACTTTAACTTCGTCACCGATGTTTAAGTTGAACTCACCACTATCCGTTAGGAACTGAGAACGAGGAATTACGCCTTCAGATTTAAGACCTGCATGAACAGTTACCCATTCGCTGTCAATATCAACAACAATACCAGTAACAATTGAGCCTGGCGCCATTTCGACGGTTAATAGGCTTTCTTCAAACAGTTCTGCGAAGCTTTGAGTCATTGTATTTCCTATATAGTCGGCCCATAAAAGAACTAGGCCATATCCACATTGCCAGCAAATGTGGGTCAATTTTTTTGGATGATGCGATAAAGGCTTGCTGGCACCTTTATCGACTTGAATAACATTTGATCTATTCTAGCACATTCTACATGCAAAAAAGTAGACGCAAAAAAGAACAGATTATACGAGACCTGCTTTTGCTGTTTCGGCAAAAATCATCTCGACAACCTGCTCTATCGTCAAATCCGTGCTATCTATAACTAAAGCGCCTGCTGCAGGCACAAGAGGAGCAATCGCTCTATTTGCATCTCGCTCATCTCGCTCTTTAATCGTTTTAACAAGTTCATCTAGATTAACAGCTTCGCCTTTTTGCTGCAATTGCTGCAAACGACGTTGCGCACGCTCTTCTGCCGACGCGGTTAAAAATACTTTGATCTGGGCTGAAGGAAAAACCACCGTCCCCATATCACGACCATCCGCCACCAAACCCGGCGCTTGTGAAAAAGCACGCTGACGAAGTAACAAACCTTCTCGAACTTCTGGAATAGACGCTAATTTAGATGCACTATTACCAACCTCTTCTGTTCGAATAGCTTGAGTAACAATTTCACCTTCTAGAATAATTTCAACTTTACCTTCTTCTGACTGCTCAAACTGTATATCCAAATGCTCTGCTAAGATTTTTAACGTCTCAACATCATCAGAAGACATACCGTGATGCGATACAGCAAGTGCAAGCAGTCGATATAAGGCACCACTATCAAGTATGTGCCATCCCAGCTTTTCTGCGATTAACTGACTTACGGTGCCTTTACCTGCACCACTTGGACCATCAATCGTAATAACTGGGCCTTGGTTGATCATAACTATTCCTCTTAAAAAACTATTGCGCCACCGAGCAATGAAAACCTAATTGCATCGCGACACTCTCCAACTCGTTAAATTCTTCTAATAATTTTTGACAATCATTCACCTTGGTTATCGATTTACTTCGTGCCCCCAGCGCCAACATGGCAAGCGCTAACTTATCATCACCAGCACAATCCAACTCACCACCCTGAGGAAGCCCGCCATCAATAAGCAAATCACCATTTTCATAAACACAGGCAATTTTCATATGCGCAAGCGCATCCACAAAAGCCAACACTCTATCCTCATAGTAATAAGGCAGAGAACCAACTCCTTGAATACGACTTTCGCCTTTTGCGTAAGCAGCTGCGACACACAACAAAGGCAACTCATTTCTAAACTGATAACTCTGCTCTGGTAATAGAGTGAACGACTGTAACTCAGCAAACCCTACCTGCACCTTACCTTCGCACAACCCAGTAACACTCTGCTTAGGAATAGACACGTCCGCACCAATCGATTTTAAAAACGAAAAAAATGCAAAAGACACCGAATCTAAACCAGCGTTTTCAATGAGCAACTCCGAACCAGGCAGCAAGCTCGATAACAACACGAGCCAAGCCGCCTCATACTCATCGCCAGACAATACAATATCCGTACCAACCAAAGGAGCCGAAACAAGCCTAAAACCACCAGCCTGATCCAATATAGTCACACCAAATTGACGCAATAACACTTCACAGTGAGAGACACCTAATAACAACGGTTTAACAAAACTCTCAGCGGGCGAATACAGCGCAGCCAAAAACGCTGACATGCGTAAGCGCTCAGATCCAGCTTTCAAATCCACAGATATATTCGAAGACTTACCAGGAAAAAGATTCACCGGCAGACAATCCGCCATTTCAGAAACAACACGGCCGCCCATTTTGCGCACCAAAGAAAATAAATCACCCATTGATTGATTGAGCAACTTACCTTCAGCAACGACAGACACAGAAAATGACTGCCCAGCCAAAACAGGCAACAGCAAATATAAACTTTCCCTAGACTGATGCACGTTAATTGGTGCAATGGGCGCTTTTAAACCGCGAAGACCAACACCATGAACCCGCAAATGGTCAGCAGATACCTCTTCAATCACCACCCCCATATCCCTAAAAGCCTGCATGGTGATGCGCACATCCCCAGTCAGATCAATGTTCTTTATCTCACTCACACCCTCTGAAAGCGCCGCTATAGTAATCGCTTTATGTGACAAAGATTTGTCACCTAACAAAGAAATATCACCTTTAATGGCAGAAGCCGGCAAAACAGAAACAGATACGGGACGAACTTCTTTCACAGCACCAATTGTACGCTGCTCTAGTAATCGAAGAAAATGATCTCGCGCAGACTTGGCTCGAGTAAAAACACCAAACATGCTAGTGCCGTCACCTTGGTCTATGGCGGCGCGCATATCAGCAAGACGATCAGTAAAATGATCCAAGGTGGCTAAAGTAGCCTCTTTATTTGCTAAAAAGACATCTCGCCACATCACAGGATCACTGGATGCTATTCGAGTGAAATCACGAAAACCACCCGCAGCAAACTTGAATATATCTTGACTACGCTCACCATTAGCAAGCGCATCAACCAAGGTGTAAGCAAGCAAATGCGGCAAATGACTTGAGGAAGCCAATACATGGTCATGATGATCAACATCCATGCTCACAACATCCGCCCCAACTGCACGCCAAAGGCGATGAAGACGATCCAACAACACAGGATTACTGTCAGCCAATGGCGTCACTATGGCCATATGTTTTTCAAAAAGCAGAGGGTTAGATGCCAGCACACCGCTTTTTTCCGCACCAGCAATAGGATGACCCGGAATAAAATTAGCCGGAACATATCCGAAAACGCGACGAACCGCCTCAACCACACTACCTTTCGTTGAACCCACATCAGTCACTAACGTATGCTCAGACAAAAAAGGCTTAAGATCAGACAAGACAGACTCCATCGCCCTTACCGGAGTAGCGAGAACAATGACATCCATCTTAGAGATAAAATCCGCCGACATCTCTGCAGGATGATCTATAACACCCGTTGAAACACCTAGAGCCAACTCACCTTCTCGCCGATCAACCGCATATAGCGTTGCTAAGCCACGCTCTTTCAGCGCTTTCGCGAATGAGCCACCTATCATGCCAAGACCGATGATCATTACATTGCCAAATTTCTTTTTTTCTTGGGACGTCATATCAACAGACGCTTGAAAATCATTTTCACCAGTCAAAGCACAACACTCTTATTAATTACTAAAGCACAGCCACAGGATAGGAACCCAACACCTTCACTTCCGAAGCACGTTCACGTAATTCATCGATTACGGCACGACAATCTTCATCTTGATAATGACCGACGAAATCAATATAAAATATATAACCCCAACGACTCATTAAAGAAGGACGAGTTTCCAGACGCGTCATATCAACCCCATGGCGCTCAAAAGCCTCAAGCAATCGATACAGAGCACCCGGCTCATTTTTCGCACTAATTAGCAGCGATGTTTTATCTTTACCACTTGGTGGAACATCCTGATTACCAACAATCAAAAAACGCGTAGTATTATCAGGACGATCTTCAATATTAGAAGATACTTTCAATAAACCGTATAGCTCACAAGCTACCTCACCCGCAATCGCAGCAATAGCACGACCACTGCGACCCGCTTCAGCCGCAAGACGAGCCGCTTCAGCGTTGGAGCTTACAGCAACACGCTCTACATGCGGCCAATAACGATCCAACCAAGCACGACATTGTGCTAAAGACTGTTGATGAGAATAGATATGAGTGACATCTTCAGAGTTGATATTCGGACTCACCAATAAATGATGGTGAATTCGTTCTTCCACTTCTCCGCAAATTTTCAAACGCGAATCCCGAAAGCTATCTAAGGTATGATTAACAACACCTTCGGTCGAATTCTCAACTGGCACAACACCATAATTCGCAGCACCAGACTCAACTTCACGAAAAACCTCATCAATAGCCGCCATAGGTGCACTAATAATAGATTTACCAAAGTGCTTTAACGCTGCCTGTTGCGTAAAAGTGCCCTCTGGCCCTAAAAACGCAATGCGCATCGGCTTCTCAAGCGCGAGACATGAAGACATAACCTGACGAAATATCTTCGCCATTTCCTCATTCCCCAAAGGCCCTTCATTGCGCTCCATAACCCTACGCAGAACCTGAGCCTCACGTTCAGGGCGATAAAAGACAACGGCTTCCCCACCTTGCTCAGCAAGCTTAACTTCAGCCACTTTTTGAGCGCAGGATGCACGCTCATTAATGAGCATTTGAATTTGCGAATCAATCGAATCAATACGATCACGCAATAAAGGCAGCGTATCTGGCACTGCTTGTTTAGAATTTGACATGCTAATTATTATCCGTAGAGGTTACTGTCTTTAAAAAGTATTATCCGTGACGTTTTTCAAAGCCACGCATAAAATCAATTAAAGCTTCAATTCCTTCCATAGGCATGGCGTTATATATACTTGCTCGCATACCACCAACAGAACGATGGCCAGCTAAAGTGCGCAGACCAGCCGCTTCAGATTCCTGCAAAAAGAGGGATTCAAGTGATTCATCCGCCAAAATAAATGGCACGTTCATGCGAGATCTATAAGCAGGATCAACAGGGTTTGAATAAAAATCGCTAGCGTCGATGAAGTCGTATAAAGCCTGTGCTTTACGAATATTGATTGCCTCAATAGCCTCAACACCACCCTGCTCCTCCAACCACTCAAACACTAAATCAGCCAAGTAAATTGCAAAAGTTGGCGGCGTATTAATCATCGAGTCATTTGCCGCTAAATTCGCAAAATTCCAAATTGATGGCAACTCATCACTGCTGCGCGCCAATAAATCCTTACGAATAATACAGATAACCACACCCGCTGGACCAACATTCTTCTGCGCCCCAGCGTAAATCAAACCGTATTTGCTCACATCAATTTTGCGAGACAAAATCGTTGAAGACAAATCTGCAACGATAGGCAAATTCGTTTCAGGCAAGCCAGAAAACTCTAGACCGCCAATAGTTTCATTTGGACAAAGATGCAAATATGCTGCACTTTCATCCAACTCTAGAGTAGAAAAATCAGGAACCGTACTGTAGTTCTGCTCTTTTGAAGATCCCACCACATTTACTTTAGTATATCTTTTGGCCTCTTTAATTGCTTTTGAAGACCAAGCACCTGTATCTAAAAAGCAAGCAGAATCAAAACCATTCACCAAGTTCGCCGGAATTTGAGCAAATAAAGTAGACGCTCCACCTTGAACAAAAAGAATTTCATAGTCATCGCTAATATTCATCAAACGCGACAAACGCGCCTTAGCAGATGCAAGAATGGACATAAACTCAGAACTACGGTGACTCATTTCCATTACAGAAACGCCAGCACCATGCCAATCTAGCATTTCAGCCTGCGCTTTTTTCAAAACCGCCTCTGGAAGCGCTGCTGGACCAGAACAAAAATTATATACTCGGCTCATCCTGCTTATTTACCTCTAGTATTTTCAGGAACTACTTTACAAGAACGATCTACAACAAAAGCGACGCACCTAGGTGCGTCGCTTTATTTTCTATTCCGCGTCAGTATCAAGGATATCTGGAGATTCGTCACCATCACTTGGCGCCTGATCAACAACGACATCACCTGCCTCATCGATCTCAATATCTTCTTCATCATCTTCAACAACACGTTCAATACCAACCAAATGCTCATCATTGGTCAAACGAATCAAAGTAACACCTTGAGTATTTCGCCCCTGACATGACACTTCTGTCACACGAGTACGAACCAAGGTACCTTGATCGGTAATCAAAATAATCTCATCCGTTTCATCTACCTGAGCAGCACCAACAACAGGGCCGTTACGCTCAGAAACTTGAATACCGATAACACCTTGACCACCACGACCATACACTGGGAAGTCTTCTACTAAAGTACGTTTACCATAACCATTTTCACAAGCCATCAATACAGCAGAGCCATCCTGAGGAACGATAAGCGAAACAACCTTAGCGCCTTCATTCAAGCGAATACCACGAACACCTGCCGCAGTACGTCCCATTGCACGAACATCAGACTCTTTAAAGCGGATTGTTTTGCCCGAAGATGAAACCAACATAATATCGTTTTCACCATTGGTAACAGACACACCAACCAGCTCATCTGTTTCATCCAAGCTAAGTGCAATCAAACCAGTTGAACGAGGGCGAGCAAAATGCTGCATCGCTGTTTTCTTAACTGTTCCGTTTGCCGTCGCCATAAAGATATAGCTGCTTGCCTCAACGATAGCGTCATCGGCAACCTCATCATCCGCTTCCGAATCAGCTTCAACCGCCTCAACAACCGGCAAAGGTAATAGCGCGGAGATAGATTCGCCTTCTCTCAACGGCAACAAGTTAACAATAGGACGACCTTTCGCACTTCGACTAGCTACTGGAATTTCAAACACACGCAACCAGTAAACTTTACCAAAATTACTAAATAGCATGATGGTGTCATGGCTACTAGTAACCAATAGGTGCTCAATGTGATCTTCGTCTTTCATGCTCGCAGAAGATTTACCACGACCACCACGACGCTGAGCTTGATACTCAACTAATGGCTGAGATTTCGCATAACCTGTATTCGAAATCGTCACCACCATTGGCGCTTCATCGATCAAATCAGCAATAGTCAAATCTTGACGAGAAGTTAAGATTTCAGTACGACGAGCATCACCAAAAGTATCTCGAACCTCTTCTAGCTCTTCACGAATAACTTCCATTAAACGATCTGGGTTAGACAAAATGTTCAACAACTCACCAATAAGCTCAATCAGAGACTTATATTCGCCCAGTAATTTATCGTGCTCCAAGCCTGTTAAACGATGTAGACGCAAGTCCAAAATTGCTTGAGCTTGATCTGGTGACAAATGATATGCACCATCAACAAAGCCGTATCCAGCTTCAAGATCGTCAGGACGACAAGCATCCGCACCAGCGCGCTCAAGCATGGCAACCACATTACCTGGCTCCCAAGACTCGCTAACAATTTTCTCTTTTGCTTCTGCAGACGTTGGCGATGTACGGATTAGCTCAATTACGCGATCAATGTTCGCTAGGGAAACAGCCAAGCCTTCAAGAATGTGACCACGTTCGCGCGCTTTACGAAGTTCGTAAATAGTACGACGAGTAACGACTTCGCGACGGTGTTTAACAAAGCATTCAAGAATTTGTTTGATATTAAGTAACTGAGGACGACCATCAACCAAGGCCACCATATTAATACCAAACACTGACTGCAATTGAGTTTGCGTGAAGATGTTATTCACAACAACATCAGGGTTTTCACCGCGACGCAACTCTATAACGATACGCATACCGTCTTTGTCAGATTCATCACGAAGCTCACTGATACCTTCCAGTTTTTTCTCTTTAACTAGCTCAGCGATTTTTTCAATCACTTTCGCTTTGTTTAACTGATAAGGAATTTCAGTAAAAACGATGGATTGGCGATTGCCTTTTTCCATGTCTTCAAAATGGTGACGAGCGCGCATGTAAATACGACCGCGACCAGTTTTGTAAGCTTCAATAATACCTGCGCGACCATTAATAAACGCCCCAGTTGGGAAGTCTGGCCCCGGTATATGATCGATAAGCTCATCAATAGTAATATCAGCGTTATCAATAACCGCCAAACAACCATCGATAATCTCACCAAGATTATGAGGTGGGATATTAGTTGCCATACCTACCGCAATACCCGCCGAACCGTTTACTAACAGTCCAGGCACACGCGCTGGCAATACTTCTGGCATAAATTCCGTGCCATCATAGTTAGGCACGAAGTCGACAGTTTCTTTCTCTAAATCCATCAAAAGATGATGAGAAATTTTCGCCATACGGATTTCGGTATAACGCATTGCCGCAGCACTATCACCATCGACAGAACCGAAGTTACCCTGACCATCAACCAAGGTGTAACGCATTGAGAAAGGCTGCGCCATACGAACAATCGTATCGTATACAGCAGAATCACCATGTGGGTGATATTTACCGATTACATCACCGACGATACGCGCCGATTTTTTGTACGGTTTATTCCAATCATTTTTAAGTTCATTCATCGCAAATAGAACGCGACGGTGAACAGGCTTTAACCCGTCTCGTACATCAGGTAATGCTCGGCCTACAATAACGCTCATTGCGTAATCTAGGTAAGATCCCTTAAGTTCATTTTCGATACTGACGGGAATAATTTCTTTGGCTAATTCACCCATAGATACAATCGATCCTTATGCCTCGGAGTCAAAAAGACTCCCTAATATCTTTTTATAAGCGCCGCATTGTAACATAAGGAAATAAATAACACCCCTTCAAGGAGCATGTTTTGTTGCTCTATATTGCATTTATAGAAACCACCCATCACACACACCCTTTGACAAAGTAAGTTTGCTATTGGTCACCTCTTAGGTTGACGCTATACTAGAGAGACACTAGAAAAAACACGCTTCAACCCCAATACTTTAAATACACGAAAAAGCATTAAAGAATATAAGCCAGCAGTTCAGTACAACGAACACCGCTTCCACCACTTTTAGCGACACTGAAAAATGGAAACCAAAACATGACAAACACACAACAAAGCAATGTAGACCTAAATGAAGTGGCGAAATTTGAAGCACTTGCAAGCCGCTGGTGGGACACTGAAAACGAATTCAAACCATTGCATGATATCAACCCTCTACGTACCAACTATATAAGCGAACGCGCCAATGGCTTACAAGGAAAGAAAGTCATCGACGTGGGCTGCGGTGGCGGCATCCTATCAGAAGCAATGGCAAAGCTAGGTGCAAATGTTAAAGGCATTGATATGGGCGAAGCACCTCTTGCCGTCGCAAAACTGCATAAAGAAGAATCTAAATTAGATATTGATTACGAAAAAATCACTGCCGAAGAAATAGCGCATCGAGAAGCAGGTCAATATGACGTTGTTACCTGTCTTGAAATGCTAGAGCACGTACCTGATCCATCCTCTGTAATAAAGGCCTGCATGACATTAGTAAAACCTGGTGGTCACGTGTTTTTCTCTACCATCAACAGAAACCCTAAAGCGTATCTTTTTGCCATCGTTGGCGCGGAATATATCTTAAAAATGCTACCAAAAGGAACGCACGATTACGCTAAATTCATCCAACCAGCCGAGCTAAACAATTACGCAAGACTAGCTGGATTAGAAGTCACCCACATGACTGGAATGACCTACAACCCTCTGACCAAAGTATACAAACTTAACGACAAAGATGTGTCTGTCAATTACATGATGCACACTCAAAAAATCGAAGCCTAACTAAGGCACAAGGAGGAGATATGTTTGATTATCAAGCCCCAAGCCAACTACTTAAAGACAAGGTCATTCTTGTTACTGGAGCTGGCGACGGTATAGGAAAGACTGCCGCCATCACCTACGCAAAGCATGGTGCAACCGTCATACTCTTAGGCCGCACGACAAAAAAACTCGAAGCGGTTTACGATTACATCGAAAAACAACAATATCCCCAAGCCGCTATTGTCCCCTTAAACCTAGATGGCGCTGCAGAACACGACTATATAGAGCTAGCCAATACTATTGAGAGTGAATTTGGTCACCTTGACGGCATTCTTCACAATGCCAGCTTACTGGGCGAAAGAACTAGCATAGCCACTTATGATCCAACACTGTTTGAGCAGGTTATGCGCGTTAACGTCACCAGCCAGTTATTACTAAATCAAGCCCTACTCCCTCTAATGCAAAAAGCAAAATACGCCTCCATCATCTTCACATCCTCTGGAGTAGGAAGAAAAGCGAAAGCCAATTGGGGGGCCTATGCAGTATCAAAGTTCGCCACTGAAGCAATGATGCAATTACTATCCAGCGAACTAGAGAGCCTATCACCTAATGTTCGGGCAAACGCCATCAACCCAGGTGCGACAAGAACCAGCATGCGAGCAAGTGCCTATCCAGATGAAGACCCAAAAACACTCCCCACACCAGAAGATATAATGCCTGCTTACCTCTATTTAATGGGTCAAGACAGCCTCGCCATCAACGGCAAATCACTGGATGCCCAATAAAACAATCGCCTTACATGCAATGGGCAAAGAATGTGCCCATTGCATCACACCACATGCTTCAGTTAATCTGAAGCCATGATCAATATTAAAAGAAAAGTCATCACTTATTGCTTTCTACTTACTGCACTTGCATCTTTTTCGATACAGGCGGGCACCCCTCACCCTATCGAAAACAACACACCATCCAAAATAAGCAATAACATGAACCAAGACGCCCCATCAAATAAAGCAATACAAGACGGCACCCACACCGACCTACAAGAAACTGAAGACAGCACAATCGCAATAGAAACGATAAACAATCAAACCACCAACATACCCAACAAAAGCCTGACCGATAAAAACCACTACCACTTCATAACACTTACCAATAATTTAAAAGTGCTATTGGTAAGCGACCCACAAGCGGAACGCTTTTCAGCATCACTATCTGTTGACGTCGGCAACTTTCAAGACCCTGACAACCAGCAAGGCTTAGCTCACTTTCTAGAGCACATGCTTTTTCTTGGCACAAAAAAATACCCAGAAGCTGGCAACTATCAATCCTATATAAACACACACGGCGGCTCACACAACGCCTACACAAGCACAGACGTAACAAATTTCTATTTCGACATCAAACCATCAGCGTACGAAGGCGCACTAGACAGATTCTCACAGTTTTTTACCACACCGCTGTTCAGCGAAGCTCTCACACAAAGAGAAAAGAACGCAGTTGACTCGGAATATAAAGCCAAATTAAAAGATGAAAACAGACGAAACAATCAAGCACTAAAAACCCTATTTAATCCCAAGCACCCTTACAGCCGCTTTGCGGTCGGCAGCTTAGACACACTCAAAGATCGACCAAACAACCCGTTACGAGAGCAATTACTCAAACTCTACAAAGAAAACTACTTTAGCGATAATATGGCACTGGTTATGGTGGCAAATCTACCCTACAACCAAATGGCCACACTTGCTCGTCAGTACTTCTCAGACATTCCTAGCAAACCTACTATCCGCAAAAAGACACACTTTCCGACATTAATATCTCCAACGGATAAACCACACTTACAATTTGTTCGTTCACTAATAGACAACAGCACATTAAATTTCTACTACCAAATAGATGCCCAAGAGAAAAACTACAAGACCCAGCCAACTCGCTACCTTTCCTACATTTTAGGCAATGAAAACAAAGGCTCACTTTATGCATCCCTTAAGTCTGAAGGATTAATTAATGGCATATCAGCCAGCACCAGCGCCGACTATGGTGACAACGCACTCTTCATGGTAAAAATCCAACTCACCAATGAAGGCTTAGCAAAAATAGATACCGTCGCAAAACGTTTTTTTGCCACTATTAGCACGTTAAAATCATCACCAATCAATCCGCTATACCTTGAAGAGGGACTTAAACTTAGCCAACTCATGTTCAACCACCAAAGTTATGTTGACCCCCAAAACCTAGCTCGCTCCTTATCAGCAAGAATGCTAAAAACACCGCCAGAAGATATATTAAGCTGCTTTCGTCTAGAAAAAGCAGCCGATGAAAAACAGGTTAGAGCACTTCTAAAACGGCTTTCCCCAGAAAACCTGTTAGTACAACTATCCTCAAACAAAACATTTCCAGACAACTGGGCAGCAAAAAAACCAGAATGGCAAACAGAGCCTTGGTATCAAAGTGAATACAGCAACAACCATTTCAGTAAACTATTTTTAGATCTAGTTAATCTATCAGTAAAAGACACACAAATAAGCCTACCGGAAAAAAACACCTTTATTCCTGAGTCTCTGGATTTAATAGAGGAAAAGGACACAACCCCATCAATCGTTTTCCAAAAAAGAGGCTTCACCTATTGGAATAAATCCGACGCCAGCTTTGGCAAACCCACCGCAATGAATTTTCTAGCAATACGTTTTGCCAATGCCGCCGACACTCCTGAGCACACGCTACTTAATAGGCTGTGGAGTCGACTCTTCAACGACAGTGTAAGCGAATCAACCTACGCACCTTATGTCGCAGGACTGGGCTATGCATTTTACCCTCACACTAACGGCGCAACCTTACGAACTAGCGGCTACTCAGACAAGCAAAACACCTACACCACTTGGCTGATAGACCAACTATTCTTATTTCGCCCAACGCCTGAACGATTTGAGCAAGCTAAAACACAACTCGCCAAAGATCTCAGCAATCAAAAAAGCAGACAAGCCTACAGCAACGCCAATAGCGCATTAAGCACACTAATAACTAAAAATAGTTTCACCACAAAACAGCTAGAAGATGCATTAAGAACACTCACCCTAGAAGACCTTCAGGAATATACAAAAAAGGCACGTGAGAACTTCGACATAGTTGGCTACAGCACTGGCAACCTAACTAAAGAGCAAACAAAAAAGCTTGCAGACTCCATTTATCAACGCTTTAGCGATCGCCTTAGCCCGAAAGAGCCCTTAGAAATCGAAACAAAAAACCTTACCACTCCGAAAAAATATCACTACCAGTTCGAATCAACGAGCGATGACAACGTGGTTTTGTACGCATTAATAGACACCAGCGCACAGTCAACAAAAAAAGCCATTACAGAAAAAGCCTATTTTTCGATACTAAGAAAACTAGTCAGCAGCCCGTTTTATCAAGAACTAAGGACCAACCAACAGCTAGGTTACATTGTTGGGGCACAAGACCTAAGTATTCGCAACACACCCATTTTAGGACTATTAGTACAGTCCCCCAATAAAGATACGTTTACCATCATTAACGCTATTGAGGAATTTCTACAAGAACAAAGAAGTCGGCTACCGAACGTATCCGAAAAAGAATTTTCTCAAGCCAAAAACGCACTACTAAGCGAACTAAAAATGACCGCAAAAAACCTAAGCGACAACGCATTAGACGAATGGCATCAAATAGCTAAGCCTGACCCAGATTTTCTTACCAGAGAAGAATGGATAAACAACGTAGAAAAAATTCAGCGAGAAGACTTCATCGAATTCATTAAGCGTAAACTACAATCAACAGACACAACTAAAATAATCACTCACAACAAAGCATTTCCAAAACAGCTTATTGAACAACAAGAATGGCAAGAAACATCACCTAGTTCACCCAAACTTTAAAATCAAACTACAGTAAAGCTACGATCAGCCACCAATAAGCTTCTCTAGCTTCTCTTGATCCGTTGCTGGAGCACCTTTAGCGCCACTGGCAGCAGGAGCAACACCCTTTCCAATGGGGGAAAAATCGCCTACGTCGGGCTGCACATTATCAGCAGGTACATCCTCTGCTTTTGCTTGATCACCGAAAATACCAATCTCTGGCATCATCCTCAGACGCTTAGCTTGAATATCTTCAGGTATATTGCCCGTAAACAAAACCGTAAAAGGCGCCTCTTCAGTTCTCTTATTAACCTCATCGTAAATTGCTTGCTCGCGTTCAGCGATGGCATTCTCTTCCAAATAAGACATACCTTTGCCATCAGCCGTAATCACAATATTTGGCCCCAAGGTCATTTTTGCCTTTTCAGCCGGAATGACAGCCACTTCTTCCTGCGAGCTAATCACAACTTGATGTTGGGTGTGAATTACTTGATTACCATAAATAATATCGACCGGTTGGCGCTCGACTGTCTGAGCATTTGCAAACAAGGACACCGCACAGAACAACCCCAATGAATATTTCATAATCACCCCAAGATAAGACTCCATTCACTATAAGAGATAAAAAGACATAAAAAAAGGAGCTCAAGCGACACTTGAGCTCCTTTTTTGTCTCTTTAAGTAAATACTAAAGTGTAATAACTTCAAAGTCAGCTTCAGGGTTTGCCTCAGCATCATAATCAACGCCATCAACCCCAAAACCAAACAACTTCAAAAACTCATCCTTGTAAAGTTGGTAATCCGTCTCTGAAAATAGATTCGCATCATTCACTTGCGGCCAAAGTTCACGACAAGCTTGCTGCACATCTTCACGCAATTCCCAATCATCCAAACGAAGACGGTTTTTATCATCCGTCAATTCTGCTGGATTATGATTGTTGTACAAACGCTCAGAGAACATACGGTAAATCTGATCCATACAGCCTTCATGAATGCCTTTTTCACGCATCACTTTGAAGACCATAGCCAAATACAGAGGCATCACCGGAATAGCGGAAGACGCTTGCGTCACCACAGACTTCAATACCGCCACGTTAGCGCCGCCACCAATCTTAGACAACTGAGCATCAATAGCAGCAGAGGCACGATCCAAATCTTCTTTCGCCTTACCTAATGCGCCATGCCAATAGATCGGCCAAGTAATATCAGAACCAATATAAGAGTAAGCTACGGTGCGAACACCTTCCGCCAAAACACCTGCTTCTTGTAAAGCAGACATCCAAAGCTCCCAATCTTGACCGCCCATTACGGTTGTAGTCGCTTCAATTTCTTCTTCTGTAGCTGGCTCAATTTCCGCCTCAATAATGACATCTTTGTTCGTATCAATAGCTGTTGAGCAGTAAGGCTGGCCAATAGGCTTAAGAACTGAACGAACAACCTCACCAGTTTCTGGCATTTTACGGACAGGAGAAGCTAAAGAGTAAACCACCATATCCACTTGACCAAGATCTTGCTTAATCAAATCAATAACCGTATCGCGAGCTTCATTTGAGAAAGCATCGCCATTAATACTTTTGGCGTACAAGCCTTCTTCTTTGGCAACTTTATCGAATGCCGCAGAGTTGTACCAACCCGCTGTGCCAGTTTTCTTATCAGTGCCTGGTTTTTCAAAGAAAACACCAATGGTTGCTGCGCCAGAACCGAACGCAGCAGCAATACGAGAAGACAAGCCATAACCACTTGACGCACCGATTACGAGTACTTTTTTAGGGCCGTTTTCAATAGCACCTTTGCTTTTAGTAAAAGCAATTTGCTCTCTTACATTTTGCTCACAACCTACTGGGTGTGTTGTTGTACAAATAAATCCGCGAATCTTTGGTTTTATGATCATAATATCTTCTCAACGTCATGTTTTGCTTACATCTTACCAGACAATCCCTTCAAATGAGGCAGGCAAGACAAATCTGTCCGCCATGATACAATAGCCAGACGAATATGTCCTGATTCTGCTAAAAATTCAGAACCAAAAATCATTGAAACATTGAGAGAACACCGTGCACCTACTTGTCATCGGCTACGTCTGGCCAGAACCCAACTCATCTGCCGCTGGTAGCCGAATGATGCAACTGCTCAATTGCTTTCACAAAGAGCAGTGGCAGCTGTCTTTTGCTAGCCCAGCTCAACAAACTGAGCATATGACAGATCTATCTCAACTAGATATACAGGCTGAACACATCGAACTTAACGACGCTTCATTCGATACCTATATCGCAGATAAAAAACCAGACATTGTGATATTTGATCGCTTCATGATGGAAGAACAATTTGGTTGGCGCGTCGAAAAATTCAGCCCAGACTCGTTACGAGTCCTTAATACGGAAGATCTTCACTCACTAAGACAAGCCAGACACAACGCACTTAAACAAAATAGATCTTTTGTAATTGAAGATCTTTATAACGACCACGGCATTCGTGAAATCGCCGCCATTCATCGCTGTGACTTAACCTTAATGATTTCCGAAGTAGAAACCAAATTGTTGATCGATGAGTTTCATGTACCGGAAAACCATGTTTTTCACCTGCCGTTTATGCTCCCTAAATCTCAAGACACTGAATACCTAACCAGCTTTGAAGAGCGCCAACACTTCATTAGCATTGGCAATTTTCGTCACGCGCCAAATTGGGATGCTGTTCTGCAATTAAAAACAGAGATATGGCCAAAGATTCGCAAACACCTACCAAAAGCAGAAATGCATATTTATGGTGCTTACCCACCACCAAAAGCTACACAATTACATAACGCCAAAGAAGGTTTTTTAGTAAAAGGCTGGGCAGAAGATGCTCAAAAAGTCATGCAACAAGCTCGACTTTGCTTAGCTCCATTACGTTTTGGCGCAGGCATTAAAGGCAAATTGGTTGAAGCCATGCAAATGGGAACCCCAAGTATTACTACAACGATTGGCGCAGAATCCATGTACGGCGAACTACCTTGGAATGGCGTCATTACAGACGACATTGAAACCTTTGTCGATGCGTCAGTGTCTCTCTATGAAGACAAAGAAAGCTGGCAACTGATGCAGCAAAATGGCAATAGGATATTACAAGCTCGCTATCAAGCAGAAGAATGGGAACCCAAATTAATCAATCGATTGAAGCTACAGGTTCAACTAAAGGA
Source organism: Marinomonas lutimaris (assembly GCF_019426345.1). Lineage (GTDB taxonomy): Bacteria > Pseudomonadota > Gammaproteobacteria > Pseudomonadales > Marinomonadaceae > Marinomonas > Marinomonas lutimaris. Next base: position 94,682 of record NZ_JAHLLW010000012.1, read on the forward strand.
AAGTCTGAGGAAAAAACATTTCTTGGGGTTAATGCTGCGACACCACAGCCTTAAAAGCACGCAATACATGTCGCAATGGATAGAACTTAAAAACAAAAATGAAGAGAAGTAACACTAACAAAAAACACTAGCCAGAAACAAAATTGCTTTTGGCTTCTCGCTCACGAACCTTCTTCATAACGGCCTGCTGCGAAGCCTTATTCAAGCTTCCCCACAGGCTAATTTCCTTACCCGTACGATAACAGCCAACACAAATATCTTCGTCATTGAGAAGACAGACATTGACACAGGGAGATTTCAACTGAGGTTTTGGCTTAGTCATACTTAATCAACACACATAAAAAAGCCTTAGTGAGAAGTATCACCAAGGCTTCTAATTCTAATATTCAGCGTTGTGATAAACACGCTGCACATCGTCAAGATCATTCAAAAGATCCAAGAAGCGATCAAACTGTTCCACTTCTTCACCTTGAATTTCTGTCATGTTTTGAGCCACAAATTGAATTTCATCAATTTCAAACTCAATCTCGCCAAATGCATCTGTTAATGCAGTTTTGGCCTTGCTGTAATCTGTATGTGGCGCAAAAACAGTCACTTTACCGTCTTCTAGCTCAATATCTGTTACATCAACATCGGCCATCATCAAAGCTTCTAATACAGCTTCTTCATCAGTACCTGCAAAAACAAAAATAGCACTGTGGTCAAACATATGACTCACACTACCTTGGCTACCGATTTTACATTTTACTTTGTTAAAGCAAGTGCGCACATCACCAAAAGTACGGTTTGGATTATCAGACAAACAATCGACGATAACCATCGTATTGCCAGGACCAAAACCTTCATAGCGAGCCGTATCAAAGTCTTCTCCACCGCCACCTTTCGCCTTATCAATCGCTTTGTCGATAACGTGAGTTGGCACCTGATCTTTTTTAGCTCGGTCGATCAGAGAACGAAGTGCCAAATTACCATTAGGGTCGATACCACCGGATTTTGCGCAAACATAAATCTCACGGCCGTACTTACTGTAAACCTTGGCTTTTTGGTCAGACGTTTTTGCCATGGACTCTTTGCGGTTTTGAAAGGCTCTGCCCATTACATATTCCTATTCTATACAGTCTTAAAAGTAAGATTCTAACGTGTCACCCAAAAAGAAGGAACTGCTAGCCAAGCATAAATACAATAAAAAGCCAGCCTTACCACAACAAAAATGCTACAGAACAAGAAACCTAGCCAATATAGACATACAACCAGCAATCTCTAGGTAACAAGTAACTAAGCAAGCTGTCGAATAACTTTCGCAAGCACCGTGATTGCTTGATGAATTTGCGCCGGAGAAACACGAGCAAAACTCAATCTTAGAAACGAATCATCAAGTGGGCTTTTACACGGGAAAAATGGCGTACCTGGAAGAACCAACACCTTATCTTTCAACGCTTCAGTCAGTATTAATTGTGATGAGACACCCGCGGGCAACTTCACCCAAAAGAACATACCACCAGCTGGAAGCGAAAATTCAATGAGATCGCCAAGCTCTGCATTTAAAGCTTCAGCCATCACATCTCGCTTTTCCTTATAGGCTCTTTGGAGGTTAATAACGTGATCTGGATATTCTCCAGATTTAAAGAATTGGGTAATCATACTCTGACCAAGACGGTTGGTATGAAGATCAACAGCCTGCTTTACTTTCACCAAGTACCCAGAAAAAGCATCACAGGAAACGATATAACCAGTACGCAATCCTGGCCACAAAACCTTAGAAAAACTCCCCATGTAAAGCCAAGGCGCTTGTTTTATCAAAGTTGAAATAGGCGTAAGGTCGACATTGTCATAACAAAGATCACGATACGGATCATCTTCGATCAACAATATGTTTTTCTCGTCAAGTAAAGCAGCTATCTCGCGTCGACGCTGCAAGCTATAACAATGCCCTGCTGGATTCTGAAAATTGGGAATCAAATAAACCGCTTTCGGATGGTGCTTTTCAATCGCATCACGCAAAGCTGAAACAGACATACCCTCAGCATCAGATAAGACATCTTGAACCTTTGCACCTTGTAATTTAAATACCTGACAAGCAGCAAGATACGTCGGCTGCTCAGTTAAAATGGTCGAGCTTTCGTCCAAAATTAAGCGACTAACGATATCCAACCCCTGCTGCGAGCCATTGGTTACCAGCACATTATCCGTAGATGTCTCAATACCTCGATCCGCCACAATCGACACAATACATTCGCGCAGGTCTTTTTCGCCTTCACTTGGGCCATATTGTCGACTGTCGGTTAATTGCTTCAGTTCTGGGTAAGCTGGCATCAAATTTTCATCTGGCAAACCGCCCGCTAAAGATAGAACGTCTGGCTGTTGACTATAATGAAGCAATTCACGAACCAAAGAAGCTTCCATGCTTCGCGAGTGTAAAGTCAATAAATGAGATATATCCATACCAAACGCCTCGATAATTTAAGAATAAAGAAACAGAGTCAGACATTTAAAAAAAATAGAAAAGATACAATTCTCGATTTATTGGAGGATACAGAAATAAAATGTGTTATTTAATGCTCAATATTTTTCAATTCAGCATGTAGTAAGCATTCAAACTGCTGGTCTTTTTGCTGCCAAAGTTCATTCACCCATTGCTGGAAATACGCTCTATAATCTGCGTCATTTTGATAATCGCCAAGCAAGGAGTTTTCGATCGACATCACTCTGAGATGCACTTTTATTTCTGGCACTTTGCCACAAAGGTAGTCGAAAAAATTCGGAACCCCCTCTGGGTAAACAATGGTCACATCAATCAATTGATGCAATTTCCCATCCATAGCATTTAACGCAAACGATAAGCCGCCCGCTTTTGGCATGAGAAGATGCTTATACTGACCCGATTGTTGATCGTGCTTTTCAGGTGTAAAGCGCGTCCCTTCAAGAAAATTCATAATCGACACAGGAAAGTACTGAAATTTATCGCACGCCCTTTTCGTCACTTCAATATCTTTCCCTTTGAGTTCAGGACGTTTTTTTAGCAGAGCAGAACTGTAACGCTTCATAAAAGGGAACTCTAACGCCCACCAAGCTAGACCGATAAAAGGCACCCAAATAAGCTCTCGCTTTAAAAAAAACTTGATAAAAGGAATGCGTCTATTGAACAGACGCTGCAAGACAAGAATATCTACCCAAGACTGGTGATTCGCCGTAATCATATACCAATCTTTTAATACAAAATCATTCTCACCAGAGACATGAAGAACAGATTTGCCCAATACGCGCTGGTTTACATTATTTACACCGATCCAAAACGTCGCTATGTTATCCAATATGACATTCAGAAACGCGCGCACTGATGCAAACGGCAAAACACACTTAAATAGTGCCAATACCATCACTGGAATGAAGCACAACAAGGTATTTACAACAATCAAAATAAATGAGACCGCACCTTTTGAAGCAGATAAAACCGACATAAATAGACCCAGAAAATACAAAATTGACGCATAATACTAAAGGAATTGATTTATTGGAAATCCTCATTATTTACACTGCAACCAAGTAGCCAGCTTTCCCTATAAAACTGTATAGTAAACAGACGATTAGAGTAACCAACGAACTAGCTCGATACCAACGACACAGTGATCTCGTATCGATGATTATCAATCCCCTGTAAAGACCGCCTAACAGGACACACAATAGGATTTCAAACTCCACTATGGCAATGACCAAAGGCTTAAAGATTCGACATAAACTTTTTGCAGTTTTTGTTTTGAGTAATATTTTACTCATTGTTTCTATGTGGCAAGTATTTCAATGGAGCTTTGATAGAGGATTTGTTTCCTACGCGACGGAACGTGATCGTGACTTTTTAGAACAAATGGCAAACCGAACAGCTAACCTCTACCTCTATTATGATGATTGGTATTTTCTTGTCCAAGAGAGTCGAATGGAAAGCGAGTGGCATCAGGCTAAACTCGAAAACTTACGAGACTTAGTGCCACCACCGAGCACGCCTAATTTAGATTTAATTTATCCGTCTCAATACTATCGCCAACGCTTTCTATTGTTTGATGACCAACAAAAACCCATCATTGGTAAGACGCGATTTACAGACGCCGAAACATACGCTGTGACTGTAAATAAAAAAATAGTCGGCTATGTAGGATTACGCTCAATTAGAGAGTTAGTTCAGGATCAAACACTACGCTTTGTTCGCCAGCAGGGAGAAGCCTTCTTACTCATATCCGCATTCATGCTTGCTATCGCGGCCCTCCTAACATGGCCATTAGCTCAGTGGTTAAGTCGCCCTATCATTTCCATGCAAAAAGCCACGAAAAAATTGACAGCAGGAAAATATGATACACGCATAACGGTAAAAGGAGGCGACGAGTTAGCCAGTCTTAGCTGCCACTTTAACAATCTAGCTTGTACGTTAGAACATACAAGAGAAGCTCGTAAGCGCTGGGTTGCTGATACCGCACATGAGCTAAGAACCCCTGTAGCGATACTTAGAGGTGAGATTGAAGCGATGCAGGATGGGATTATTAAAGTTTCTCCTGAAAGTTTATCCTCATTGCATCAAGAAACGCTTCATATTGCACGCCTAATTGATGACTTAAATCAATTATCCATGCATGATGTAGGCAACTTAAGTTATGTAATGGAAGATGTTTCACTTAACGACATAATTGAACAAACGATTCAATCTATGACACTTCCTTTTAATGAAGCAGGATTAGAATTAGGGTTTGAATATTCTCAGAAAAACCCTATTGTTATGAATGGCGATTCAGATAGATTACATCAACTCTTTTCAAATCTGATGAATAATTCATTAAAATATACAAATGCTCCTGGAAAACTCACTGTAAAACTATCAAAAAAGAATAAGAAAGCCGTTATTCTTTTTGAGGACACAGCCCCAGGTGTAAGCGACGATGATAAAAACCGAATTTTTGAACAGTTTTTTCGTGTCGAAAATTCAAGAAATAGAGCGACTGGCGGGAGAGGCCTAGGTCTCGCAATCTGCGCTAGTATAGTGGATGGACACCAAGGCACAATCAGTGCTTATCACTCACCAGATGGTGGCTTAGGAATAAAAGTAGAATTCCCTTTAAACTAGTCTCGTTAAACGAACAGGAACAACAATATTATGAGCAAAGTACTGATTATTGAAGATGAACCAAAATTAGCTGAATTAATGGCTGCTTATTTAGACCAAGCAGGTTATGAACATCACCATCTTGACCGCGGAGATATCGCAGTCAATTACATTAAAAACAACCAAGTTGATATTGTTCTGCTAGATCTAATGCTACCAGGATTAGATGGCGTAGAAATTTGTAAGCAAGTTCGTCAGTTCAGTGGTGTTCCTATTATTATGGTTACCGCAAAAGCGGAAGAGATTGATCGCTTGATTGGTCTAGAAATGGGCGCTGATGACTACGTTTGCAAACCTTTCAGCCCTCGTGAAATTGTTGCCCGTGTTAAAGCTAACTTGCGTCGAGTTGAATTAGACCAAGCTGAGTCACCAAGAACTGATGGCTTCGATCTAGATGTAGACCGTCTACGTGCAACTTACAAAGGCGATTTGATTGATTTAACTACGGTTGAATTCCAGTTGCTTCAACTACTCATCAAAGAACCTGGTCGTGTTTTCGGCCGCGATCTTATAATGAAAAGCATTTATGCCGACAGCCGTGTAGTGAGTGATCGTACGATTGATAGCCACATCAAAAAACTTCGTAAGAAAATTTCTGCTGTAGCACCTGAACTAAACGTTATTCATTCAGTTTATGGCGCGGGCTATCGCTTCGAGAACAACGATCAATAACCCCCTCCTCTAAGGAATGGCGTTGGACAACTTTTTAGATGTACTGGTATTTTCTTTCTCCATAACAATGCCAATATTTTTAATATTGGCATTAGGAGTCTTCCTATACCGAATACGGATTATCAATGACAATTTTATTGATATTGCTTCTAAGCTGGTGTTCAACGTCACTCTTCCTGCACTACTTTTCATCAGCATTTCCAAAAGTGACATAAGCTCAGATACAGATTTATCATTGGTTATATATGCAATGATAGCTGTCACTATCACTTATATCGCATTAGAATTGTTGATGTCTATTTGGGAGCCGGACAAAGCGGAACGGGCAGTGTTGGTACAGGGTGCCTTTCGCTCCAATATGGGCATTATTGGCTTAGCTTACTGTGTTAATGCTTACGACAATGAAGTGTTCTCCGTAGCATCAGTCTATCTGGGCGGAGTTACCATATTATTCAATATATTATCCGTAATTGGCTTAAATCGTGCGCTCGGAGCAAACGCTAGCCTAAAAGGCATAATGAAAGGCATAGCAAAGAACCCTCTAATCATTGCTATTTTAGCGGCCTTTATTGCATCACTAACAGGGCTTTCATTACCTTCAACGCTTTATAAAGCGGGCGATTATTTTGCACAGATGACTCTTCCCTTAGCACTATTATGTGCTGGCGCATCACTCAATTTTAAGTCATTAAAAAACGGTATGTTAGGAGCGATCATAGCATCCGCAGGAAAACTGATATTTATCCCGTTTATTCTAACATTTGGAGGATATTTATTAGGTTATCGTGGCATGGAGCTTGGCGTTCTATTCCTTATGTCTTCAGCTCCAACTGCCTCTGCCAGCTATATTATGGTTCGCGCCATGAATGGAAATTCTACCCTTGCAGCAAACATCATCGTTATAACCACCATCGCATCCTTGATTAGTACCAGCATTGGCGTTACTTTGTTACGCAGTTTTAATTTAATCTGATTAAACGTTGAAAACTGGCTAAACATAATAAAGACTCGCGAGACTCTCTTTGATTTCACAATTCCGTAAGCATCGTCTTTTTTTTCTTACCTTCGGTTGCACTCTACTTACTCTACTGTTTTTTGGCGTAAACACCATCGCTTATCAAGCACTCATTATAGACAAACACTCAGAAGGCCAAGATCAGCTACTTGATTATGTTATTGAGTTACGTAATGAATTAAAAAACTATCACATCCTCCCTTACGCCCTTGCTGACAACCCCACACTACTGGCTTTTATGAACAACCCTAAAGATCCAGTATTAACAAAACGCCTACAACGCCAACTAGAAGACCTAACTCATGTATCTAAAACGCAAGACTGGTTTATTTTGTCTGCGCAAGGGGATCTTTTGGTATCCAGCGAACAATCCCCTCATTTCAATTTAGACGACTACTTTAGCAAACAAGACTTGAGCAATGTGCTTAGAGAACAACAAGGAGAATATATTCTTGTCTCTGGCTACAACCCAAAACAATACAAGTCAGCCCACCTAGTACTGGCTCCTGTGTATACAAAAGCTGGCTTAGCTGGTGCTGTCGCGGTTCGCATTAACGTGACTGATTTAATCGAACGCTGGAATTTGTTCGATGATCTTGTTGTGATGACTGATCAAAATAGTCTTATCTTTTTAGCCAGTAAATTAAACAGGCTCTTAGTGAGTAATTGGCTAGATGACCATACTGACGTTCAATTTTTAAATAATACTCGCTCTAAAATTTACCACCTTAATGATGAGAATTATCTTTTACAAAATGTCACGTTAGATGACCTAAAGTGGCAAATTCATTACTTATCAAATTTAAAAGGTATTCATAAAAAAGCTCAAAATATTGCCTTTATTAGTCTAGGGATTTTTGCGCTGATATTCCTTTTCTGGCTTTACCGTCGAGAACGTTCACTAAAAATCGCATCAAAACTGGAAAATGAATTACTTATTGCCAATAGCGCTCAGCGCCAAAGAGTCCTGATCGAAAATACTCACGTGGGATTACTACAACTCACCAAGCGCGGTGAGATATCTTTTGTTAACCCTATGGGTGTGCGTTATTTCGGTCAAAGAATTGAACTTAACAGCCACTATTTGTATGAATTTCTACCAGATTGCCCAGAGAACCAAACCGCACTAACCTTTATTAAATCCCTACAAACAAAAGAAGTTGCAAGCAATACACTCGCAACAAACTTGCTAGAGCAAGAAGTTGTACTGCAAAAAGAGAACGGTCAGGTTTTTCCAGCACTGCTATCAGTATCATCCTTGAAGTGGAGTGATTCACAAGGTTACTTGGTCACCTTGCTAGACATCAGCAAACGAAAAAAAGCAGAGCTCAATTTGCTAGAAGCAAACTCCCGACTTGAAGAACGCGTATTAGAACGAACAAAAGCACTAGAAGCTGCGCAAAAAGAACTATTAAGAACAGAAAAACTCGCTGCGATAGGACAAATGTCGACCGCTATCGCTCATGAATTAAACCAACCACTAACAGGTATAAGAACACTAGCCTATACTGCAGAATTACTGCTTAAACGCCAAGACTCAGAGCAAGCGTTAAAAACGCTTATCGACCTAGAATCGCTTGTTGTTCGGATGCAAAAACTAACCAGCGAGCTAAAAGTACTCGCTTATCGAAGACCTGAGCAACTTGCACCCACTTCAGTCAAACACTCTATAGAGCGAGCCATAGAAAGCCTTGGAGACGATGTTCATGGTATACACTGGGAAATAAAACTTAATAACCTAGATGCTGTCATTGCTGAACCGACTCGACTAGAGAGAATTTTTTCTAATTTGATCAGTAATTCAGTCCAGGCTTGCTCTGAAATGAAAGTCACACCAAGTATTAAAATATCGTTAGAGACACACGACAAGCAGATCACTATTAGCTATCAAGACAACGGACCAGGAATAGAAAAGTCCCAACTTACGCATATTTTTGAGCCTTTTTTCACCACAAAACCAATTGGAAAAGGCCTAGGGCTAGGGCTTGCTATTAGTGCAAACCTAGCAAAAGACATGAATGGAACACTAAAGGCGTATCATGACAGCGATTCAAAACTCGTATTCCGCTTAACTCTGTTAAAGGCCTAATATGGAAAACAGTAACACCAACAATCACATTGAAATCTGGCTCCTTGACGACGACGATATTGTTCGCTCAACAACGGCTCAATGGCTGCGCTTATCAAATTATGCAGTAAGAGAATTTCACGAAGCTCAAGAGCTGATTGATCGATTTGATATTGGATTACCCTGCATCATTGTCAGTGATATCCGCATGACACCAATAGACGGTTTAACACTAATGAGTGACTGCTTATCTAAAGAGCATGAGCTACCCTTTATTCTTATAACAGGCCATGGCGATATAGACACCGCAGTCAACGCTTTGCGAGATGGCGCTTTTGACTTTCTTGAAAAGCCCTTTGATCCAAATCGATTGCTACAAACTGTCGAAAAAGCCATTCAACTGAGAAAAGTCCAACTACAGCATGCCAACCAATCGCAATATCTTGGCGACTTACATGGTCTAGAAGAGACCATTATTGGAAAGAATGAGCAAATAATTCGCGTCAGGCAGCAAATCCGCACCTTTGCTAGCATGGACACTCATGTGATTGTTTACGGAAAAACCGGTTGCGGAAAAGAACTCGTTGCGAAAGCTTTGCATGACTGTAGCCCAAGAAGCACTAACCCCTTTGTCGCTATAAACTGCGCCGCAATTCCGTCAGATCTTTTCGAAAGCGAGCTATTCGGGCACGAAGCTGGCGCGTTCACCAGTGCTAACAAACAAAGAATTGGTAAGCTTGAACACGCAAGTGGTGGCACGTTATTTCTCGATGAAATAGAAAGCATGCCGCTGGCCATGCAAATTAAATTGCTACGAGTACTACAAGAAAATCAACTTGAACGAGTCGGTAGTAACAATACGATCCAGATAGACCTGAGAGTGGTTGCCGCCGCAAAAAGTGACCTACAGACATTAGAACACTTCCGACAAGATTTATTCTTTCGACTAAATGTATCGCAAATACATCTGCCAGACTTACGTAATCGAGGATCCGACATCCCATTACTTTTTGAGCACTTTTGTCGAATGGCGGTTAAAGAGCGAGGCGGAGATTTTAGACAACTAAGTCCAATAGACCACGAAACATTAACTTTGTATGGATGGCCTGGAAATGTTCGCGAGCTTAGAAACGTTGCATTGCGTTATGCTCTTGAACCCAATACAAGCGTAGCAAAGATATTGGCTGGCTATCAAGCACAAGACGATATAGACACCATCACACCACTACCACTGAGCGTAAAGGTGCAAGAATTTGAACGCAGCTTAATTGAAGCCAGTATCCGACAGCAAAAAGGCATCATTCAACTTGTCTTAGAACAACTTCAACTGCCACGCCGAACACTAAATCAAAAAATGCAAAAATACGGCTTAAATCGCACAGATTATTTAGACTAACCCTCCCTATTCCAAGTCACACATCAGATAAAAATATTAATAAAGTGATTCTCATACAAAATATTTAATGAGAATCACTTGCATTGAAAACCAAAAGATCTTTTAATGATAACCATTATCAGATTGAGGCAACATACGATGCAACTAAACATGCGCGATGTGTATGACAATTCAGGAAGAATAAAAAAAGAAGTGGCACCATGGCTATCTGGCCATAAACAACTACTCGCCTTGCTTCCAAATTTGCAATTGCTTAACCAACACTTAAGTAGCGATACAGATCTCTCACTTTATGAAGAAGCACAATCAGGACTCTATTTTTCTTTCTTAGGAACGGGACCAATACAAACAGCAAAAGATATAAATTCCGTACAAATTTCATATCAGCCGAAAAATATTGATGGTCATTTCTTGATGTCAAAAGGCGATGAACATAGTCTGCTGCAAGCTCGTATTAGTCCTGAACATCTGGCTGCTGTACTTGGCGAAACAGAAGACCAAATCATCCAACATTTTATGGCTATGCGTGAAAAATTGGGCAATGAAAACGCCATTATCCAGCTTCCAATTACAGAAAGAACCCTTACTTTAATTGAACCAATATTGGCGCACAAAGGTCACTCAATCAGCCTTGCAGGACACCTTTATTCACTTATCTTCACCTTGATAGAACAACTACAAATGCTGAGTCATTTGTCGCAATGTGAAGGCTGTCAAAGCAAACTTTTCCACGCGCAAAATCTAATCGAAACACCAGAGCACGATGCATTAAACATCAAGCACCTAGCTCAACAAGTTGGGCTAAATACCGAAGCTCTGGCTATTGGCTTCAACCTTATTGTTGGGCAGTCCATTGAAAGTTACTGTACTCGTAGCAGAATCAAATTTGCAGCAGCTCAACTAAGACAAGACCCAACAGCTAAATCACATATTGTGGCCCAAAGTGGTTTTTCAGAAGATCAATTCGAAGCCGCTTTTATTCAACACTTTGGTGTCAGCAGCCACCAATATGGACAAATTCACTAAATTACAGAAAGCAAAGGCATAGCATGGCTCAATCAACAATCGCTCTTATCTACGGCACAGACACAAATAATACAGAAGAGGTTGGCCACAAGATAGCCAAACAATGGGAAGAACTTGGTGAACAAGTAGACATATTCAACATTAAAGATATTGAGCTTAGTCAGCTTGAACAATACCCCATGCTGATTTTAGGTATTCCTACTTGGGACTTTGGTGGCATTCAATCTGATTGGGAAGACATTGGAGACAGTTTAGCCGAACTAGCACTTGAAGATAGTGTCATAGCGCTATATGGGCTAGGTGATCAATTTGGCTACGGCGATTATTTTGTTGACGCTGTTGGTTGGCTATATGAAAAATTATTGCCAACTAATGCCACTTTCATTGGCCAATGGTCAACAGAAGGTTATGAGTTTGAAGCCTCTAGAGCTTGTGTAGATAGCAAAGAGTTCTTTGTCGGCTTAGCGATTGATGAAGACCAACAATTTGAACTCACTGATCAACGTATTGAGCAGTGGGTTATCCAACTTTACGCAGAGAGAGCAGTAGAAGCCGCATAGATTATCGCCTGACTGGCCATTATATTTAAGCTAACGACTCAAATTTGGTTTACCCAAACATTCGCTGCCCCGAATGCCCAAATTTAGCTTTTTATTAATGAGATAATTTTACGACTTGCTCTACATAGCGTGAAGACCGTGGCTACCTCTCCTTTCTCTCCTGCTTGGAGGTAGCCACGTATTTCTTTTACTAACGACTATTTTTTTCTCGCTACTATTGGTTATGATGTTCAAACTTTATTAAAATTTATTTGGCATACATGAACCTACAACTCTCCGATATTGTCATACTCCTTTTGATTGCTGCCGCTCTGTACGCATGGTGGCAAAACACGTCTATTCGAGAACAAGCCCTAATCAGCGCAAAAAAACATTGTGAATCTCTTAACTTACAATTATTAGAGGATAGTGTTGGTGGTGAGGAATGGAAACCAATATGGCAACATGGAACAATCAAAATAAAAAGAACCTACAAATTTGAATTCAGCTCTAGCGGCATAGCTCGCTATCCTGGAAAAATAAGCTATCTTGGCAGCAAAAAAACAGAAGTGTGGCTAAGCCCGCATGATTTTTGAACAACCCTCTTCATAAATTGCAACAAAAAACGACACTTGCACACATTATTCACACAAGATAAATTCATATTTTTATGTCAATTAATTGCAAATAAGTTCATAGTAGAAATAGAATGCTTAAGTAAATATTTGTAATGCTTTGATAGGCAAAATCCAGATGATAAGAATGATTATTACACTTATCCTGATGCCTATCGGTTAAACCTATAATAAAAAGTGCAGGATATAATATGTTGGCTAACCTTAGTTTTCGTACCAAGTTACTCTCATTACTGATTGCGGCTATTCTTGGATTCGTTGTTGTAACTGCAGTTGCTTTACAAGGATTGAATGTTCAAGAAAGTTCATCTTCAAAATTTGAACGTCTAACCACAGTAGATAAAGACCTAGCCTCTCTAATCATTACCTTAATGGAAGAATACGAGTCTCTCTCTAGTATCAATAACGATACCTACGCAAGTTTTCTAGAGCAGCTAAATGTCAATCATGAAAGCTTCATGGCCACTCTTGAAAAAGACATGAACCTTCTTCAAGATCCCGAAGCGAAAAAGAACATCACAAGCATCACAGCCTCTTTAGCAAATTACAGTGAAGCCTTAAAGTTATTAGTTAACCAGAGACAAAAAGTAGGCTTTAATGGTTCTTCCGGCCTCAAAGGGGAGATCTCTCAATTAGGCGAAAAAGTAACAGAAGAGATATCGTTCCTCAGCCTAGTAAAACAAGAATTTTTGCCCGTTCGCGAAGCAGAAAAAAACTTCATATTTGAGCCAGCTCCAGCGAATAAAGCGGCCTTCATGGAACGCTATGAAAAATTCTACAAACGCGTAACTAACTTCGGTCTTGAAGAACGCTTTGGTGAAGTCATTAATAAGTATTTTGCCGCTGTCGAAAATTTTGACAAAGAAAACCAACAACTAAAAACGCTGCAGGCACAATTCATAGCCAGCAAAGCCGATTTTGCTCAAACGCGCCTAGCTGCGGTTGATTATATGCAAAAAGCGGTTTTAGAAGCACGTAAACAAGCTTCTGAAAGCTCTCAGCAAGCAAGCATTAGTTTGATCATTGTAAGTATTGTTGTTGCTGTTATTGCTGCACTTATGATGATGGGGATCGGCAGCAGCGTAAACAGTACCCTGAACCAAATCATTAAAGACTTAGGCAAAGTAAAAGGTGGTGACCTGACAGCACGCTTGCATGTCAATAAAAAACGCAACGATGAATTTGACTCTTTGTGTAGCTCTGTAAATGAAATGACTACGGGACTAAGCTCCGTTATTGGAGACGTTGTCGATACCACTCAAGGTGTCAACAACATGGTCACAGAACTTAACACCTCAGTTACTAACATCGCACAGAGTAACCGTTCCGTTAGCGAACAAACAAATTCTCTTGCTGCGGCAACAGAAGAGATTTCCACAACTATTTCTAGCATTTCCAGCACTACAGAAGACTTAAGTAGTCAGTCTCAACATACTTATGAATCTGCTAAAGTAGGCGCAGAAACCATTAAAAGCGCTCTATCAAACCTTTCTAGTACTATTAGTGTTGTTAACAAAACAAGTGAACAACTTAATGAGCTTGGCCAATTATCAAAAGATATCGACAACGTTATCGGCATGATCAACGACCTAGCAAACCAGACTAACCTTCTAGCACTAAACGCAGCCATTGAAGCGGCGCGTGCTGGCGAAGCGGGTCGAGGCTTCTCCGTTGTTGCCGATGAAGTACGCTCACTTGCTGAAAAAACAGTTGATGCAACCGCTAAAATCACCGACATTGTTAGTACTATCCAATCATCCACACAAACAGCAATCGAAACTATGCACAGTGGCCAAGAAAGCCTGCACTCAATTGAAGTTTTCAGCGAGAAAGCAGAATTGGCTATTCGAGAGATTGAGCGAAATGCTCAGACCAGCTCAGCCTCTTCTATCGATATGGCCCGCTCTATCCAAGAAGTTGCTAAAACTGCAGTACACATGAGTGAAGAAATGGACAAAATTGCCCAACAACTTCAACGAGACAATAGCTATATCAATAGCATTGAAGGTAATACCCGTGATATACATAATCAGGTAAGCAGCTTAGATAAAAAGACGAGTGTTTTTACTACTCGTTAATTTAAAGGCAAACGACTGATATAAAAAAAACCGGCTTTGATAGCCGGTTTTTTTTACTCAACTTTTCTTTAGCTTTTGTTGCTAATAAGAAATACGAGCCGTTTATAGGTCAGCGTATTCTTTTTCCCAACGTTTCGCTTCTTTCTTAGAAGGGCCACCAAGTACATTTACTGCAGTACGCATTCTAGCCCGAGAAATATCAGAACCTAAAATCGCCATTGAATCAAAAACAGAAACAGATGCCGTTGTTCCTGAAATAGCAACAAACAAGGGGGCAAAAAAGTCTTTCGGCTTAATTTCCATCGCTTGAGCTAATGATTTCATATCATTAAAGATTTCGTCTTTTTCCCATTTATTCAATGCTTCCAAACGCCATAAAGCAAACTGCATAGCCTTACGAAGTGTTTCTTCTTCCATTTTAATAGTAGAGAAATCTTCTTTCGTAATTGGCAACATGCCTTTTAAGAAAAAACCTGCCACATCAGCAACATCTGAAAAGGTTTCAACACGAGGAATAACCAGTGGTAAAATCTTCATCAAGTATTCAGGGTTAAGCGCCCATTCAATATATTTCTGTGCAAAGGTTTCTGGCGTTAAATTCTCACGAATCCACATGCCATTTAGCCAGCTCAGTTTTTCAACATCAAAAACCGGACCACCCAAAGAAACACGTTGAATATCAAATTGCTCAATCATTTCGTCTAACGAGAACTTTTCACGCTCGTCAGGCATAGACCACCCCATGCGACCAAGGTAATTGATTACCGCTTCAGACATGTAACCCATACGCTGATAATACAGAATACTTGTTGGGTTTTTGCGCTTTGATAACTTAGATTTATCTGGGTTACGCAACAAAGGCATGTGACATAAAGTCGGCATATCCCAACCAAAATACTGGTACAACAATATATGCTTTGGCGCTGAGTTGATCCATTCTTCTCCACGAATTACGTGAGTGATTTTCATCAAATGGTCATCAACCACGTTAGCCAAATGGTAAGTCGGCATACCATCAGCTTTTAGTAGTACTTGCATATCCACTTGCGCCCAATCGATTTCGATAGTGCCACGCAACATATCCTGAACAACGCAAACGCCCTCTTCAGGAATTTTCATACGAATGACATAAGGAACGCCAGCATCTAATTTTGCCTGCACCTCTTCTGCTGTCAGATTAAGAGCACGACCATCGTACTTTTGTGGCAAACCTTGCTCTTTTTGCTCATTACGCATTTGATCTAACTCTTCAGTTGTCTCAAATGCATAGAATGCATGCCCTTTATCGATCAATTCTTGAGCGTATTGACCATAAATATCACCCCTTTCACTTTGACGATAAGGACCATATTCTCCGCCGACATCTGGGCCTTCAGCCCAATCAAGCCCTAACCAACGTAACGCATCTAAAATCATTTTTTCAGATTCTGGCGTACTACGAGTTTGGTCGGTATCTTCAATACGTAAAATAAACTTACCACCCATTTTACGTGCGAAAGCCATATTAAATAGGGCGATATAAGCTGTTCCTACATGCGGGTCACCTGTTGGAGATGGCGCAATACGTGTTCTTACCTCTGACATAAAAATCTCATTTATCCGTTGCCTGAAATGCCGCTATTATAAGCGTCTCATAAGATATGGGTAAGGGGCTAAACCTATCTTTTCTACTTAGAAGTTTGATATTCTCTCAACTTTACTTTCCATATACCTAAGCTGAGAAAGTCGAACCCCTATTTCTACGTCTGTTTTCAAGGCAACTAATGAGCGAGACAGTAAACACTGCTCATAACCACCCGCCAGCATTGACTGAATGCGCTCAGAAAAAGACGGTAGATTTGCATAAATTTCTTCGATGGTGGGAAACAGACGAATAATACTTAAGGCTGTTTTCGGCCCAATACCTTTGACACCAGGAATTCGATTGGTGGTATCACCCACTAAAGCCCAATAGTCATTTAACTGATGCGGCTCAACACCATATTTGCCAGGAACCCAGATTTTGTCATAACCTAACTTAGCAAAATAATCATATTGAAGAATAAGATCATCTCCCAACAACTGAGTAAAACCTTTATCCGTTGAAACAATGTAGGATTTAACCTTGTTACTTGCCGCTTTAACGGCAAGCGTGGCAATAAGATCATCTGCTTCCCAACCATCTATTCTCAAACAAGGCAAATGATTAAAACGAAAAACTTTCGCAAATTCTGGCAAAGATTCTAGTAAGGCGTCATCCATTGGAACGCGACCTAGTTTATATTCTGGATAAACTCGATGGCGCCATGTTTTACCATTTGAATCAAATACAACAACGGCATAAGAAGGGTCAAATTGCTGCGTCAGCTTCGCTAAGGCTTCAATCGCAATACTTTGGGTTCTCTCAATTCGTCTAGCTGAATCCTGCTCGGACTCCAATGCGGCGTAAAGCCGACGAATCAAATTCAATCCGTCAATAATTAGTAATTTTTTGTCCACTGCAAACCCTTATTTTTGCTACATTGCCTTGCGATCACATCAATTTATTAGGGTAACATGTGTGAAGACTCATCACGACAACTAGTATGATGGTATATCAATAAACAAGAAGGACTCGGTCATGCAAAAATATCCTACCTATTTATACCTTAGCATTCTCGTAGGAGCCGCGAGCCAATCAGCGCTTGCCGCCCCAATAAATGCCGTTATTGGTTTAGATAACAGTCAAATAGTAGAAGACAGTTTGCAACTGAGCCTTACTCCAAATACAGGATCGCTGCTACCGCTCCAAGACAACTTTGCGCCGATGACACGCCTAGAGAGCAGTCAAGATGCTAATTGGTTTAACCAGATAAACAAACGAGTTACTGTCACCCACAGACAAAGAGACTTGAGTTACAGTGGTACATTGACACGCATAGAGAAAAATACTCGTTCTTTTATACTTAAAAGCAAAGACTACTCTATGACATTACCCATGGACGATTTCTATCTAATCCCGCTAGAGACAACAAGTACCGCAGAGAAAAAACCAGAAGTAGAAAAAACTGAAGGTAATAACACACAGCCTCAAAAAATAAGCTATCAAACAAATGAATTATCGTGGACGCCACAACTTAGTTTGATTTTTGATAACGACAATGTCTCTATTTATCAGCAGGCTTTGATTCATAACAACTCAAGCTCTTCTATCGAAATACAAAACAGCCTACTTCATTACTCTAGAACGGCTGCTCCACAGCTTTTTAAAGCAGAGCGCAGCGTAATGATGATGAGTGCAGACAACCCTAACGTGAATTACCAAGACAATGAGGTTAGTTATTCTCTTGGTGGTGGTAAGCTATCAATTGCACCATATTCAAATACATTAATTCCTTTGCCTAGTAGCAATACCAAAATAGACAGCAGCTCTAATAAAGCTAGCCTTCATACTTATAATAACAACGCTGGAAAAACTGATTTAAACTTTTATAACGACTTAAGCTTTTCTTTACCTAAGAATGGCCTGCCCGGTGAATATAAGACATTTTGGAAAAGAGGCGATCTACTCATTCCTGGAAACACAGTACGTCTAGACACTGTTCGGGAAGGTTACCCAGTAAACGTTACAACAAATAAAAGCCAAGACATAAGCGGACATTTAACTTTAGTCAGTGCAACATCTCAAAAACTGCCGAGTACACAGGTATGGGAAGCAACTATCGTTAACCATTCAGATACTAAGCAAACCTATAAGATAGAGCAAAATACGAATGGCATTGTAGATGTATTAGAAGGCAAAGAAGCGGTTCCGATAACGGCGAATAGCGTACTTGTTTCTGGTGAAATAGAAGCTAACTCGACAAAAACCATTACTTATAAAATCGCACTGAAAAACTAGTCGGCAAAAAGTAAGAAGATTATGATCAAAAAAATGTCATTCTTGCATTAACTTTCCACATTAAAAACCTATTTAAACTATTTCGTTATGATATGGTCAATAGTGATAATAGATATAGCAAGAATGACACTGCCACAAGCGAAAAACTTGAGGTACTATTATAACTATATTTCATACTACGAGCCCACAGAGATCTATGAAAAAGCATATTATACCATCACTCATCGCTGCAGCCGTTCTAAGTAGTACGGCTGCTCATGCAGAAAGCCTTTACGAAGTATATAAACTGGCTAAAAAACACGATCCAGGTTTAAGAGCTGCAGCATCAACTTATCAAGCTCAGAAAGAAGGTGTAATCTCCGCAAAAGGTAATTTATATCCTAATATCAGCTTTAACGGCAATTTGGGCTACAGTGATATAGATGCTCCCTCTGCCGATTACGACAACACATCAAACAGCCTTTCGTTAGATTTAAACTACCCTATTTACTCGCCTGTTCTAAGCTACGGTGTGGATGCGGTAGAGATAAGTTCTGAAAGTGCAGGTGTTAGCTTTAGCAACTCTGAAGAAGACTTAGCACTTACGACTTTAACTGAATACTTTAACCTGTTGACTGCACAATCAACTCTACAGACAACTCAGGCTTTGGTTAAAAGCACAGCAAGCCAGCTAGATCGCGCAAAAAAACAATATGAAGTAGGCTTGGCCTCTATTACTGATTTGCATGATGCACAAGCAGAGTATGACTCAGTTCGAGTTACCGAACTAAGTGCCCGCTCTAGCGTGTCTTATGCACAAAAAGCCCTATACCAAAGAACTGGACAAATAATACTAAATATCCCTGACCTGTCTAAAGACTATCCTATTAGTCTAGATCCAAACATGACAGTAGATTCTTTAATTGCAAAAGCACATCGTGACAACAAAGAATTGCGTATATTGGATCTGTCTGTCAAAAGTGCAGAAAACAATATAAACATCCAAAAAGCCAGTGGGCGCACGCCAACAGTATCAATCACTGGATCTTTATCTCGTACAGATAACGATTATGGCGGCGGTGCTCCAGCGTCCATGCAAGACGGCGCAACGAATACTTCATCTATTGGCTTAGGTGTTACGATTCCGCTTTACCAAGGTGGCGCAATCAATGCAAACATCCGCCAAGCAGTAGCACAAGCCGAGTCAGCAACAGAACAAAGAGCAAGCTCACTGCAAACAATTGAACTGAATATTCGTAGCATTTATCTAGACCTGCAAACAGCGGTTGCTCAAATTGAAGCTCAGCAGCAACTTATTCGTTCTAGAAGAAGTGCTCTAGAAGCGACACAAGCTGGCTATGATGTTGGCACGCGTAACCTAGTTGAATTGCTTGATGCTCAATCAAATCTATACGATGCCCAAGATGCTTATGAGCAATATAGATATGACTTCGTAGTCAAAAAGCTACAACTATTAGAAGCCACAGGCGATCTTAATGAAGACAAGATCAAAGAATTGGATAAGTGGCTAGTTGCTAAAAATTAATCCTTAGCTCACTATAACCAAACACAAAAAAGCCGTAAGACATCGTTTTACGGCTTTTTTAACTTTAATTAAACTATCGAATGGTATTAACGAGTAATCAACCTATCACGTTTTGTAAAACGAGCTAGCACTTTATACAACCCATAAGCATCACGACTTCCCGCCAATTCACGAATAGAATGCATACCAAAGGTTGGCAAACCGATATCAATAGTCGGTACACCTATTTCACCAGATGTAATTGGCCCTATCGTACTACCACAAGCCATATCACTACGCACAACAAAACACTGGACCTCATAGTTTTCTTCAGCAGCAATATCACGATACACGCTGGCTGTTTCACTATTTGTTGCATAGCGCTGATTTGCATTCACTTTAATCACTGCACCTTTATTAATAGAAGGCGCGTGATTCTTATCGTGCTTATGAGCATAGTTTGGATGCAAAGCATGTGCATTATCAGCAGAAACTAACATGGAACGCTGAATCGCCTGAACATATTGCTCAGGATTTGGCGTTAGACGACGCAGTACATCGTCCAAGAACGGCCCATTCGCACCACAAGCAGACAAACTACCAATCTCTTCATGATCGGTACAAATAAGTAAGCTAGGGCGCTGCAGATCCGAATCCAACAAAGCACGTAAACCAACAAAGCAACTTAACAAATTATCTAAGCGCGCTGAACAGATATATTCTTTATGCAAACCAACCAAAGCCGCTGGCTGTGTATCATATAAACTCAATTCAAAGTCTAAAATTGTATCTATTGCCAAATCTGCATATTGCTTCTTAAGCTGGGATTTTAACAATTCATGCAAATCAAACTCGTTTTCAGCGCCACACAAAATCGGCAAAATTTCCTCTTGAGGGTTAACAGAAAAACCTTCATTCGCTTGGCGATTTAAATGAATTGCCAAGTTAGGCACCACCGCGATTGGGTCTTTAAAATCAACCAAGCGGCTAACAATATCACCATTCTGCGTTTTCAGCGTTATACGACCCGCAATCGATAAATCTCTATCCAACCAAGTGTGAAGCAAGACTCCACCGTAAACTTCAACACCTAATTGATGGTAACCAAAGCGATCAACTTGAGCATTGGGTTTCAATTTCAAACAAGGGCTGTCAGTATGAGCTCCCACCATTCTCCAACCACTTTGGCTAAAACTGAGCTGTGGTGTGGTAAAAGCGATTAAGGATGATTCATTGCGTGTGACGAAATACTTTCCGCCCTCCTCTATCACCCAATCGTCTTCTTCCAATAATTCAACAAAGCCTTCCGCTGTTAAAGCATTACGCATACTTGCCGTTGCATGAAAAGGTGTAGGAGAAGATTTAAGAAATGACAGTAAAGAGTCATTAAAATTTGAAAATTCCATAATGTCCTATAAGCAGAATGCTTTAAAAAAGTGACTTTTTAACACTTTGGCTAGCCTTAAAGCCCAGTGTCTAATATGATTTTACCAATGACGTATAAAATAGACAGAGAGAGCCCATACCGGATGAACTATAAACGCCTTTTGCTTTGCCTTTTAACCGGCTATACCTTTGCCTCAACACCTGCGTCTGCTTATCAGGAGCTACAGCCTCCTCATGAATACGACAAAGTATCAAAAGAACTCGTTGAGATGCTAGAAGGTATTCATTATAACAGACCTCACATTGATGACGCTATTTCAGAAAAAGCCTTTGATTTCTATATTGATGCTCTAGACCCTAGTAAAAGCTTTTTTCTGAAAAGCGACATAGACAACCTATCGCAATATAGAAACAGCTTTGATGACGCCCTAAGAGATGGCGATACTCAAGTGGCTTATACCATTTACAACCTTTATCTTAAGCGTTTAGAAAAACGACTTCTAAGTCTTCAAGACCATTTACCAGAGATGATCAAAGGCTTCGATTATAACGTCGACGAAAACCTCAATACTGATCCAGACACTCAAAAATGGGCAACAACAGAAGCTGAACTTGATGATTACTGGCGCAAGCGCCTGAAAAATCGAGCGCTAACCATGAAGCTCAATGGTGAAAGTGAGGAGAAAATAATCTCCACGCTTGAGCGTCGCTATAAAAACCAAATCAAACAAGTCGACCAAACTAATTCTGTCGATGTTTATCAAATTTTTGCCAACTCAATCACTGCGGCATTAGATCCTCACACCAATTACTTTGCACCGCGTGCATCCGAAGCCTTTAACATCAACATGAGTCTATCTCTAGAAGGCATTGGTGCTGTTTTGCAAATGGAAGATGACTACACCAAAGTCGTGCGTTTAGTTCCTGGTGGTCCAGCAGCAACCCAAAGTGACCTTTCTCCTAATGATCGAATTATTGCTGTCGGCCAAGAAGGCAAACCTATGGTCGATGTCGTTGGTATGCGTCTTGACGATGTTGTCGACATGATCCGTGGCGAACGAGACACCAAGGTAATATTGGAAGTAACACCAAGCAAAGGCGACACACAGACGAGTAAGCGTATTAGCATTGTGCGTAAAAAAGTGAAGCTTGAGGATCAGTCTGCCAAAAAAGAAATCGTGGAAGTGGAACGCGATGGTGAAAAATACAAAGTAGGCGTGATTACCTTGCCAACTTTTTATTCTGATTTCGCAGCAATCCAAGCGGGTGACAAAAACTATAAAAGCTCCACTCGAGATACAAAAGAGCTTATAGAAGAACTACGTAAAGAAGACATTTCGGCACTGATTCTTGACCTAAGAAATAACGGTGGCGGCTCATTGCAAGAAGCAAATGCCCTGGCAGGATTATTTATTCCATCTGGCCCAACGGTACAAATTCGCGATCAAAGTGGACGCGTTACACCATTAGGCGATTCTGATCCTGCCATTGTTTACAGTGGCCCAATGGCGGTGCTGGTAAACCGCATGAGCGCCTCAGCCTCTGAGATCGTAGCTGGCGCCTTACAAGATTACGGCCGTGCCTTAATTCTTGGCGATCAAACCTTTGGTAAAGGTACGGTTCAAGTTTTGCAAGATATGGACAAGGGGCAGCTTAAGGTTACTCAGGCTAAATTCTACCGTGTATCTGGCGAAAGTACTCAGCACAAAGGCGTCATGCCAGACATCGCCTTTCCTTCTTTGATAGACAAAGAAACTATCGGAGAAAGCGCCTTAGACAACCCTTTACCTTGGGATAAAATCCACGAAACTCGCTACCCAGTTTACTGGAACATGCCTGCTTACTTACCTATTTTAGAACCTCGTCATGAAGCTAGAATGGCGAAAGACCCTAACTTCATTGCGATCAATGGACAGATAGATGAGTTCAAAAAACAGGTTGAGACCTATAAAACGGTATCTTTGAAAGAAAGCACACGCATTCAACAAAGAGAAGACAATGAAAAGAGCGAGCTAGATCGTGAAAATACTCGCCGTAAAGCACTTGGACTTGAACTACTGAAATCGGTTGAGGACATAAAACCTATCGAAGAAGACACTTACGCAAAAGAAGCGTCTGAAATCCTACTAGACTTCATTGCCACCAATCAAATGGCAGAAAAACAAGCTGAAAAGAAAACAGCGCAAAAATAAAAGACAAAACCTAAAGAACGAAAAACAAATAATCACTGTTTTTCGTTCTTGTTTTTTGTACGTCATTTCACTAATTAATCCATTGATACGAACATTACACCATGGCAAAAGCGTCATCCGATCGGAACACAATCGACCTCTTTGGCAAATCCCCAGGCCGTCCGCGCACACAACCTCTCACTCGTAAAGACCAACTCAAGATAAATAAACGAGCACAGCGAGAGAAAGAAAAAGCACAAGGACTAAAACGTTTAGAACTCATCATTGAACAAGACATTATTGACAAGCTAGATAAGCTTTGCGAGATGAATGGCCTAAAGCGCGCAGAATGGCTAACACTGCAAATAAACAAAAGCCTAGATAAACCTAAAAACACAAGATCCAAAAAATAAGGCCATTCACGATATTGATTTGCTATACTCACCAGCCAAATTAATTAGCAAGCTAGCAAACAGACTTAATATGGCCAAACTGTACTTTTACTACTCGGCAATGAACGCTGGAAAATCCACCGTTTTATTGCAATCCGCTCATAACTATCAAGAGCGAGGTATGCGGGTTTTACTCCTTACAGCATCGATAGACGACCGATATGAAACAGGACAAATTGCTTCTCGGATTGGTATATCGGCAGAAGCCAGCTTGTTTGATAGCAATACTGACCTCATCTCTTTAGTCAAAGCAGAGCATCAGCCGAAAGCGTTGAGCTGTATATTGATTGATGAAGCGCAATTTTTAACAAAAGAACAAGTTTACGATCTTTCAGAAATCGTTGATAAAATGCGCATTCCCGTGCTGGCCTTTGGTATTCGCACTGATTTCCAAGGCGAACTATTCGAAGGCAGTAAAGCATTACTAGCGTGGTCAGATAAACTAATAGAATTAAAAACCGTGTGTCATTGTGGCAGCAAAGCCACTATGGTCATTCGACTCAATGCACAAGGAATACCTGTTAAAGAAGGCGCACAAGTAGAAATAGGCGGTAACGACCGTTACTTGTCCGTTTGCCGAAAACACTTTAAAGAAGCCGTGAGAGACTAATTATGTGGTTCAAGAACGCCCAGATTTTCCAACTAAAAGACACCGAATCACTTGATACTAATGAATTGATCGACAAAATCCCTGAGTTCCCACTAAAAGAATGTGGCTCTCAGGAAGAATTCTCTTTCGGCTGGTTGCCTCTTATCCGTAACAGTGAACAGTGGAGCCTAGCCAGTGATCGTTGTTTGCTATTCCGCGCTGGTAAAGAAGAAAAAGTATTGCCTTCTGCCGTTGTACGCGAAGAACTAGAAGCCAAAGTGGCTGAGATCGAATTAATTGAAGGTCGCAAAGTTGGTCGTAAAGAAAAATCAGACATGAAAGACGAGTTGGTTTTCACACTTCGTCCGAAAGCTTTTTCAAAGCGTACCGACATTTGGGCATACATTGATCTACAAGCTAAAATTTTGGTTCTCAACAGCACCAATGCCAGCATGACAGAACAACTGTTTAAACACTTGCAAACCACACTTGGCAGCTTCCCAATGACGCCATTGCAAGCACAAGTTTCTCCTTCTTCATTAATGACAGATTGGTTAGTGAAAAATGAAGTCCCAGCCAGCCTAGAAACCGGTGACGAGTGTGAAATACAAGATGGCTCTGAAGATAAAGCCACCATTCGTTTTAAGTCGCTAGAACCTTTATCTGAAGACGTGACCCGCCACTTACAACAGGGTATGGCCGTTAAAAACCTTGGCCTTCGTTGGACTGACAAATTGAGCTTCGTTCTGCATGACGACCTAACATTACGTAAAATTAAATTTGATGACGCCCTAAAAGAAGCCGCTTTTAATGATTCTCAAGGTGGCGGTTTATCTGATATGGACGCTAACTTCTCCCTAATGTCATTGACTATGAGAGAGTTTTTTGCATCTTACTGCCTGTGGTTTGAAATAAATTAAAGTTCAGCATCACCGCTAATTTCCTTAGCTTCCCAAGCTTTTCCACAGATATCGTGGATAAACTTGGGGAGAACATTGGGTAAGCTAGACAACAAGGCACTCTTGCCACCAAACCTCAAAATGCACCAATTTGAACAGGTATAATCAGCCCTTATTAGTAATGCTAAAATTAACAAAAATACCGCTCTAATCCGATATTAATTCCTACTTAAACCTACCCCCTTAATAAAAGCTTAAGCTAAGTTAAGTATGATGAAATTTGTTAAATAGCCTTCACACTTAAAAATTCTACAACAGGTCAAAAAACCTAATGACAAAACTGAAGCAAGAACAAGACATAGCGATAAGAGTCACCCTTGTAGGGGCTGTGTGGGATGCCCTATTAGGTTTAGCCAAAATAGTTGCTGGATATTTCTCTCAGTCTCAGGCTTTAATCGCGGATGGCATTCACTCTTTATCTGACTTAGTCACAGATGTATTTGTGTATTTTGCCTCAGCCAACTCCCGCCAAGGGCCTGACGAAAATCATCCTTACGGCCACCTTCGTTTTGAAACATTAACCACCGTATTTCTTGGTATGGTGCTTATTATCGTCGCGCTCGGCATAGCCTACGAATCGATTACGGCATCTGCATCACAAGCGCAATTCACCTGGTATGGCCTTGCGGCGTTAGTTGCGACCATCGTCATCAAAGAAGCAATTTTCCATTACACCAAAAAAGCAGGCGATGAAATTGGCAGCAAAATGTTAGTTGCTAACGCGTGGCATAGCCGTAGTGATGCACTTTCCTCTGTTGCTGTGTTGATTGGATTGATCGGTGTTTACTTCGGTTATGGCTGGGCAGACATGGTGGCTTCAATTGTCGTTGCCCTATTGATCGGCAAAATGGCCGTCAGCATGGTATGGGAAAACTTAGCTGAACTGGTAGACACAGCACCAGACCCAAAACTCATTGCACAAATCAAAGAAACGGCCAACAGCCTAAAACACGTTATGGCACCTCATGATGTCAGAGCAAGATCCATGGCAGGCAAAATCTATTTAGATATGCACATCCATGTACCAAGTCATGCCAGTGTCAGCGAAGGTCATTACCTTGGAGATTTGGTCGCTTACACCATCAAAAAAGCTCACTCGCAAGTGCAAGATGTCATGGTTCATATTGACACAGACGATAAGATTCAAACGGAAAGCTTTATTCACGAGTCAGGCAAACCACCGCATTTAAAACTGCCCGCACGTCATCAAATATTGGCGGACTTAGGCTTTTTATTGCGCCAACATACCGCTTATGTGGATATCCCTAACTCTCGCTTGCACTATTTAAACAACCTGCTTGATTTAGAGATCATCGCTAATTCAGCCAAGATTCCAGAAGGCACTGACTTGCAAAAACTGACCACTAGAATTCTTCAGGAACTGCAAACCACCAACTACATAAATAAGGCCACTGTGCTTTGGGTTTTCCCAGAATAACAAAGAAAATTAATCAGCTAAGATTTTTGTAGGCCTGATGAGGGAGGTACGACCGTAATCAGGCATTACACACTTTAATATCAACTAATCACTAGACTCGTCAGTGAGAGTATCGTCATTTAGGTACTCTACTGGCAATGCCTTGCTCGTCTTTGCACCCATCAATTTGAGCTTCTCTGCTCTAGCAACCAGATTACCCCGCCCTGCGGTTAGCTTCTTCAAGGCCGAATCATGAGTACGACTCACGGCATCAAGCTTACTACCAATATCATCCATATCCTGTACGAAGCCAGAAAACTTGTCATACATAGCGCCAGCCTGACGAGCAATTTCGATGGCATTCTGACTTTGTTTTTCATTGCGCCAAATATTCTGAATGGTGCGCAAGGTCGCCAATAAGTTAGACGGCCCGACGATAATAATATTGTGCTCGAAGGCTTCGCTAAACAAACCATTGTCACCCTGTAACGCCAAACCAAACGCTGCTTCGATTGGGATAAACAACAACACAAAATCCAACGAAGTAACGCCTGGCAAATCGTGATAAGACTTGGCGCTTAGTTCCTTCATATGACGACGCACCGCATCCAAATGCTGTTTTAGCGCTCGATTTCTGTCTTCATCGGTTTCGGCTTCCATATAAGCCAGATAACTGATCAGCACCATTTTGGAATCGACAATGATTTGTTTACCTTCAGGCAAATGGATCACTACATCTGGCTGTAAACGTCGACCTTCTGCAGTTTGATAAGAAGCTTGCGTCTCATATTCACGACCTTTTTCCAAACCAGAACGTTCTAAAATGCGCTCCAGAATCACTTCACCCCAACCACCCTGCAGTTTATTTTGACCTTTCAATGCATGGGTTAGACTCACTGCATCATCGCTGATTTTTTGATTCAGCAACTGCAGACCTTTGATTTCTTTCACCAACGAAAAACGCTCGCGGGCCTCTTCTTGATAACTCTTTTCTACACTCTCTTGAAACTTTTGGATTTGCGAACCAAGCGGCGTTAATAAAGAACCCAACTGGCGCTCGTTTTCTTTCGCCAACTGCTGGCCTTGCTGACTCATGATTTCATGTGCCATTTGCTTAAATTCAGTTTCGTTTTGCTTTTTTTGCTCCCGATAAAAAGCTTCCTTTTCTTGCCAAACACTTTGTGCTGCCGCGAATTGTTGCTCTAAAGTCAGTGACTCTTTCTCCAAATAATGAACTTGATCTTTCGATTGTTCTAAAAGACGCTGTAATTCCTCATTTTGTTGCTGCATTTTTTCTTGTGTGTGCTGCCACTGACGGCGCATAGCCTGTACAATAGCGCCAGCAATGCCAGATAGAAGAATCGCGCCGATACAAAAGCCCGATAACACCCAAACTGATTGCGAAAGCCAATCTGTCATATAAATTTAAACTCGCTATTTTAAATGTCTGTTTTAATACGATATTGGCACGCAAAGCCGTCGCACTAAGGTTTCGATAAGTTTACATGGATTACTACCTAAGCCCAACACACACGCAACGCTTTGATCTAGAAATAAAAAATAGCCAGTTCATCACCACCGTTTGCCGTACTAACGGACGTGATGCAGCAAAGGCTTTTATCGAAGAAATGCGCCAGCGTTACCCAGATGCTAACCATCATTGTTGGGCGTTTATTGCAGGTATACCAAATAATGCCCATTTATGGGATCAAAGTGACGATGGCGAACCCAAAGGCACGGCAGGAAAGCCCATGCTGAATGTGTTACAGCATTCAGATTATGGTGAAACCACAGTCGTCGTAACGCGTTTTTTTGGCGGGGTAAAACTCGGTGCGGGCGGCTTAGTCAGAGCTTATAGCCAAGCCGTACAAGAAGCGCTTTCGCAAACAGAATATGAAAATGTGTACCCGCGCAGCCCCGTTCAGCTAAAAATCGCCTACTCTTTACTGGGTAAGGTTGAATATTGGCTAGAACAGAGCGATATAGAAATAACCAACAAAACATACAGTGATAGCATAGTGATTGATCTTGCTGTTATTGAACGTACTTGGCCCGAACATAAAATCGTATTGACGAATTTATGCCAAGGCAGTTTAACTTTAATTGAACCGGACAACGAATAACTATGTACCAAACTGGACAAAGATGGAGTAGCCGCAACGAGCCAGATCTCGGCGTAGGCATGATAGTAGACAAACAAAACAAGTCTTTTACCTTGCACTTCCCTGATGCGGAAGCGGATCGTCAATACTCAAATGACCAGACCAGTCTTGTTCGACGCACTTTAACTGTCGGCGATCAACTGCACTTCCAAGATGAAACCTTCACCATATTGGAAGTAGAAGAAATTGATGACCTAATCGAATACCGTATCAGCGAAGACGATGATTGGTTAGAAGAATCCATAATTCAATTCCCACGCAATGACAAAAACGAGCTAGATTCATTATTGGCATTGTCGCCCGCTCGCCGTATGTGGTTCGACTTGCGTCGTCATACCCTTGAACACCAAGCGGCCAATGCGGCATCGCCAGTGCGCGGCTTAATGGGCTTGAAAGCAGAGCTTCTACCGCACCAGATTTATCTGGCTCACGAGATTGCCAATCGCCCGAAAGCTCGCGCGCTTTTGTGTGACGAAGTGGGTATGGGTAAAACCCTAGAAGCGGGCTTGATCTTGCATCAACGTTTACTAAACGGTCTTTGCAAACGCGTACTGATTTTGACACCTACCAACCTGCAACATCAGTGGTTGGTTGAAATGTTACGCCGCTTCCACCAGCCATTCTCACTGATCAACGAATCCGTGTATGAAGACTTTATGGACGGTGACGACAACCCATTCGAACAACAACCTTTTGTTATCTCGCCAATCGATTGGGCAAGCCAACACCCGAAAGCCACTCAGCATATGCTAGATGCGGAATGGGACATGGTGATTGTCGACGAAGCCCATCACCTTGCTTGGCATCCCGAAACACCAAGCATCGGTTATCAAGTGGTGGCACGTTTAGCCGCAAAAACAGAATCACTATTACTGTTGAGCGCAACACCAGAACAAACTGGCGAACGCGAGCATTTCTCTCGCTTGCAACTGTTGGATGCCGATCATTACCACGACTTCGAACATTACCAAGCCCAACAACAAGCCTTCAAACAAGCCGCTGAATTAGCAGAAGCGCTGCTGCCGTTCAGTCAAGAAGACAACTCACCAAAAGCACTAGATTGGAACGCGGCGTTTGGCTCTTACTTACAAGAAGTTAGCGCCAAAGACTGGTTCCAAGCACTAACAACTAAATCAGGTGCAGAACAAACCGCAGCCGCGAAAGAAGCCATTAGCTGGTTGATCGACCGCCACGGAACTGGACGCGAAATGTTCCGTAACACCCGTGCCGCTGTTGGTGGTTTCCCGGATCGTTACCTTCATTCCTATCCGTTGGAAAACAATGAACACTTTGAATCCGCTGATCGCCATGTGCAACCAGAAACCGAAGTGTCTGACGGCTTATGGGAAAAAGATCCTCGCTGGATTTGGTTAAAAGAATTTCTAGAATGCCAAGCAGACAAAGTCCTCGTCATCTGTCATACCGCCGACATGGCGCAATGGCTAAATGATCAACTGACTTTTGCTGGCTTCCAAAGTGCGGATTTCCACGAACAAATGCCACTAATCCACCGTGACCGCGCTGCCGCTTATTTCGCAGACGAAGACGGCGCGCAAATTTTAGTGTGTTCTGAAATCGGCAGTGAAGGCCGTAACTTCCAGTTCAGCCATCATATCGTCATGTACGATCTGCCAGAACACCCAGATTTACTAGAACAGCGTATTGGTCGTCTTGATCGTCTAGGACAACTAAACGACGTGCAAATACACGTACCTTATATCAAGAAAAGTGTGCAAGAGCGCCTATTCAACTGGTATCACCACGCCCTAAACGCATTTTGCCGAACCACAGGTGCTGGCGATAAAGTCGAAGAAGCTTTTGGCGACAGCTTACATGCGTACTTGCATGGTCAAGACGACGACACTGATTTGCTAAAAGAAGCAAACATTTACCATGAAGCGCTACTAAAACAAATGGAAGAAGGTCGTAATCGCTTACTAGAAATGAGCTCATGCCGCCCAGAACAAGCCCGTGCGTTAATCGAACAGATTAACAACCAAGCGACAAAAGGCCTGCATCACTACATTGAGCAAGTTACTCACGCGTTCAACATCTACGCAGACTGCATCAATGATGATCCAGATCGCGCAGCTTGGTTCTTGCGCCCTTCTACCGACATGATGCTCGAAGCACTGCCAGGCATCGAAGAAGAAGGTAAAATGCTCATGCTTGATCGCCGTCAAGCGAGCCAGCGTGAAGACGTAGCATTCGCAACCTGGGAACATCCATTAATTACCATGCTGATGGATGAAGTCCAAGGTTTTGACTCTGGCAAACTTACCTCAGCTATTTTACCTATCGCTGCATTGCCAGAAGGCACAGTATTGGTGGAAAGTATGTTCGTCATCGAAGCGACGGCACACCCACGTTTAAAATTGGCACAATCTCTGCCAATGACACCAATGTGGCAATTGTCTGACTCAAACGGCAAATTCCTCCATCAGCAATTTACTGCAGACAAATGGGCAGAAAAGCTGAAAGGCGTGCCAAACCGAGTCGCGGAGCAATGGGTTGCTGCCTTGCGCAAAAACCTTATTGAAGTGCTGCAAGCTCACCAGCTAAATGCCCAAGAGCAAGCACGTCCGATCGTTCACGCAGCGAAAACGTCTTACCAACATCGTTGCCAAAATGAAATCGAACGTTTAGTGGAATTGAAAGCCTTCAACGACACCATTCGTGATGAAGACATAGAACGCCTCGAAACCAACATGCAAGAAGGTTTGACTCGTATCGACGAGCACCAAATCCGCTTGGATGCGATTCGTATCATCCTAACTACCAAGCCGGAATAACATCCTGTGCAGGATGCCGTGCCGAGTTTAGAACTATCTCGCTTAGAGATATTGTACGAAGACGAATGGTTTGCCGTAATAAACAAACCTGCTAACTGCTTATCTGTGCCCGGACGTGGCCCAGATAAGCTCGATTCTATCTTGCATCGAGCAGAGTGTTTATTTGGCGAAGCCTTTGCTATACATCGACTGGATGAAGCCACCTCAGGCTTAATCCTCGTGGCGAAAACCCACGAATGTCAAAAACGCATGTATGCGCATTTTCGTGAACGAGAAGTCCAAAAAGAATACCGCGCCCTACTGCGCGGTCATCTTTTAGGAGAAAAAGGCGAAGTGCGAAAACCACTACGCTGCGACTGGCCAAACCGCCCAAGACAAGTAATCTGCACCGATGAATGGAGCAAAGACTCCATCACCTACTGGGAAAAAATGGCCTACGAAAACAACACCACCCGTGTTCGACTCGTGCCCTTTACTGGCCGCTCCCACCAACTTCGCGTCCACATGCAAAGCCTCGGACACTCGATAATTGGCGATGAATTCTACGACCCAGAGTTTCAGAACGACCCTCGGTTGTTGTTGCACGCCTATCGGCTGGAGTTTCGGCATCCGTTTACCAAAGCATGGGTGGCATTTGTCGCGGCTTGCCCTTTTTAGGCTCAAGGGGCTTTGCCCCTTTAACCCTATTTTTAGTTTATTGGTTAGATAGCTTCCATTCTAATACTTTAAGATCGGAGCTTTTTTCCGCTCTACTGAGCGGGTAACTTTTGCCCGTTGCTTAATTCAGAAAAGTACAAAAGTAACCAAAAGGTCTCTTTATCGGGCTATCGCCCAAACGTCTCATTCATTTTGTTTAATATCCGTTTTGGCAAGACGATTTGCATCGTAAGGCATAGATTGGTTTTTTAGTAAGAGATGGGGTGTCAAACAATGACTCTGAAACTCCATAAAGTCGCGCAACTTCGTCGCGTCGAACTGACTGCATCGGGATCTCAAGCGCAGAAGGTAACTACTACTGATTACCAAGTCCCTTCCCCTTTTGTTTTCCAAGGGGAAGGCGGAGGATGGGGTTAATCTCTTCTTTGGCTCCATTCAAAAAATGATGNGCATCGGGATCTCAAGCGCAGAAGGTAACTACTACTGATTACCAAGTCCCTTCCCCTTTTGTTTTCCAAGGGGAAGGCGGAGGATGGGGTTAATCTCTTCTTTGGCTCCATTCAAAAAATGATGCCCTACGGAAACAATATGCACGAAAATAAAATAGGAAAGAACCGAGTGAAAAGAGGAAATGATTATTTTGTTAATATAGGTATACTTATTTTCAAGAAACCAAACAAAGGAGCTTGGTATGTTGATTGACACGAAAAAAATCGCAGAACTACCATTCGATGGTCAAATTGAATTAATGGAAGCCGTAATGAGTGCATTGGCTCAGAACCAAGCTGAATTTGACTCACCCAAATGGCACCTGCAAGAATTAGAAACCCGCAAGCATGAGCTTAATGAAACTGAAAAATGGCGCAGTTTTGAAGAGGTACGAGAAAGGCTTAAATCGTGATATTTAACATTTTCTTTACGCCATCGGCCGAAAAGGATTTGCTCAATGCGAAACGATTCTATGCAAAAACAAATGAGGCACTTGGTCAATATTGTGTTGATAGTTTGTAGTGGTCAACTAATTCCGGACAGTAAATTAGGTTGTTC